>JBHPDK010000011.1:0-34830 GCA_042577965.1 Patescibacteria group bacterium
GGAAAAAGCACTCTGCAAATGAAAATTATAGATTTTAGTTGATTTTAATACAGGATTTTGATATTTTAACGCCTTAAAAGAACTTTAAGGTTTAGGTTGACATTGGAAAAAAATTGTTTTATAATACTATGATCGCATAATATATATTGCAAAGGTATGCCTGCAAACCAAATACAACAACAAGTAGTTCAATTGATTCAGAAAAGCCAAAAAATTCTGATACTTCCGTCAGCTCCGCCTGATGGTGATTCAATTGGCAGCGCACTTGCTTTGTTTCTGGTTTTGAAGAAGATGGGCAAAGAGGCAACTGTTGTTTGCTCAGAACCGATCCCTGAAGTTTTGGATTTTCTTCCAAAAACCAATTCAATTGATGATCATTTAGTTACTTCAAATGACTTTATTGTTACTTTAGACTGCAGTAAAGCCAAAATCGATACAATCAAAACAGATGTGGAAGATAATAAAGTTAATATTATTGTTACTCCAAAACAAGGGACTTTAAGTGAAAATGAGGTCTCTTTTAATTATGGGCCTTCAAAATACGATTTAATAATTGTTGTAGATACAGGCGATCTTTCGCAGCTCGGCAAATTATATGAAAATAATGCAGGTTTATTTACTCAAATTCCTGTTATTAATATTGATCATCATCTTAGTAATAATCAGTTTGGTAAGGTTAATCATGTGGATATGATGGCTTCATCAACAACTGAGCTTATAATTCCGATTATTGAAGAATTAGGTAAAGATTTATTTGATGAAGATATTGCAACACTTTTACTTGCTGGAATTGTAACTGACACAGGAAGCTTTCAAAACGCTAATACAAGCCCAAAAGCCTTTGCATCAGCAGCTCATTTATTAGGATATGGAGCTCGTCAGCAGGAAATAATCCAACATATATATAAGACAAAAAACCTAACAATGCTTAAATTGTGGGGGAAAGTTCTTTCAAAAATACAGTTTGATCCTTTATATAAAATAGTCTGGTCAACAATTAGCCAGGCTGATTTTAAATCCACGCAAAGCAGTCAGGACGAAACAGGTGATATTATTGATGAACTTATGACAAATGCACCAGGTGCAGATGTTGTTCTTTTAATTAAAGAACGAAACGACGGACTTATTTCAGGCAGTGTTCGCACAACAAGCCAGTCAATTGATGCAAGTGCAATAGCTGAAATGTTTAATGGAGGCGGCCACGTGCAAGCAGCAGGATTTAAAATTAAAAGCTCAGATCTTGATGCAACTGAAAAAGAAATCATCACAAAGATTCGCGAATTTCAAGCAAATCGGCTCAATATCCACCCGGATGAAACACCAGAAATTATTAGCGGCCCAGAACTCGATCATATAAAAAAACAGTTAAAAGAACCGGTTTGGGAGAGCCAGAGCGAGGCGAGCGAAGCGAAGGCGAGCTCTATGGAGCGAGCGCCAGCGAGCGAATCAAAAAAGAAAAAACCTCAAAGGAAATCTACAAAGAAAAAATCTAAAGAAGTTAAAAACGAACAAGTTGTTGAAAATGTTCCAAAAGAACAACACGATATCGACCTAGAACCGGGAATGACTTACAAATTCGAAGAATAAATAGTGCTTGACAAAAAAAGTTTATCGTTGTACAATAAACTCCTTTTTAACTTAATTTAATAATTATGGGTGAACCAGAATTAACAATAGGTAGAATTAAATTAGCTGATGATGATCAAGTATTAAATGCTTGCGAAGCAGAAGTTGTTGGATGGGAAGCAGCAGAACAAGCCCAATTAGCAACTCCATTAGATGAAGTTTCAACAGAAGCTCATAGATTAAGAGCTATAATTTTATTAATGACTGATAAAAAATTAGATAGAGATAGCGCAGAAGAAAGATATGAAAGATTATTGGCTGATAGTGAACGTACAATCCCTTATTTAAAAGAACGAATCCAGCAACTTTTAGATGATGGCGTTATTCAGCAATATGAATTTGATGATTATTATGAATATGAAAGATTATCAGATGCAGATGATTTTGATTTTGAGAATGAACCTATTGAACATAGAGCTTTTGATAAAATTATAGCATTGCTATCTGGTCTTAATGATAAGGAATCAACAAGATGGGCGAAATTAAATGATGAATTTTTAGGTGGAGGTGAAGAACGTGAAAGATTAAGGCTTAAATTTTTAGGTTTAGATGATGATGAAATTGAAGAAAGTATTATACGTGCTAAGCAAAAAGAATTCCCACCAAGGTTAAAAGCAAGAGAAGAAGGATTCCCCAGGGAGCTTGCTGAAAGAATGCAGGAATTATTTGATAAAGTGGACAAAACAATATTAACTCCGGAAGAAAGGCAGGAAAAAAATAATTTTATACATTTAAGAAGTGTTTGTTCACGTGCTGGAAGTAATCATGGAGTAAGATTGGCACTTAAAGAATTTGGTGTTGAAAAAATGCTTGAATATATAACTTTGCAAACTAAATTTGATGGCATTGAAAGCCGAATTGAAAATATTATTTCTACAGCTCAAGACAGTTTGCATGTTGAAGAAGTGCGAGCAGCTACGCAATCAACGGTTGATTCATTAGAAAGTGAAATGAAATTATCACCTGTAGAAGAACAGAGAAATGAAGAATTAAGAGCCCAGCTTCAAAAAGAACCTTTACTAAGAAGATTTGTAAATAATTATCGTGATGCAATGTTTGGAGGTATGCAAAGGATGTTTGGATAATTTACCCCATCTTCTCCATCACCTCATCCGGAATATCAAAATTGCTAAACACATTTGATACATCATCATCTTCTTCAAGTGCATCCATGAATTTAAGAACTTTGCGGGCTTTATCTTCATCTGCGATTTCAACTGTGTTTTCTGGCTCGTAAGTGAGTTCGCTGGATTCAATTTTAAATCCAGCATCTTCCAGGCCTTTTTTAACTGAATGTAGCTCGTTTGGAGCTGTATATACTTCAATTGAATCTGAACCTCGTTGAATATCTTCTGCTCCCGCATCAATAGCAGCTAGTTCAACATCATCGAATTTGTCAGGTGTAGCTTTAACCATTAGGTATCCTTTTTTATGAAAAAGATATGCAACACTGCCTGCTGTGCCCATATTCCCGCCATTTTTAGTTAAAATATTTTTAACATTAGCAACTGTACGATTTTTATTGTCAGTTAAAGCCTGGATATACACTGCGATTCCTGCCGGACCATAGCCTTCATACATAATTTCGCTTATAACTGCGCCATCTTTATCTTCACCTGTACCGCGTTTAACTGCCTTGTCTATATTTGTATTAGGTACATTTGCTGCTTTTGCATTATCAATTGCAGATCGGAGTGCTGCATTGGTTTCAGGATCACCTCCACCTTCACGTGCGGCAATAGTTATAAGTTTTGCATGAATTGTGAAGATTTTGCCTCTTTTTGCATCAGCAGCGCCTTTTTTATGTTTAATTGAGTGCCATTTACTGTGTCCAGACATATAATATTGATTATTGGTCGGCGTTATTATAGAATAACACCCTTATTATTTCAATAACCTTATATGATATGGAAGCTCAAAAAGAAATACCTATAGGTACTGAGTTATCTTCAGATGATCTATTATCAACTTTTCGTGATATTTTTGGACAAAGTGACGAATTGATCAAGCAGTGGTTCCCAATATTCGATTTGGAACAAGAATTAACTTATACATTTGAAACTGATAAAGATCGAGATATCAAACCTCCTGAAGGAGCTCTATTATCTGAAGTTTATAATGTTTATGTAAAAGATGAGTCAGGTGAAACTGTAATGACTATTTATATGATGCCTACAGTAAATCCAGAAGTAGTTACATTTGCTTGGGATATATATGATGAAGCTTTGCGAAAAGAAATTGGAGGAAAAGTACCTGTGCAATTCAAACTTTAAAAAGTATTTACTTGACAATTTATGAAAATATGTTAATATATCAATCTTAATATATTAACTTAAATATTATGGAAACAGTAGAGCGTAATCTAGTAACTGTCGATTGTATTACAAATCGTGATATTCCTGTTGAAACCAAGCAGGCTATTATAGATTATCTTACATCAAAACACGGACATGAAGATCGAGTAGCTATAGTAAAACAAATTCTAAGTGAATTGAGTAGGTTTCAAAACAGATATCAGTTTGAGAGCTATTTACATGGAACGATTCGACCTGCTTTGACTCAGGTATGGAGAGTATATTTAGCAAATGACGAAGATTGCGAAGACATGAGTCAGGATTTTACAGATGTATATTTTAAACTAATAATCGCAGGAATGTTGGAACACTTTTTAGATGAAGCTTTTTCTGAGATAGCATCAAAAGGCGATAATTTTGCTGATAGAGTTGCAAGCGTAACTGAGTCTGATGATCCTAAAACGCTGTAGTTTGCCCGCTTTGAATATCAAGGATTGTGTCAGATGCCCTTTCGTATTTTAGGGTTGCATCATAATCTGCTGTGTAAAAATAATCAATTTTAAATTTGGTTATTTGCGGCGATATTATAAAGAAAAGCCTGTTAATTTTCAATAACCGACTTAATTGCTGAGTTGCAAAGTACTTCAAAGTAAACAATACGTCAATTTGAAAAGTTTGACTTATTTAGCCAGCAGAGTACTCTGTAACGCAGAGTACAATTACTAATCTTTTAAAAATGTTACAACCAGAAAGGCCATCAAATACAGAAGATATAGAGCTACCTAAACCATTACAGGTAGCATGTAATTTACTAATTATGGAAAAAATAAATTTGGATCATTTTATAGATTGTTTTATTTCAGAAGCTGAAGTTGATGGGAAAGGAAAAAATCTGGAAGCTTCAATGGCTCAAATAAAAATTTTCCTTAAAGAGGCATTTGGTTATTCGGATTCAAAAGCCAATAAATTTATATTTGATTTTATAATTGAATTACAAACCAAGCTTATCACTTTGAATATTCAGCAAAAAACTGCTCAAAATGCTAAAGCAACTGTTAAAACGCTGTAGTTTGCCCGCTTTGAATATCAAGGATTGTGTCAGATGCTCTTTCGTATTTTAGGGTTGCATCATAGTCTGCTGTATAAAAATAATCAATTGGTCCGGTTCCAACTCCAATTGTATCGGTTTCTATGTTAACTAAATCATCAAACAGATCGAGTGTTTGCTGGCCTAAGCCTTCAACTAAAATTCTACTACGGGCATCTGAGAGTAAGTCGCCGGTTGAAGAACTTTGCGGTCTTATGTAACTAATATTTTCAAGGATTTTATCAATTTCTTCCTGCAGATGCTCTGTTAGATTAGACCATCCATAAGAGGTATAAATTTGCAGCACTTTATTATCAGGATAGAAAATATAATAATCGTCGTGAACAGGGCTTACATTTAAATTGAGGGCTTCGTGGCCTGCCAGGCTAAGCGTGTTTTTTTGATAGGTTCCAAAATCTGATTTATAAACCATCTCTAAATTTTCAATATATTGTTCGCTATTTAAACCTGCTTCATTGTTGTCTAAATGAAAAGCCACCTCACCTGAAAAAGGATATGGCACCTCATAAGTACTTTGGTGATTCACGGCATCAGGATGCCAAAAAACAACCTGATCTTCATTATTTATAATCTTCCAGTCATAAGGCAACTTTGTTTTAAATGCATACTGAGGATAAGTAACTGTTGGCCAGTTTGTTGAAATATCAAAAGGCTCACCATTGTTTTGAAGAACAATTTCCATTCTATACATTAGCTCAACAAGTTCGCCGCGTGTAATACCTCTGCCTGCATTTAAATTCCCGTCTGACTGCGGCTCAACAATATTTTTTTCTTTTGAATAAGCTGCATAAGGAGCAAACCATAAATCTCCTGTTACATCAGGGAAAATCGATTCGTTCTCATTTGGATCATTAACGCTTACACCGTTTGCAAGTATTATTATTTTTAAAGTCTCAGCTATATTTTGAGTTTGAACAGGTCTGAAATATCCATCGTCATAACCTTCTACAATTTCAAGTTCAACAGCTTTTTTAATATATGGATAAAACCAGTCTTCGTTTGTTACATCAGGGAAAACATTTGCACCCAGATCTTCCATATCTATCTGAACATCTGAACTTAATAAAATAATTTTAAGTGCTTCAGCTCTGTTTGCGAGCTGATCTGGTCTAAAAGTTCCATCTGTGTAACCTTCAACAATGTCTTTGTTATGAAAATACTCAATTGCAGTATAATATTTTGAATCAGTTGAAACATCAGGGAAAGCCCCTTCTATTAAT
This sequence comes from Patescibacteria group bacterium, assembly GCA_042577965.1. GTDB lineage: Bacteria > Patescibacteriota > Gracilibacteria > UBA1369 > PNNO01 > JAUVDZ01. Next base: position 6,249 of record JBHPDK010000011.1, read on the forward strand.
TGAGCATGGGCAATTCCACTAAACTGAATTAGTAAAATTAAAGAAAAACCTGCTAAAAGCCCTTTTTTCATTTTTTCTTTAGTTTTAAGAAAAACAAAGGTACAAAAATAATAAATAAAACAAGAGAAATCCACTGTGATAAAGTAAGGTGATAGAATCTTGGGTCAGAAACACCAATTATGTCAGCTGATCTTGTAAAATCCAATAAAAACCTTAAACCTGAATATAGAACAACAGATAAATAAGCGGTTAATCCTTTATTCTTTTTAAAAAATGGCCATACCAAAATAAGCACAATAAAAACTATAAAAGCGAGAATAGCCGAATATAATGCAGTGGAATGCCTTAAGTCACCATTAAAATAAGTACCTAAAAAGAAGTCTGTTCGTGCTCCGATGTGATTTCCAATTAAATAATCTCCAATTCTTCCGATACCAATCCCAAGTGCAAGCCCAGGGGCCACAATGTCAGCTGTTTTCCAAAAAGACAATTTTTTCATCTTTAAATATATGTACGTAGCAAAAATTCCAAATAAAAATCCTCCATATAAGCTAAGCCCGCCTTTGGTAAAATTAACTAAATCAAAAATGCCAGTAAATTCCGGCAAGTGCTCAAGAGCAAAAACCAATCTGGAACCGATTATACTTGCAATAAAAACAATAATGAAAATGTCATACAGGTTTTCACTGGTTATTTTTTCTTTAGCTGAGCCTTTTATTCTTTTTGCCCTGCCCAAAGAAATTAAAAGTGCAATCAGCATTCCAAGGGCTACTAAAAGTCCCCAGATCTGAACACTGAACATTCCAAATACATCAAAAGTTTGCATGATTTAGTAAGTTATTAAATAAATTTGTCTATGATTTCTTTCATAGATTCGTATGAAACAGCTCCTCCAACAAATTCATCATTAATAAAGAATGAAGGAGTTCCATTTACACCAAATTTAAATGCTTCTGCAGTATTTTCTTCAACTTTCTGCATGTATTTTCCTCCATCAATACATTCATCAAAAGATGTTCTATCAAGGCCAATAGCATCTGCACCAGCAGTAACAAAGTCTCCTGGATGTTCTACTTGTATTTCTGCCTGATTATCAAAAATATAGTCATGGAATTCCCAGAATTTGTCTTGTTCCCCAGCACATTCAGATGCGTTTTCTAAAATCGGATCTACGCCTCCTCTGTTAAACTGTTTGTAAACAAGCTGCACATCATTTGGATATTCTTCAATAAGCTGTGCAAGTATTGGTTTCATTTTTCCGCAGTATCCGCAAGAAAAACTACTGTATTCAATAATTGTAACTTTTGGATTTGTTGCACCTTTTACATGCCCGTTATTTGCATCAGGAAGTTTTAGGTATTTATAAGGCATTAAAACAAGCATATACTTATCATTTTCATGAGAGAAAAAATCCTTAGCTTCTTCATAAAAAGCAGTGTCTTCAAGATCTTCTTCGAAAAGTAAAACCGGAATCGAATTCAATTCAAAATCTTCAATGTACTTCTGTCCTTTTTCATCATTGAAATCAATTTCAGTAACAACCAGATCCATTTCAAACTCTTCCTCAATACCAGTTAACTGTTCATTATAGTCATATGGAGGATTTTCTAAAGATTTATCAACTAAAACCTCAACTCTAACCTGCAGAATAACAGGGTACATATTGTCTTCTATTCCAAGCACACCATTAACAGCATTATGAACTGTTGGACTTTTATCATAAGTAATAAAACCACCAAAAATAAGCAGTAAAGCAAAAGTGGCTATCATCCAATAATTAAAAGGTTTTTTCGTTTTCTTTGTAGACATGATTAAAGGGGGTAAATGATTCCTACCCATAATATCGAATTTTCACTTTTTGTTCAAATTAATAGACTATTTCACCAGGACTGTATCTATCCAGATTTTTTTCACCGATTTTATCAATCAGTTCATCAATAACCTGATCAAATTTTACAATTTCCTGGCTTCCTTTTTCCATGTTTCTGATGATTGAAGTGCCTTCTCTTACCTCTGTAATGCCAACTATTAATGTGTAAGGCACATTGAATTTATCAGCTAATTTTAACTGATGTTTCATTGAGCCTTTGCCAAGTGCACCAATAGTTTTAATACCTGCTTCGCGCATTTCGTCAATTAATTTTAAGCATTTCTTTTTTGCTTCTTTACCAAGTTGAGCAACAAAAACATGAATGTCATCTTTTGATGGTACTCTTATTTTTTCACGCTTCATGTGAGCAATGATTCTTTCCATTCCTGCAGAATAACCAACACCTGGAGTAGGTGGGCCACCCAAAGTTTCGCATAATCCATCATATCTGCCACCTCCACCAATTGCATTTTGCGCACCTTCTTTGCTATCCCAGAATTCAAATACAATATGTGTGTAATAATCAAGGCCACGAACCAGTTTTGGATTTTCAGTATATTTGATTTCAAGTTCATCAAGGAACTCCTTCACATCCTCATAATATTCCAGACTTTCTTTAGAAAGGTAGTCAGTCATTTTTGGAGCGAGCTCTGCAAGAATCATGCAGTCTTCGTTTTTACAGTCGAGGAGTCTGAGTGGATTTTGATCGAGTCTTTGAACGCAGTGTTCGCATAAAGATCTTTCCTTGCCATAATAGTAATCCTTAAGAGCCTGCATGTATTTTTTTCTATCTTCAAGGCTGCCAATTGTATTTAGCTGAATATCAAAAAGTGCATCAATTCCCAAATCCTCATTAATTTTATTAGCTAAAAAGATAGTTTGAGCATCAAGCGCAGGGTCAAGTTCTCCAATCATCTCAAAACCAAATTGCCAGAACTGCCTGTATCTTCCTTTTTGAGGGCGATCGTAGCGAAACATGGGGTCAATATAATAAAGTTCCACTGGTTGTGGTAATTGCTTCATTCCATGTTGGATATATGCTCTTACAACTCCTGCAGTATTTTCCGGTCTTAGAGTAAGGCTTCTGCCTTTTTTATCCTTAAATGTGTACATTTCTTTTTCAACAATATCAGTTGCACCTCCGATACTTCGCGCAAAAACATCAGTATATTCAAAAGTCGGAGTTGAAATACGTTTAAAACCAGCTTGTCTTAAGCGATGTCTTGCAACTTTTTTAATAAAAGTATGATATTCGTGATCGTGCGGGAGGATGTCATGTACACCTTTTGGGGTTTGATAGGGAGGCTTAAGGGAGAAAGTCTTTTCGTCATTCATAATAAAAGATTTAGAGCGCATTAAAACGTAGCTTTTATTATACCCCAGTTTTAGAATAAATCAATTCTTTTGTTTGAAGCTCTTTTTAATCATGCCGATTCCTTGTTTTGAGGCATGTGCAAGCCCAATAAAAATAAATACCAAATCCCTTAATCTAATAATCAAAACAAATACAAAAACATTAATCGAAACGCCAAGCAGTGCAAAAATTCCTGCATGGCTGCCTTCAAGCATTCCAAGCGCACCAGGGATTGGAATTAAATATGAAATCCCTGGAATCGTAGCTGACAGGAAAGACTGAAGAAAACTCAAATTCACTCCCATAAAATATGCAATAAGATAGTGCTCAAGAACCATAAAAAGCACAGTTGCGAAAGATAAAATAAGTAAAAATATGAATTTACCAACATTATTAATATAAAACATAGCCATTTGCTCTTCTACATGGATAATGCTTTGCTCATGTTTTTGTATTCTTTTAATTTTATTAAGTCTAAAAAATCTAAATAAAGAGCTAAAAAAACCGATTTTTTTAATAGTCGCATAGTAAAACCAAAAAATCAGACCACCAAAAATCAAAATTACTGCCATAAGCATAATTTCAATTTTTCCGCTAAACATTGAGCCTTCGATCATCGATACAACAACCCCACTAAAAATAAACAAAATTAGTGCGGTATATTCAAAAATTTTATCAATAACTATTGTTGAAACCGCATCTTTTGTATCAACCCCTTCCTCCTGCAGAAAAAATAACCTAACTGGCTCACCAGCTGTCTGTGCTGAAGGAGTTAAATAATTAACTGCATATGCTGACATTCTATGTAAAAAAAGCCTATAAAAAGGCACTTTTTCTCCTTCATGATGATGGTGGAGAATCATATCCCAACGCAAAGTAAAAAGCGCAAAATTCAAAAGCGACAAAACCACCAATAAAATAAAATTTAAAAGCGAAAATTTGCTCAGAGATTCGACAATAGAGTCCACACCGGTCGTAACAATCACTGAAACAAATAGACCGATTCCAATTACAAGAAAAAAGATGAATGCAAATGTACGTTTCACCATATCGGCCTTTAGTTTACCGAAAAATCAAGAAAAGTAAAATTATTAATTAACTTTGAACTTCTTTTGCTTGATCTTGTGCCCCCTGGGCTATTCCTTCAACTTCGCCTTCCGGATTTTCTGGTTTTTCTAAATATGCTTTTTTTGCGAGTCCTTCATATATTGCGAACATAAATGCTTTAATTTGTGCTTTAAGAACAATAGAATCGCAATCATACATTGCTGCAAAATTGTCAGATAAAAATTGTTCAATTATTCTGAAAAATTCTACTACTGAGGCTTCATCACATTTTTGCGATGTTAATATTCCATCAATTTGCCCAATTACTTTTATTAATATGGTTGAGTCAACCAAATATGCATGTAAAGCTGTTTCAAGATGATCAGGTATTTCAATATTTCCTGCTTGTAGAGGTAAAGCCAAAGATTTCATATCTTCAGACATAATTAATAAGTTAATAATAAAAAAGCTATCAATTTATATAATGTGAATTAAGCCTTTTTATTACAAAAAAGCCACATTCAACCATTGCAATGTAATCCGCAGTCAAACGCTTCTTCTCATTATTGATATGAATAAATCAGCCAAAAGTGATTCTTTTAACATATTAATTTCTGCCTCAGGTTTATCAATATTCATTTCTTTATAATATTTTTCAATATATTCTTTTATATATTCACCAAGTTCCCCCATGAATTCGCTTTTATCGTCATTGCTGCTTCCTGCGTTAATAAACATATCCGCAATACTCTGCGCTAATTGTATTTGAGTGCTGCGATCCATAATATATTGGTTTAAAAGTTCATTAAAACCATTAGGGATTATCATTCCCAGTAAATGTGCCTGAAATTCATACGTGTGCTCTCCTGTTGGTTCGTTATCCATTTGAATTATATGAAGGTAGGCAATTATAACACTTTGGCGCCAATTGTCAACCTTTAAAAAATCCATATGAAGCCACCATTGCAGCGTTATCAGTGCAATATGACAATTTTGAAGGAAATTTAATTTCACCTAAACGTTTTTCAGCTTCTTCGCGCAACAATTTATTAGCTGAAACTCCACCAGCTAAATGAATTTGCTTAGGCCCGTGTTTGTCAGCAGCAATTGCAAGCTTTTCAACCAATGTCTCAACAACGGTTTTTTGAAAGCTCGCTGCCATATTCGCCACAAATTCCGCATCAAGCGTAGCTGGATCAAAATCGCGCCCATATGTTCTCTGAATTTCATACAAAACAGCTGTTTTTAAGCCAGAAAAGCTAAAATCCAGCCCATCCATTTTTGCGATAGGAAGCGCAAAAGCCAAATCATTGCCTTCCAGGGCTGTTTTTTGAATTGCTGGGCCACCTGGATATCCAAGCCCTAAAAGTTTTGCGACTTTATCAAAAGCCTCACCAGCGGAGTCATCGCGACTCTCCCCAACAACCTCAAAATCTCCATGATTTTTCATTAAAATAAGTTCATTATGACCGCCAGAAACAGTCAAAACAAGAATTGGAAACTCGAAATCAGAAGCCTTACGCTCACACCAATTCCCATAAATATGAGCATAAATATGATTAATTGGAATCAAAGGTTTGCCCTTAACTTCAGCCAAAGTTCGCGCAGTTACAAATCCAGTCAACAGAGCACTAACTAGGCCTGGTTCATTTACAGCAGCAATAGCATCGATCGAATCCCAATCAACTCGGGCCTCTTTTAATGCTTCATCAACAACCGGTAAAATTTTTAAAATATGTTCGCGAGCTGCAACTTCCGGCACAACTCCACCAGTTTTCGCATGTAAATCTATTTGCGAAGCAATCACATTCGACAATACGCGCACTCCATCTTCTACAATTGCTGCAGCTGTTTCATCACATGATGTTTCAATTCCAAGAATTTTCATTAAATTTGGTTAATTTCAGGCCTGTAGTATAATACTGAATAATGAAGCCAACATCCATTAAAATTATTGAAACTTTACGCAAAGCCGGCCATGAGGCTTATTGGGCAGGTGGATGCGTACGTGATATTTTGCTCGGCCATGAGCCAAAAGATTATGATATTGCTACTTCAGCAAAGCCAGATGAAATCGAAGAACTTTTAGAAGAAACAAAACCAGTTGGAAAAGAATTTGGAGTAATTTTAGTGATTGAAGGGGGCCATGCATTTGAAGTTGCAACTTTTCGGTCAGATTCCGGATATTCTGATGGTCGCCGCCCTGATGCAGTTTTGTTTACTGATGAAAAAGAAGATGCTTTAAGGCGCGATTTTACAATTAACGGCATGTTTTATGATCCAATTGAAGATAAAGTTTTGGATTATGTTGAAGGCCAAAAAGATCTTGATGCAAAATTAATCAGGTTTATTGGGAATCCTCATGAAAGGATTCTTGAAGATCAGCTAAGAATTATTAGAGCAGTTCGTTTTAAGAATCATTTTGAATTTCAGTATCATCCTGACACATATAAAGCTTTAAAAAATCACGCAGCTTTAATTGAAAGAGTTAGCCCTGAACGAATTCAGCATGAACTAAACCGCATGATTGAAGGCAATAATCGCACTGATGCATTTGAAGATATGAGTGAAATAGGAATTTTAAAGCACATTATTCCTGAGCTTGAAGAATTACGTGGTGTTCCTCAGCCACTTGAGTTTCATGAAGAAGGTGATGTTTGGGATCATACAATGCGGGCTTTAAAGCTTTGTGATGATCATGCTTCGCGTGATGTTAAATGGGCAGCGCTTTTGCACGATATTGGCAAGCCTGAAACATTTAAGGTGGCTGAAAGAATCAGATACGATGGGCATTGTGAAAAAAGTAAAGAGATTGCGCACGAGATAATGACGCGATTAAAATTTCCAAGAAAAGACATTAAAGAAGTTGAATGGCTTGTTGAACACCATATGATGATGCAGCCTTTATTGGATTTGCCAGAAGGTAAGGTGCGAAAGTGGTTTTTGAAAGAGAATTTCCTTAATTTAATGCAGGTTTTTGAGGCTGATGCCAAGGGAATTATTCCAACTGACATGTCGATGTATGAAGAAATTCTCGCAAGGTATCGAGAGGTTTTAAAAGAGATGCCGGAAGGAAAACCAAAGCCATTTATTACTGGTCAGGATGTTATGAAGATTTGCGGGCTTGAGCCAGGTGAAAAAGTAGGTGAGATATTAGAAGATATGTATGAAAAACAGCTCGCAAACGAGATAAGTTCACGAGCTGAGGCAATTAAATATTTAAAAGACCTTTAGAATTTATTAAATCCTATTTTATCGTAGAGCTTCTTTTTGTATGACCAAAGTGATCCAAAGGCAATCATTGTTATTGCAAAACATACTAGCCATCCAATAATTGGAACAATTCCAACCACCATAATAATAAATCCACCTAAAGCTATAATTCCGAACATTTTGCCTTTAGTCATTGTTTTAGGTTTTATCAAAAGTCTTCCAATAAACATAGCTGCGTAAACTTTTGCTACATACCAGCTGATCATAAACACTCCAAACAAAATTAATGCAATTGGAATTCCAATTACAGTAACACTTAAAATAATCATCGCTGCAATAGCGCAGATTGCTATAATAAAGCCTATTCCAAGGTTAGCCCATGGTTTCTTTAAAGATATTTCAGAACCATCCAGTAAAGCTTTTGGCAGTAAGAGTACAAGTACTAAACCAAGTGCAAGTAAAGATAAATACTTTAAAATTTGAAAGATTAAATGCAATCTTGAAAAAATAGTTTCAACCTGAGTTCCTATATCTGTATCTTCAATAACTGTTTTATTAAATTCAACAAAGCCTGCAACCTGCTCTTCATTTACTTCAGCTTCACGTAAACTTGTATAAACAAGGTTTCCTTCAATTCGTGCATCATCTAATAAAGTAAGTGAATCCTGAATCTCTACTTCAACATCACCATACACAGTTCCACCCAAAACAAGTTTGCCCCCACCGCCAATTATATTTTCACTTATATTTCCAAGTACATTTGCATAACCTGCTCCAAAAACTAAAGAACCTCCAATTAATGAATTATTACTAACACTTAACTGGCCTCCTGATGCAATCAAATCATCCCCTACATTTCCATTTAAAGTTATTGATCCTCCTGCCACTCTTACATCATCTGCAACATCTCCGTTTATTGTGATTTGTCCTCCTCCAATAATTAAATCACCTTTAACATCTGCATTCACTGTTACTGAACCTCCTCCAATTACAAGATCACCCTCTACATCTTTATCAACAGTCACCAAAGCTCCACCAGCATATACATCATCAATAGAAAGTTCATTTAAATATAGTTCTTCTCCTCCAAAAAAATCAACAGCAAAAGCTGTGTTTGCGCCTATAATAAAGGTACAAAGCGCCACTCCAAGTGTCAGGAATTTTTTCATATTCGTTTGATTAAATTAATAAATCGCGACCAGCTTCTATTATAGATAAGCTTTGCCACTGTTTCAATGTGAGAAGTATGTGGAGCCATATCTACAGGCTGCGTTAAGAGCAATTTGTATCCTCCCTTTTTTAAAATTTGAAGATCCCGAGCCTGAGTTGTTGGATTGCAACTCACATAAACAATGCGTTTTGGCTTTAATTTAGCCAGTTTTTTAGTGAGTTTTTTGCTCAGGCCACAGCGCGGCGGATCAACAATTACGGTGTCAGGTTTGATGTCGAGCTCTTTAATTGTTTTATATGCATCGCCAGCATAAAATTCAATATTGTGAATTTTGTTTAGTTTTGCGTTTTGTTGGGCATTCTCAATTGCAGATTTATTTGTGTCTGCACCAAAAACCATTTTTGCTTTATGCGCGAGAGTCATGCCGATTGTTCCTGTTCCACAAAAAAGATCAAAAACAATATCCTTAGGCCCGATTTCACCAAGATCAGCAACAATTTTATAAAGTTTTTCTGCCTGCAAAGTGTTTGGTTGAAAAAATGCCTGTGGAAGAATCTCAAATGTAAGCCCGCACATTTTTTCTGTAAGAGTTTTTTTGCCATACAAATGCTCTTCAACAAACTGCGTTTTTTGGCCTCTCTTAGCGATTTTTTGAGTTATATAGATTGAGGTCGCAAAAGGCTTCATAAGTTTCACGAATTCATCTCGATTAATTTCAGCGTCTGAGTAAATTAGGTTTATTAATCGCTCGTTTGTCCTTTTGCCTTCTTTAATTATTATTGATAACAATCCATCTTTAATTATTTTACGAACAGCTACTAAAATTTCAGCAATTTCCGTGCTTTCCAAAAAGCACTCTTCAAGGTCAAAAACTTCATATCTATAACCTTTTGGATGAAGCCCGACCATATTTTTATAAAAACTGAATTCCATTTTATTTCTGTAAAACCATGGCTCATCACAGCCAATAATTGGCTCAACTTTTGCGTTACGAAATCCGCCAATATGCTCTAAAGCTTCACGAACCTGCGATTCTTTAATTGCAAGTTGAGTTTTATATGGTAGGTATTGAAGTGTGCAACCTCCGCAAGTATCAAAGTGTTTGCATTTTGGCTTAATTCTTTTATCTGAAGGCTTTTTGATTTTTGTAAGTTTAGCTTCAAAAAATTTAGGTTTTATGCGAGACAAAGAGCATTCCACCAGATCTCCCGGGACAGTATCCGGAACAAAAACAATCCGATTATCGTAATGTCCAATACCCCTGCCACCAAAAGCTAGCTTTTCAATACTTACCTCGATTTTTTGGCCTTTTTTATATTGCATAGCGCATGAATATTACATTAAAATCAAAATATGCTCCACATTCAAATAATTCAGGTAGGCAAAACAAAAGAAAAATTTTTCAAGGATGCTGAAAACGAGTTTTTAAAGCGGCTTTCCCGTTATGCAAAGGTGAAAGTTGAAACAGTTAATGATGATTCTAAGATTTTAGACAGAATAGAGGCTGGCTCTTTTAAAGTTGCTATGGAAATAACTGGTGAGCAATACGATTCTGAGCAGTTTGCTGATTTTATTCAAAGGCGTCAATTTGAAGGAGGCAAAGTAACATTTATTATTGGAGGGCCTTTGGGGCTTCCTATTGAGGTTGTTGAGGCTTGTGATTTCAAGCTTTCACTCTCAAAAATGACATTTACGCATCAAATGGTACGCATATTTTTACTTGAACAGATTTACAGGGCATTCACTATTTTAGAAGGTAAAACATATCATCACTAATAGTTGCCAAAAAAACAAAAAAATGGTATAATATAGGCGAAAATAAAAAACAAAAAAGTGGTATATATAAAAAGACAACAAAAAGGTCCTAAAGATTATATTAATACAGGGAATTTAGCAGAAGAATACCTTGGAGGTGCTTCTATTCAGCCTGGAAAAAGCCATAAACTTGTTGATGAAATGGCTAAACAAGGTGAATTAGTTGGTTCAAGGTTTAAAACTAGTCCACATTTTGAAGAAGAAATGAAATTACTACCTCGGGCAATTAAAGCATTGCTGGATTTAACAGAAGCTTCTAATCAAAGAGGTAATGGCACTCAACAACAAGAAAAAGCAAGGAAAGATGAGATTTTTCAAAGAATGATGGATATTAAAGAAAGGCTTGGTCATGAATTGATACTTGAAGCTTTGATTAGATATAATATTAATGCAGTTCCTAATAATTATACTCCATGGGAGCCTGTACCTTTGGGTCCTGAAACAAAAAAACGTTTATTTGTAAGTGAACTTCAGGAAGAAATATGCGAAAGGTTTAACACAACTGATTATAGTAAAGTACAATTTTATAATTCAACAAATTCTCCACTTGACTTAATATACAGCACTGATGGATTTTTTGTTTTAGATGGATCTTTGTTTAATGACGGTAAAAGAAGAGTTCAATTAATTGATATTACGACAAGGCAAAAAGGCAGAGAGAAAAATCCTAGTGGAAGCCTGATTCTATATATGGATATGGATAGATTGGAAGATACAGATATTGATGAATATAGAGAAAGCTTTGCAGCACAAATAAGAAAAGCTTCACAAGAGGAAACTCCTGATCAAACTCTAGAAGGATTTACTTCAAAATTCGATAGATTAGCTGCTTAATAAGGCCTGAAGATAATTGTAAAGAGTGTTTAGTTTTTCTTTTGGTATATTTTCAGCAAGGACTTCTCTTATTAAATTAACTATTTTAGTAAGTGTTACTTTTTCAGGTGTAGGAGCAGGTTTTATTTCATAGAATTCAAGTTCTTCAGCAACTCCTTTTAATATTTCCATTATGGATGAATAAAATGAGGTAAGTGTTAGTCTATGAAAATCAAATTCTTCAAAAATTTCCAGTACTGCGTTTAAATACTCGGCTAATTGTTTTTGAATTTCTTCTGTATCTTCAATATCAACAAGTTTTAGCCTGGTTGCATTTTGAAAATACCTTGCTAAAGGTAATTGCTGTGCTCCTTCCAATATTTCTATTGTTTTATGAGCTAAACTTGCATCATTTCTTCTTTGCGAATCTGCAAATGTTCTTAATCCATATGCTAATACTACTTCAGGAGGAAATTCTATTATGTTTGGATCACCTGTTTCAGGCATAATATTTGTTTAACGGTAGGTTACAGTAGTATATTTTTTTACGGATGTCAATTGACTCGCACTTAAATTGTTGTATTTGTTCTTGACAAAATCTGTAAAATTGTGCATAATAATATCCTTATTTAAATTTTTAACTAAATTTGTCATGAAAACCCTCAAGAAAGCCATTTCGATCATAACAGCTTTGTCGCTTGCGCTAGTAGTTATGGTTAATACTGCATCTGCAGAATATTATCCTCCAGAGCCGGTTCCTGTGAATAACGACGGCACTTTTGACCTTGGTGTCGAAGGTTTTCGTGATTTATGCGACGAAACAGACGGTGTTTGGGATGTAGTAAACGGACGCCATGTTTGTTATTGCTGGGTTGGTGAATTTAATTGGCCTTACGGATGTCCGGAATATTTAGAGCCGGAAGACGATTACTATTACGACGATGACCGTTATTACGACGATGACCGTTATTATTACGACGACGATGACCGTTACGATGATCGAGATCGTTATTATGATGATCGAGATCGCCCATTTTGGGATTTAGCAGGTCATCCTGATGAATTTTATGTTCTTAAATTATGGGAATTAGGTATTTTGCAAGGTTATCCAGATGGATCTTTTAGGCCTGATAATCCTGTTACAAGAGCGGAAATGACTAAAATGGTTTTAATGTCTTCAAAGCTTGAACCTTTACCTTGTGATGAAGATCGAAATCAATTCTTTGTTGATTTGGATAACTGGCAGGCTCCATGGATAAATGCAGCTTACAGAATGGATATTGTTGAGGGTTATTCCGGATTAAACAGCGGAGTACGTTTATTTAAACCTAATAATCTGGTTAATCGTGTTGAAGGAGTTAAATTAGTATTAGCTTCATTTGGACGAAGACCACTTGATTTCGAGAAATCATCATTTACCGATGCAGTCGAATGGATGGTTCCATGGCTTGAAGATGCTTACAGAATTGGGCTAATTGACAGGGATTATAATGGAAGTTTTTACCCTGCTCAGCCAATGACAAGAGCAACTGCAGCAAGAGTAATTGTTAAAATGCTACAATATTCAGGAGACATCTAGCCCAAATATTTTAAAAGTTCCTCCCTTTAGGGTAAAATGAGACATGGTAATTAACACTAAAAGCCATGTCTCTTTTTAAAAAATTTGGAGTTGGTTTAATTATTTTAAGCACGATAAGCATTGTTTTTTCTCAAACTGTTTTTGCTGAATACGTTACTGATTTTCGTGTACGCGCTGAAGCAGATCAAGAAAACTATGATATTAACGATACAGTTGTTATTACAATGCAGGCAGAAAATTATACTAATCGGGATATAACATTAAATTTTCCAACTGGCTGCCAAATGGGAGTTGAAGTTTTTTTAAATGATGAACTTAAATTTAGTGAAGATATGTACCCTCGTAACTGTAGTGATTCTTCTACAACCGTTTTGATTCCGGATCAAAAGAAAGCAGTCTGGACACGTACTTTTCAAAGTTCAGATGACGGTTATCCTTTTTATAAAAACGGAAGATATAAAGTACATGCATTTATTAAAGATCATGAAGATGAAGACTGGTATACACAGGCTACGTCTTTTGTAACAGTTGTTTTTGGTGTTGAATTTTTGTATCCGTTTAATGATATTTATGATCACTGGGGGCTTGTTTATATTTTAAAGCTTTTTGATTTACAGATTACAAAAGGTTATGAAGACGGCGGATATCATCCAAATGCCAATATTAACAGAGCTGAAATTGTAAAATTAGCGCTTGCTGGTACAGGAATTGAGACTTCTGATACTGCGGAGGTGCCTGAAGATTTTAAATTTAATGATTTGGATGAATGGCAAATTCCATGGATTTATGAAGCGTGGAATAGGGGAGTTGTGCAGGGATATGATGAATTCACTTATGCTCCAGGGCAAAATGTTACAAGAGCAGAAGCTTTAAAAATTGCACTTTTAGCTTTTGGTACAGATATTCCGGACACAAGTGATGAATGGTTATTTGATGATACAAAAGATCACTGGGCTTCGTCATATATAAATTTTGCATATTTAAATTATATTGTTGCTGGCCGGGCTGATGGAGAGTTTTATCCAAATGATCCAATAACAAGAGCAGAAGCAGCAAAAATTGTTAGCAAATTAATCGATTTGTAATCGACAAAAAACCTTTAGAAATAGCGGTTTATGCCTTAGGTACATTTTTGGTCCTTACTATTCTTATATTTGGATCTTTTTTTAAAGATTTTCAGGCGGACTTATGTGCATCCGGTTATTCAGAGCCGCACAGGTATGTTGGAGCAATTGCATACGAAGAAGATTTAGCAGGGCTTAGAGATTTGTATGGAAAGCTAACTATTGTTGAGCCTAACGAAAAGCCTTTAGAAACAGCCCGCTCATATAAAAGTTCAAAAGATTTTGTTGTGGCAGTTATTAAAGATTCACGTGATGATGATGTTTTTGATGAGATCCATCAAACTACTTTTGAAAGAGTTATAAAGAATTTTGAATTTGAGCGAGTAAAATATTTGGCAATTACAAATCCTAGTGAAATAAAAACAGCTCTTTATTATTTTGATTTAATTGATGCTAACGAAGTTCACCATATTGATGGCATTTATTATTTTACCAAAGGTGATCAAGACCGTCATATGGCGCCTGTTACGATTACTGCTTTTGGTGATGTAATGCTTGGTCGCCATGTAAGAATTTTAATGGATCAAAATGGGCTTAATTATCCTTTTGAAAAAGCAGGGGATTTAAAAGGAACTGATTTTGTTCATGCAAATTTTGAAGGGCCGATTAAGGAATATGCGATTCCAACAAGCAAATCAATATCATTCAGATTTAAACCTGATGTGATCTGGCCGCTTAAAGAATCAGGAATAAATATTGTGAGCATTGCAAATAATCATGCTTTAGATCAGGGCTGGGGAGGCCGCGATGACACAAAACGTTTTTTAAATGAAGCTGGTATACGATTTTTCGGACATCCAAAAAATGAAAAAGAGAATAATGTTAATATAACTGAGGTAAATGATCAAAAAGTGGCTTTTATTGGCTATGATGATACAATATTTAAAGTTGATTTTGAAAAAACAGCGCAGCAGATTAGAGATTTGGAAGAGCAGGTTGATTACACTATTATTTCAATCCATTGGGGAGCCGAATATAAACATAAGCCATTACAGCGAAAAGTTAATATGGCTCATATGTTTGTTGATAATGGTGCGGATTTGGTGATTGGACATCATCCGCATGTTGTTCAGACAATGGAAATTTATAATGATGTGCCGATTTTTTACTCTCTTGGGAATTTTGTGTTTGATCAGTATTGGTCGCATGATACTCAGGAAGGAATGGGAATCGGAGTTGAACTGGAGCCATTCCAAAAAACTATTTACCTTTACCCTTACAAACTTCCAAATAGCCAGCCGGAATTTATGGCTGACTCTGAGAAGGATGCATTTTTAGAAAAATTTATTACATGGGGAGTATACGATGAGGATCTTCAAATCCAAATAAGGCAGGGAAAGCTTGATATTTGGCATTATTGATGGTATAATATACTAATGTAAATTAAACCATTTATCATATGAAGATTGAGTTTGTTGGCGCTGCTCAGGAAGTTACAGGTTCGAAACACCTGATTCACGCTAATGGAAAGAAAATACTTTTAGATTGCGGTATGTTTCAGGGAAGACGTAAAGAAGCGAATGAAAAGAACAGAAACTTTCCGTTTGATCCAGCGCAGATCGATGCAGTTATCCTTTCACATGCACATATTGATCACTCGGGCCTGCTCCCATATTTAGTTAAAATGGGTTTTAAAGGGCCTATCTATTCAACATTTGCTACTCGTGACCTTTGCCAGTGTATGCTTTTAGATAGCGCATATATACAGGAGCGTGAAGCTGAATATATTAATAAGAAAAAGCTTAAACATGGTGAAGAGCCAGTTGAGGCTTTATATACATGTGAGGATGCTCAACAGTGTCTTTCTCAATTTGTAGGTATGGGATATGAGCGAACTTTTGTAGTTGAAGACGCACTTGCAGCATGTTTTTATGATGCAGGTCATATTTTAGGATCATCACTTGTACATTTACTTATTTATGAAAAAGAAAAAGATAAAAGAATTTCAATTGGATTCACTGGAGACCTTGGACGAAAAAACGTATCTTTATTAAAAGATCCTCAAATGCTTCCTCCTTGTGATTATTTTATTACAGAATGTACTTATGGTAACAGGCTTCATGAATCTTTTGATGAATTAGATGAGCAGCTTATTAGTGTTGTGAATGATACATATAAAAAAGGAGGCAAATTAATTATTCCGGCTTTCTCAGTTGGACGAACTCAGGAAGTTGTTTATCGTCTTAATATAGCAGTTAAAAATAAAGAAATTCCTGAATTCCCTATTTTTGTGGATAGTCCTTTATCAGGTAATGTAACTGAAGTATTCTCAGCTCATCCTGAATGTTTTGATAGAGAGGTTTACCGCGAATTTATTGATAATCGTTTGAATCCTTTTGGTTTCGGAAAACTTAAATACATCAGTGATGTAGAAGACTCAAAAAAATTAAATACTTACAATAAGCCATGTATTATTATTTCTGCTTCAGGAATGTGTGAGTTCGGCCGAATTCTTCATCATTTGAAAAATAATATTGAAGACCCTAAAAACACAGTGATGTTAGTTGGATATATGGCGCAGCATACACTCGGACGCCGAATTTTAGAAAAACAGAAAATTGTTAATATTTTTGGAGAACCTTACGATTTAAAATGCGATGTTCATAAAATAAATGCCTTTTCAGCGCATGCTGACCGTAGCGATTTAATAGATTACATCAGTCATGTTGAAGGCGTTAAAAAAGTCTTTTTAGTACACGGCGAAAAAGATCAGGGATTTGAATTTGAACATGTACTTGAGGAAAATGGCTACAAGAATGTGGAAATGCCAGAGCCAGGTTACATATTTGATACAGATAAGGAGGAATAATTTGGTTCGATTTCTTCTGGCGGAATTATGTGGGCGGGATGAGTGGATTCCCCTTGGGGGGAATTTTAAATATTGAAATTTACTGTGAATTCGATATAATGCTTTTTGCAATTCCAGTTTTGTTTTGCACTTAATGAGCGCGAATAATGAGTGATTAATATGCGGGCATGGTATAATGGCTATTACCTCAGCCTTCCAAGCTGATGATACGGGTTCGATCCCCGTTGCCCGCTCCAAACAAAAATGACAGGCATCCGCCTGGCATTTTTAGTTTATGGGATGGGACGAAGGTTGGAGCGCAGCCGTAGGGTTTGCATGATAGCGCGGTGAACGAAGTGAACCGGACTAGCAAGTACGACGGAGCGTTCGAAAGAACGCGTAGTGCGAATCCGCGTTGCTTAAGCATGAAGAGCGCGCTCGCTCCAAAATTCCCTGAAATCCCAAAAAAGCAAGCCCTGGCTTGACTCAAATCTGATTAAGTGGTATTGTTACGTGCCGTCATTGCTGGGCAAATTAATCAAAATCATGGAAAATCAACGCATTTCATCACTTCACGATGATATATATGTACCAAAAGCAACTCAACATTTAGGTGAATACAGCGACTATCCCGTAAGATTTGATGTGAGTGAAAAATCAGTAATAACTCGTCTTGAGCAGTTCGGTATTAATCTTGAAGCTGTTAATGCAGAGTTTGGTAAAGAGGTGAAAGATCTGTCTTGGAAAGAATATAATGAGCTTTTAGCACAGGCTATAAGAACTAAGTATGATGTTATTATTGCATCTGTTTTTGATCAATATATATTCCCAACAAATGAAGATCCCAGTACAGCGATTCGGAGAAGTAAGATGTTTAACCTAATAGAGCAGTTCAGGGATATGGATGCAAGGTGCGGTGTAACTCTTGTAAAACGTAAAGCGGACATTAAAGAAGGAGGTAACATTGTTTTAAGCCTTGAGGCTGGTGCTCATCTTATACAATCAATGGAAGATTTGAAAATAATAGCAGAAGCAGATGTGAAGTTGTTTGGATTCCAATATGGGGAAGATACCCCATTAGCAACATCTGAAGGATTGACCACATTGGGTAAAGAAGCAGTTAGTTATTTAGTTAATAATAATTTGATTGTTGATTTGGCTCATTCTGGAGAAAAGACACGTCAGGGGATAATGAGTATCGCAGAAGACGAGGGGCGTGGACATTTGATCTCTTATACCCACGGAAGCACTGAGGATGACCTGATGAGTGGGAATAAGGAACGAGTATTAACCAAAGAAGAAGTAAAGCGTATCGTAAGAATGGACGGGATTATCGGCTTAGGAGTAACTGAACCATTTTTCTCCGGAGCCAGAGGAATTGCTGAAAGAATCTATGATATTGCTCAACTTGATGGAGGAATACATCGTGTAGCTATCGGTACAGATTTTGGCGGAGTGTCGCCTTCAGAAATGAAGGAAATAAAGAGCATTGATGATTTTTATAAATTAGCAGATATTCTAGCTGACGATTTTAATATGAACGATTTAGACATTGATAGAGTACTGCGTGCCAATGTACGTAAATGGATTCAAGAAGCAATTGACTAAACATTTCCAACTTGCATCAAGTTTGAAAAAAGTTCTAACATCGTTGCAGGTGGAGCTCCATAAAACGGCTTAAACAAGCCACTCTAATTAGCAAATGTGATGTCTGTAAAAACCTATTTAGGGAAAAGGAGCGGAACCGAATATACGCCTGTTGTCGGCCGTATTATATCGTTCATCTCTTAAAGAAACCATTAATTGCTGCATTTTTTCACGTAATGAAGATCTTAAAATGTATACTTGACCTCTATAATCAGTTTCAGTTTCAATAACGATATTTGGATATAATTTTCTTAACGCTTCTAAACCAGCTTCACATGCAATTCCCTTAGCAAATTGCGATTTTGGTGATATTTTGCATAAAAGTTTATTGGTTGTATGTATATTGCATCTTGTTCTAGGAGGAGCATCATCAATAATGATTAATTCTTCACAGTCTTTTGGACAACAATTACCACATTGTTTGCATTCCAGCATTTTAGTTTGTTAAGTGCGAGCATCCATTCTATGGAGATCTTCTCTAATATTAATCATTCGATTTCTTGGTACACAATCTTTTTGCATAATTGAATTATTAGCTAGTCCAAGTGCACTTATAATATTTCCATTTGTGATTGCCCTTTGTAGTGTACAATGATCTAGTTGCTCGGATATTTCTGTATCTCCTTTTTTTAGAGAACAATCTTTACATTCAGATAAATGATCTTTAGCTTTTTCAGACATTTTAAATAAATAATTAATAATGAGATCCTTTTTTATCACAAGCACGTTTTAAATTCAAACAAAAATTTCAGTTAACGATTACAAACTTTACGAAATTATAGTTCGTTTAGTTAACAATGAGAAGCCCCAAAATCCCTTGAAAAACAACGATTGTTTATTCTTAGCCATTCTCGTAGGTTCGATTAGTGTCCAGTAGGGAGCTCCAAAGTTCTCACCGCTGTTTTGCTCTTATTGAAGAGGGGAACAGTTGTTTTGGATATAGGTGGGGTATAAATAAAGTGAACCTGACGGTGCAATGTATTTTTAAATGTTGACAAAAGGGTAAAAACTAATTATATTATCCCCTTGTTATTAATTCTTACTAAATATGTTAGATGCAGATCCAAATTTAAAAAGACTTGAAGCAATAGAAGATTTAGTTGGTCAATCACCTAAAGAAGTAACAGTGTTTATTCAATCTGGAAAGTTGGCAATAAGACCTGTGCGTGAAGAATATTTATTTATCTTTGAAGGTCCAAGAGGTGATGAGATGCAAAGAAAAGGAGGAGTTCTAGTAAACATATCTACTGGAGAAGTACGCCATAATCCTGCAGAAACTCAAATGAATGCTTTTTTGCAACAACAAGGTTCTCCAACAGATATAGCTGATGCTATGATAGAAGCACTTCAAACACAATAAAAAGTTCTAACATCGCTTTCGGCTTAAGCATCAAAAAATCTATACTTTAGAAGTTGATTTATCTATAAGATTCCTGGTAGTATTCTCATCTATGAAACTTATTGAATCAAACAAATTTAGGAAACGTGGAAGAGGTGCCGAAAAAATTCTTAACAGTAATCCCAATCTTGATGATGACACGAGAAAATATCTTGAAATTGTCAAGAAACAAGCTGATACTCATAGACGAATAGAAACGGCTTCTGGTTTAAAATTGGATGTGGTTCAAGAGGGTGAACCGCAAAATGCTGCCGCATTTGTTGAAATTTCAGCAATTAAAGCTGGAACAAGAAAGGCAAATGTTGTGATTAAAATTTTAAATAATCCTGAACAAGCCATGCATGCTGCTAAACATGAGGCTATGCATATTAAAAGTGGAATTACAGAAATTGACTTAAAAGAAGAGCTTACGACTGAACAGTTAGATGCAATTTATAATAAACTTGGTATTAATGAAAAGGATTCAGTTTTTTTGGTGGAAGGTTTTAATGAGCTGGCAACAATTTCTGATCATGGCAGAGATTCTAATTGTGGATATAATGACCAAGAGGTACCTGTAGCGCAAAGACTTGAAAAGCTTTCTAAGGATTATACTGGTTTGTCTCTTTTAGAAGCGTATAAAAGCGGTAATAGAGAATTGTTTTTTGATCTGTTTAGAAAACTTGCTGATGCAATTCTTTTAGAACAAGCTCGTGCTGAAATTCTAAAAGCTGCATAAATTTGAACTATCGTTAATATAATCTCCTAATTATGGAAATATGGCCTGAGGAGCCGTTGGTTTAGATAAAAAAAAAGTTCGAACATCGTTGCTTAAGCATGCGTATGAGCGAAGCGAATCGGATGATTAAGTACGACGTAGTGTGCTTGAACATGCGCATGAGTACGAAGTACGAATCGGATGATTAAGTACGACGAAGTGTGCAGGCTTCGCTCCATTGCTTTTCCCATTGAGTAGATATTGATTAAACGCTATTATTCAAAAGCTTATTTCCTGAATTGAATTTATGGCTACCCTACTTCGAATTACTGGTTTATCTAAATCTTTTAATGCACAAACAATTTTAGATGATGCTGAATTAGTGGTGAATGATAGACAAAAAATTGGAGTAATTGGAAGAAACGGTTCCGGTAAAACTACTTTATTTAAAATTATTGTAGGAGAAGAGAACTTTGATCATGGAGAATTAAAGATTCATGAAGGCACAAGAATTGGTTACTTAACTCAACATAGTGAATACAACGAGAATGAGAGTGTAATTGATTATTTGATGAGGTCTAGCGGAAAGGAAGATTATGAATGCGGTAAAGTTGCCGGAAGTTTTCAGGTTAAGAATGAGGTTCTAGATGCAAAGGTTTCTTCATTACCAGGAGGATATCAAATGAGAGTGAAATTGATCGCAACGCTTCTAAAAGATCCGAATTTGTTGTTGCTTGATGAGCCAACTAACTACCTGGATCTCTCAACTCAGATTCTTTTGGAAAAGTTTTTAGAGAAATTTAATGGAAGTGTTTTATTAATATCTCATGATCGGGAATTTATTAAGAGGACTTGCACAGAAACTTTAGAAATTGAACATGGCAAAACAATGCTGTTTCCACGTCCTGTTGGGGAGTATTTGATGTTTAAAGAAGAGCAATTGATGATAGCGGAGAAAAGGAATTTAAAGACTGATCAAAAGAAAAAACAATTACAAAACTTTGTAGATAGATTTGGAGCAAAAGCCAGTAAGGCTTCTCAGGCAAAATCAAAAATGAAACAAATCGCAAGGATGAAGACTATTGAAATTAAACATCCTTTGAGTACCACGAAAATTAATATCTCCAAAATTAAAGAAAAAAAGGGGATTGCTTTGGAACTTGAAAATATGGAGATAGGCTATAGCGATAAATCAGTAGCAAAAAATATTGATTTGGAGATTGAAAGAGGTCAGAAAATCGCTGTTTTAGGTGATAATGGTCAGGGAAAAACTACTTTGCTTAAAACGATTGCCGGAGAAATTGAGGAACTCTCAGGTAGTTATAAATGGGGACATAATATTAAAATTGCTTATTATGCTCAGCATATTCTTGCAACTTTAAATTTTGATGAAACAGTAAAAGAGTATCTTACAAGAATAGCCCCGGACGACACTACTGAGGAAGAAATCTTTAAAATGGCAGGTAATTTCTTGTTTAAGGATGAAGCTTTAAAGAAAAAGTTGAAGGTTCTTAGTGGAGGAGAAAAAGCCAGGATTTGTTTAGCAAAAATGTTATTGCAGAAAAACGAAGTGCTCTTACTTGATGAGCCTACTAATCATTTAGATTTTGAAACAGTTGAAGCTTTGGCTCAGGCATTAAAAGAATCGAATGTGACGGTAATATTCGTTAGTCATACTCGAACATTTGTAGAAATTGTTGCCAGTGGCATTGTTGTCGTTAAAAATCAGCAAGTTAAGCGCTATACTCACAATTACGAAGAATATGTATATCATCTGCAAAAAGATATTGAGGACGATTTAGGCTTATCTAGCGGGATGCCTTTAAATTTAGATGAAGTTGAGAAGAGAATGCTGAAGGTGAAAATTAAAAAAGCAAAACTACGATTGAAAGAATTAGAAAAAGAAATACTTAAACTCGGAAAAGAAAAAACAGTTTTATTGGAATGGTTTGAGGAAAATTTTAAAGAGTTTTCTGAGGATAAAACCAAACGCTTAGCTGAGATTGAAAAGAAGCTTGGTAAGAATGAAAATGAATGGATGGAACTTGAAATGGAATTAGAAGTGCTGAATAGAAGCAAATAGCCCGCTCCTTTAATATTCAAAGAGAAGCATCAAAACCCCTCCAAAAAGTTCGAACATCGTTCACTAAGGAGCTCCATAAAACGGCTTATGCAAGCCACTCTAATTAGCAGGTATTGTAGTTATAAAATATACAAATGGGCTATTCCTTTATCGGCTTATAAATAACATTCCTATCATTATGGCAGTTTTTCTGTGATTTATTATTTTTATTTTGAGATTAATTATTTAAATATAAATTTTTAATTGCGACTGAGTTAAATCCTTTAAAGATTAACCATAAGGCTAATATCATTTCTTGCACAGCGATAGGCAAGAATAAAAGCTCAATAGGATTAACACCAAAAGACTCTAATAAATAATTTATAAAAATCAGTACACCTCCCAAAAAACCTAAGGTTGATATCCATCGCGGAACAAGTTTTGACTGATATAGAAGATAATTTAAGATTAAGGCGGATATAGCAAAAACGACTCCCAATCCAATCAAATAGGCCCAATAGCCCGATTCTATTAATAAATTCCCCAAAGCTTGATAATAAGAAGTATCATTAACTCCTATATCCAATTTTTGACTTAATGTTACCAAAGTCAGCATTGGGATTACGCTAATTGCAAACAAAACACTCTCAATAATTCTAGCACCGGCATACCCGAGAGCCAGAGGTGAATTTTGTTTTTTTAAAATGGAATACATCGCAATTCCAATTGCGGCAACTGCAATTGCATCAATCAACACAAGAGATGCACCTATCGTTATTAAGCTTTTATTTTCAGAATATTTAGCAAAATAATTTGGAATATTTTGAAAAGGTTCTAGTGTGAAAACACCGATACTGTAAGCAACTGTTGCAATTATAAACAAGATCCCCACAATAACTGCAGTTTTTCTATGATTAATTTTTTTCATAATTTAAATTAATTTTAACAATATTATATATATATATATTTATAGAATGATTGAATATAAACAGCAACTATTTTTTTAGCAAGCGCAGGTTGTGTTTATGGATTAATAGAAACAGGCGGTAAATTTTCAATCGAAACAGAAACACGGTATTGCCAATTTGTGTCGCCAACCTTCTTTTCCGTTCCTGGAATATTAATTCGATTAGTTGTGATAAGCCAGTCCTGGATTGGGATAATGACAGTATGAGCCGGAGAAAGGATCAATGCTTCACGAAGTCGTATGGCAAGTATTATGTTATCAGCATCGAATTGAATTTTACAGTGCTTACTTAGAAGTTTTTTTTCTGCGAGGGATAAAAGATTAAGATATCCAAGTAAGGTTTCTGTGTCGTGCGTTGTGCTTTGAGCGAATGTGCCTATTGGATATTTAGACATATTTGCGTATCTTTTTGTGATTTTCTTTCTTTTTTCATTGTACGCGAATCGGAGGACTCGAATACCCGGAACATTGGATGAGTGAAGTATATCGCGAAGTTCTTTTAGTCTATCACCAGAATCTTCTGCAAACAGTTCAAGACCAATTTTACGACTATAAGTGATGATTTTTTTTAGCACTTTAACACCAGGCCCTTTTTCAATGGTATCGAGTTTTGGATCCGTCCTATGCATTGATCCATAAGAAAAAAATCCTTTTGCATGATCGAGCCGAACAATATCAAAAAGTTGTGATGTATAATCAAGTCGGCGTTTCCATAATGTAAGAATGTCATCCAAGCACGATGTGTCTTTCCAATTATATAATGGATGTCCCCAAATTTGACGACCAAAATGCGCTTTGGGTCCGTCCGGCAAACCAGATACTTTTTTCATCTCCCCATTTTCACTAAGTTGGAAAAGATTTTGAAATTGCCACACAAGCGAACTTTGAAGCGGTATATAAAAGGATAAATCACCTATGAGTTGGATATTATATTTACGGGCTTTATCTCTAAGTCTTTGAAATCCATGATGCAATTGCCATTGTTCCAGAATATACGCATCTATCTGCTTTTTTAATTTTGCCCTCCACGTCGTAATTGCTTTCTTATCACGCTTTCGAATATCTGCCTCCCACTGCGTCCAATTGTCTGTGCCAAAATGATCTCTGAGCGCACAGAAAAGGGCATGATTTGGAAGCCATTTATTTTGTTTTGCTACAAATGATGATATTTCTTGTTTTGAAGGTTTTTTTCTTTTGAGTGGAGGAGAAAGATAACTGGGGTCAAGACCAACGCCATATCCTTTATACGGAGACGGAACATGATCTTTTTTACTGCCGGGAACCAGCTGTGTTTCATGAAGCGGAAGGAGCTGCCAGGCTGTTTGCCCGGTAGCATGAAGCCAATCTAAAAAAAGTAGCGCGGTATCCAGATTACCGTGTTTCTCTTTGTTTTTGTCGCTCCATAATGCTGATAGGGGCACCGCAGTACCTATGGTTTTTTTCATATATTTAATTATACACAGATTGAGAGGATTAATATATTTTGATATAATGTGCATATGAAAATTCTTTTTTTAGCCGCAGAAGTTGCACCCTTTGTTACTGTAGGTGGTCTTTCACAAGTCATGAGTTCTCTTCCGCGTGCTTTATGTGCTTCTGGTAATGATGTTCGGCTGTTTACTCCGCGTTATGGCCTGATCAATAAATATATTGATCCTAAAACATTTCAAAAGAAGAAAGCGTCATTGCATAAGATTGATGTTCCTATATCTCACAGTTGGCATTCGCGAAAAAATAAAGAAATAGGGGGTGAAACCTTTATTAAGTGTACCGTCTCATACTTTCCAAGGGGCAAGCATGAAGCATCAATATATTTTTTTGAGAATAAAGAATATTATGGATTACGGGAAAATGTATTTGGGTATTCAGACGATCATATTCGATTTGCACTGTTTTCCAAAGCTTCTTTGGAATGGTTGCTTTATTTGTATAAACAAAAGAAATGGTTTCCGGAGGTAATCCACTGCCATGATTGGCATACTGCATATTTTATCGAATTGGCAAGAAATGACTCACGATATCAGGATATCCTAAAGCGAATTCCTATAGTGCTTACCGTACATAATTTTAAATATCAGGGGAATGTAAATTTTAAATATCTTGAAAAAAAACATAAAGATGATGGTAAAAAGCCACTTGAAGCGCTAAATTCACCAAAACTCGGAAATCAAAATATACTTAAGCGCGGCCTTAAATATGCAGATGCGATAAATACTGTGAGCCCGACGCATGCACTTGAAGTTTTAACACCGGCGTATGCAGAAGGGCTTGACGAAATTCTTAAAAAAAACAAAGGAAAATTGAGTGGTATTTTGAACGGACTTGATATAGTAAAATTTAATCCAAGCACAGATTCAATAATTAAAAAACGTTTTAGCATAAAATCTTTTGTGAATGGTCGGGCAATAAATAAAAGAGACCTTCAGCGGGAATTTTCTTTGCCAATAGATGATGATGTTCCGCTTATTGCATATTCTGGTCGTCTTGCTTTGCAGAAAGGAATGGACATGATGCTCAAGATGCTCCCGCATTTACTTGAAGAGAGAAAAAATATTCAATTTATTGTGCTTGGTACTGGAAATGATGAGTATCGAGATCGTTTGATTGAACTGAAGAAGGAATATCCCGATCGGATTGGATTACATTTGCTTTCAAATTTTGAATTACCACGAAAAATATTTGCAGGAGCTGATATGCTTCTTGTTCCAAGTATTTTTGAGCCAGGAGGTATCGTTGCACTCGAAGCACTTCGTTATGGTGCGATTCCTATTGTAAGAAGAACAGGGGGTTTAGGGGATATTATTCAAGATTTTGATCCGGGAACCGGTAAAGGTAATGGCTTTTCATTTGAACGAAAAGATTCATGGTCACTCTATGCTGCAATAGTAGAGGCATTAACAATATATCAACATAAAAAACTTTGGCGCACACTTGTTTCAAATGCTTTGTCGTGCGATTTTTCCTGGGAGCAGGTGGCAAAAGAATACATCAAGTGGTATCGCTTAGTAGCTAAAAAACATAAATAATAATTTTATGAAGCATAAAGAAGAAATGGATTGGTTTAGGAAACAGCAGTCAAAAGCGCAGTTTCAACGATTCCAGGAACGTCCTATTGCTTATTTTTGTGCAGAATATGCACTTGGACAAAAAATTCCAACATACGCAGGTGGCCTTGGTATTTTAGCAGGCGATATAGTGCGTGAAGCTGCTGATGTAAAATTGCCGTTCGTGGCTATTGGTTTGTACTATTATGAAGGATATATTAGTTCTTCAGAAGAAGTTATGAAAGCAAATGTTCGAACTATGCCGGAAAGTGTCGGATTTTTACCTGTTTTGGATGAAAAAGGAGAGCGTTTAAGCATATCAGTCCCAATACAGGATCATGAAATAGTTGTTCAGGCATGGGAATTCAGGCAAGGAGAAAATTCAGTATATATGTTGGATACAAATGTTGAAGAAAATACAGAGCTTGATCGTAAAATAACAGACCAGCTTTATGTAGGAGATAACGAAATTCGGCTGAAACAGGAAATTATTCTGGGGATAGGGGGGCTACGTTTACTTGAGGCACTCAAGATTCATCCATCGGTATATCATTTGAATGAAGGGCATTCAGCCATACTTATGTTTGAATTAATCAGACATGAAATGGAAGAGAGAAAATTAAGTTTTGACGAAGCAAAACAATTTGCCAAGAGGCGTGTTGTATTTACAAATCATACGCTTGTGACAGCAGGAAATGAGGTGTATAGCGGTGATTTAGTTTCACTTCTGCTCGCAAAATATGCGCAACAAATTAAGGTCCCTATATCTAAACTTGTAAAATTAGGGTTGGTACAGCAATCAAGCATGTTTTCTATGACTATGTTGTTGCTTCGGACAGCAGGAATTGTTAGCGCAGTAAGCAAATTACACTCAAAAAAGGCGTTGGAAATCTGGCCTGATTATCCTATGATCGGGATTACGAACGGCGTACATGTAAAAACATGGAATAAAATTGACACGGATGTATCTGAGCCAGGTGCGTTTTGGAATATTCATCAAAAGAAAAAAATAGAATTATTGGCATTTATTAATGATAAAAGTGGTGTGGAATGGGGCAAAGATGATTTGCTTATCGGATGGGCAAGAAGATTTGTTACATATAAGCGCCCACTTGCTGTTCTTGATAATGTCTCAAGGTTTAAAAAAATTGCCCAAAATACTGATAAACCTGTGCGTCTTGTTATTGCAGGTATCCCACATTTTGATGATGAGGAGGGGCTTGCTATGCTTGAAAAACTCAAATCATTGATAGAGGGTGAGCTTGCAGGAAGTGTTGTTTATATGCCGGAATATAGTATGGATATAGCAAAAATGCTGGTGTCTGGTTGTGATGTCTGGTTAAATACACCAATTGTTGGTTTTGAGGCATGCGGTACCAGCGGCATGAAAGCTGCAATTAATGGTGTGTTACAATTTAGTACTGAAGACGGTTGGATTGATGAAATTGAGTTATCTAAGGTTGGATGGTCTATTGACAATGACAATGTAACCGAAAGCATTCTTGATATTGTTGAGCGTGATATTGCGCCAATGTATTATGATCGCGACAGCTCAGGTATGCCAAAGCTTTGGGAAGAGCGCATGAGAAATGCCCGAACCATCGTAATGAATCAGTTTTGTGCGACACGTACGCTCCGGGAATATGTGGAAATGCTGTATTTATAATTCTTAAGTTCGCACTTCGCTGCTTAAGCATGCGTATTTGACCTACGGCCCTCGGATGATTAAGTACGCAAAGCGTGCAGGCTTCGCTCCAAAGTTTTTCGGCTTGTTAAAGCTATCTAGCTATACAATCTTCATAGGTAATGTCACTACCTCCTGAGATTTTTTCACAGATTAATTCTTTTTGTTCTGATTCTGGTAGTTTCATATCTTCATGACTGAGGCCAGCGATCATATGTTCCCATTCATGTAAAATATTATTATAACGTCCAGGAATTGTCCCGTGAATACTTGAACCACCAGGACAGAAATTATGTTCTATAACTTCA
>JBHPDK010000012.1:0-31842 GCA_042577965.1 Patescibacteria group bacterium
TGATCGAAAGAGCGGAAATCTTTCAGCTGTTTCAAATGGTTATGAAGCTGCGGCTCCTATATTTAAAAATTATATGACTCAGGCGCATAATACTAAAGGTTATGGCCGTGAAGAATTCCCAAGGCCTCCAGGTATTCAGAATGTCACAGTAAGCGCTTCTACGGGCCAATTACCAGGAGGCAATACTCCTGATGGTGGCATGCGAAGTGAAATTTATGCAAGCTTTGGAATCCCTACTGAAGTGGATAGATCATATACTGTTGTTGATGTGGATAAACGAAATGGACTACTTGCAAATGAATGGTGCCCTAAAGAAGAAGTTGAAGAAAAATCGTATCAGCAGCACCATTCAATTGACCCAACAAATGAAGTTTGGGAAGCAGCAGTGCAGGCCTGGGCAGCAGGGCTGGCAGAAACAGAGGAAGGAATGGTGATTGGCGCGGCACCAACTGAACATAGTCCGCTTTGTTCAAAGGAGCATCTTAATGCAAAACGTTCAGTAAAAATTAAGGATCCTTCAAATTACTCAAAAGTTGAGTCAGGAACTTTAACAGTTAAAGTAAAAACTTCATCAGACTTCCCAATAGATAATGTTGCTTATTATTTTGATGGAGCATTACAGGATACAGCAAGAAGTGGTTCATATAGCGGAACTTTGCGAATTTCACGATTCCTGGATCCAGGTTCAACACATACAATTAATGCAGTTCTAACTGATATTCACGGGTACTCAGCTGAGTCAACAATTGAAATTAAAATTAAAGGAGAGGCCCCGGAAGATGAAGAGCCTACAGAAGGGCCTGATATTGTGCCAAGCGATTTTTTACCATTTGAAGAAGCCACTCTTCCTGAAGAAGAAGAGCCGGCAGCAGTGCCAGAAGAAGAACCAGCGCCAGAAGAAGAACCAGCGCCAGAGGAGCCAACACCAGAAGAACCACTCCCAGATGAACCAGCTGAATAATTTACTTACATGTCCAAAGTGTAAAGTTGAGCTTAAAGAGCTCTCGTGTTTGGGATGCGGTAAAAAGTATGAAGAGAAAGGCTCTGTACCGATTTTTATTGATGATATTGAGGTCGGTGCAGTAGCGCAGCATCAAAAGTCGCGGCCGAATTCTTTGAAGCGATTTTTGCGCTTTCTTAAGCCACCTCATCATTCTGTTTATTTTAAAAATCTTCGCAGTTCATATGAAGAAGGCCCGGAACTCGAAAAATTTATGCGCAATTATGGCGAAAATGACATTGTTGTAAATGTGGGATCTTTATCAAAAAAAATTAAGGGCGCGAAAGCCCGAGTTTATAATTTGGATATAGCATATTATCCAAATATTGATATTGTTGCTGATGCACACGAGCTGCCTTTTAAAGACGGCAGTTTAGATGGTGTGATTATAAAAAATGTTTTTGAACATTTAAGGGATCCTGCGAAAGTGCGTGATGAGCTACGGCGCGTTGTTAAAAATGGCGGCAGAATTTATGCGAAAGTGCCTTTTATGCAGCCATTTCATGCGGTTCCAGATGATTATCAACGGTATTCGATAAATGGCCTTAAAGAATTTTTTAAAGATTTTAAAATTATAGAGGAAGGAATTTCAGTTGGACCTTCAAGTGCACTTGCATGGTTTTTACGCGAATATTTAGCGATTTTATTTTCATTTAATTCTGCGAAAGCATACAAGGTAATGCGAGCGATTTTTTCATATTTCACAGCCCCAATTAAATATTTTGATGCATTCTTTCGAAAACGAAAAGAAGCACATCGGCTTGCCTCTGCGTTTTATTTGGTGTTGGAGAAATAATTAATAGCGACGAACAGCCCTATATGCAGTTAAAAATTTTCGTATCACTTCTGTTAAAGGAGAGTCAGGTTCTTCATCAACTAATAATTCTCTTAAGGCTGTTTTATCTTCAGCGCTTTCGAATGTATAAAGCAGTCTATCATTAACTTCAGACATATTTCCATTTTCAACATTCATTTTTAAAAGTTTTATCCTTAATGGTAGAGTTGCTTCACGATCTCTATCCAGTAATTGTAATACCTGGCCAATATTGTAGAATAATACTCCTGCAAATTCACGTTCTTGCCAAAGCTTTGGATTATCCACCAATCTCTCAAAAGCAGGTAGCATATCAGTATCAAAACCTTTTCTTGGAAAATATCGGCCACCTACTCCTGCGCTGTTTGGTGCATAATCTGCAAACATTTCGTAATGGTGCGGATTATTAGTAGCTAATGAAGCTAATGCTTCATAAATAGGCATTGACCTTTCATCTTTAATAAACACAGGATGCATTAATAATGCCTGGAGTTGAGAATGTTGTAATGCAGCTTCTGGTTTATTGTGTGATGCCCCATGTTCATATTCTTGACCAACATAGTTCTGGGCAAGCTTTAATGCTTTTTCAAAGAAATCATCTTCAATTTCATCACCAGTGCATTGCAGATAAACATCAAAATGCGAGTATAATTGGTTTCTGAGGCCCAAATTGTCAATATCAGGTTTTCCTAAGCGGTGTGGTTCTTTAGATTCTGTTGTATATCCTTCTTGTACTTCAGCTACAGGAAAATCAAAGAACATACTTTTAAGCTTTTGAACAGAAGGATCGTCTTCAATACTTTCAAGAACATCCTCAACTGCTTCAGGGACTTGCTCGTTTTTTAATATTACCTCTGCGCCAGCTTCTGTAGCTTTTTCAGAGGATTTTTCGATAGCTTCCTCAGGGAGCGTAGTAGGTTGATCTTTATCTACCATTTTATTAATGATTAAATTTTATATATAAATTATACCATACTTTACTAATCTTGCAAAATATCTTAGTGAGAAACAGGGTGAACAATAGTGCACTTTTTATTGACTTTACATCGAGCGATGGGTATATTTTTGGCCTGTGCAATTTTAGTGATCAATGGACCATTTTGGTTCCAATAGATCCTTGAAAAAACGGCGGCATAGCTCAGTTGGAAGAGCAAATGACTGTGGCTCATGAGGACCTGGGTTCGAATCCCTGTGCCGCCATCTTTTTAGGAGATTTAGGAGCGCCCGGGCTTCTAAATCTTCCTGGGCGGCGTGTCACTTCGATGCGTCGCCCACTATTTCAGAAATAAAAAGTCCGGTTCCAATATCCAAAAGTTCGCTTTTTAACTGCTTGTTTGCAAAAATATAATCACGGTAATCTTTTAAATCTTCAGCATGGCTGATTGCATTATCAGCAATAATCATGCCTCCTTTTTTCATATGGAAAAGATAAGTTGAAATATAATATTTGTATTCGAATTTTGTGGCATCGAGGAATAGCAGATCAATCATATCCGGGATTTCTACATCAGGGGCATGGCCTTTTAACTGCTGTATAATGTCATTAACGCCAGCTTCGTTAAAGTTTGCAGCAGCAATATCATAGCGCTCATCATTTGATTCAATTGTATACAATTTTCCACCTGTTTTGCGAAGCGCAGAAGCAATCCAAATTCCGGAATATCCAATTGATGTCCCGACTTCCAAAACCTTTTTAAATTTATGTTTGCGAATCAGCCCTTTTAAAAATTCACCGGTTTCATGCGAAATAATCCAATAAGGATTCCCTTCTTTTTCAGAATCCTTTTCAAGACGCTTCAGGACGTTTTTTTGCTTTTGGTCCATTTGGTAATGGTAATTTTTCGCTCATAACATGTAGAAAACTTAACATCACTTCTTCTCTTATGCTACCTTCACCTGGGACCTGTTCTATAATCATTTTTTCGCCAACTTCTAAAGCTTTTTTTCTGGACTGCCTGAGGTCATCAGGGAATTTAATCATTGAGTCATCAATAACACGATTTAAATTATCCTGAAGATCATTCGGATCCTTTGCTATTAGTTCTCCTTTGGCAGTTCTGGGGAATTCTGAATTCATAACTAATAATTAATTCCAACAAATATTAATCACTCTTCAATTTCCGGTCAATACTAGTTATACTTCTTTTGCTATGAATAAGATCAAAAAAATCCCAGTTACCCTTTTTATTGGCGAAAAAAACTTCGTTCAAACTGGTGATGACAAAATTAAAACTGGTTATAAGCGTCATTATGAAGGCCCCTTTTTTAATGCTCTTGAGGACCGCGTAGCATTTAAAATCGAACATTTATATCCTTTAAAGGGACGGAAGTATTCTGTGTTGAGGCATTTGATGAATCATTTTTATCATCCTTTTTTATATAAAGACGAATTTAAAAAAGATCGCGTAAAACACATAATGTTTGGTGAAGAAGCATTTATGCTTAATTTTCTGCCTCGCAAAAAAACTATTGTTAGTTGCCTCGATTTGATACCTTTGGTTGTAAAAGGCGCATCATCGCGTAAATTCCGATGGTTTGTAAAATGGGCTTATAAAGGTATGAAAAAGGCTACTTTAATAATTGCAAATTCGCAGTATACCAAGAATGATATTATTAAGCATTTAAAAGTGCCTGAAGAGAAAATTACAGTTGCATATCCTCCTGTTCAGGAACAATTTAAAGTTGAAGAAGAGGCTCCGGAGTCTTTTTTTATGGTGCATGGCCTGGTGCCTGACAAGAAATATTTATTAACTGTTGGAGCTTTGGATTTGCCTCGAAAAAATATCGAAAACTTACTACGGGCTTTTAAAATTTTCAGGCGAAAGTACGTTGATGTTCATTTATTATTAGTAGGATACACAACTTTAAAAGGCGAAATTAAGGGATTAACCCGTAAAATTAAGAGCATGGGCTTAAGCGGATCTGTTCATATAATCCGCAATGTTCCTGATGAGGAACTTGTGGCTTTTTATAATATGGCTCATATATTTGTTTTTCCTTCTTTATATGAGGGATTTGGTTTGCCGCCTCTTGAGGCAATGGCATGCGGAACTCCTGTTGTTGCATCGGATGCTTCTTCGATACCAGAAGCATTAGGAGACTGCGCTTTATTTTGTGATCCGCGTGATCCGCACTCGATCGCTGACCAAATTACACGTCTTTTAGAAGACGAGGATTTATACGATAAAATGCTCGCAAAAGGTTTAAAACAAGCCGAAAAGTACAGTTGGCAAAAATACGCAGATGCGACTTTTGAGGTTTATAAAAAGGTTGCTAAGTAACTCAAAAAGGGTGGAGGAGCACAGTTTCTAAGGTGGCCGTCTTTCCGACTGGGTGTTTATTCTTAGAAATGTACTGTGCCCCTCCGATAGGGTGAGAAAGCAAGGAGGCCTGGGCTATGTGCCAGGGGGAGGAAGATCACCCTGGAAGACCCCCTTGCTCTCTCATAATTATTTGAACCTTCGCGACAAAAAAATGCGCGAGGATTACATGTATGTGTGCTTTAGAAGATCACGGGAGGGAAGAAATCCTACTGCGCGACGAAACGCAGAATTTCTTTAACCGTTACCTCCTAAAGCACAACAGGATCTCTATTCTATCCTCTACTTAAAATAAGTCAACAAATACTTTTTTAATTCATGGAAAGCTTTGCCCCTATGGCTTAAGCGGTTTTTTTCTGTTTCATTCAAAGCAGCGTAAACTTTATCGCATCCATTTGGCCTAAAACACGAACTTAAGGGAATACCTTCGCGCAAAGGCGCTTCCAGATCGCGAGTAATTACACCTTCGGTTTCTCCTCTAAAAATAACAAGCTCACCAGGCCCATCAATAAAAGCAGCGCAGCAAACAAAACGTGCAGCGCGCATATCAGAGGGCACATCTTTCATTACTTTCATAAAATGTTCGATCCACTGTGCATCAGTTGCATCAGCTCCTGCTCCCCAACGCCGTGTTTTAACACCCAGCTCGCCATGCAAAGCATCAACAATAATTCCTGAATCTTCGCCAATAGTTGGCATACCAAGAAGTTCATGATAGTGCATTGCTTTAGCTTCAGCATTTTCCTCAAAAGTCTCGCCATTTTCTTCAAAATGATCAGTATCGAGCCGCGCCAAAAAATTCGAGGAATGCAAATGATAAAGATCCAAATCAAGATCCCCGATTACTTCTTTAATTTCTGAAAATTTACCTAGATTTTTAGTGGCAATAAGCAGCTTTTGCATTGCAGTGAAACTTTAGTCAAATTTTTGAGTCACTGTCCAATTGCCATCAATTTCTTCATATAGATACCATCTGGTTTCATTTGTTTTGGTAGTCACTTCAACTGCAACCTGAGCATCATTTAAATAATGGACATTGACGCTGCTTAGATTATCAGGATTTTCAGTTTTTTCCAGAGCATTTATATCAAAATCAGGTTTAGTAGGAGAAAAAGGTTCTCTAAAATGAGTGAATGAATCAGTTTGTTTATTGCCTTCTTTATCTATTGGATCAATTTGCTGATCTATAAGAATTTCACCATCCATAAGATTATTAACTGTTCCTGCAGGAGTCTCGCTTGCATTAGGATAAATAGGAGTATATGTGTCGGGAGTTGTTGTTTGATCCTGAGTTGAATCATCATTAATAAACTGCTGATCAGGCTGTGGATCTGGCTGTGGATCTGGCTGTGAAGTTTGAGGATCCGTGCTTTGATCATCAGCGCCTCCTCCGGTTGAAATTTCGTTTGTTGGCAATTTCTGAGCTGATTGTACTGTGAATTGTTCAGTTTTATCTTCTTTTGGAGTGTCTTGATGGGTTGGTAGGATTTCCTGAGCTGGCGCAGGTGTTTGCGGCTCTTGAACCGGGACCTGTGGCTTTGGAGTATAATAAGTTGGTTGAGATTCATTATAATCAATAACCATAAGCTCAGGTTCTACATCTTCAATTATTGGAGAATCTGATTCATATACGATTTCAGTTTCACTATATATAGAGTCAGCGGCTAATTCTTCCTGAGTGTCTGAAGGAGTGAAATCTTCTTTTGGAATTGCAATTTGCATATTTTGTGCTGCGAATACCACCACAAATAATGCTAATAAAGATGCTGGTACGCCGATTAATTGTTTTTTCCATGTTTTCCAGAATCCTTGTTTAGGTTCTGCCGGTGTTTTGCCAGTTTTTATTTTATCTATGTTAAAAGAAAGCATCTCACGCGTAGCTGCTTTTGAATGAGGATCTACCTCAATATTCTCAGCCTTTTTGGCTTTGATAAATAATTCTGTAATGTCGTTAAAGTAATTGTTCTTGTTCATTAATTGAACTGTTTAAGATCATGTTTAGTCGGGAGTAATCCTTTTGCTTTCTTTAGAGTTCGAAAAACTTTAACGCCAATATTTGAAACGGATAAATTCATTACCTGTGCTATTTCAATGTTAGATAATCCTTCAAAAAATTTCAGTCTTAGAATTTCCTGTTCATCCTGATCTAAATGGACCATCATTTTATTGATTTGTTGCTGAGCCAGAATGCCGTCTGTATCTTCTTTTTGATTTTGGCTTTTATCGCTTAGATTGTATGCTTCTTCAAGTGGTACATAATTGTGTTTATTTGTTTTTCTATACCATTTGATCACATTATTATGTGCGATTTTATAAAGCCATGAAGAGAACGGATAACCTTGAAACTGATAAGACTTAATATTCTCAAGGGCATCAAGGAATGTCTGGCTGGCAATATCATGCGTTACATCCTTGTCCGCGCCAGTTCTTCTGTATATATATCGATAAATTTGGTCGTAATATTTATCATACAAAGTAAGGAACTGGTCAGGATCCTGTTTCGCCGCTTCAACAAGCAGTTTTTCTTGTTCTAATTCTTGTGAATTTGTCATGAATATGCCTACTTTATTAAAAAGGTCTTATTTATAACAAATTTCTCCCAACTTGTCAAGGTTCTTTCGTAGCTTTCATTTAGTATAAATACATAAAGTTGCGTTCATTACAAAAAAGTGGCTTAAGTAAGAGAAAAGCGTGGACTAGGACTTATTTTGAGGATTTTGTCAACGGGGGAGGGGGTTGTTTAGTAAAGGGGGTCTACTTAAGTAGGGTTTTTCAAAAATTTGCATTTAAAACCAGATTTATATATATTCTTCGTGCATTTAACATAAAAAATATGGCAAATTTAACTGACTTAACAAAAGGCCGAATCGTTAAGCTAAACGGCGAGCCTTATGTAATTACATGGAGCGAATTCAAAAGAAAAGAAGCACAAAAACCAGTGATGAAATCGAAACTCAAAAACGTTAAAACAGGCGCAACACTCGATAAAACCTTTTTAGCAGGTGAAAGTTTTGAACTTGTGGATGTCCGTCGCCAAAAAGTCCAATATTTATATAAAGACGATAGCGCTGCATTTTTTATGGATGAAAGCAGCTATGAGCAATTCGAAGTACCTTTAGATATTATTGAAGGCTCAGTTAATTACCTGTTAGAAGGTTCTTCGGTTGATGGTGTGTTTTTTGAAGGAAATATGATTTCAATTGAACTTCCAGCAAAAATGGCATTTGAAGTTAAAGAAACAACCCCAGGCGTAAAAGGCGACACAGTAAGCGGCGGTAAAAAGCCGGCAACACTCGAAACTGGTTTAGTAGTTCAGGTTCCTTTATTTATAAACGAAGGCGACAAAGTGCGTGTAAATACAGATACAGGGGAGTATGCGGAGAGGGCGTAAATATATTTATTTGATGAAAACCCGCTGCACATTGCATGTAGCGGGTCTTCTTGAATGAAAGGCATAGGGGATTGCGGTAGGAAACTGGCGGGTTCAAAGGTAGGGCGCGCGCCGAGAGCTTCTAGTTGAGCTCGATCGATGCGCTGTAGAAGAGGTGGGCAGCCTCGCCAACGGTGGGAACGTCGGTGAGGTCTTCGAGGCCCTCGGGCAGAAGCCCAAAGGAGCAGAGAGCCTGAGCGTAACCACAGGCCCAGTGTCCCTCCTGCATGTCGCAGATAGGCGTGCAGTCCACGGGCCCCTCGAGCTCGTACTGGACAGCCACCAACTTGATGATTTCACCCCAGGTCATGGGGTCCGCGCCCCTGAAGAGCTCCTCGATGGGATCGAAGATCGCAAGCTCCGTGAGGTTTTCCACTACCAAGCACTCGAACGAGTACGACGCGACGTCCTCCCAGACGCTCACGCAGTTCTGCACGTCGAGGTCCACCATGCTGGGATCCATTTGACCCAGCAGGAGCTCGCCGACAAAGAGCCGGATCGCGGGCTGCGCCATGTAGGCCCTCAGGTTGAACATGTGGTCGGACCACTCGCTCAACGTGAGGTTCTCCGCGGGCTCTGGTACGATGGGGATGAGTCCCTTCTCGCACAGGGAGCCGAGCTCAGGCGTGTACCACTCGTCTTCCCCCACGATCAACGCGCACTGGGCGCTGAACGGCAGGAAGCCCACGAGCTCCCTGACAGTCCGCCACATCTCGGCCTGCAGCACCAACTGCTCGGGCTCGAACTGCCCGTTGGGGAAGCCCGGCTCCATGCCGAGCTCCACCGCGACGTTGATAGCCCAGCAGAGTTTCTCGTCGTTGCCGTCGCTGGCCACGTCCGGGTAGTGGGCCGGGCAGCCAGGCCCCTGAGCGAGATCGAAGCCCATGACCTCGTCCACCACATCCACATACATGATGCGGCGGGTGAGCATGGTCGGGCCGGTGTTGGTGTTCTGGTTCTCGTTCGTGTTCTCGTTGACGTTGCTGTTGTCGTTGGTGTTCGTGTTGTTGTTCAGGTTGTTGTTCGCGCCGACGCTCCGGTTATTGCAACCGGTACCGGTGATCGCGAGTGCGGTCACCAGGCAGAAGGTGAGGGTTGTGGTCCTGTGGGTAGAGATCGTCATCGTATCCTCCATAAGCTGTGCCCTTTTCGTAGGGCGCCAAAGTTTCCGTTATGGGTGCGCGATTAAACGCAGCAACCCTGATGCCAAAGATCAAACAAGAGTCTAATTTTACCACATTTACGCCAAAAGTCAAGCCCATATTAGCTTATTTTGAATGCATTGTAAAAACGCCATCCCAATCGAGTTTTGGAGGGAAATCACGCAAAACCTCGCAGCGCTGTTTATAGAGTTTTGATGGTCCGTCTTCAGGGTAAACTTCCACGGCTTCGTTAAAGTAGCCCAAGGCTTCTTTGAATTTGCGGGCCTTATATAGTTCCATACCTTTTGCATACTTGCCGAGTAACTCCTGGCCTTCGCCGCTTATTTCGCCAAAGCGCGTAACCAGTTCGTAAACTTTCACAGGCTTTTTTTTGCCTTTAACCCGCAGTAAATCGAGCTCGCGTGTCAGGAATTCTTCGCCGGCCGCAGCTTTTGTAGCCTCTGAAATCATTACATGTGTGTTGTATTTTTTGTTAGCTCCTTCAAGGCGGGAACCGAGATTTACCTCGTCTCCCATGATTGTGTAATCGAACCGTTTTTCTGAGCCAACGTTTCCGACGATTACATATCCCGTGTTGAGTCCGATTCTAAAATCAACAAGAGGTTTGCCTTCTGCCTTCCATTTTTTATGGAGGTCCATAAGCTTCATTCGCATTCGTAAAGCAGCCTCGCAAGCAAGCTTTGCATGATTAGGTTGATCGATTGGAGCGCCAAAGTAAGCCACTATTGCATCTCCGACATATTTATCGAGAGTGCCGCCAAGATCCATAACAATTTGTGTCATGGCTCCCAAGTAATCATTTACCAATACTAAAAGATCTTCTGGCTCCAGGTTTTCTGAAATAGTTGTAAAGTTCGCAATATCGCTAAAAAATACAGTCACATTTCGCTTGGTTCCACCTAAATGTAAAAGTTTTGGATTTTTAAGAACCTCAGACATCACTCCCGGACTTAAATAACGTCCAAATGCGTTTTTTATATAACGTTTTTCGCGAAGTTCAGCAAAATATTTATATGCCAAAGTTGCCACATAGCTAACAGCGATTGTTATAAAAGGATAGACCATATTAAGGATAATCCCTTTACTATATGAGAGATGCGCAAAGCCATAATATGCCGCAGCTAAAGCCACGATTAGGCCTGTTGCAAGCCACACATTTAATAAGCTGAGCAATAGGGCAACAATTAAAGCTAAAGCGATAATTGTTAAAATTTGTCCGACTTGATTCTGATTTTTTAAGTAGTCTTGATCAAGAATTGTCTGGACTGCGTTTGCATGAATTTCCACTCCTGGCATTGCAATTGCAGAATTTTTTGGAGTGGATTGATGGTCCTGAACCTTTGGAGTTGTAATGCCGATTATGGCTATTTTATCGGTTAAATCAGGAACATTTTCAAAATAAATATCTCTATATGAAATGTGATTAAATTTATAAGGATCAGCAAAATAGTTTATTAACATTTGATCATTTTCAAGAGGAATTTCATAAGTATCGATAGCAGTAGGGGAGTATTTTTGGGCTATTTTGAGGGCAAAACTGTCCGCGAGTTTGATTCGTCGCATTATTCCATCGCTGTCTGCCATTGCATTTACAAGTCCCACATTGTCCTGATTTTTTGTAAAAAGTTCCAGAGGTGGCTCGCCTTGGTTTTTGGCAAACACAATATTTGAGTATTTTTGGATAGACTCTGACAGAGCCATGTCATCAGGATGATTTATAAAAGGATGATAGTTTTCAATTTTAGTAGGATCTTCAATTAATTCATCTATTTGGCTTCTGTTAATTTTGTTTGATTCTTCAGCAAAAGTGAGATCAAAGGCCACAACTTTGGCTCCTGCTTCTTCTAATTTTTCTAAAACTGTTTTGTGATTTGTTCTCGGCCAGTCCCAATATCTTCCCAGGCTATTAATTTCATCATCACTCACACTTGCGTCATCAATTGCAATAATTACAATATTCTCATTTGGATTATTTTTTGTATAAAGAGTGTCAGCTATTTTAAGATGCCATGATTCAAAAGGATTCAGATACGAAAGGATAGCAGCTAAAATTGCCACTAAAATTCCAATACTTGTACCGAAGATTAATTTTTTTAACAATTTACCCATCCTAATATTTTAGCATAAATAAGGGTAAAAGAAAACCCCCGGTCCGTGAAGAACCGAGGGTTTGTACCGCTTGCGCCCCTTACCTATCGGGACTAGCGGCGGTTGAAATTGATCGGCGTGGTTTCGTGCGCCCTGAAGCGCCGTACCCACATCATGATCAGGAGAACGGGAATTATTGCCGGCCACGTAGGCGTTCCACCCGCTTCGGAACACCCAGGGCAGCCCTCTTTCGGGGGCTGGGGCCTGCGGTTGAGGATTTCGGAGAGATCCCCAAACGCGTCGAGATCGATGTACAGCGGTCCGTCCCACATCTCAGGGAGTCCAACCACGACTTGATTGCCTTGGTTGGCCCACTCGAGCACGCGAACAGTTGCATCGCTGACATACAGCTCCAGGAAGTTGCCCGTGATGTGCTGGGTCGGGTTCAGAGGATTAGGCCTCTGGTTCACCTTTCGGGCGGAAAGCCCGGTACCCAGCGCTGCGAGCAGCGCACCCTGGACCTGAACCTCGATGTTGGCGCCATCCTCGGTACAGATGACACCGGCGCCGGTCACGGCCTCCACCAGAATCTTTTTGGGATTGCTGATGTTGACGAAGAACTTTGCGTCGCTGGTCTCGGCGAAGAATTGGCACATGGCCTCTTTGTCACCGATTTTGATGCGAACGTTCTCATACGCTCCGGCTGACACGCTCACAGCGATCGATGGAACCTCCTGGTCACCCATGCTCACGGTTTCGCAGCTGAAGCCGCTCTCCTTGGTAAGCACGTTGAGGTGGTCAGTGTAGAGATTCAGATTGTGATCGGCGAGTTTGGTCCGATCCAGCTGATCCCCCACCACCGTCACCAGTCCGTCCTCGTTACAGGACGAACATTGTGAGGTGTTGAAGGTACAGATGGTAGTGCAGGATAGGGTCCCATCGCCATGACCTTGGGAAGTGCAGGTGGCGCCATTGAGATTGGCACCGTCGCACTCCTCGTCACCATCGATGGTTCCGTTCCCGCACAGCGGAGTACAGTTGGATGGCTCGGAGTTGTCACACTCCCAGTCTATCTGGACTTGGCATTGATTCGAGCAGCCGTCCCCGCTCGTACTATTGCCGTCGTCGCACTCTTCTCCGCTATCCAAAACACCGTTCCCGCACGAGCTCATTGTGCAGGCCGACGTGTTGAAGGTACAGCTTCCGTCACAGCTCAAGGAGCCGCTGTCGAAGCCCTGGGTTACGCACGAGGCACCGTTGAGATTGGCACCGTCGCACTGCTCACCTGCGTCGATCGCGCCGTTGCCGCACATGGTGCAGCCGGACGTATCGAACTGGCAGGAACCAGGGGTACACGCGAGCGTTCCGCCCACGAAGCCCTCGGTCTGGCAGGTGGCGCTACCCAGGTTGGCGCCATCGCAGTCCTCACCCGCGTCGATATTGCTATCGCCGCAGGTGGCCATGGTGCAGGCCGAGGAGTCGAAGTTGCAGCCCGCGTCACATGCGAGCGTACCACCGTCGAATCCCTGGCTGATGCACGTCTGGTTGTTCAGATCGTTGGTGTCGCAGTCCTCGCCCGTGTTCTGCGTACCGTCACCACACTCGAAGCACCCGGAGGTGTCGATGATGCAGGTGCCGGAGCAGGCGAGCGAGCCGCCGTCGAAGCCCTGCGTGATGCAGGTCTCCGAACCAAACTGCGTTCCGTCGCACTCTTCACCAGTCTCCTTGGTGCCGTTGGGGCAGACAGGGGCGGTAGCCCAAGGCTTGACCCAGACGACTGCTCCGATGTTGGCAGCGATCGGACTGAAGCTGCACTCAGCTCCTGCGCTGTTGAAGGCGCGGAGGCCGGGGCTGGTCACGAAGAAGGCAGTGATGCCGTCCGAGCTATAGCCCACAGCGGAAGTGAGACCGATGAGGATGGAGTAGGGGATGTCGGCACTGGGGGTTGTGACATTGATCAGGTAGGCATTCATGCCCGTCTGCTCGTTCACAGCCACGTACCCGTCCAGGTAGTCGATCATCCCCATGCTGCCCGTGAGGTCGCCCCACTGGGTTCGTGCCCAGGTGGTTTGATTCACAGCCCAGATGCCTCCCCCGTGTGTGACGAGGAAGGAGTCGATCGAGGGCTCGTACGTCATACCGATGACATCGTCGCTGTACACCACGCCGCTCAGGGCATGCGAAGTGATCGCGTCCCCGTTCGCAGTGTCGATCTCGTCGATCGACGGATCCGCGGTGAGGGAACCCCGGTTCAGCACGTAGATGATGTCTCCGTGCTTCACCATGCTGTAGGGCTTGTCGCCGTTCACCGGCACATCCGTTGCAGCAGCACAGTTGAGGGGAGAGTGCGGAACCTTCACCAGCTTGTGAGAAGCCATGTAGGTCACGTATACGTGAGTGGCCATCTTCTTGCCGTTGCCGTCACCAGCCACGGTGCAGACATCAGCAGCATTGTCCATGTTGCTGATCTGCACAGTAGATGGAGAAGAAGCTCCGGTGAAAAAGAAGTTCTCATCCGCCGTCACATTCCCTCCGCCGTTTCCGTAGGAGAACCCACCGAGAGAGGTATGGGTAACCTCGTTGCGGCAGGTCACGGTGCCGGTGTTGCTCATGTAGCAGACACCGCCGGTGGTGCCGATGGAAGTGTCGATTTGTGCCGATGCAGAGTTGATCGGCAGGAAGGTGATCAGGGCCATGATGGCCAGAAAATTGATGCGATGCATGTGAATATCCTCCCCACTCCTAAATGTTTTCAGAAGTGTGTTTTGTTTGTTTTCCGTGTTATCTATCAATCAGCCTTTAGACGGAAGGCTGATGTTATTTGATTTCTGGAATGTCAATGAGCAGTTGACAATTCCAGCCTTTCTTACCTACAAGCCCTAAAACCTGTCGACAAAAAAAGCCAGAATTGATTGAAATAAAGGCAATAATAGTACCACTTTTATGTCAATTTGTCAAGATTATTATTGTTGTATTACAAATCCGGAAATTGGTTTTGGTAAGCTGATGGTTCTTTCCAAAGTTTCACTGTATCCTCCATCAATCATTACATCTACTCTAACTACCTTTGAGGTGCTTGAAATTGGTGATTTTCCTGATAATGGTTCAGGTGCTTTAAATTGATATTCAATATATGGAATTGTGGCGTTTCCTGCATCTCTAAGAGTATGAACAACCAAAAGATTTAAAACCGGTTTATGAATGTTTGGTAAATAATTGTTTAATAAATTTGGATTACCTCCCTGATAATTCACTAGTCTGTCTAATGTGATCCAGTAATCATTATCTTTTGTGAAAAATCCATTAATATCTTCAACAGTAATATTATTAATAGCACCAAAATCCATTTTATTATAAGGTTCAATCAAAACTGATTTTTCAACTAAAGTATTATTTTCATTTTCTCCTTCCCCAGTGATATTCCATAGAACAATAGTAGTAAATTCATTGTCAGGTTTAAAATTTTTCATTATAAATCTATCTCCCATAGTATTTCTACAAATCTCATACCCCAAGTCACTTACATTCGGATCACACGGATTCCTAAATCTCACCTCCATCGAATTCAAATTTATATTATCACTTCCAATAGAAGTCCCGTTCCACGAAAATCCTGGATTTTTGATCACGCCTTCTTCTTCTACATAAAGCGGAATTATAACGGTTTCCCCTTCACCTATTTTGTTCCAGTGGCAAGGCCAGTCAAGGGGGTCGTCTATAGGCTGTGAAGTAATTAACAGGTCATTGATAAGTCTATTTTCCAAAGTTACCTGGTCAATAACCGGCTCCGCTGTTGAACAATAGTCTCCTCCGGCATCACCACTTCCAGCAGAGGGAACTGTGTAAAATTCTGCAGAACCATCTGATATCAAATGCTCCGCATCCACCTCTGGCGAACCTATTACGCTCCATGTGATTTGCGCTGTGCCAAAGCCGTAATCGACTTCGAGGGGCGCAGGGTAACCTGCGTTGTGAGTTGTTTCTCCTGTGCCTGATCCGCGGGAATCCCAGAGAGCTATTTCGAACATTGAATCTGCTACTGATTTTGCTAACAATGTTTTTTGGTCATTTACTGCAGCGCGAAA
The DNA here is from genome assembly GCA_042577965.1 of Patescibacteria group bacterium. Classification (GTDB taxonomy): domain Bacteria; phylum Patescibacteriota; class Gracilibacteria; order UBA1369; family PNNO01; genus JAUVDZ01. The sequence continues at coordinate 15,901 of JBHPDK010000012.1, forward strand.
CGAACGAATTATCGGCTCAACATATGAAGCTGCAAGGCCCAGAATTATTGGCATAAGGATTAGCGCGATGATGAGTGTCATGCCTTTTCGTTTTGCTAGTTGTCGAGGCCGCAATAAGCTGGCCTTAATAACTTTTAACATTTTTCCTTATGTCAGAATATATTGTGGTTTGTAATGTTTTGATTGGTGGCCGCCCAAAATAATCATCTAATTCTACAACCGATGGCTCAGCTGTTAAAACAACTGTCACATGCGGCTGCACCAAAGTTCCTGACGCCAAAGTTGTTTCTGCGAATCCTTTGTATGGATCCTCTAATGGGGCCACGTAGAATTTTAAAGAAGTTATATTTGTTCGAAGTGGACTTATTGGAATAAAATAATCATAAACTTTTAATTCATTTTTGTCGGCAACTAGATCCTTGGCAGCATATTCAAAAGTACCTGTGAATTCAGTGCCTTCTGTCCATGTGTCAGTTATGTCATCGCCGTCTGTGTCGCTTCCGTTAGCCCAAAATATCGACAAAGTGTTTTCTATCGTACCGCTTCGATCAATTGGCTCTAAAGCTAAAAAGGTCTTGCGGTTGCCGTCTGCATTTATTAAATAAAGATGATCCTGAGCATTATCAACAGGGCAACCCGGCTGACCAGCTCCTCCACAAAATGCATTTGCAAGTTCAGGAGCGCCATTTGCAGGATTTTGCCCTACATTTAAATCCAAAGTCGACTTGTCAATTATGCAGCCTGGTAAGGTGTCAGGAGTATTAACTCCATCATTACACAAAGCCCCCTCAGCCAAATCATCACCTAAATCATAAAAAAGCTTTGCATAATCCCCATAATCATAAGAACCACCTGTGCCTGCAAACTCAGCATCACCTAAACTGGCCCGGTAATACTCCTCATAATCAATCGCATTATCCTCAACCAGAATCGTAATCTGGCGCATCATAGCACGCATGTCCTGATACATTTGCTCCTGAAGTTCGATACGCCGCGAATCTCTAAACATATTAATTGACAAAGTTATAATTGCCACAAGAAACACACTGAAAATCGAAACTGAAACAAGCAGTTCTACTAAAGTAAATCCTCTGTTTTGCTTTTTATTTCGCATTTAAGTTGATTAATTGGTAACTTGTGTCCTTGTCGTCATTCACAGTCCGCACTTCAATTTGCATCGAGTCATCAGACATATATTTTATTGTGATAGTTTGATGATATTTTTTGTCAGCCATCATAAATCCGCCTAAAGTTTCGCGAATAAAATCTTCAGAAAGTTCGCTCGATCCATCTACAGGCCCTTCAAGCCATTTTGAATCTTTGCCTCCTGCAAGCGCATAATTGCCTTCTTTGATCTCGTTATTTTCATCACAAGGAAGCTCGGGATGTTTCATATTCCAACAATCTCCATCGCGATTTTTATTCATATTTGTTATTTGGATTACCCTGAATACTCCTTCATTTGTTAAGGAAGTCACAGACGGATCCTTGCTGATTTGCTTTACACTTTGCCTGTAAATAAGCGCAAAAATCACAAAAACAACAATAAGTGCAATAAGCAAAATCCATAGAATTTTTTGGAATTTCTTTAAGCTAGCTTGCTGTTTTTTTGTAGGCTTTTTATTCTTCAAGTGCAAAATTGGTTATTATAACAGGAAGCTTAATTGTTTTTTGATCGCCGCTTTGAAGCCACGCAACAGTACAAACCGCATTTATAATATTTGGATCAACAATTTCGAGTTCAATAGATCTAAAAAACTTGCTTTTTTCGCCGCCATCATCATGATCAACGGTTCCATCAGCCTGATAATAAAGACGATACGCATCATCAGTTGGCTGGATTCCATCAGATAGATCAAGAGCAGGGGTTTCTTCAAAAAGCTGAGGAGGCCTTATTGTCGAGGTTTCGATTCTGTACGAAGCATCGGTCATTATATTAGCCGGAGTGCAATTATCAGTAACCATATTCCAGCAACTTTCCTTGTCGTAGCTAAAACGAATCCAGTTTGTGTCTCTTAAACCGCGGAAGCCATTCACACCTTCCTGTGCAAGCCAGCTCGCCTCAAGACTGTTTGCATTAAAACTGATAGCCTGATTTGCAACTATTAAAAGCGTAACTGCAGTTGCAGACACCATTAAAAGGATCGTTATCGCTATCAACGCTTCAACAAGCAGGAATCCTTTGTTTTTTTTGGGCCTTAAGTGCATGTTCAAGCCTTATAAATATGCCCAGATATTTTACTGGAAAAAGGGGATTTAGTAAATGTTTTGGCTAATTTATTTATTTGGTAATTCAATTAGAAATCTTAAAGAGCTTCTTAAGGCTTTCACAAAATCCTTTGGAGTATATTTGTCAGGCAAAGCTTCATGCTTATTTAATAAAAAAACTACCCTATCTAAACATTGACGAATTTCGGTTATTACATCTTCAGGCAATCCTTTTTCAGATAAATTTTCAAGATCAAATTTTGTTAAAACAGGAGGGATAGGCTTTACTTTTGCTTTTAATTTCTGAGGGGGTTTAAGATTTTTTGTAGGTCGCTCTGAACGCGGAACTGTTTTATCAACTTTAGGATCATCTTCGGTTTCTGGGTTTGGATAGTAATTTGCAACTTTAATAAATTTAATTTGATAAGGAACTCCTTCATATATTTTTTTAAATTCATTAAATGTTGCTTCATCAAGATGATATTGGCCTAAACCCTTTTGTTGAGATTCTGTGGGAACAAAACTAACTTTCTCATTTTTGGTATACTCATTCTTTTTATTAATTACATAACTAACTTGAGTAACTTTTCCTGAACGAAAGATTTGATGCAAGGCTTCAATTTGAGGAAGAAATTTAAGATGAGAATATCTTTTTTGTAAGAGTGAAAATTCTTCTTCAGTTAGAGGAGGGAGGCTACAATGCTTATTTGAATCATTGCTATCAAATGTGCCGCATATTATTTTGTCGTCTTCCCCTTTATAAAAAATTAAACTATCGAATTTATACATATCTGATCCCAGAAGAGTTTCAACATTGGGAGGCAGTCTTTTTGCTTCCTTTATTAGTGCTGTTTCAACCATTTTAGTAACAGTCAACAATTGTTAACTTAGACTTAACATAATATTAAAGAATTTGTCAAGAAGGATTATTAACTGGTAGGGAAGATTTGCTTAACTTTTACTTTAATTGGATCTCCCTGGGCGTTTGTAAGTGTTATTGAATTTTTTATGCAGTCTTTTAAACGTCCACTTTGCCAGTTTATAAGAACTTTTGGCAGTTTTGTAGCAGGCTCGTTATATTCAATATAAATTATTATTCGATTTCCTTCCTCCCGGACAAATACGTTTTGTGCGATTGCTACACTTTTAAAATGTAAATAACCTTCATAATTATCCATCTCAATTATCCTATCAAAATTATCTGTAATTTCTTTCCATCTAATCTGATCTTTTGGTTCGATTTCATCAGGTGTTGCATCTTTCATTATTTCTCTCATTTTTTGTTTACGTAACTCAGAATATTCTGCCTTAATTTTTTTTATTCCTTCCGGATCATCGGTGCCATCGAGCTTTCCTTTTTCCTTATCTGTTATTGCTTTGCATTCGTAATAGATCTCTTTAAAGATAACCAGGAAAATATCGTCTTTTTGAAGTTTTGAAAGCCTTTCGCCGATCAGATCCAGATTATCAGCAATTCTCATTATTACAGCCAGGGGATCTTCAACAATTTCAGGATCAGGATTTTCGACATTTGATACTTTCATAAAATCTCTTCCTTCTGCTATTTGCTCTTCATCAGGATTGTCAGCGCCGTGATAAAGAATAGACATAATAAAGAGCTCATAGTCTTCTCTGGAAATATTTAGTATTTTTTGAAATTTCTCATATGGGAAATGCTTGTGCAGTAATTCTACACTTAAAGCTGCATGCTCCCATTTATAAATTTTTTCTGTTCCGCCTCGTTGATATGCCTCTTCCTGCTTCGTTTTCAATTCCGGATATCCAATATCATGAAAAAGTGCAACTAACCGTGCAATTGCAGCTGTATTCTCACCATATCTGTCTTCACTGCTCCCTCTTAATGTTTTTGAGCCCTGCATGATAGCATTAGTAAAATTAACTGTATTTATACTGTGCTTTGCACCGTGTGATACATAATATTTTAGATCATCAGTTTCCTGGGCTTCAAGTGACTCACAAATAAATTGGAATAAATCTTCAACTGCCTGAATATCCCGGCCTTCATGCTCTGTTTCATTAATCATAGAAATGGTTTCTTGAGCAGTTTGCAGAATACTTACTTTAACTCTTTCCAAATCTTCCTGCGATTTTCGTTGTTCTGCAGGTAGCGCATTATTAGCTTCATCAAGCTTTGTAAAAGAATAATCAAATATTGAATATGGATCGCTTTCATAATTTATTTCTCCGGCTTTTTCTTTTTTATAAGCAGCCTGAGCCAGTTTTAATTTATAAAGTTTATTTTTATCGAGTATTTTTTCCCACTGCTCTATATCAATTTCCAGCACAATCGTATCTTCATCAGTTAAAACTGAAGCAACATTCTTTCTGTCTCCTTTTAATGTTTCGATATCTCCCACAAAATTATTTTCATGAAGTGAAGTAAGATGACGTGAATCCCTTAATACAAATGCTGAACCCTGCAAAATGATTCTAAATTTATTCTCATCCTGGCCCTGGGTGCTCATTGATTGATATTTACGGTATGTATTTATCCTACCTTTTTCGAGTAATTCTTTTGCTACAAGCTCAGGCATACCTATTTCTTTGGTTAATTTTTCTAACATCTCAGTTTTTTTTCTTTCAAGAGCCTGTAAAAAAGTGTCTCTATTAATACGTAATAGAACAGCAGTATCCGAAGCAACAACATTACTTGAATCATTAATCTTATCATTTAATATTGATTGTTCTCCAAAATATTCATAAGGTATATTATCCGCTGATTTAATAACATTTCCATCCATATCTTTACGCTCATATCTAATTGTTCCATCCATAATTATAAAAAAGTGAACATCTTCATCAGTAGCTTCACCTTGCAATCTTTTTGAAAGATCCAAAATAGTGTCGCCTTTTTTTGCTTTGAAAACTAAAGCCCCCTTATGCAGTTCCTCTTTAATAAAATCCCAATCTATAAAATCAATTAAAGGGCCGGATTTATCCTTGTTTTCTATTAATTCATCAATAAATGAATCCTTGGTAAGATCTTCATAATGTGCTAAGGCCAGCTGATAATGATCTGCAAGCTGCCTTGCTTTATCTTCATCTTCAATTATTGGAAGCAATCTTTGTTTTAGCTCAGCTGCAGTTTGTCCGACTACATCTATTGATTCAATTTGTTCTAATTCTTCTGCACTTACGTGAAGCTCCCTGGCACTTTGTGCGAGAATAGAAATATTATGTTGTGTCATTTTTGATTTTTATATTATGACGCTTCTTGCTATTATAACATAAAATTCAATAATCGTAAACTTTGCGGAAGCAAATTAGTTGATAAAACATCAAGACTTTATCGCCTATTTATGGTATAATAGAAAGATATTTAACCTTTTTGCTGCCAAAAATGCCTAAAATGCCAAAAATAAAAAAAACATTAAAAAAGACATTAAGAATTATGCGCTTTGTTAAGCCGGTTTGGCCGCTTTATGTGCTATCTGCCGGGCTGGCTCTTGTTGTGCAGCTTTCAGGCCTTATCCACCCGTGGCTGATGAAGATATTTCTCGATGATGTTTTAATTAACCAAAAGTTTGACCTCTTTTACATAATTATAGCTGCTTTTGTAATAATATATTTTGTTGGCCGGGGATTATATATAGTGAGTGGAATTGTAAATGTTAAACTTTCGCAAAAACAGCAATTACATATTAAAGATACAGCATATAAACATATACAATCTTTGCATATGGATTTTTTCCACAAGAAAAAGGTTGGTGATATTTTAACAAGAATTAATTCTGACGCGCTTTCAATTGAAAGTTTTATTAATACTATAATTAACACAATATTTGTAAGTTCAATAACTTTAATAGTAACTGTATATATAAGTTTTACAATTGATTATAAAGTGACTTTACTCGCCTTAAGTGTTTTCCCATTTTATCTTTTGTCTGAGAAATTTTGGCTTAAGCGTTTAACAAAGATTAGTAAAAAGCTAAGAATTAAAGGTGCAGATGTTTTATCTTTCCTTCAGGAAAATCTAACTGCTATTAAAGCAATTAAAATTTTTACTCAGGAAAAACGTACAAGCGATAAATATAGAAATAAATTAAAAGATGTAAATAAGTGGCAATATAAAAATGTGTTAACTAATGATGCAGCCTCATTAATAAATGGTTTTATTATTTATATACCCACTTTTATAATACTTGCTTTTGGTGGATATCAGGTTCTGCTGGGAGCTATGACAGTCGGGGGCTTAATAGCGCTTCAGCAGTATGTTGGCCGTGTGTATGGTCCTGTTATGAATCTTGCTACAGTAAATCGTAATTTGCGTATGGAAATGATAGGTATTAATAGAATTTTTGAAGTTCTTGATGCAAAGCCTGAAGTTGTTGATAAACCGGATTCAAAAGAAATTAAAAGTATAGATGGAAAAATTGAATTTAAAAATGTGAAGTTCAGATACGATAAAAATCAGCCGGTTCTTGAAAATATTAATGGAATAATAGAAGCAGGGAATCGCATTGGCCTGGTAGGAGGCAGTGGTGTTGGAAAAACCACTTTAGTTAATTTATTATTTAGATTTTATGAGCCTCAGGGCGGGAAGATCTTACTTGATGGAATGCATCTGGATGATATTAAGCTGAAAAGTCTTCGTTCGAAAATTGGATTTGTGAGTCAGGATAATATTATTTTTCATAAGTCGATAAAGGACAATATTGCATTTAGCAAGCCCCGGGCAAAAATGAAGGAAGTTGTTTCTGCAGCCAGAGTTGCAGGAATACATGATTTTATAAATAAATTGCCAGGCAAATATAACACTGTTGTTGGAGAGAGAGGCGAAATACTTTCAGGAGGCCAAAAACAAAGACTATCTATTGCACGCGTTATACTTGAAAATCCGGATATTATTGTTCTGGATGAACCAACGTCTTATCTGGATTCTGAGACTGAAGAAAAGGTTAAGGGGGCTCTGGATTATGTTACAAAAGATAAAACCACTATAGTTATTGCCCACCGTCTTGCAACACTTAAAAATATTGATGAAATTTGGGTATTAAACGATGGACGCATTGCAGAAAGAGGGAAGTTTAGTGATCTATTAGATAAAAAGGGTGAGTTTTTTAAATATTATGTATCGCAATTTAGGGGATTTGAAATATTCAGTAATCGTTTGAATTTGGAGCTTAGCAGGGCAAAGAATAATAAACCTTTTCATTTAGTAAGGCTTGATGTTAAGGATTGGCAAAAACATGACAAAAATCATCTTACCGGGAACGAACTTGTTTCTGATATTCTTTTGGAATTAGCGCAAAATCTGGATAATATTTATTTCTCCACACACATACCTCAAAAGAGGGGAACGTTTTTAGTGGCTTTACCTGAAACAAATGGTAAAGAGGCAGATAAAGTTGCAAAATTCATCAAACATCGATTATCAAGAAAATTTCATCATTTAGAGTTGGAATCAAAGGTGATTTCAAAAGTGCCTTTGGGTAAATCGGCTGAGGTTTCTTCAGATTTTATTATAAATAGTGTACTTAAATAAAAAAACAGCAACCTAGGTATAGATTGCTGTTTTTAGGTTTGAATAAGTTTTTATAAATTATTCAACAATATCTCCATCTAAAGGTGTATCTGTTGGAACGTCTGTAATTGATTCTACTACTCCTTCAACACCATCTTTAGTTATTATTCCCCCTACTCCTATCTTGTCCTTTACATGTCCTGGCACCACGATACAATGTACCATCCCAGCAGCCTTGAAGCAAATTTCAACTCGAGTTGGATCAACGGGACCTGGGATTTGACCTGGGATTTCTCCTCCTTGTCCTGGAGGTACTATTTTTGGCATGATTTTTTGTGTTAAAAATATTTTGTTTTGTTCATATTATGTTTCGACTAATGTAATTTTAAATATAACTCGACCAAATTATATTTGTGGAATTATATTGTTTTCAACATATCCATACATATACAATATCATAAAATGGCAAACCTGGCAAGCCCGAAGTTTCTAAAAAAAACTCAGTTTTTCCAAAATAAGATTTTGCGCTTACTAAACGCCATTTACTCCCGGGAGTAAGGTGATTTTAGTTTAGAAAGATTGACATGCGACTATGGCTTCTCTCGCTTGATAGCGGTAAATCAGAGGCCTCGCTACCCGCTGTTCCGGGACGGATTTTTAAATTAGCCGGTAATCCGTATAACCATTAGTCTGGCTTCACAGCCTTATTCCGAGGAACATACCCTTCCAAATCTTCAAGTATTGCTTGTAAAAGCTTTCGATATTTTCTTCTTTTAAATAATTTTACTGGATTTAAATAGTTCCATGCCTCTTTTAGCTCCCAGGTTGGATAATCGAATTCAACCATACATAATTCCTCTGCACCACTTTCAACTTCCACTTTTTTAACTAAACTAACTAACTCAATAATGCTTTCAGGCATACCTTCAGGTAATTCCCCCATTTCTGTTAAAATTGAATTGTAAACTTCTGAATTCGCATCAGCAGCAAGAAGTTTTTCAATACGATTATGTAACATTTGAATATCAGCAATGTCCATTGTTGTGCTTAAATCCTGAGTCAAATTATTGTTAGTTGGCAGGGCTTGGTTTGAGTGAGTATGTATTACTCAAAATTATTTGCATATTTAAAAACAATACTCGCAATTATATTGCGAGTATTGTTTTATTATGCTTATTTAGCCATCTGTAAAGGCAGCTGAAAATCCACATTTATTAGTGATGGAGTAGTTATACTTATATGTGCGCCATGAATATTATCATAATGCTCATAAAATAATGAAATATTTTGACCTTTTGATGATTGTATAATTTTTGTTTCTCCAAGATTGATTCGAACAGTTTGTCCGTCATATGAAATATCTACATATTTGGCCTTTGTTCTATTTGTTATATTTTCAATAGTAAAAGTTGTACCAGTTGTCAAATGGATAATTGAGTCATTTTTACAAGCAGAATATATACCATCGTAATCCTCACTGTTTCCACACAGATATGGTTCAGAACTTGTTGGTTTAAACGATTTCCCTTGGAAAAAGTCACCATTAGTTGCAAAAACTGCAATTCCCGCAATAATAACAATTGCCAGGGCAGCTCCCACAATGATTTTGGTTTTTTTAGACATTTTTATTTTTGTTAATTATACTGCATATATTATACATCAATTTATGATAAATGACAAGTACGAAAAAGTAAGTTGTAACTAGCTTGCTGGCAGGGCGTAGTCAACGAATTTAGAACTTTTTTAACTTTCCAAAACGGAGAGCGCTTTCAAGCCAATTAAGTTTGCCTTTTGTACTGGTTTTCTTCCAGACTTTAAGGATCTTTATATCAAATTTCGGTTTTTTTGAGACTTTTTTCTTCATAGTTTTTTCAATTTAATAAGTGCCTCCAGATCAGTTATATCTTGTTGACGGTCAGCTCTTCTTTTCATTTTTATTAGTTGATCAATAGATACAACTGGAATAGAAACATTGTCAATTCGCTTTGTGACTTTATCTTTCACGATTTTATCAAATTTAAGTGATTCTTCAATCACTATATCTATTTGAAGGGGATTGTCTTTTGGTGGAACAAATGAAAATGCTCTCATATTTTTTTCTTTAAGCCATGATTTAACTTGTTTTTCATCTTGTAAGGACTTAACAGAAACTGGAAGGCGTTCAGAATATCCAAGTTTATGCATAACTTTTTCGACCTTTTCTAAATTTTTCTCCTCCAAAAGAAGTAGCAAATCTAAATCGCCTGTAAATCGAACATATCCATGAAGATTAACAGCAACACCCCCTACAACAAGATATTTTATCTTTGCCTTGTTAAATTCTTTAAAGATTTTTTCAAAAATATTCATATAGATATGATATCAAATAAGTTGTTAAAAATACACAAAGTAATAAAAACTGCTCAAACAAGCCAAAAACCTTTAGCTGGCAGGGCTTGGTGGACTGCGTTAGAACTGGATTGCATTTACTTAAAAATAAAAATATGTTATAATATGGACAAATAACAAATATAAATATGGAATCTGAATCAAATTTTCAAACAGGGGAGTTATCATCAATTGAAGTTAGTGCTGAATTACAAAAAGTAGGGAATTTAACTGAAGCTCAAGTTAACGACTTAATCCCAGAATTAGCAAGTGCGGAAGGGAATGTAAGAGTTTCATTGAGTGAATCTGATACAAAACAAGCTGGAGTTCCTTGCTATGTAGTTAATGGTCCAAATAATGAAGAGGGACATCCCAGTTTTACCTATTTAGTTGTTGTTAAAGCTCCAGGAAATATAGATGTAGAGGATCACACGCAATAAAAACCGCTCAAACAAGCCAAAAACCTTAATTTGGCAGGGCATGGTGGATCACGTTAGAACTAATTTGATAGATTATATTTTTGGTAGGATGAAATTGGCCTAAATTAAAATTCATGGTATAATATAAATGTTAAATAAAAAGAATTATGTATAATTATTCTGGATCTAGTCTTGAGGATCCTGATTATGATCAAGAAGGTGGTAAACACTTGAGAAGTTTAATGTATCTACCCCCTTCAGAGTTCATTCAATACCTAAGAGAACTAGAAGAAAAAAATGAATTAGAAAGTTTTCTTCAGGAGGCATTAAAAAATGACTCATTTAGAGCATATTTAAGTTATTATGAGAAGTGGTTCGAAACATATATGAATCCCGAAAATAAATCTTTAGTAGAAGACATAATTCAAACTCAAAATCAGGAGGTGTCCGAAGTCTTAAATGAATTACCTTTAGGTTTAGAGCATAAGTATTCAGAAGAAGAGTTATATCTTATTTTTACAAATATACATGGAGTGCAATTAACCTTTGGATGCAAGGGCAATTGTGATTTTTGTGGATTTGACGCACCTCGTGGTGTAAGAGCCCATATACCTTATAAACAATTAAAAAATATGTTGGCTAAATATGGGGAAGCTCGTTCTAGTACATGGATTTTTAGTAAAAAAGGATACTTGCCTTATTACGCTTCAGATCTTGCAGATTATTCTGATGAAGCTTCATCTAAAAGAGCAGATGATGTTTTAAAATTATTCAAAACTTATATGCGCCCGGAAGATTTAATAGTTGCAACACGCAAATTACCAACTGGTAACTTTAAAGAACAACTTAGGGGTTTAAAATCAATTAGATTAAGCACTTTAGGATTGCCAGAACAACAAAAAAAAGCTCGGACAGAAACTGTCAGAAAGATGATTGCTGAAAAAGAAAATGCACAATATGTAACAGGGGATCCAAAAGAACTTGGATTACAATTTTCAGAAGAAAATGATCCAACTTCAGGAATTGGATGTATTAACGCATTGTTATTAACTCCTCGAGGATTGTACAGCGTGCTCCAAATACAACATGCAACAAAAAAATTTCCCCAAGGACAAATAATCGTTCCATTCGAAGGATTTAAACCAGAGAAAAAAAATGAGGTTATTGAAAAAGGAAGAGATTTAAGAGATTACTTATCCCATGGAATTGTCTTACGAAGGCTTGAATTCCAAAAGGATCCTAACAATATGTTTTTTTTATACAATAATCAGTTTTATAAAATTAGATATAATAATGAAGGCGTAATTGAAGAAGTACAAAAATATGATTCCACAATTACACAATTAGAAGGTGAAGATATTAAAGAGTATATGTGGAGACTTATTGCAATGAGAAGAACAATTAAATCTCCAGAAGAAGCAAAAACGATTGGGCAAAAAATAGAGGATGCTTTTGTTAATCTTTTCTAATAACATTTTAAACAAGCCAAAAACCTTAATTTGGCAGGGCCAAGAGGATTTGAACCCCTACTTTCGGTTTTGGAGACCGACGTGCTACCGTTAACACCATGGCCCTATATATAAGTCGCGACTTTAAAGGCGCGCGACTACTCTATTTTAATGAATCCTGCACTTTGATCAAGCTTATCTGAACCAATCATATATTTTACAGGTGCTAAAAAGTCACGAACAAGCCCGTATGCCTCGAGCGCCTCTTCATCCATTGGGCCTTCAACTTTTTCCATTGCTGTAAAAATCTGATCCACATATTTAAAGGCTTCTTCAACTGAAATGTATGAAAGATTGTATGGATAATCTTTTACATATTCGCGGCCTTCCTGAACTTCAATCAAAGATCCAACTGAAACAAAATTATCAAAATCTTTATCTAAGCCTGAATAAGTGGAGAAGATAAAGTAATCATTAACAGTTAGTCCGTAATATAATTCAATTGGTTCTGTGAAGATTCCGCTGGGCATTCCTGCAGCTAATAATTCTTCATCGCTCATTCCGCTAACGTCAAAACTGAATTTATTAAGTTCGCTTTTTCCAACCTGTACGACTTCTTTGCGCACAATCGTAGCCACATCAATACCTGGCTCAGCACTTGCAAGTAGTCCATTATATGCTTCTTCAAGGGCTGCATCCAGCAGATCAATCACTTCACCTGCTCCTTCAGGATTAGACGAAGCATCAACATAAAACGAAATCGCTGGAATCATGCTGTCATTCCTTTGCAGCACCATTGCAAAACCTTTATCCATCCAGCTAAGAATATCTTCTTTCCAATCTATTCCAATTGTTTTTTTAACAAGAAGCTCAGCTTTACGGAGTTCTTTGCTTGTGTCTTCATCCCATTCATAAAAATCCATACCAATCTCAAGAGATTTTTTAAGATTATAAATTTCAGCGTACATTATTAAATTTTTGCCTGGGGTCCCATTGTGCAAATAAGGCTCGTGCATTGGGAAGTCAGCCATATCAAACGGAGCATTTTCAAAAGCAGGCATACTAATCATTCTCACGCCATCATCATCAGCCTGCAGTCCCATAAAAATTGCCATGTGGAAGCCTTCTTTAAATTTCATAGGATAATCCTCGCCTTCAAGCTGCGCAATTAAATCAAAATAATGTTCATAATTAATGTAAAAAGTAGCGAAATTCGGCTTCATTACCTTTTCATAGAGCTCTTTATAAAGTTTGTGATTTAGCAGAGATTCTTCGTTGTTTTTTATTCTTTTCAGCGCCTCATGCCTTATATTTTTTTTGTTGCTCATAAAAATTGTGTCTTTGTAATGAGCCACATACATTGAATCCTCTGCGCTTTTTTCAAAATCATAAGTCACTTCTCCAAATTCACTGCCTTTTGAAAGTTCAGGATCAATTGGCAGGTATTTGTCGTTAAGTTCAATCATTGCCTGCGGATCATCGACTGTTAAAGCCACATACATTTCAGGCATTTCATCCGGATTTTCTTCAAGATCCGGGAAGTTGCTGCCCATTCCCAAAAGAACACGCGGATTTTCACCAAGAATCGGAAGGAGATCTTCATCTAATGTTGCATCAATTCTCTCGAGCTCTTTATTAAGTTCCTCAAGAATTCCTTCAAAAATCTTTTTTCTTGTTTCTTCAGGGAATTTGTCGCCAAGCTTCGCGAGTTTTTCTGCCTGATCCTCATCATTAAGATTAAGGGTGATAGCAAAAAGAGCATCTTTTGGAAGATAATTTTCAAGAGCAACGCCTTCTTGCGAAAGGTCAGATTCGTGGAGCTGTGTTTTATCATCGCAGCCAGTGAGGATTGCGAGCGACACGATCAATAAGCCAACTAAGAATAGCGACTTAAATGTTTTTGTAAGTCTCATAATAAATATTTTAAGAATTTAATTGCCTTTTTTAGCGTCTTTTCGTTTAGCTGGATGATGTGCGCGGCATTTTTTACAAAATCTCTTCACTTCTTTAGTGATTTCGTCGTTTCTTCGCTTGTCGTAAGCTGTTGTTTTTAAAACAGTATTACAATTACTGCATCTCCATACCGCGAACTGACTTTTTCCGTGAGCCATCTTTAGTTTTATTAAATGTGCAATTATCTAATGTGCTTTGGGATTATAGGGGAAGGGGAGCGAAAAATCAAATTGATTTGAACTCTACCTCGGTTATATCCTTGCGCTCTTCATCAAAAGTTGAAAAAACACCGTGTTCAAAAACAAATCCGTGAATATCAGGCTGGTATTCTTTTTTATTAAAATAGAGTTTTAAGAATGTGCCCTCGGGCCTATCAATAAGTTGGCCTCTTTTAAGCGATATGCCTGCAACGATTTCAGGTTTTTTTAGACTTTCATCAACAAATGCCATGGGATCATCGCTTGTTTCGAAAAAATCACCTAAAGTAAAGTGGTCGAATTCATATAGTTTAGGGTCGTAAAGAAGGTGAAAAGCAAGGCCGAAAAAAGGATAATTAAGTTCGTTTCCTTCAATTGAAATTATATGCTGCATTTCAGTTTGCTCATGCATGATCCTTATTGCGCCTGCTGATTTTGCATTGATGTAAAGCGTAAAGCCGGTTATGCAAAGAATAATGATAATTAAGGTTAGTAATAATTTTTTCATAGTTTTTTGGAAGGGGCAGCACTTATAAATGCCGCCCCAAAGTTAGATTTAATATGTAATTGCCCAGTTTGCGCCTATATCAATTAGGTCGCTTCCGTCGATTTGTCCGTCGTAAGTTGTGTCTATTAGGGCGTCGAAATTAGGATCGCCAAGTGCGAGTGTGTAGTGAGTTGCAAGATTGTTTAGGTCGCGGCCATCAACTCTGTCTGATCTGTTGTTGTCGCCTTTTACACCTCTTGTGTCTGGTGACTGGCCAGATGTTGGAATTGAATCAAGTGCGCCTTTTACAGTAATTACCTGGTATTCGTAAGTGTGATTTGGAATTAAGTTATCGCTGTCTGTGTAGCTTGTAGCTGCGATATTTGCGATTTCAGCAAATGCGCCTGTTGTATCGCGTTTTAGGATTTTGTATGAATCAGCGCCTGAAGCCGGAGCTGTCCAGTTTAGGTCGAGTTCGTATCTGTTTGTGCCTTCTGTGATCGCGAGATTTTGGATTGGATCCACGGTTTGAGGATCAACTGTAATTGCATCGTCATCGAAAGTTGCAGTTATGTCGCCATTGGTATCAGACATAAAAGAATTTGGATCGAAAGCCAGCGTAGTTGAACCACTCGAGAGTGCATCAAATGAAAGTGTGAATAGATCGCCTGAACCTGAAATACCTGTTGGAGGAACAGTTAAACGAGAACCTCCAATTACAACTTTGCCTTGAGTTCCGTTTTCAAGACCTTCATTAAAAGCTGTTGAAACTGCGCCGCCTTCATTTAAAAAAGTTTCTTCAGTTGCGCTTGTATAAGCCAAAATTAAAGGGTCGTAAGTGATGTCGAATCCATAACTTAACAAATCAGTCACGTTTGCAACTGAAACAGTTAGAGTAAATGAGTCGCCTTCTAAAGGATTAATTGTTAAATCTTCAATAAGAATTTCAGTTCCGGAAGGAGCTCCGCCACTGAAAACTGAATTTTGCGAACCAGGAGTTCCGTTAATAACTGAACCAAGTTGGCCTGTTGCACCGCTATCAGCAATATTATTTGCCCAGTTTGCAGCGTTATCACCATCAGCGGAAGGGTCGATTCGTTCCATAGTAAGCTTATTTGTGTTGTCTCCTGCAAACCATGCTCCGCCTGTGCTATTTACAGTGTCGATGGTTTGAATAGTTTCATCTTTAAGTACTAAAGAGTCACCGGTGTTGCCTAAAGAAATTGCCAAAATAGCATCAGCAGCAACCGAAGTTGCCTGCTCAACATCCTCAATCAAAAAATAACCATTCGCAGGAATTGTACCTGACGTAATAGTATAAATTGCACTGCCATTGTCATCATCAATTATCCAGTTAGTTAAATCAATGTCACCTGAA
>JBHPDK010000013.1:0-31322 GCA_042577965.1 Patescibacteria group bacterium
TGGCAAAAGCGCGCGAACTTGGAATTTCGTATATAAATGTATCTCAAGCTCCAATTAATCCGGACCTTTTATTTATTTTAGAACCTGAGGTAGCGCAGAAGGCGATGATTATACCCTTTTTTAGTATTGGTAAAAGAATCAGAGTAGCAATAGCGGATCCTAATAATCCTGAAACCAAAAAAGTGTTAGCTGACCTTAAAATCAAAAAATATTTAATTAATTTAAATCTGGCATCTGCAGAAGGTTTAAAAGATGTATCAGTCAGATCAATATAAAGTTAAAAAGAAAGTTGAAACCGCGTATAAAGAAAAAGAAGTTAAAGCATACGAAGAAGAATTGGTTCAGCTTGAGCACTTAAAAACTCAGATTGAAAAAGTTACAGCTGAAGAAGCAGTTCAACTTGTAAATGTAGGAGCAATAAAAACAGGTGCATCTGATATCCATTACGAACCTGAAGAAAAATCAATAAGAGTACGGTTTAGAATCGATGGAGTTCTTCATAAAGTATTTGATATGGATCACGATATATATAAGAACTTTTCAAATCAGATTAAATATATGTCGAAGATGAAGCTTAACATTACAAATGTTCCTCAGGACGGCAGATACAGCTTTGTTGTTAATCAAAGGAAAATCGATGTTCGTGTTTCTGATATACCAACTCAGTTTGGAGAGTCTTTTGTAATGAGACTTCTGGATTCTCAAAGAATAAAACTTTCATATGAGCAGATGGGATTTTATGAAGAGAATTTAAAGAAAATGAATCATTTAAAAGATTTAAGCCATGGAATGATTCTATGTACCGGGCCTACAGGTTCAGGTAAAACAACCACGCTTTATACGGTTCTTGAACAGCTGAATTCAGAAGAGTCAAAGATTATTACACTTGAAGATCCAATTGAATATAATTTACCAGGTGTTGCACAAAGCCAGATTAATGAAAAGCGCGGATACGACTTTGCAGGTGGCCTAAGAACTGTTTTAAGGCAGGATCCTGATGTTGTGATGATTGGGGAGATTCGTGATTTAGAAACAGCACAGACTTCTTCTCAGGCAGCACTTACTGGTCATGTAGTACTTAGTACTCTTCATACAAACAGCGCAGTTGAAACAATCCCGCGTTTAATAAATATGGGCCTTGCACCGTTTATGGTTGCTCCGGCTTTGCATACAATAATCGCACAGCGTTTAGTGCGTAAAGTTTGTGATGATTGTAAAAAAATGGCACCTATTCCAGAAGCAAAATTAAAAGAAATCAATGAAACTGTAGAAAAAATTAAAAAAGTTAAGCCTGAATTTAAAATAGAAATTCCAAAAGAGCTCCCTGAAGTAGTTGGATGCGATAAATGCAGCCATACAGGTTACAAAGATAGAATAGCATTAATTGAAATGATCATTCTTGATTTTGAAATAAGAGACTTGATTTTAAAAGAAGAAAGTTCAAACAATATTCTGCTTGCTGCACGCAGAAAAGGCTTACTTACACTCCGCGAAGACGGTGTACTAAAGGTTTTAAAAGGTTTAACAACTCTTGAAGAAGTATACCGCGTAACTAATATTTCAGTTTAAGAAAGTACTTTCCGGCATTGTTCTTTTCAACAACATCCGCGAGTTCAAGCTCTGTTAAATTTGCAGAAAGTTTGGCCACTGGCATCAAAATTTTATGCATAAGCTCATTTTTTGATAGATTCTGGGCTTTTAAATGCTTAATTATTAGCTGTAATTCAGGCGAAAAATGTTTAATTATTTGTTTTTGATTTGTTTTTGGAATCTTCAATAATTCATATATTCGCTCAGGTTTAACTAAAGGGTGTGCTCCTGAATCCGAAATGAGGCTGTTTGGGCCTTTGCTTTTTTCATCAAATATTTTACCTGGTACAGCAAATACTTCGCGGTTTTGCTCAAGTGCACGTCTGGCAGTTATTAAAGCTCCTGATTTTTCACCCCCTTCAACTATTACAACCGCCTTGGACAGCCCTGAAATAATCCGGTTTCGTAAAGGGAAGTGATATTTTTGACCACTTAAATTTGGTGGATATTCAGAAACAAGTGCTCCGGTTTCAATAATCTCCTGAGTTATATTTGCAAGGTACGAAGGTATTCTTTTTAGGCCATAACCCAAAACAGCAACAGTTGGAATTCCGCATTCTAAAGCGCTTTTATGAGCATTGGTGTCAACTCCTCTTGCAAGCCCGCTAACCACAACAAAGTCATCAGGAGCCAGTTGTCTTACAATCTGCTTTGTAACCATCTGGCCGTAATCAGTCATATCGCGCGTCCCTACAACTCCTAAAAAGTATTTTTTCAAAGAAGGAATATTGCCTTTAATATATAAAATATAAGGGGAAAAATGAGTACCAATTTCTTTAAGTTGATTTGGGTAAAATTTATTTCGAATACTCACTGCTTTAATCCCTTCATATCTGAAATTTTCAAATTGTTTAAAAGGTGCGCCGGTTTTCCTAAATAAATTAAAATTATTAATATAATCCTGGTGAAGATGGATCTTTTCCAGATCCTTCCCAGTTAAATTTTCCCAGCTGTATTTTAAATTGGAGTGATATTTAATAAATTGATCGAATGGCTTTGGTAAGCCCATAAATACACAATTCCAAGCATGATAATATTCATCCATACCAAGAATCTATCAAACAAAAATTAAAATCTGATTAAAAAAACATAAATTTTTTCTAAAAAGGCACATTTAGAATATTCACGCCAGGTTCCGCAACGATTTCACCAATCTGCATTGCCTCAACATCGTGTTTCTTCGCAATTTCAATAATTTTATCAATATCTTTTGAAACTAAAACCATTCCAACTCCCATATTCCAGGTTTTAAATGCTTCTTTATCACTAACATTTCCAAATTCTTTAACTTTGAGCATCACTTCGTTTGCTCTTGGTAAGCTTTCTATGCGCGCTCCATAACCTTTATGTTTAACAATTCGTGAAATATTTCCAGGGAGACCGCCCCCTGTAATATGAGCGATTGCACTTATGTTAACTTTAGACGGCTCTTTGTATCTTCCAATCATATCCAAAACAGCATTATGATAAATTTTTGTTGGAGCAAGCAAAGCTTCGCCCCAACTCTTACCATCTTTGTAAGGTTCGTTGTACCACTCGGTTCCAAATGTTTCAGCCATAATGTGACGCACCAAAGAAACCCCGTTAGATCTAAATAAGCGCGACTTGAGGCCAATAATCGGGTCTCCAACTTCAACTTTATCACCAGTTATAAATTTATCTTTTTCTACAATTCCTACTGCAGTTGCATTCCAGATATATCCATCAACCATTGTCCCGAGTTCTGCGATTTCGCCCCCTGGGATTACAATTTTTTGCTCTTCACATGCTTTCTGCAAACCTTTCATTAACTGCTCAATTACATCTTTTTCAACTTTTTCTACATCAATAGTATTTGAAATTGAAACAACTTCCGCTCCAACGCAGATTGCATCATCAGCAACCATTCCAACAAGGTCATAACCCATTGTATCGTATTTGCCAACCTGGCGAGCAATCACCATTTTTGTGCCAATTCCATCATCATTTTGTATTAAATAAAAATCGCCAAAATCTAAAGCTCCTGCAAAGCCTCCTTCTAAAACAACCGGTTCGCCAATCATCCCTTTTCGTCCAGCAAAAGTAGCTTTGGCTGCCTCATATGCAATACGTGAGCATTCGTCTCCTTTTTCTATATCCACGCCTGCTTCTTTATATGTTGCCATTTCAAAAGATAATTAAATTTTATAAGTTCCGTGTGCTTCGTCACTTACTATTTTACCATCTCCTAGCCTGACTACACGTTTTTTTAGTTTATCAACAAGTGGTTTATTGTGTGATGCAAATAAAACTGTTGAACCTCTTTCATTAATTTTTAATAATAATTTTAATATTTCCTGAGCTGATTTTGGATCAAGATTTCCAGTTGGTTCATCAGCAATTACTAATTTTGGGTCATGAACAAGAGCCCTTGCTATAGCCACTTTTTGCTGTTCGCCGCCTGACAATTGATATGGATAATGTAATTTAAATTCAGTAAGGCCAACAACATCAAGAACTTCATCAACTTTTTGTTTGATATGTTCTTTTGGTGATCCTGTTGCTTCCAAAGCAAATGCAATATTTTCAAAAACGCTCTTTCTCTGCAATAATTTATAATCCTGAAAAACAATCCCGAGCTTTCTTCTAAACATCTGAAGTGCTCTTTCTGACATCACATGCACATGATAATCATCAACAAAAATCTCACCACTGTTTAATTTTTCAGCTCCAATAAGCGCATAAATAAGCGTTGATTTGCCAGCTCCCGAAGGTCCGATAATTGAAACAAATTCATGCGGCTCAATTTTCAGACTAATATTATTCAGAACCTTCCGGTCACCATAGCGTTTATTAACTTTATCGAAGACTATCATAAATTTTTAATACGTAAAGATTACGCATTCACTATAAATATAGAACTATAACGATTCAACCCAATTTCTAAACTTTTCACCTCTGTCTTTATAATTTTTAAACTGATCAAAGCTTGCGCAGGCAGGTGAAAGCAAAATCACATACCCTTCCCATGCCTTTTCTAAAGCCAAATCAAAGGCATCGTGATAATTCGCAACAATAGTTATTTCAGGTTTAATGTCTTTATTTTTTTCGATTGACGCTTTGATGCTTTTTGCAGTTTTACCCATTAATATTACTTCCTTTAAATTCTCACAACTAGCAATTTTTTTACCAAGCTCATCATAATCTGATTTTTTCTCTGACCCTCCTGCTATCAAAATTAATGGTTCTTTAAAAGAATTAATCGCAGCAATACATGTTTCAGGTGTTGTTGAAAAAGAATCATTATAAAATTTCACGCTCTTATGTTCGCGAATAAATTCGATTCTATGAGGTAATCCTTTAAATTCTTGAACTACCTTTTTAATAATATTATTTGGGATTTTTAGAATTGATGCAGCCATAATTGCTGGCAGAATATTTTCAAGATTATGAGGACCGATTAATCCAACTTCATCAGTATTGCAAATCTCATCATCTAATAAATAGATCTTTTCGCGCCTTGTGTATGCCCCATGCGCAACCTGTTTTTTGGCACTCACATAGAATTTATTATACTCAGTTAAATCTTCATATCTTTTGAAATACGGATAATCGATATTAACAATTGCCGCGTCACCGTATTTTTGAAATTTCACAATCGCTTCTTTTGCCTGCAAATATTCCTCAGTATCTTTGTGATAATCTAAATGTTCGCTTGTTGTATTTAAAATAATCCCAATATTTGGACTTTTTGTGAGATCATGAAGCTGGAAGCTCGAAAGTTCAAGGATAGCAATCGACTCTTCATCGAGTTCATCGAGAAAAGTAAGAGCCGGAATACCAATATTCCCGCCTAAATAAACAGCTTTTCCTGCTTCTTTTAATATTTCATAAATTAGAGTTGAGGTTGTACCTTTGCCTTTTGTACCGGTTATTCCAATAGTTTTGCATGGGCAAAGTTCAAAAAATAGTTGCGTAGCTGAAGTAACATTTAAACCTTTTAGATTTGGATGATCTTTGTGAAAACCAGGGCTTCTGAATATCAAATCATGCTCAGAAAGCTTTGATAAATCATTTTCAATATTATCTGCTTGTTTTTTTTCATCAAAAATAGTCAGATTTTCATATCCTTTACCTTCAAGAAATTGATATGTTGCCTGGCCCTCAACACCAAAGCCTAAAATCGCAATCTTACTGTCTTTTGAAAAAGAAATTTCCATATACCAAGATTACCATTCTTGCCTGAGCTCGGCTATAAAAAATTAATCTTCTATTAATTCAGCGGTTGATTGCCTATGTAAATCACGAAGTTCTTTAATCTGCTCAGGATTAATTGAATCATCAGGTTGCTCGCTATGTTCTCCTCTGTCAATTCCCGGCATGGTTTTTTCATCAAATGGATCATCTGGATCTCCACCAGCATTGGCATATCTGGTTCTTAATGTATCAAGTTTTTTTTGTTCTGCATCACTTAAAGTCATTTCAATATATGTTTAATTGTAGGAAACAATTAAACATTAAATGGTGAGATTAGTCAATATTTATTTGACAAAAATATTAAAATGGCTATATTAATACCCTGGCTTTTACTCTTAACAAATTAAAATGGCTTCCCGTGATAAATACGCTGTAAAATTCGAAGAATTTATATTTAGTACTATTAAAGAGCAAGAATTAGATCCCCAAGACAACGATACGCACAACATAGAAGTAGGCTGTCCTTGTTGCAAAACAGGGCAGGTTCGGATGGAAATAAGTACAAGACATAGCACTGTAATGGCTCAGTGTACTAATCATGGATCTGAAGGAAAATGTGGCTCACAAAAAGTTTTTATGCCTTACAATGTAATTCCAAAAAGTAGCATGGTTGAAAATGGAATAGGATAATGGTATAATGTATATGACGACTAGGACAAAAATCGAATTTGTGTAAAAAAAATTATGAACAAACAGTTAGACCGCTGGATAGAAGAAAAACTTCAAAGTACAGCGAATCCAAAAAAAATTAAAATCCCTGGATTAGATAAGGGGAAGCCTAATCAGCATAAGAAAAAAGGTAAATTTAAAAAACCTTTTAAATCTTTTAACAAACATCAGAAGCCAACTCACAAGGCTAAACCTTCGCATAAGCCAAAAGGTGAATTTGTTAATAAAGTACGCATCATGCCACTTGGCGGCCTTGATGAAGTTGGCAAGAATATGATGGCTATTGAATATGGCCGCGATATCATTGTAATTGATATGGGATTCCAATTCCCTGATGAAGATATGCTTGGAATTGATTATGTGATTCCTGATATTAGCTGGCTTAAAGAGCGAAAAGATCGCATTCGTGGTGTTATTTTGACTCATGGCCATTTAGATCACATCGGAGGGATTCCATACATGTTACCTGAACTTAATTTTCCTAAACTTTACGGAACTAAATTGACAATGGGGCTTGTAGAAAAACGTGTTGAAGAGTTTGGAATTAAAAAAGAAACAGTAATGAATGTGTTTAATCCTGATGAAACGCTTAAATTCGGTGTTTTCAAGTGCCGGTTTTTTAGAGTGAATCATTCGATTCCTGATGGAGTTGGGATTGTTATTGAAACACCAGAAGGCACTATTGTGCACAGTGGAGATTTTAAATTTGATTATACTCCGGCTGACAATATTCAGACTGATTTTGATAAACTTAATGCCTTAGGTAAAAAGCAGAATGTCTCGCTTATGTTTTCTGATAGCACAAATGCGCTAAAACCAGGGCATACTGTGAGCGAAAAAGCAATTGGTGAAACTCTTGAAATGTTAATTCGCGACACTCCTGGCAGAATTTTAATTGCTTCTTTTTCTTCTTTAATAGGGCGAATTCAACAGGTTTTAAATGCAGCCCAAAAGCATAAAAGGCAGGTTTATTTAAGCGGGAGGAGCATCATTAATAACATTGGAATAGCTGA
This sequence comes from Patescibacteria group bacterium, assembly GCA_042577965.1. Taxonomy (GTDB): domain Bacteria; phylum Patescibacteriota; class Gracilibacteria; order UBA1369; family PNNO01; genus JAUVDZ01. The sequence goes on from JBHPDK010000013.1 coordinate 7,488, forward strand.
AAAACTTGGCTACATAAAGGTTCCAAAAGGCCTGATTCATGATATTAGAAAAGCCCAGAAAGCTCCTGGTAAAAGAGCTCTTATTTTAACAACAGGAAGTCAGGGAGAGCCTGTTTCAGCATTGACCAGGATTTCTTTGGGAAATCATAAACATGTGAAAATCAAAAAAGGCGATACTGTAATTATTTCTGCAACTCCGATTGTAGGTAACGAGCGTGCAATTTATACAGTTATCGATAATCTAACTAAACTTGGAGCACGTGTTATTGATAATAAAATTATGGATGTCCACACTTCCGGCCATGGTTGTCAGGAAGATTTGAAAATGATGATAAACATGGTTAAACCTAAATATTTCGTACCTATTCACGGGCATTTTTATATGAGAGCACATCATCGGGATTTGGTAATTAAAGAAGGGATTCGCGAAGATAACGCATTTATGGTAAACAATGGAGATATTCTTGAACTTAAAAAAGGTCATGTAACAATTAGCAAAGAAAAAATTGATACAAATTATATTTTAGTTGATGGTCTTGGAATGGGTGACATGGGATCAAGGGTACTTGTTGAGCGGCAGATGATGGCTGAAAACGGTTTAATAATGGTGAATATGAAGGTTCGAAAAAATAATAAAATGATGGTTGGGAATATTGAATTAATTACACGCGGATTTATATATCAAACTGAATCAGACAAAATTTTAAAAGATTTAAAAACTGATATTAAAAAGAAATATAGTAAATTTTTAATAAAAACCGCAAAGCCGGGTAATCATAATATCCAGCAATATATTGTTTCAGTTGTTGATAAATTCACTCACCGAACTCTTGAACGCAGGCCGCTTATAGTTGTTCATGTGATGGAAGTGTAATTAGTAAAAAAGCACTTTATGGCCTTGTTTCGCTCTGTGGTGGGCAGGGAGAGATTTGAACTCCCGTAGACATAAAGTCGTCAGATTTACAGTCTGATGCGATTGACCACTCCGCCACCTGCCCATGTTGACCATTGACCAAAGGTCAAAAGTATTTTCAATGGAGCCACCTGTCGGATTCGAACCGACGACCCACAGTTTACAAGACTGTTGCTCTACCAACTGAGCTAAGGTGGCCTGAAATTCTGTTAAAGATCACAAAATATGTTATTGTAAAATACCCATGATGTCAATTAGAATTAGACCATGAAAGAATTAAATAAGTCAGGTCTCGAAATTAAAGAAAATGAACCGTTGGCCCCATATACAGCCTATAAAATTGGTGGCCCTGCTGATTATTTTGTTAATGTTCGATCTCAGGATGAGTTTGTTAAAGCAATTGAGGCAGCTGAAAAAGCCCAAAAACCATATTTTATACTTGGAGGTGGCTGCAACACTGTTTTTTCAGATAAGGGATTTAGAGGTTTAGTGATTCATAATTCAGTCAAAGATATTGAAGTACATGGTAGTCAGATTATTGTTGGATCAGGAGCTCTTTTATCACTTGTAATAGCGCAGGCTCTTAAACATGAATTAGGTGGAATTGATAAACTGTTCGGACTACCAGGCACTATTGGGGGTGCAATTTATGGTAATGCTGGTGCGCAAGGCGTTGAAATTAGTGATTTTATTGTTTCAGCTAAGATTTACAGAACCGGTCAGGGTATTGTTGAAGAACCAAAAGAATACTTCCAATTCTCATATCGGTATTCTTTTTTGAAAAAAACAAATGAAATTGTTTTAGAGGTAAAATTAGACCTTCCGACTCTTGAACCAGATGGTGCGTCTGTTGAAGCGCTTAAATTCAGGGCAGAAAAGCAGCCGAAAGGTCAGGTCGCAGGTTCTTTCTTTAAAAATCCAACAGCAACGCAGGCAGCAGGTTACTTGATTGATAAAGCAGGCCTAAAAGGGCTTAAGGTAGGGGATTTTGAGGTTTCGGAGCAACATGGTAACTGGCTTATGAATCTTGGAAATGGCACCCAAAAAGACCTTATAGAGTTAGCTAAAAAGCTCAAACAAGAAGTTAAAAATAAATTCGGAGTAGAGCTTGAACCTGAAAATATATTGATTGATGAGTTTGGAGACAAAATTGATATATAAGCATATCCCTTTACAAGGGTATTGCTTTTTTGTCAAATATTTGGTAAAATAAAGTGAAAGCTTAAATAAAAATAGTTTTCGTTAAACACTATAACCCAAACAAAATGACTAAAACCGCTCTAAAAAAGGGTCTCAAACAAGGATTATTCATCCTGGGCCTTACAACAGTGCTTCTTGTCGTTTTCTCTGCACTTGGAGGGGTGGCATCAGCGCAGTTAATACAGCAAGGTGATGTACCTTCAAGTATATCTGCAGCAACTGGTGGTGAAGGTTCAATTAGAGCTCTTGCTCTAAATATTGTGAACTTCTTCCTTCTTTTCCTAGGTCTTATCGCGGTAATCATGATCATCTACGGTGGTATCAGTTATGTAACTGCTGCAGGTAATCAGGAAAAAATCGAAAAGGCAAAAAAAGTTATTATGTACGCAATCGTTGGTATTGTTATCGTACTAATCTCTTTCGCACTTGTAAGAACTGTTATCTCAGGTGCAGGTCAAGGATCAGAAGTTTAACCAAACACCCAAAAATAGAACTTAGTATTTAAAAACTTACGAGCTCCGTCTTATAAAAAAGTCGGAGCTTTTTATATGCAAAATTCCTTATGTCAGGCCATATCCGGATATAATTTAGCTACCCTTTCTTCTTCATTAATATACGACTTTGCGCACTTGTTTTTAACAATTATTAAGCCTTTTTTGATCTCAAGTATATCTCTTGATGAAATTAGCCTTTCAGGACTCTTAAAAAGCCCTAAAAATGATTTATAAACTACTATTTTAGTTAAATTGAAGCCTTTTGTATTAATATAATAATCATGAACATTACCCAAATGTTCGCCTTTTTTAGTTTCAACCTTACTTTTCATTATTCTTATATCCTCCTGAAGCACTTCATTCACTTTAATTACATCATGCGCATCAATAACATCTTCATGATCATGAATAGTCACAGCCTGGCCAAAAAACAGGATATCTAAAGGAATAACAACCTTCATTTTGCCTCCATTTACAAAAAAACACGCTACTTTACCGTTCCTGTAATCAATCAGAATATCTGTAATACGGGTAAATTTACCCATTCCTTCAACAATAACCGGCATTCCAATGATTTTACTGTACTGTTTCTCCATAATTTTATTGTAAAGCAAAAATTCTTTGACTTCAAAAGGGAAATTCAATATATTGGTAGGGCTTTCAAAAAAAGAAATATCGGGGCATAGCGTAGTCCGGTTAGCGCGCTCGGTTTGGGACCGAGAGGTCGCAGGTTCAAATCCTGCTGCCCCGACCACTGTATAGTTATTCATGTAAGATTGTTATGTCCAAATTTCATGCTGATAAACGAGAAACTGCTGAATTAGAACACGTTAGTTTAGCTCCAACTATAGAAATAAGAAGACCTATTGTGCAGACTTCAGAATTACCGGCAATACCTCAAAAATTAATTACACAGGATGTATCAGCACAGGCAGCTTTTGTAATTGATGTTTTTAAACAAGCAGAATCAATGGATGTTGAAAAAGGGCAGTCTAAAGAAAGCGAACTTCTTACGAGAGACAGGATTGTTGTACAATTGGAGAAAGTATCAACATTTTTAAATAAAATTTTACAACTGTACAGAGATGGATTTCCAACCTTTCCTGAACAATATGCAGTTTATAGTAGTACAATTTCTTCCAATATTAGTTCGTTAGAAAACCAAAGTATTCATTCACTAAGTGTTATTGTGAATTTATATAAAATTGTTCTACCATTATTAACTGAATTGCAGATGCAATTTGCAGTTGAAGAGGATGAAAATTTTAATTTTGATGAAGTCATATTTGAAATTAGAGAGTGTTTAGTAATTTTAGCTGGTATAATGTCAAAGGATAAATAAATAATAATATATGGATTTTACCCTCGAAAAAGCCCGCGAAATTCTTCAAAAACACCTGAAAGATCCAAATAATCTGCTTCATTCACGCGAAAGTGAGGTTGTTATGGCTGCTCTTGCAAAACGCCTCAATGAAGACAAAGAAAAATGGGCTATTGCAGGTTTATTACACGATCTTGATTGGGAGAAAACTTCAGAAGAATTTGAAAAACACGGTATGCACACGATGGATATTCTAAAAGAAGAGGGAGTTGACGTGCCTGATGACATGGCACATGCAATCCAAAGCCACAACGAAGAATATACAGGCATCAAAAGAGAATCGAATTTTGATTATGCACTTGCTGCAGGTGAAAGCGTAACAGGTTTAATTTACGCATATGCATTAATGAGGCCTGAAAAATTAAATGGAATGAAAGCAAAATCCCTTAATAAAAAATTTAAAGACCGTAATTTTGCCGCAAAGGTTAGCCGCGAAATGATCAACGATATAGAGAAAACCGGCCTTGAACGTAGCGAATTTTTTACAATCGCTATTCAGGCAATGCAAGAGATTTCAGATGAAATAGGAATGTAAAGTTTGAATTTGACAAGGTTTGTGAGGAAGGGGTATCATCGACTCCTACTCTATAACCAAATCATTATGTCAGAAATTGAAAGACCAAATACTAAATTAAAACTTCCGCCTGAATTAAAGCAGGAGTATAGCAGACATATGCTCAAATTCGTTACAAGAGAAATGCGGGATATGGGACAATCGGAAAGACGCCTACGATTTACAAAGTTAGCAGAGGAAGCAGCTGATTTTGTTGTTAAAAAACTTTGCCCTTTGTGTCCAAATAAAGAAAAGTTAGATCAGCTTTATGTCATTTTAATGGAAGAGATCCCTCATTATTTTGAGTTAGGACATGTAATTGATGATGAAGTAAAAGAGCTGGCTAAAGATTTGTTTCTTAAAGCTTTATTCACTGCTGCAGTTTTATATACTGATGAACCAGATGATACAAAACCTGCTGAGCAGGCTGCAGATGAAACAGAAGAAGCTGTTAGTGCAGTAGTACCAGCAGAAGGTAAAGAAAGCTAATAAACTTCAGTCAGATAGCACTTTTCGCAATATACTTTTTCGCTGCGGTCAGCCGCATACGATGATTTTATATCTGCATGACAATTGTCGCATTTTCGGTCAAAAATATGTCTTGGATTTCTTAAAAGCTGCCTTTCCATATGTCTTTCGAACGGAGTTAGTTGTGGTAGTGGAAGTCCGAATCGTTTATAAAATTCGAGTTCTTGTGGAATTATTTTAAATAGATCCTCTGATTTTGCGCTTTTTATTGCCCAATTTAGGATTTCGTCATCAACGTCATCAATTTTATCTGGAAGCTCGGTCGCATTAACTGTTTTTTCAACCTCTGACATTTTGCTGTCGCGGTCTCTCCACTTCCATCCATTTGCTTCAACTTCAGAGCGTTCTAATGGGTAGTATTCGTAGGCTAATGATTCGTTGTAACCATAATGAGACATTGTATTAGGGAAGAATTCTCCCCATTCTCCTGTTTTTTTCATGTGTTCGATTATTCGATCACGCATCGACCTGTATTCTTCTTCAGTATATTGTTTGTTTAAAATGCAGAATTTTTTGCGTTTTAATCCAACGCATCCAAATAGGTCATTTGAGTTGTAAATGAGGTCGCAATATTGCATATCGTTACAGTAGAAGGTGAACATTGAAAATGAAATTCTATTGCTTGCCAGATTACTTAAAATATCCAAGTTGAGTTCAGGATTGTAGTATAAATTGTTAGCATCATATGTTGATATAGCATCGCCTTCAGCACAGAATGCACAATCCTGTGAATTTTGCATGTCAAAGCACATATGCATATTTTTGTCGTCTTTTAGATTGTCGCCAGTGCTATTTTCGCAGTTTGTAATATTGATGCCTTTGTGAATCGCGTTCTTTTTCATCATCTCTACCCAAATTTCGTATGCTTTCCTGAAGGCATCCCTACTTCCAAGGTTTAATTCTTTTAATTTAGTTTCATATTCTTCTTTTGAGTGCTGTTTGTTGAAAATATAATACTGCTTGTTTCGTAGATTGTATGAAAAGAGGCAGTTTTTGCATCCTCTTAAATCAAAGCAAAAATGACAGTCATTACAATTTTCAAGTTGGAAGGAATTAAAACAATGATAGCATTTGCTAACGTTTATACACTCATAACAAAGTTCACTATCCCAAATATAATCGCTATCTATAATATTGTTGTTGTTTTGGCATAATCTACTATAAAAACAATCTTCTGATTTTTCACCTGCAGAGATTAAATAACAGTTTTTGCAGTCAGCTGTGTAGCTTGTGTAGTCAGAGTTTTCGCAATTGATGGTGAGCATTGAAAGTCGCGGTACTTTATCTCTAAGTTCTTCAATTTGCTCTAAAAATGGTCGATTAAAATCGAAATCCTGTCCATATTGCATAGGATCAATCTTGTCAGCATGAAAACAATCGCTACACATACTTTTAAATTTCATTTCAGGAGAATATGAAGTTACAACTCCTTTCCCACATCCGCCACATTTGTCTTTATATAAAGAAGTCTCATTTCTAAAGCTGAGGCGCCTTTGTTCTCTGCAAGGTGGACAAAGTTTAGGATCAGGCGCATCAAACTTTTTATAAAACTCTCGGTCTTGTTGGCGGATTTCAAACGATGATTGGCATTGCCTACATTGAGACATATTAAAAAACTTAAGTTAGCGGACTTAAGTATAAATATAGATTTGAATTGAAGCAACTATTAGATGATTCAATTTCCAATCATGCCTTTTCCTGTATTAATAACAATAATCTGATCACTTTCATCTATTTTTTCATCTTCAATATCTTGTATAGCCAAAGCCATTCCCGCTGCCCCTGATTTTTCGGATTTTATTCCTTGCGATTCAAATAATTTATGAGCTTTTTCCAAATGACCTTCATCAAAATTATCAACTGATGTTTGTTTACCTGTTTGCTGAAATGGAATGCATCTTTTAGCTTCCTCGCGTTGATATATCAGAAATGGTTTATATTTAGCAGTGAGTTTATCTGCCTCGCTATCTGCTTCTAGCGGCTCTGCGCCATGCAGGCTGGTGTTAAGCAGTACCATAGGGTCAATGATTAGCCTTGGATCAGCTGGTAGATTTTGTATATGCTTTTTTATCGATTGGACCTGCCAGTATAAAAAGGACTCAAACAAGCGTCCTGAACCATAAGGCATATATATATGATGTGAATTTTCAGGATTTGGACTTAATTTGTTAAAAACTTCATGGGCAAGCCAGTCATAAAAAACAACTTGAGGTTCTATTGTCTGATCAGATGTTATATCTTTTCCATTAGCATTATTTGTTGCCCTTAGAATGTCCTTGCCAGTTAATTGTTTATTCAAATTTGCTTTGTATATATTTGCATAAAGCTTCTCGAGTTCAGCTAAAACAACTTCGCTTGAACTAGCTTCAATTAATAGTCTTGGAGGTGGGAGGTCAAATTTTTTGAATAAATTAGCAACTGCCATTCCTGCATTTCCTGATGTAATAATACTTAATGAAGGAACTGGCATTTCTTTAAGTTCAGCCGCAGAAAGTCCTTTTAATAAACATGCTCGTGCTAAATCTCTATATAAACAAGCCATTTCCCATGCAGGTCTGTCTTTCATTGTTCCTGTTGGATTCACAGATTCATCTTTTACTAAAATTTTTCTGCCTTTATATTCAATTTCATGAATAGGCGTAGATTCCCATTCGGGATTTCGTGGATCATTTTCGCTGAATAAAGGAATTCCTTTTGCCCATTTTTCTACAAGTTTAGGATTTAAATGGTTTGGAAAGGGTATTTCTTTAACAATAATAATGCCGTTTTTTTGATGTTCTTCATTTGAGATTATATCTACCATGAATTGTTATTACTTTTATAAATTATAACATAGATTCATAGATATGTAAATTTGGTAGTTTGAGTGGTTGCTAGCTGGCGGGAAAGATTGTAGCAACCGATAGGTAGGAAGGATGGAAGGTTCTGGCTAGTTGTACGTGGGATTGTTCCAGGAGGGCCCGTTGAAGGCGCTGCTGATGTCGTTCCACACGGGCTCGCCCGTCTCGTCCGTGGAGATCACGGACACGAGATCCAGGCGGGACCAGGGGCCCTGCACGTCGATGTCCACGATGACCTCTTCATTGGGTGGGACCTCGATCTCGGCGTCGCCGAAGCAACTGATACGCAGGATGCGTTCGTCCACCATGTCTTCGTACAGCACGTTGCAGCCCGAAGGGGCGTTGACCGTGAGGTCGTCATCCGCGCGAAGTACGAAGCCGATGCCCGAAACATACACAGGCTCGTCTCCGATGTTTGTCAGCGAGATACTGGGTTGAGCGTCCATGGTGTCCGTGGCGCTTTCCACGATCAGGAACGGCTTGTTGCAGTCGGTGCCCACGGGGTGTGAGCAGCCGCCGGCCATGGCCACTCCGATGAGCAGCAGAAGTCCGTAGATCAAAACGTTTTCGAAAAGTGTCGTGTTCGTTTGCATCGCTTTCCTCCTTGCGATATTCCAGTTTTTGTTGGTTGTTCTTCCTACAGTTACAAGCCTTATAAGTTGTTATAAAGCCTGTGCCTGCAGGAAGATTTTCCGCCAGCTAGTTGTCAAATGTCGTGAAGCAAACGCGCAAAAATGCCATTTACTTCAATCATCTTCAATAATACATGAAGGGTAGAATAATGCCATAAACTCCGTAGAATGTCAAGCTATACTTCGCATAAATTCCACCCTTTATCTTCTTGACCTAAGCTATAAAATATGTCATAATTATATATTGAAATTAATATAAAAATAAATGGCAGAACTTGCTCCAAAACCAGAAGTGTTTGATGAGGATGAAGTTAACATCTTTCTTGAAAGAGTAATACATAATTTAAGAGGGAAAACTCAGTATATTAGAGATTTGGATGTCTCACAATTTAAAGTAGAGCCAATTCTTCATAAATGCAGAAGACAGGGTAAAGAAGACCTTATTTTAGTATTCAGAATAAAATCTCAGGATCAGTACATTGATCCTGAGAGTAAAGTTGGTGAGGATGTGACGAATGCTTTAACTCTTGCCGGTTATCATGCCGGTTTAACAAAAAAAGGTGATGCATTTGGTTTGCGGGTTGAAAGTGAAGTTTTCGATAATTTTGATAAAAATAAGCCGCTGCCAGCTGCTAGCCCTGACGATTATGGGCATATTGATATAGGTAATTTGGGAATTTAGCTGCCTAAATCTTTCGAGTCCTCTTCTGCAACTAATACTTGACAAAATATATGAAATATGCCAAAATGGTACTCTGTTCTTTAAAAATTTGATTTACAAATAATTCCTGAAAAGGTGGAGTGAACTTATAAAAAGTTCTTTTATCTTAAGATGTTTCCCTGCTTTTGTTTTTAAAATTTTGAAGATGAAAGAGGCGAAACATCTTTTCAACGGAACATAGCCGGGACTAAGAAGTCCCAAGGAGTCAAAATGAAGAAGTTCCTGCGCAAGCTGAGTCCGGTCGCGATCCTGCTCGTCGTTCTCGCGGCGACGGTGGTCATGGCCACCTACTTCATGAGCGGTGGGCTTGTCCGCATGCTCATGGTGGTCCCTGTGGGGGCCTTGATGATGATGGCGGCATTCGTGCTACCGCGGTTCGTGCAGTGGCCCTGGACGCCGATGTGGGCTGCGCGCTGGGTCCTCGGACCCCTCTGCGTGTTCTTGTCGTTCGCGGCTGCAGCCATCTGGTTGCTCTCGAGCGGCCGGATTTCGCATCTCGCGCACCTCTCGAACCACCTGGTTTCGATGGTCGCCAGCGTCTACCTGGCCACGGCCATCATCACGGGTATGCCGTTCTGCGTGTTCTACGTGGAGTCGGCGAAGTACCGCAACGCAGCGCGTTGCGGCCTCATGAGCCTGACGCGGCCGAGGACCAGCAACTCGCAGTAGGCAACATCCCTACACGAAAGGAGGTGCTAATACGAGCATATCGTATCAAGCACATCGTGTGGGACAACTCCGAAAGTTCACTCCCACACCTTTTTGAGAATTATTTAAGTCTTATCCAAAAACACTTTACTCCCAACTGATTTTTCCTGCCCCTGATATTTGCCCCTATACGGATTTTCAGCTTCCTGATCCATTTTTGCAAATACTAATTGGCAGATTCTGCGGCCTTTTTGTAGTTTTATGGGCAGCGAGTTAGCATTATATAATTCTAAAGTTATTCGTCCTTCAAATCCAGGATCAACCCATCCAGCATTTTGAATAAACAGTCCAATTCTGCCAATCGAACTTCGGCCTTCAACAAAAGCAGTCAAATCATTAGGCAACTTAACGTACTCGGCAATTGTTGCGAGCAAAAAAGTATGAGGTGGTATTGTAATGCTGTCGCCCTCTATTTCGCGGTATTTAATTTCGCTATCAAGAGTGAGGATATCCATGTGAGTATCCTCAACCGTCAAAAAGTGGTCGCCGAGTCTGCAATCAATTGAAGCGGGCTGAATTGATTCCTCAGTAATAGGATCAACAACTAACGATCCATCAGCAAGCATTGCACGAAGTGTTTTGTCAGATAAAATCATTCTTCATTTTCGTTAGATTCAACTAATTGCATTTCGGTTTCGCAACATTTTAGCTGGCCTCCACCGACTTTTACAATTTCAACTTCATTTCCGCAAATGTTACATTTATATATTTGGTTTAATTCAATCATTTAAATTTGGTTATAATTTAGCGCCGATCACTAAAATAGCATGAAAAGTTGCAATAAGAATAGTTGAACTGCTTAAAATAATATGAACTTTTAGGCCTTTTTTCATTTTACCTTTCAAAAACCTGTGCCCGATAATTGCTGACGTAATTAAAAGCAAGTATGTTGTAATTCCTATCAAGGCAATTACTGAAAATCCTAAAATTTGATAGTAAGCGATTGAAGCAAGCATAATTTATTGATTTAAATTGTAGCTAACAGTGTCTGATAGATCATCGTAAGATTCGACACCTTCATAGTTATATCCGGTTCCAACCTTAAAATAATATGTATCGTTTGCGAGTCCTGTAAAAGTATACTTAGTGTCCGATAAATGAATAAATATTGGCTCAATAATATCTCCAATTTCACCTTCTTCAAAATCACTGCCTTGTTTCATAAAAATAGTATATGAATTGCGACTTGTTGAGCCTTCATATTCATCCCAAGTAACAGTAATTGTATTTACAACTGAAGAAACTGTTACATTTTCCACTTTATCTCTATTAAAAAGCTCATCAGTTGACACAGCATGATAAGAGCCAATACCAAGCTCATCAATTACAAGAGTTCTAAACAGAATTTCAAAAGCATCTCCTCTTGTCATATCATTTTCAGGACTAAAATGCGGTCCAGGATAAGGATATAGATTTTTTTCAAACGCTGCTTTAACATAAGGCCCATACCACTGCGTCGTAACAACATCATCATAAGGCAAAAATCCTGTTTCATCAGGAATTTCATAATCCTGCGAAACAAGTATAAGTTTAATAACTTCAACTTTTATAATAGTTTGGTCTGGTTTAAAATTGCCATCAGCATATCCCTGTACCCAACCTTGCTCCTCAGCATAGCAAACATAAGGCGCATACCAGTCATCAATTACATCATCAAAACAATTGTTATATTCGAGCAGATCAGGAGTCACTCCATTCCCTTCAACTAAAATTTTCGTAACTTCTGCGCGGTTAATATCATTTTCAAGCCTCACAGTTCCATCAGGATATCCTTCAATAATTCCTTTGTCAGCTAAATAAGTAACAGAGTCCATTAAATCCGGGCTTGTATCCGAAAAAGGATCATCAAACGCAAAAATCTGCGCAGAATTAAGCATAAAAACTATTCCGGCAAGTAGAAGAAAAGTAGTAAATTTTTTCATTATATTATTGTTATTGACTAGTATATTTTCCCATATACATTACTTTATCTATTATATGTCCTTCCATTCTTGATTCAAGTGCAGCTTTGTCATTAGAAGATTCCATATCGATTTCAGTGTCCAAAGCAAAGAGTTTAAATTGATATCTGTGAGTACCTGAAGGAGGGCATGGTCCGCCATATCCAACTGACCCAAAACTTGAAGTGCCTTCGCTAGCGCCTTTTGGTAAAGAATTTTCATTGATTTTTGTTGTGTTTGGATCGATATTCCAAACAAGCCAGTGAACCCAGATTCCTACTGGAGCATCAGGATCATCAACTATTAAAGCTAATGTTTTTGTACCTTCAGGAACATCAGCAAAATCTAAAGAAGGATTTACATTTTCTCCGTCACAAGTGTATTTTGATGGGATTTCGCCTTCATTTTCAAAGGCAGATGAAGAGATCTTCATAAGAGAGGGGTTAATACATGCAGTTAGAAATAAAACTGCAATTAGAGCAATTAATTTTTTCATGATTGCAAATAATGAATTAATAAATTGTGATGATTCATCAAATGGCGGGCAGGGAATGAATCAGGATCAACACTTTCATCACTTAATTTTTGAATAACTTCCCACTTGTCAGCGCCTTTTGCCAAAACAAGTAATTTTTCACTTTGCATTATAAGCGGCAAAGTCATTGTTAGGCGATCTTTTACATCATGGGCATCAGTTTGAGTGTGCATTGCCAAATGCTCTTTTTCGCTTAAAGCAGGGGAGTTTGGGAAGATTGAAGCAAAGTGGCCGTCTGTTCCAAATCCCAAAACACTGAGATTAATTGGACCATTCAAATATTCGTGAAGTTTATCTTCATAATCTTTCACACATTCATCGATAGGCAGAGTTGTATCAAATGAATGCAAATGAGCATCAGGCAGATTTTCAATTATTAATTTATAATTTGATTTTGGATCGGTTGCCGGAACATATCTTTCATCAACCATAAAAAACACAGCCTTTTTAAAATCCAGAAGTTCTCTTTTGCCGAGCGCAGAATAAACAGGCCCAGGCGTAGAACCGCCACTTAAAGCCACTTTCGCACCCTCGAAATTACAGCACGATGTAATATAATCTGTGCTTTTCGTAATGAATTCTTCCTCTGATGTAAAGATTTTTAGTTCCAAATTGTATAAATTTAATGTATATCAAACCATTCAAAGTCATCCATCTCAGTTATTTTTTCCTGAGACTTTGGCCCCATGCTACCGTCTTTATAAATCTCAACCGGCACTCTGTTCTTTTTTGCAAATTTTACTATCGAATCAACAAGTTCCCACGTTGTAATAACTTCCGGGAAGCTTAAGAAGAATTTTTTGCGGCCATGTAAAGCATCTAAAAGCAAAACTCCATGCTCAGGCATGCATGCATCACCTTCGCAGGCAATTGTGTCAGAAGTTGTAATATCCTGATATTTGGCTTCACGCCCGTGTTTATTTACTAATTTAATATTTAGCTTTTCATCTGGATAAAATTCAATTATTACCCTATTAGGTTGCTCATTTGAAGGCTGGAATGCATGTTTTTCAAGTTCAATTACAATATAAGTGTGGTGTTCATGGAGTTTTTTGCCTGTTCGAATATAAATTGGAACCTTGTACCAGCTTTGACGATCAATAAATAGTCGCAAAGCAGCAAAAGTGTCAGTTCGCGAATTAGCCGGCACTTCTTTTATCTTTTTATAACTCTCATATTGTCCCAAAACTATATTCCTTTTTGATTTATTAAACTTTACAGCAGACAAAATACTATACTTTTCGCGGTGCAGACTTTTATCTGAATTAGTCACAGGAATCGACATGGTAATCAAAGCCAAAACCTGCAATAAGTGTGATTGAATCATGTCTTTTAATGTTCCAACACGTTCAAAATATCCAACACGATCTTCAACTCCTAAAGTTTCAAATGCACTGATCTGAATATTTGCAACTTCAGCTCCTTTCATCATCAAATTCAAAATCCGATTTGTTTCTCTTAAAGTCAAAATACTTTGAACAACTGATTTCCCAAGATAGTGATCCAATAAATATACCTGATTTTCTTTAAAATATCTTGAAACAAAGTGAAATAAATCGCTTGCAGAAGACGCATTGTCACCAAATGGTTTTTCTAGAACAAGCCTTATATCTTCATTAGGTGATTTGCGTGTTTTACCTAAATTCTCAATAATTGGTTTAAAAACAACAGGCGGCACAGCAAAATAACACACATTTGCCAGCTTTTTTCTACCAGTTAATCTTTCAAGATGCTTTTTATATTTAACATAATCCTCTTTTTTATCATATTGACCTGCAATATAATGAACATGGCTTAATAAAGCACTTAAAACCTTGTCATTCACCTTCCTTTTATAGTGTTCTTTCACACTTTTACCAACAAAATCCCTAAATTCTACCTCAGTCATATGTGAACGGGCATATCCAACAATAAAAAACTCAGCCGGCAACATCCTTTTGCGCTTAAGTTCATATAAAGTCGGGAATATCTTGATTTCAGCAAGATTGCCAGAGGCTCCAAACACTGTAAATATAAACGGTTTTTCTATTTTTGTAGACATAGACACTATTTGTTAATTATTTGTCCACTCTGTGTGGAAATCACCCTCTTTATCGGTTCTTTTATATGTATGAGCTCCAAAATAGTCGCGCAATCCCTGAATAAAATTTGCAGGCACTACTTCAGAAGTAATTGTATCAAAATATGCTAATGCTGAACCAAGTGCAGGTACTGGAATCCCTTTTGAAGATCCAAAAACAGTCATTTTTCTGAGTGCTGGAATCGTTTTATTAATCTGACTCGCAAGTTCTTCAATTTCAAAAAGATGCGATCCTTTAGGATTTTTCTCGAATCCCTTATGAAGCTCATTCAACACTTTTGCCCTGATAATGCATCCACCTTCCCAAATCCGCGAAATTTCCGACAAATTTATATCCCAATTATTCTCCTGGGCAGCAGTTTGGATTAAATGATATCCCTGAGCATAGCTAATAAGCATTGCTACATAAAGGGCTTCTTCTAATACTTTAATAAATTGCTCGAGCTCAATCTCAGTTTGAGGATCCTCTTTTTTATATTTTTCGCTTAAATTCACACGCAAATCTTTATAACTTGAATTAATTCGTGCATAAACCGCTTCTGTAATTGTTGGAAGACCAACACCTCGATCAAGTGCATCAATTGCTGTCCATTTGCCAGTCCCTTTTTGAGCAGCTTTATCCAAAATAAAATCAACAAGATACCCATCACCTTCTTTTCGTTCCAAAACCTCACCTGCAATTTCAAATAAATAAGATTGCAACATTCCTTCATTAAATTTTTTAAAAATTTCCGCAATTTTATTTGCCTCAAGGTTATAAGCTCTTTTAAGTATGTCGTATGCTTCAGCCATTATTTGCATCACTCCGTATTCAATTCCATTGTGGACCATTTTAACGTAGTGGCCTGCAGCATTATCACCAATATAAGTTACACAAGGTCCATCATTAAAATCACGCGCTGCAATTGCTTCAAAAATTTCTTTGATTTGATCCCACGCTTCTTTTGTGCCACCTGGCATCATACTCGGACCATTTAGCGCGCCTTCTTCGCCTCCGCTAACACCACATCCAACAAAATGAATACCATCCCCTCGCAAATCTTCAAACCTGCGCACAGTATTGTTGAAATTCGAATTCCCACAATCAATCACAATATCATCTTTATCGAGCAAAGGTTTTAGGGCTTCAATAACAGCATCAACAGCAGGCCCAGCCTTAACAAGTAAAATTACTTTTCGTGGCCGCTCTAAAGACGCGATCATATCTTTCAAATCTTCAAATCCTACAAAATTTTCGCCACCATACTTTTCAATAACCTCGTTCATTACTTCAGTCGTACGGTTATATACTGAAATTTTAAAGCCTTTATTTGCAATATTTCGGGCAAGATTCGTGCCCATCACTCCAAGTCCAATAAGTCCGATTTTAGATTTATCCATTTAGGATTTGTTTAGCTGTTTTTACTATGTGATTCGCTGAAATTCCAGCTTCTTCATATAACTCGAGTGGTTTTCCTGAAAGTTGGTATTTAGTTACAGCAAGTGCTTCGTATTTTTCAGGGCAAATACCTTCGTGTAATAAACGTTTACTTAAACCCGCTGAAAGCCCGTTAAATGGATTATGATCTTCAACAGTTATTAATTTACCTGTTTTTTTAACTGATTCTTCAGCTGTTTTATCAAATCCTTTAATAACTGAAACAGCAACAACTTCTGCAGAAATTCCATTCTTTTTTAATTCTTCATGAGCTTTTAATGCTTCGATTACACATGCACCTGATGCAGCAATTGTCAGATCTGAGCCCTCACGTACAACATCGCATTTTCCATATTCATATTTATAATCAGCATCGTAAAATGGCGAGCCATCTTCTTTTGCAATTGGATTATATTTGTGGCGCCCCATTCTCACATAAAAATTTCCATACTTGCTCGCTACATATCTTATTATTCTGTCAGTTTGATTTGGATCAGCTGGCTCAATAACCATTGTATTTAAATGCCCAGCCATAATCCCTTTATCGTCGATTGCCTGATGAGTAGGCCCGTCTTCGCCAACGCTGAGCCCACAGTGAGTAGCTACCATTTTAACGTTTGTATAGTTTATATCGTTTACACGGGCCTGATCTTTTGGACGGCTTGTTAAAAATGCTCCAAAAGTTGAAGCAAATGGAATATGCCCCATTAACGACAGCCCACCTGCCATTGAAATCATATGTTGCTCACAAATTCCAACTTCAATATGTTGCTGCGGATACTCTGCTGCAACAAATTTTGTCATAACTGAGCCTCGTAAGTCAGCAGTGGTAGCAATAATTTTTTCATTTCGTCCTGCAAGGTCTAAAAGTGCTTTCCCATAGGCTCCCCGACAATCAGTAACTTCATCAACCGGGTAGACAATTGGCTCACCAGCATCTATATCAACATCACTTAAAAGTTCCGGATATTCAGATGGTTTTGGCTTCCATTGCACACTCGTCAAAAATTCCTCAATCAATCCGCGTTCATCATCTGAAACCTCGAGTCCTTTTAAAATTTCATCACATTCATCAGGTTTTGGAGCCTTCCCATGCCATGTTGGTTTATGATGCCTTCCATCATCCTCCATAAAAGGCACACCTTTACCCATAATAGTCCTGCCAACAATCACTTTTGGCTTACCATTTTTTTCATGAGCTTTATCAAGTGCGTTCCACATTTGTTCAAAATCATGACCATCAACATCAATCACATCCCATCCACCTGCAGCAAAAACAGCAGGTATATCAATCGGCATTGTTTCTTCAAGCGAGTCAGTTAGCTGAACCGCATTATAATCAACAAAAACAATAAAATTATCGAGTTCATATTTTCGTGCAAATAAAATCATCTCATGAACCTGGCCTTCCTGCGCCTCACCATCTCCCATCACTGCATACGAATTTCTACCGGTTTTATTATGCTTTTCGCTCCACGCCTTGCCTGCAGCAACGCTAACTCCAATTCCAAGCGGACCTGTTCCATAATCAATTCCATCAACGTGACGCGTAATATGGCCCTCATAAACTGAGCCGACTTTTCTAAATGTCTCAATTACCTCATCTTTTGGAATATATTTAAGTTCTGCCAAAGTAGAATACACAGCAGGGGATATATGACCATTTGAAACTACGATTTTCTCGCCTGTTTGGGTAATCACAAAGGTGTAAAGAAGAGCCAGATAATCTAAAGCTGAAAGGGATCCTCCAGGATGCCCTGACTGAGAATTTTTAAGCATTGCAATAATTGAATGGCGACATGATTTTGTAAAAGCATTTAAGAAATTTACATGTTCTTGCGTGAGATTCTCACCTAATTTTGGAATTTCCATTTTTTTTTGTAGGTTAGAGATCCTTCGCTTAAGCTTCGGATCCGGTTAATAGTTCTTTGGTAAGTTTTTTAGAGAGCTCAACCCCTGGTTGATCAAACGCGTTGATACCATAGAACTCCCCCAGAAAAGCAGTCGCTCCTTCAAAGAGCATAAATAAAGCACCAAGATTGAACTCATCAACCTTTGGTACATTTAAAGTAATATTAGGTTTTTTGTTGTGAGTGAGGGCATCTGTTGTGCCTTGTTGCTCAGTGTGCATCAATTTGTTAAACGAAACACCTTCTAAATAATCAATTTCACTTCCAGGAATCACAACCTCCGGTCCTAAATCCTCAACCTTCATTAAAATAAAAAATTTATCATCCGGGCCATCCATATAAAGCTGTGATTGCGAATGTTGATCAGTCACTCCAAGTGCACTTACAGGTGTAAGACCAACATCTTTTGTCTTGCCTATCGATTCAGCCAGAAGTTGTCTGTACCAATCAGAAAATCTAATTAAATGCTGGCTATAAGGCATAATCACTGTCATGTTCCGGCCTTTTTTACTGTTTAAATACTGCAAAGTTGCAATTTGATATGGAATATTTTCATTAGGATCTTCACTCAAAAATTTATCTCTCATTTCTTTTGCACCTTCTAATAGTTTTTGGATATCAATTCCAATTAAAGCTGCTGGCAAAAGTCCAACTGCAGTTAAAACACTGAATCTTCCACCAACATTTTCAGGAATATCAAACATTTTTACCCCTTCCTTCTCACCAGTTTCACGTAAAAAACCTGACTTTCCCGTAATAAAAACAAAATTGTCACACTTTTCTTTAAAATAAAAATATTGAGATAAAGTTTCAGGAGTTCCTCCACTTTTACTAATTACGATAAATAAAGTTTTCGAGTAATCCAAAATATCATTAAGTTGAGCCATATAAGCTGGATCGATATTATCTAAAACATGCAATTCAATTGCTTCGTGAAGATGAGTTAACGACTGTCTCAGACAAATTGTTCCTAAAGCGCTTCCTCCAATACCCAAAACAACAATATCTTCATATTTTCCTTCAACTGATTTTGTAAATTTCAAAATCTCATCAACAGAATCATCAACAATTTTATAAAATCCCTGATTGCGAGCTTCAATTTTTTTTAATTTTTCTGAAATTTCTGCGCTGTTAACTTCAGTTTCTATCTGTGAATTTTGTGCATTTAATTTAATCATATTATAAGTTTTTAACTTTTTCCCAGTCAGCTAAAAAGGCTTCGAGGCCTTTGTCTGTAAGCGGATGCTCAATTAGCTCATCAAAGATTTTTGGTGGAATTGTTGCAACATGCGCTCCCATAGCAGCACTGTTTACAACATGTCTAACATTTCGAACGCTCGCTACTAAAATTTGAGTATCAAATTTGAAATTTTTAAATATTGATACAATTTCATGAATTACATCCGTACTGTTTTCGTTATTATCATCAAGTCTTCCAACAAAAGGGCTAACATAAGTAGCTCCGTTTTTGGCAGCCAACAAAGCTTGACCTGCACTAAATACTAAAGTCACATTTGTTTTAATTCCTTCAGCTGTTAACACTTTCAAAGCTTTGAGGCCTTCTTCAATCATTGGGATTTTAACAACAATATTTTTATGCCAGCCAGCAAATTCACGTGCCTCTTTTAGCATCCCTTCCATATCAGTAGCAGTAACTTCAGCGCTTATCGGGCCATCTACAACTTCCGAAATTTCACGTATACGATCTTCAAATTTCACCCCTTCTTTAGCGATTAATGAAGGATTTGTAGTCACACCGTCAACAACGCCCCATGCATGGTACTTTTTAATTGCTTCGATGTCAGCTGTATCTATAAAAAATTGCATAAATTTATTAATTAATTGTAAAGGAAAATTTCGTGCTTTATTTTAGCACGTCAAAATCTTGTTTGCGACATCATTTTACTCTGCTTTAGCTATCCAAATCATTGTAAGTTTTTGAATCCAGGTTTCTAATATCCTCTTTTAATCTATATATAATTTCAACCATTTCTCCGCGAGTTATTTTATGATCAAAACTTGTTATTGACGTTGGGATAGCATTTCGATCTTCAAGTTTTCTAACATATGGTCTGTACCAGGTTTCGCTTCCTTCAGTTGTAGGTTCAACAATAGTATTAACAATAATTTTAGCTGCTTCAGCAAAATTAATTAAGTTAGGTGGTTTATAAGTCCCATCTGGATATCCGTTTACAATCCCATTCATTTCAGCAATACAAACATATGGCGCATACCATGCTCCATCTCCAACATCCGGGAATGAAACAGAATTGCAACCATCAATTTCTGCTTGAGAGTATTCAGTTACAATAATAACTTTTGTGAATTCAACACGATTGATTTGAGCATCAGGCAGAAAAGTTCCGTCTTTATATCCTTGTACAATTCCAAGATCCTCAGCAAAAGTGATTGCATCATAATAGATGTTTGATGTCGAGACATCAATAAAAGAAGCAAATGCTGTGGAAAAAGTTAATAAACTAATTACCGCAGCTACAAGTACTTTTTTAAACATATTTTAAAGGTTAAATTATACGGTATTCAATTTTAACTTATTTTGGCCTTACTTGTCCATCTCCTCTCACAATCCATTTGTAACTTGTTAATTCTCCAATCGACATAGGCCCTCTTGCATGAAGCTTTTGAGTTGAGATGCCGATTTCAGCGCCTAATCCAAATTGTGCACCGTCTGTGAAAGCAGTTGAAGTATTTGCATAAACAGTTGAAGCATCAATGTTTTTTAAGAATTCTTCTACAGCACCTTTATTTTCAGCAATAATAGCTTCAGAATGTTTAGATGAATATTTTGTTATATGTTCAATTGCTTCTTCAAGGCTGTCTACAGTTTTTATAGACATTTTTAATGATAAAAATTCAGTGCCAAAACTTCCCTCGTCAGCTTTTTGCAATAATTCAGCAGGGTATTCATTTTCCAGGATTTCAAAAGCTCTTCCATCAGCAAATATCTCAACAGAGTGACTACCCAAAGGTTTAACAAGCTCAGGTAAATCAGGCAGACGGTCACTATGCACAACCAGACAATCAAGAGCATTGCAAACACTCACTCTCCTGGTTTTTGCATTTTCAACAATCTTTGTGCCCATTTCTAAATCACCAGATTTATCAAAATATGTGTGGCAAATTCCAGCACCTGTCTCAATTACCGGCACTTTGGAATTCTCTCTAACAAAATTTATTAATCCCTGGCTTCCACGTGGAATAATCACATCAATATATTCATCAGACTGCATCATTTCTTTAACTTCTTCGCGATCATTAGACATTAAAAAAGCAGCATCAACTGGAATGTCGTGTTTTTCCAAAACTTTATTTATCAGCTCAATTCCAGCGAGATTTGAAAAATTCGCATCAGATCCGCCTTTTAAAACACATGCATTTCCACTCTTAAAACAAAGCGCAAAAACATCATATGTAACATTCGGACGCGCTTCATAAATAATTCCGATTACTCCAAGCGGCACTGTGACTTTTGATAATTCCAGGCCATTTGGAAGAGTTTTTTCTTCCAAAATTTTACCTAAAGGACTTGGAAGCCCCGCTACATTCCGTATATCAGAGGCGATTGCTTCGAGGCGCTCCTGATTTAATAAAAGTCGGTCGTATTTTGGATCATTCAGGTCCATTTTTTCGAGATCTTTTTTATTTTCTTCAAGTAAGTGCGCTGAATTTTCTAAAATTGCATCAGCAACATCATTTAAAACATTATTAATTTGTTTCTCTGATAGTTTAATAAGCTTGCGGCTTGCATTTTGAACTTTTGCAAGCTCTATTTGTAAGTTAGGCATGATTTATTGATTAAGTTCTTCTGATCTGTTTTTAGCCTGATCAATGGCCTTTTCAAAGATCTTATCAAAATCGTTTTCTATGAGATTATTGATTGCTGCCTCTGTAGTCCCTCCTTTTGAAGTAACTGCTTCGCGTAATTGTTTGGGAGAATGATGAGTGAGGATTGCTGCTGCACCTTTAAATGTTGTTTTAGCAATTTTTTTAGCCTCCTCTTCATTAAAACCAAATTTAACTGCTTTTTGTTTCAGGATTTCTGCTAAATAAAAGAAGTATGCAGGCCCGCTGCCACTTAAAGCTGTAATTGAATCTATTTTTTCTTCTGAATCGAGTTCGATTTCGTCTCCTAAAGATGTGAAAATTTTTCGTACAGTATCTTTTTCTTCATTTGAGATTTGCTCTGTAGCAATCCAGCCAGTCAGGCCTTTTTCTACCTTAACAGGTAAGTTTGGCATTGCTCTAACAACTTTTAATGAGTTGGTTTTTTTAATCAATAGTTCAATTGAAATTCCAGCCATTATTGAAATAACTAATTTACCTTCTAAATCGAATCCTTCGAAACTTTGAGGTTTGATTGCAAGAATTATAATGTCACATTTTTCTATTAGCTCTTCAGTTGAGAGCGCAGTTAAACCTTCCAGTTTTTCTTCATTTTTATCACAAATATAAATTTCGAATTCATTAAAAAGGCCGTTGTAAAAGGCTGATCCCATGTTGCCTGCACCTATAATTCCAATTTTCATAATTAATAAATAAAAAGATAATCGTAGTGAATAAATGGTTTTTCGTCGTGTTTGCCAATTATTTTTTGACCTTCTTCGCTGCTGTATTCAGATTTCCCGAGTCCTAAAAAATTTCCATCCTCACTTAGCACCTTAATAATATCACCTTTTTCAAAAACTCCATCAATTTTAATAACTCCAACAGGTAAAACACTCGAAACTTTTGCCTTTAAAGCATCCCGCGCTCCCTTGTTAACGTAAATTGAGCCTTTTTCATAGCCTTTTGAAAAAGCCACCCACTTTTTAACTTTCGAAGCATTTTTTTGAGGAATAAACCTGGTTCCTGTTCCTTTGCCGTCCATAATATCCATCAAAACATTCTCAGATTGGCCATTTGCAATGTAGGTTTCGATTCCAACAGATGAAAGAGTTTTTGCTATTCTGCATTTTGTAAGCATTCCTCCAACTCCAAATTGTGATTTAGATTTCTGTACATATTTTTCGCAGCCTTGTTTCTGAGGATCAATTTCTTTGATAATTTTAGAATTCGGATCATCAGGTTTGCCATCATAAAGCCCATCAACACTTGTTAATAAAATCACAGTATTAACATCAAGCATGGATGCAATCATGCCAGCAAGCTCATCATTATCAGTGAACATAAGCTCAGTAACTGAGACCACATCATTTTCATTTACAATCGGAATCACGTGATCTTCCAAAAGAGCCTCAAAACAATTCTTCATATTTAAATAATGACTTCGGCTTCTAAAATCCTCTTTTGTTGAAAGAACCTGAGCAACAACTGACCCAAAATCATCAAAAATTCGCGAATAACTACTCATTAATTCAACCTGACCAATTGCAGCAAGTAACTGCCTGTGAATAATTTTATTTCGCCTGCAATAAGCAGGAGCATAAGTTCGGCCAGCTGCCATAGCACCTGAAGAAACAATCACAATATCAAAATTTTTCTTTTTAAGTTCAGCTATCTGAAAAGCAATATGTTCCATTATATCTTCGTTAAGCATGCCATCATCACGTGTGATAACATTTGTACCAATCTTTACAATAATTTTTTGTCGATTTTGATTAGTCATTTTTTATTTCGCTAGTTTCTGGATTTCTTTTTCAAGCTTATTTAAGCCAAGATTGCCTGTGCCGCCCTGATGTGTTGATTCCTTAAACATCTTTTCAATTTCTTTGGGACTTACCTTGATTTTATCTAAATTTGCTCCAACTTCTATGTATGCGTCTCTAAATGTCCAGCCTTTTTTTACAAGTTCAAAAGCTTTATGGGCTGCAAAAAGTTCAGGAGTCATTGCATCAAGCAGAACCTTTTTAATTGGCTTAATATTTTTAATAATCACGGACATAACTTCGAGCGAAGTTTCTGTGTATCTAAGTCCAAGGAAAAGCGGACGTTTAATTTCCTGGCCATCTCTGTGATAACCTGA
>JBHPDK010000014.1:0-30940 GCA_042577965.1 Patescibacteria group bacterium
GATATAGCTATGCCAAAAATTGCAGTAATTTTATTCCCTGGCACAAACTGTGAACTTGAGGCTTTAAGGGCTCTTAAGCGTTCAGATATGGAGCCGACACTAGTACGCTGGAACGATACAGAAGTTGATTACTCAAGTTTTGATGGATTTTTTATTCCTGGTGGATTTAGTTATGAAGATCGCGGACGGTCAGGAATTATTGCATCAAAAAACCCTTTATTAAATAAGATTAAAACGCAGGCAGCTAAAGGAAAACCAGTTTTAGGAGTTTGTAACGGTGCGCAGATTGTTCTTGAGGCGAATTTGATTCCAGGGCTTGATAAAGAGCATATGGAGATGGCACTTGCATGGAATAAACGTAAAGATAAAGATGGTAATATTTTAGGCACAGGCTTTTACAATGACTGGATTTATATAAAGAATGATGCACCTAAAGGAAGGTGCGCTTTTAACAATTATTCTGATGATGTTTTACTGCGGATTCCTGTTGCGCATGCAGAAGGAAGGTTCACTACTATTGATGATAAACTTTTACAGGTTTTGATTGATAATGAGCAGACTGTATTTAGATATAGCGATGATCAGGGCGAAATTCGAGATGAATTTCCTGTTAATCCTAATGGTGCGATTCATAATTTAGCTGGAATTTGTAATCCTGAGGGAAATGTTATGAGTTTAATGCCGCATCCTGAGCGAACGCAGGTTGGTCAGCCCATTTTTGATTCAATGAGAGATTATATTGCAGGCAAATTTCACATTGCACGTAAAGATAATGTGACTTTAATGCGTGAGACTCCTGTTGAAGATAAGGTTGGCTCTTATGAAAAGCCTGACATTGAAATATTTGTTGATACTGTTATTACAGATAACGAAGAAAGAACTTTAGAAGCAGCAATCCATGATATGGGATTTAGCGGAGCTAAGCTAAAAAAGCTCTTATATTATGGCGTTAAGACAGATGATAATGTTGATGCGGTTGAGACAGCAGATGCACTTTTGAAGAGCGGCGAAGTTGTGAATATGGCAAAAGAAATACCGCTTGTTAAGGTAAATGATAAATATTACTGCTTTGATCCTGCTTCAGGCTTAAGTGAAGTCCAAGATAAAGAAGTTAGCGGAGAAAGTTATCTGACTTTTAATAAAGAAGACACTGTTGGTGAAAGTATGATGCAGACAATTAAGCATCACTTTTCAATAAATGGTGCTACAAGAATTCATGCAGGTAAAAGATGGACTCTTTCTAGTGACATGGATGAAGCTGATAAGATAGTTGCGACTCAGATTTTCCACAATCCACATTCAATGGATATTTATAAAGCTTAAAATATGTGCGGAATTTTCGCCTATAAAGGCCCTAAAAAAAACGCAACGAAGATAGTGATTAATGGCTTAAAGAAGCTCGAATATCGAGGCTATGATTCGTGGGGTGTTGCTTCAAAATGCAACGGTAAAATTGATATTTTTAAAGAGATTGGGAAGATTGGTGAATTTGATTTCAAGAATCCGCCTGAAGGCATTGATTTAGAAAAAGAGTGCAATCTGGCAATGGGGCATTCACGCTGGGCAACTCATGGAGGCGTAACTGTTGAAAATGCACATCCTCATTATTCTGATGATAAGAGTATTGCGATTGTTCATAATGGAATTATTGAAAACTATATTGAACTTCGGGATGAATTAAAAGAAAAAGGATACAAGTTTAGGTCAGAAACTGATACTGAGGTTATTGCTCAACTAATTCAGGAATATAAAAAAAATGGAATTGTTGATGCAGTTAAAAAAGCTATTGAAAGGCTAGAAGGCCGTTATGCGATTTTAGTTGTGTCGAATGATGATGATAAATTAGTTGCTGCTAGGCGCGGCTCACCTTTAATTGTTGGAAAAGGTGAAAATGAATTCTTTATTGCTTCGGATATTCCGGCATTTTTAGAACACACTCGTAAAGTTATGTACCTGGATGACGATCAAATGGTTGTGATTAATAAAGAAGTTGAGTTCTTTGATATAAAAAACGGAGATAAAATTGATAAACGTGTTGTTGAGATTGATTGGGACGCAGAAAGCGCTGAAAAAGGAGACTTCCCGCACTTTATGATTAAAGAAATCAGCGAACAAAAAGACACAATTGCTCGTGCAATCAATCAGGATGATGAAATGATTATGAAAATTGCAGATGAAATTAAAGGAGCTTACGGTACTTATGTAATTGGATGCGGAACAGCAGGAAAAGTTGCACTCGCTGGTTCATATTTGTTCAGCAAAATTGCAGGGCGGCATGTAAACACAACTTTTGGATCAGAATTTCCAAGCTTACAAGACTTTATAACAGATAGAAGTTTAATTATTGCTATTTCTCAGAGCGGTGAAACAGCTGACACAATGGAAGCTTTAGAAATTGCAAAGAAAAAAGGTGCAAAAGTTCTTTCAATTATTAATGTTGAAGGTTCATCAATGGATCGAATCTCAGATTATTCAATTCACATTAAAGCAGGGCCAGAAAAGGCTGTAGCTTCAACAAAAGCAACAACCGCTCAAATGGCAATCCTCACACTTTTGGCCTATGCATGCGCTGACAAATTAGATGAAGGTAAAATTTTACTAGTGGATACAGCAAGTAAAATCAATGACATGTTAAATCCAAGATATGAGGAACACATTTTAAAATTAGCAAAGCAAATTAAAGACCACGAAAGCATGTATGTTATTGGAAAAGGAATGAATTATCCAATGGCACTTGAAGCTGCAATCAAATTACAGGAGGTTTCATATATACATGCAGAAGGTTTCGCAGGAGGAGAACTCAAACACGGCCCAATCGCATTAATTCATGATGGCGTACCTTGCATTGCACTCGTTTCAAATGATGAAACAAAGCAGGAAATCATCTCGAATGCGATCGAAGTTAAGAGTCGTGGTGGTTATATAATCGGAGTATCGCCTGAAAACCACGAAGTTTTTGATTATTGGATCAAAGTACCAGATGGAGGCAATGCATCCCCTATTATAAATATAATTCCAGTTCAGATGCTGGCTTATCAACTTGCGGTTCTACGCGAAAATAATCCGGATATGCCGAGAAATCTGGCTAAAAGCGTAACTGTAAAGTAGTTTTATTCAACTTGGGATGCTTTTTTAGCTTTTTTCCAAACACTATTAACGATAGCTGTAAAAATACCATGTATCGAATCACCCATATCCACAGAAGAAATTAATCTGAATGCTTCCAGTATCTTACTGTGATCTGATGATTCAAAGTCTACTTCAATAACCTGCTCAACAATCCCCTCAAAGCATTTTGGTAAATTCTCTCCTGGCCATACTATTAAACTATAACTCGCATCATCATCGTTGCAGAGTAATATTCGCATTTTATCTGATGTTTCAGGTTGTGCTTGTAAATCTACATCTGTTCCCATTGTTTCCATAGTTAATATTGTTAAATAATTGGTAATTTATAAAGGAGAATTTATTATATCATTACTAAAAAGTAGCCACCAGCGTCTTTTTCTGGTATAATATAGAGAAATAAAACTCATATTATGCCTGCTTTAACTGCAGATCAACAAATCGATCAACTTCAGAAAACTTTTGATATGACTTGCGACCGAATTCAGGAGCAGACTGATCGCATGCTGGATTTGGTACCTAAGCATGACAAGGTTAGACGTGGTAGGATTTTGGATTTGCATAGATTGAAGCTTCAGAAAGCACTTGATGATCTTCATAAACAGTTAGTTAAATTTTCTTAGAATGAGAGTTCAAAACACAAAATTCGTTTGTACACTTGGCCCGGCTTCAGAATCGCCAAAAGTTTTAGAAAAAATGATGAAAGCTGGAATGGATTGTGCGCGTCTTAATTTTTCTCATGGTTCGTATAGCAACCATGCAATGCTTATTAAACGAATTCGCGCTGCTGCTAAAAAAGTAGGAGTGCCTTTAGCAATTATGCAGGATCTTCAGGGTCCTAAAATTCGGATAGGAAAAATTGAAAACACTGAAGTTTCGCGTGGATCTGAAATTATTTTGACTTGCGGACCTAAATCCAAAAATAAAATACCTGTTCAATATAAAGAACTATACAAAGACGTAAAAAAAGGCTCACTTTTACTAATCGACGATGGCTTAATCGAATTAAAAGTTGCTCAAAAAAAAGGCAAAGATATTTATTGTAAAGTTTTAAATAGCGGGACAATCAAAGCAAATAAAGGAATCAATGTTCCAAACGGCACTATATCAACATCCCCTATCACTCCTAAAGATAAAAAAGATCTCAAATTTGGCTTAACACAAGATATCGACTATGTTGCTCTATCATTTGTTAAAGAAGCGAAAGATATCCGTGATTTACGAAAACTAATCGGCAAAAATCCTGTAAAAATTGTTGCAAAAATTGAGCGAAGAGAAGCAGTTGAAAATTTAGAAGAAATAATTGAGGCTTCTGATGCATTAATGGTGGCGCGGGGAGATTTAGCAATGGAAATTGGTCCTGAAAAAGTGCCGATTGTACAAAAAAAGATGATTCATTTATGCAATCTGGCAGGCAAACCAGTGGTAACGGCTACTCAAATGCTTGCATCAATGGTAAATAATCCAACTCCGACCCGGGCAGAGGTTAGTGATATTGCAAATGCGATTTTTGATCATTCAGATGCAATAATGCTTTCGAATGAAACAGCTGTTGGTAAGTATCCGATTCGCGCAATTACTGTTTTTGCTAAAGTTGCGACTAATGTTGAAAAAGAACTTAAGAAAAATGGTGAACTTTTGCCAGCAAGATGGGTGCATGAAGAGGTTGACCCTAATGATGCAATGGGGCTTGAGACTTGTGAGCTTGCAGAATCAATCAAAGCTAAAAAAATAATTGTTGTGACTGATGATGATAAATATGCGAGATATGTTTCTAAGCACAGATGCTATATTTCAACGGTTATTATTACGAAAAACCAAAGAGTAAAGAATCAGCTGGCATTATTATGGGGAATAAATGATGTAATTGTGGGTAATGTTAGCCAAAAAAATTATCTTAAAGATATTCGCAAGCTGCTTCCAAAAGAAAAAGGTAAAAAAGTAGTGATTTTAATTGCGATCGGCAAAGAAAAACATATTGTATCAACGGTTATATAAAAGTATTATGTTAAAGTCTGTAATAAAAACTTTATGCGCATTTTAGGCATAGATCCCGGTACAGCTACAGTTGGTTATGGAATTATCCAGGAATCAAACGAAAACTTTAATGTTATTTCGTATGGTTGTATCACGACTTCAAAAGATGAGCCACTCGAAATGCGTTTAAAAGAAATTGCTTTTGATTTGCAGATACTTGTAGAAAAATTTAAGCCTGATTTTGCAGCTGTTGAAGAAATTTTCTTTTCTAAAAATGTTAAAACTGCAATTTCAGTTGCTCAGGCGCGCGGAGTTATTCTTCAAAAACTAACAGAATTAAATGTTCCGCTTGCCTCATACAATCCAATGAAAATAAAACAGGCACTTTGCAGTGATGGCAAAGCAAAAAAAGATCAAATTCAAAGAATGGTTAAAATGCTTTTACAACTCGACACTATCCCTCATCCTGATGATGCTGCAGATGCGCTGGCAATTGCACTCACTCACGGACACTGTTTAAAAAATCAATCTTTATACCAAACCGCTTAAATACTCATGAGAAAATTCCTGACAATCCTAAATGTTCTGCTGCTTGCGACTCTGATAGTTCTGACACTTTATGTTTTTAATATAATTGACCTTTCATTTTTAGATCAGCAGCAGGAAATAACACAAGGCGAACCGGAAATTGAAGGTCCTGATAAAATTACACGTAAAAAAACATATGAAGAATTAATTGAAAAAGGAGATTTATATTTTGAAAGCGGACTTTATACTTTAGCAATTGATTCATATACAACTGCAAGTGAAAAAGAGCCTTCGAAAATTCTTCCTTTAATTAAAATCGGCGAAATTCAGCTTATTCAGAGAGAATATGAAAAAGCAAAAAACCTTGCTTTAGAAATTTTAAAATCAAGTGATACAAATGTTAATGCAAAATTAATTTTAGGTCAGGCAAATATTGGCCTCGAAGATTTCGCAGAAGCAAAAACTATTTTTGATAATATTTTTGTTGATGATTCCGAAGTTAAATATTACCAGGGAATGATGGCTTCGTATTTTGGAGAATACGAAAGAGCACGCGGGCTTTTAGATTCCTCAATTGCAACCGCTACTTCAGAAACAGTTAAAGATAATGCTTTAAAAATTAAAAGTGCGCTGGATGAATTTGACAGATTCCAGGCTGGAATTCATGAACATTTAAAAGTATTACTGGCGCGTGCGTTTGTACAGATCGATCAGCCTCATATGGCAAAAGAACTTATATGGGGAGTTCTTAAAGAACGCCGTGATTATAGAGATGCATGGATTATTTTGGGATACAGTTATTTAAAATTAGAAAGCTACGAAGATGCTGTTGATGCTCTGGAAGAAGCAGTAAGGCAGGATCCGGAAAAACCTGAAACATTCTTTTATTTAGGACTCGCTTATGCTGGAAATGACCAACTTAATAATGCAATTGAGTCTTTAGAACTTTCTGCTAAATTTGGTTATGAACCAAAAATTCATGTTGAGCAAAAACTTGCAGAACTTTATTTTCAGGCTGAAGATTACACAAAAGCCAGTGAAAAATACGAAGATGTGATAAGTAAAAATCCTACTGATATTGAATATTTTATAAGGCCGATTTGGGTATATATTGATAAACTTGATCAACCTGAAAGAGCAGTTGTATTGGCTGAAAAAGCAAGGCTTGCGCACCCAGATATTGCAATGAGTTACAATTTATTGGGATGGGCGCAGGTAGCAAATAATGATTTTATAAACGGTAATAAAAATCTCCAGAAAGCATTAACTTACGATCCAAGCTTTGATGCTCCTTATTTGAATTTAGCAGCAATGTATGAAAAACAGCAGCAATACGGAAGAGCAAAAGATTTATATAGAAAAGCATACGAACTTGGAAATGGATCTGCTGTAGGAAATTTAGCAGCAGAAAAATATAACGAATTATTAGTAAACATATTTAATTAAATGGTTTTACCAATTATTTTTTTATTTATTATCGGAACTTTCTTTGGAAGTTTTTTAAGTGTGGTTATTTATAGAATTCACGGAGAAAAAAAAGGGATTTTTTGGGGGAAATCGCAGTGCACACATTGTCATAAAAATTTAAAACCACGGGATTTGATGCCAATTTTTAGTTATTTGATTGGTCGCGGCAAGTGCAGAATTTGTAAAAAGAAAATAAGCATTCATTATTTATTAATTGAAGTATTAACTGGCGCGACTTTTGCTGCATTATATTTAATGTTTCCATTTTTCACTTATGAATTCGGTGTTTTAACATGCAATTTTGATACTGGATTATTTTTAAGTTATTTGTATTTCACAGTTGTAAGTTTATTTTTAATTTCAATTTTATTTTACGATTTAAAACACTTACAAATACCTGAAATTTTTACTTTGCCTGCAATAGGTTTGATTTTTGTTGTTGGGATATTTTTACCAGAGCCGGGTTTGTATAGCATGCTAATCGGAGGCGCAATTGCAGCGATGTTTTTTGGAATTCAGGTTTGGATCAGCAAAGAAAAATGGCTTGGAGCCGGCGATACTCAAGTTGGAGTTTTAATGGGACTCTTTTTTGGATGGGAAAAATTTTTATTAGCATTAATGGTAACTTATTTAGTTGGATCTTTAATAAGTTTAGTTTTGTTATCAGGTAAAAAAGTGAATTTAAAATCTCAAGTACCATTTGCACCCTTTTTAGTTCTTGGTTCATTTATTACAATCTTTTTTGGAGATTATTTATTGGAATTATACTTAAGCACACTTATTTAATATGGATAAAAAAGTTCTTTTAATAATTTTGGATGGATATGGTGAAGGGAAAAAATATAAAGGTAATGCAGTTGCGAATGCAAAAAAACCTAATATTGATAAACTTCGAAAAAAATATCCAATGAGTTTACTTGCTGCACATGGTCCTGCAGTTGGCCTGCCTCCTGGATTTCAGGGAGGATCTGAAGTAGGCCACTATACAATGGGCGCTGGTAAAATTGTTTTAGGTGCAATGATGGAGATTGATAAAACTATAAAACAAGGCAAACTGGATAAAATTAAAGAAATTGAAGGCGCAATAAAAAATGCTAAGAAAAATAAATCCAAATTACATTTAATGGGGATGGTTAGTGATGCCGGACTCCATTCAAATTACAATCATCTGTTTGCTTTGTTAAAAATGGCTAAAAAACACGGCCTTAAAGATGTTTATATTCATATGATTATGGATGGACGTGATGTTCCTGAACGAAGCGGTGATAAATTTATAAAAAAAATAAAAAGCGAGATTGCGAAAATTGGTGTTGGAAAAGTTGCAACTATGGTTGGGAGATATTTTGCAATGGATCGTGATAAAAACTGGAATCGAACTCAGAAAGCATACGATTTATATACAAAAATGAAAGGACATTTTGAAGAGGACGCGATTGAAGCTTTGAAAAAACAATATAAGCGGGATGTTGAATCAGATTATTATGTTGAACCTGTTGTTTTGGATAAAAAAGGCAAGATTAGCAAAAAAGACAGTGTGATTTTCTTTAATTACCGAACTGACAGAGCAGCTCAAATCACAGAAAAGTTCATGAAAGGCATTAAACCCTATTTTTGTTGCTTTGGGCCATACTCGAACGTTGCAAAAGTGGCGTTCCCTGCTCCGAAATTAAAAACTAACTTAGGAAAACTAATATCACAGAAAAAATTCAAACAGTTAAGAATAGCTGAGACTGAAAAATACGCTCATGTGACATTCTTTTTTAATTCACAGGATAAAGAACCTTATAAAGGTGAAAATCGAATACTTATTCCGTCAGCGAAAGTTAAAAGTTATGCAAGCAAACCAGAAATGAGTGCAAAAAAAATCACAGATTCACTACTTAAAGATTTGAAAACACATGAATATACATTTATTGCTTTAAATTATGCAAATGGAGATCTGGTTGGTCATTCCGGAGATTACAAAGCAGCAATAAAAGCAATTGAAACACTTGATGAGTGTATAGGCAGAACCGTTCCAGCAGCTTTAGATAAAGGATATCACGTTATTATTACAGGTGATCATGGTAATGCGGATTATATGATTTATGAAGAAAATGGAGAGGAGTGTCCTAGCCATACTTTGAATCCAGTTCTCTTTTTATTATGTTCTGAGCATTACAAAAAAACAAAACTTAAGAAAAAGGGTGGACTTTCTAACGTTGCACCTACTATATTAGATATCCTGGGAATAAAAAAACCAGCAGACTGGGATAATTCATTAATTATCAAAAAATAATGAAAGCTGTAATTTTAGCAGGTGGCGTTGGTACAAGACTTTGGCCTCTAAGCCGAAAGCAAAAACCAAAGCAGTTTCAAAAACTCACAAGTGACTTAACAATGCTGCAAGAAACTTACGAAAGAGTTAAGCATCTTGGTGATGAAAATATTTACATTGCTACAAACGAAGATTTTTTTGAAGATATTATTGCTCAACTTCCTCAAATTTCGCACGATAATATAATTTTAGAACCTGCACTTCGCGATACAGCGACTTGTATTGGTTATGCAGCTATGCGTTTATCGATTGGGGCTGAACCGGGTGAAGTTATGGCAATTATTTATGCTGATCATTTGGTAAAAGATCCGGATCAATTCCGTGCGAAACTAGAAGTTGCTGAAAAAGTTGCCCGTGATGAGCGCACTCTTAATATAATTGAAGTTAAAGCACGCTTCCCTAATGTAAATTTAGGTTGGGTAAAGGTTGGAAAGCCTTTAGATAAAGTTGATGGGCACGAAGTTCAGGAATTTAAAGGATTCACTGAAAAACCTGATCTAAAAAAAGCCAAAAAATTTATGTCAGATGGCGATTATTTATGGAATACAGGAATGTATGTGTGGCGAATCGATACAATTCTTGAAAAATACAAAAAACATATGCCTGAAACTTATGAAAAATTAATGAAAATTAAAGATTCAATCGGGACAGATAAAGAAGAGGTGCAAGTTCGCGAAAATTACATTGAATGTGAAAAAATTTCAATCGACTACGCGATTATGGAAAAGGTTTCAGAAGGCGAAGTTCGAATTATTCCAGCAGATTTTGGATGGAGCGATGTTGGCACATGGGAATCAATCCACGATGAACTAGCAATTGACCGCGATGACAATATTGTTCAAGGAAATCACATAGGAATCGACACAAATGGCAGCGTAGTGCGCACTGATAATCCAAATAAAATAATAGCTACTATTGGTTTAGAAGATATTGTTGTAGTTGATACACCTGATGCTTTGCTGATTTGTCCAAAAAAGCGCTCGCAGGATGTTAAAAAAATGGTAGAGAAGTTAAAAGAAGAAGGTAAATATTTATAAACATGCCTCATAGAAAATATCTAAAAAAAATCCAAAAAGAATTTCCAAATCATAAATGGAAAAGTTTTAAATTTCTAACTCATGGATGGGATCATGATGTGATTATTTTAGATAACAAGTGGGTATTTAGATTTCCAAAAAATAACTATGCAAAAAAGCTTTTTAAAAATGAACTTAGATTAATGAGGTTTTTAAATAAAAAATTAACAATAAATATTCCAAATTATACTTATATTGCAAAAGATAAAAGCTTTGCCGGATATAAATATATGAAAGGTAAGGAATTTAAACCCTGGATTTATAAAAATAAAGTAAAAACCAAAAATAAACGCAAAATAATGAATCAATTTATAAAATTTTATAATGAAGTTCATGCAATAAATCCTGATATATTTAAAAAATTTGAAGTAAAGGATTTTGATCCAAAAAAAGACCTTCTAAAACTTTATAGAAATGTCAAAAAGCTTGTTTATCCCAAATTTAATAAAAAAGAAATACAAATAACTGATGAATTTTTTGCGAAAATTAAAGCTTTAGACTTAAAAAATGTACAAAATGTTTTTGTTCATGGAGATATACACTATTCAAATATGATTATTAAAGAGGATTATTCTGAATTATCAGGCATAATTGATTTTACAGATAGAATTATAAGTGATCCTGCTTTGGAATTTGCATATTTATGGGATTATGGGCCTAAATTTGTAAAAGAAGTGTATAAAAAATATAAAGGGCCAAAAGATCCTAAATTTTTATATCGCTCAAAACTTTATAAAGCCTGGGACGCATTTGGAATGATGGTAGAATCTTTTAAAAAAAAGCACAGGGCTGATTTTAAAGAAGGTTATGATACCTTCACCAAACTATTTAGATTATAAGTTATAAGACTCGTATCCACCTGCTGCCATTTATAAAAGTCCAGGCATTTTTCATAATCCAAACCTTCAGTAGCAAACAAATCTCCGTTCTTTTTAATTAAGCCATTCCATTTGTGATTTTGCGGCAAATAATATTTTATAAATTCAGGATCTGGTATCACGTCACAAATATCCGGATTGGTAATATTGAGTTTTTCAGCGCGGCCTTTTGGTATATAAATCCTTTCATCAATATTAAGTTCAACTTCACTTATATCTGTCTCTGAAATAACTTTTTTAAATAATTTACGAGCTTTTTCTATAAAAACTTCGCTTTTAGGATCATCATCACCCTGAATTGAAACTGTAATTCGCTCTCTTCCCAATACTCTTTTTAAAATTTGAAGTGTTTGAACATATGATTCGAAATTATTAGGATATTTACCGCCTGATCTTGCCAAATCAAAAGATAAAACAAATAATGGAACTACCTTTTTCTCCATTAAATCCACAATTTTTTCTAATCTTTCAATCATTTCGATGTCTTCAAACCTAACACCATGGCTAATTGCAATTACTCTTGAATGTTTGTCGGTATATTTACAAGTAAGCTCAGCTAAATCAACAAATGCATCACTTTTTAAAGGTTCGGTATTTACATGAGTTGTTACAAAAGTATTAAAAAGATCAATAAAACTAATATCAGTTCCTTCAATTTTTTGAGTAATATTTGTTTTAATTTGATTTCTTTCTAAAGGATAAATTTTACTACAAATTTCTTTATAATATCCACAACTCAAACAATTTTCAGTGCAGCCACTGGTAGTTTCAATCATATCGATTTTAAAACTGTCGCTGATTTTTGAATAGGCAATTTTTCGCATAAATAAAAAGATTACTTAGTATATAAGCAACTTTAAAATGCGAAAAAGGCTGTGTCTAAATTAGGCCTTCTTTTTTAAAAAATGCCTTAAATTAAATTAAAACGCAGTCACTAATTCCAGAAATTTTTGGAAAAATTAAGAAACTGATCTCTTTGAATATCAGCCACAACTCTGGATTTAACTAATGTTGAACATGGAAATTCAAGATCACTTACATCATTAAATAAAACGTAATCACTTGTATCACTAAAAATTATCCATTTATTTGTAAAATCAAACTTTTTATTAACATCAAAACGATTATTAAAGTGGGCTAAATCACTTTTATCACAAAATTGTGCCAGTTGAGGGCCATAAGTAGTACAAAGTGCATGATGTTTCGCATGTTTTGATCTAAGCTCTCTAAATTTAAATGCTAAATCAACCGGACCAATTGCATTTATAAAATTTTCAAAATCACCAAAATCAAAATTATAATCATATGGAGTTTCAGCCATAAATAAATATATTTCAGCTATCTGATTTGGAGTATAAAAAGTTTCAAATTCTTCAATAGATTCTCTTGGTGCATGTAAAAACGGTGCAAGCTTTTTAATTTTATATGCTGTTTTTGATAAATTGCGCTTTTTTGAAAATAATTCAGAAACTAATGATTTTAATGAAAGAGCTCTGATCCCCTCTTTATTTTTTTTCACTAGCCTTAAACCTTTTAACCGAGCAAAAGCATTATAAACCGTTGATTTCTTTAATCCTGTTCTGCGTACTAATTCCCAAATAGTCTGAGCAGGCTTTTTTAATAACTCAATATATACCAAAACTTCTGCCTCACTTAAACCAGCATCGAATAATAATCCTTTTAATTTATTATGAAATGCCATAATACGCGGTTAAGGATTGGTACATACTATATCAAATTAACTTCTCAAAATCCATATCAGCCATACAAAGTTCAACTAATTCCATTGGCAAAACATCCAAATTTAAACCAAGTTCTTCTAAAGCTACATTGAATTCTTCAATATTTGCCAAAGGGACTCCCAGATATGACCAATGCTTAGGAGGTATTGCTTGAGATGTTCTTTCTTCATATTTAGCAAAGGTAGGATTTGGATTTTCAAGAGGGTCTACTTTTCCTTTTCTAATGCCAATTATTAAAGGGTGATTATCCGGAATTGTTGATTTCCCAGATTTTAACAATTGAAGTGCCCCAATTCTTGGCTTTTTGCTGTATTTGTCATCATTTCTGATTGTTCTAGCCCATAGTTTAGACTTTTCTATAAACTTCGCTTGTTCATCTCTGGTTTTTATCCAATTTTTTATTGTTCGACCTAATAATTTTTCATCTTTTAATCCAAATAAAATCATTTTTCTAAAAAAATATGTAATCCAGAATTTTCTTGAACCATATTCATATTGAAGATCTGTTTCTTCTGGTAAATTCATACATGCATAACATCTGGCATACATTCTTTGCCTTGTTAACGATACTGTACTATCAACTTCACCTTCAAATAAAGAATCATTGAAAATATCTTCACGCGGAGCTAAACCTTCATTAACTAAAGTAATTAAATTATCCTGAGTTTCAGAATCACCATCTAATTTATATGATTTTCTGCCGGTTCCATGAAAAAATTCAGTCTTTTCTAAAACATGATTTATTCTTAAACGAATTTCTAAAAATAATTTTTTAATTCCCAGGTCATCAAAAAACTCTTTACTTTTTCTTGAGTCACTTGCTAATAATACTAACCGTGAATATGAATCTAATAAACTCATATTATTGATTAAGGATTATATTTAAGCATTTTTGAAACGATATGTCAAACTAGGATCACAATTTCCTTCACATATCCCCTATTTTCCATTATAGTATTCTCCGAATATTAATATTTTTTATGAACGACGACAAAAACGAACAGCACAAAACTCAAATTAAGCCAAAACCTTGGGGTCGCGAGATCTGGTTTGCCCAAAACGACCAATATGCGGGGAAAATTCTGGAAATAAAGAAAGGGCACCGCTATTCTTTGCAGTATCATGAGGAAAAACTAGAGACCCAATACCTCTATAGTGGCAAAGTAAAAATAACTTATGGAAAAGATAAAAATGCACTTAAAGAAATTGTATTAAAACCAGGTGACAAATTCGATGTACTTCCGTATACTATTCATCGTGCGCAGGCACTTGAAGATTCGCAGATTTTCGAGGTGTCTACGCCTCATTTAACAGATGTTGTAAAATTACATGATGACTATGGAAGATCAGGCAAAGGAAACAATGAAGAGCTCGATCAAAAACTACATGATCAAAATCAATAATTATATATATTTCTATATTCGTTAATCCCTATTTCCATGAAAGGAAAACCTCTTGGCAAAGTTCTAATTATTATACTAGTAGCAATATTTTTAGGAATTTTTGACCTTCCAGCTGATACAAAAGCTCCTATTGTTGGATGGGCTCCTGATTATTTAAAAGATCAGCATGTTCATCTTGGCTTAGATCTGCAGGGTGGAGCAGAGCTCGATTATAAAATTGACCTTCGCAAGGTTCCTTTAGATGATCAGCAATCAATTATTGAAGGTGTAAAAGAAGTAATTAATAAACGTGTAAACAGCCTTGGCGTAAGTGAGCCGAATATTTTTGTGTCTGAGATTGCAGGTGAAAGCCATATTATTGTGGATCTGGCTGGTGTAAATGTTGAAGAAGCAAAAAATACAATTGGAAAAACAATTCAATTAGAGTTTAAAGAGCGAAAAGACGAGATTGATCCAAATGAAAAACAGGAAATTGAAAAAAAGGCCAATGATACTTTGCAAAGAATTACAGGTGGTGAAGATTTTGCATTAGTTGGACAGGAAGAAGAACAAGCAAATCCTGAGCAAGTTACTTATCAGGAATTTGATTTTACTGCAGCGGATGCAATGAATGAAGATTTGGCTGAAAAACTGGCTACATTAAATGAAGGAGATGCTTATAATGGAACAATAGAAACTTCTGGTGATTTTACAATAACACCAAGTGGTGAACCTGTAGAGATTACTGGTTTAAATATTGTTAAACTAGTTGAAAAAAGAGAGACAGAAAAAACCACAGATGTAGATAAAAAAGTAAATGTTAGTCATATTTTAGTTGCTTATAACGGTGCAGAGCGCGCTGATGAAACAGTAACAAGAACCAAAGAAGAAGCTGAAACTTTTGCAAACGATCTATTAAAACAAATTCAGGATGAAGAAGCAGAATTTTCAGATCTAGCTAAAAACAATAATGATGATTCATCAGCAGCTTCATTAAGCGGAGTTTTAATAAGCCCTGCTGGTGAAGGCCAATATACAGAAAAATTCGAAGAAGCTGCTCTGGCATTAACTGAAAAAGACGAACTTACACTTGTTGAAACAGAATTCGGTTACCACATTATTCAGGCAGGTACTATTACAGGAGGCGAATCAAAAACCGAAACAGTAAATGAGTACAAATATGAGATGATTTTCTTCTCAACTATTCCTACACAGTGGCAGGAAACAGGTTTAACAGGTGAGCATTTTGTACATGCAGATGTTGCATTTGATCAGGTTTACAATCCATATGTTTCAATTAGTTTTAATGATGAGGGTTCAGATTTATTTGCTGAATTAACAGAAAGAAATGTTGGAAAACCTCTAGCAATATTTGTTGGAGGCCAGCTAATTTCTGCTCCAAATGTAAGAGGAAAAATAGTAGGAGGTAATGCGCAAATTGAAGGCAATTTTTCAATTGATGAAGCATCTGAACTGGCTCGTGATTTAAATACAGGTGCAATTCCTGCGCCTATTGTGCTTGCTGGTCAGTACACTATCGGCGCTGAACTTGGTGCAGATGCACTTGCAAAGAGTTTATGGGCTGGTGTTATTGGTCTGCTTATTCTTGCAGTTTATATGACACTTTATTATAGATTACCAGGTTTATTAGCTGTAATTGCTTTATCAATTTATGCAGTTATTTTACTTTTCTTAATTCAAAGTGCGCTAAGCACAATACTTGCAATAATTATTGCTGTGGGTATGTTTATATTCCTGATGATGCGAATTTTAAACTCCAAGGAAAATGGCTGGGAAAAGCTGCTCACGTCTGTACTGGCAGTCTTTGCACTGTTCTTTATAGTATTCCTGCTTGCTAATCCAATTGTTCTTACACTTGCTGGTGTAGCTGGTGTAATTCTGTCGATTGGGATGGCAGTTGATGCTAACGTACTTATTTTTGAAAGAGTTAAAGAGGAAATAAGAGACGGAAGGCCACTCGGCTCAGCAATTGATGTTGGATTTGACAGAGCATGGAACAGTATTCGCGATTCGAACTTCTCTTCTTTAATAACATGTGCGATTTTGTTCTATTTTGGAAGCTCAATTATTCAGGGATTCGCTTTCAACTTAGCTGCAGGTATTTTAGTTTCAATGTTCACAGCTATTACAATCACTAAAACATTCTTAAAA
Organism: Patescibacteria group bacterium; assembly: GCA_042577965.1. Classification (GTDB taxonomy): domain Bacteria; phylum Patescibacteriota; class Gracilibacteria; order UBA1369; family PNNO01; genus JAUVDZ01. The sequence goes on from JBHPDK010000014.1 coordinate 16,666, forward strand.
CTATTGGTTGGAACAAAATTTGCAAAAAGCCACTTCTTATTAGGTGCAAAACCAACGGAGCATAAGAAAAAACAATTCAATTTTATTAAAAACTCTAAAAAATGGTTTAGTTTTTCAGGTATTTTAGTTGCAATTTCAATTGTTTCAATATTTGCATTCGGACTAAGAATGGGAATTGATTTTACTGGTGGAACATTAATGCAGATTAAGTTTGAACAGGAAGTAGCCCAGGAAGATCTAAAAGTAGCACTTGAAGAAATTGGAGGTGAATTATACGGAACGCAGAGTGCACTCACTGAAGGCACTGAAGGCGAAGAAGCAGAAGAAGCAACCGTTGTACTCTCCCCTAGCGATGAAGTTGTTGACTTTAGTACTGCATCAATAATCTGGTCTTCTGAAGGTTATATTATTAAGACTAAATATATAAGTACTGAAGTTCATGATCAAATTTTAGAAAAACTTGAAGCAAAATTCGGAAATCTTGAAGAACCGAGATTCACAACTGTTGGTCCAACTGTGGGAGACACAATGAAGAGCAAAGCTGTAATGGCGTTAGTAATAGCACTTATTGTAATTGTTATCTACATTGCATTTGCATTCAGAAGAATACCCCGAAAGGTTTCTCCTTGGAGATTTGGTTTAAGTGCGATTGTTGCACTCGCCCATGATGTAATTATTGTAGTTGGTATATATGCAATTTTAGGAAACATAATGGGAGTTGAAATTGATGCACTGTTTATAACGGCGCTCCTTACAATACTTGGATTCTCAGTTCATGACACAATCGTTGTATTCGACAGAGTACGTGAAAATTTAAAAGATATGGGGCGCGACGTTACATTTGCTGATGTTGCAAACGCAGCTTTAAATCAAACTTTGGCTCGTTCAATGAATACTTCTATATCAACATTATTCACATTGGTTGCATTATTAATACTTGGTAGCACTTCAATCTACTTCTTTGTACTTGCACTAGTACTCGGAACAATTATTGGTACTTACTCTTCAATATTCGTAGCAAGCCCTGTACTTGTATGGTGGAATAACAGAGCAATAGCACGAAAAGAACGTTGAAAATCGCTTATATAAATGATAGAATTGCGCAGGTCCTAAATGGATCTGCGCTTTTTAGATAGCGCCTCACATGCGCCCGTAGCTCAACTGGATAGAGCATCGGTCTTCGGAACCGAGGGTTGGGGGTTCGAATCCCTCCGGGCGTACCACTCCAGCGATTTTGGCTTACTTAAGCCATTCTAGCCTTAGCTCTGCCGGATGTGAGAAAATTTTGCTATAATAGAGATATGAAAAATTTCGATTCTCCAGAACTTCCAGATTATATCCAAATTCCTCGATCTGAGGCCCTCTTGCTTAAGATGGAACCACAAAAAGGAAAGATTTTAAATGACGTTGCGGCATTATTCGAACGTAGCGGTATCGAAGATGAGGTCGATCAAAAGATTGTTAGGGAAGCAATAGCATTTATTGAAAATCCTACAGAAAATCTGTCGGATATTATGAGCCATACTACTATTATTGCACAGGTACTTGCTGGATATATGATGCAAGGAGCTGATGAGCCACCCGAGATTGATGCCATACATGCTTATCTTTTGGCTCTTCAGTGTATTAATCGTGTAAAATTTGTTGAAGAAGGGTTCGCGCAAGAGTCTCCTGATTTTCCAGAGATTAATAAAGCTGCGAATCGGGGGAAAGATTGGGCCGAAACTCTTTCAAAGGGGTACAATGATGATGCTTTTTATGTTTCAGTTCTTGCTGCATTTCTTGCTGCATTTGGTGAGTTTCAGGATAAACTGGATAACCTATAAAGTTCATCAGCAATCCCAGTTCGTATTTCGCTGCTTAAGCATGCGTATGAGCGAAGCGTGCTAGATCTAGCTGCGAAGAAGGAACGTATGTGACTGATTGAGCAGGTAGAGCCCGTACGACGAAGTGAATCGGATGATTAAGCACGCATAGTGTCACTAAGGAGCTCCAGGATTATAGTGTCTTGCATATCATCCTTTTATTAGATATCGTGAATCAGTAGGATAATTCAAATATCTCAGTCCTTACTTCGTCCAACGTGGCGTACCAGAGCGAGGCCTTTAGGCCGAGCTCCATGGAGCGAGCCGCCGTTAAGCGACAAGCCAAGCGGAAATCTAACCAAAATAATTTATGACTGAATATTTAGTACAAGCTAACAATGTTGATGAAGCAGAAAAGCAGGTAATGAAGCATTATGAAGCTAAAAGTATTCGCTTAGAGCCTATGACGCGCGAAGAATACGAAGCAGTTGAAACAAGTGAACGAGAAGAAAGCGATAATCATTTAAATTTAGAGCGTCTGGGTAAAGATACTCTAATTGCTGACATTGCTTATTATAAATTTATGGAAAACCGTGAAACAGCGTTCCGGATCGATCTGATTGATGAAAAGCAAAAGGTAAAAAAACAACTTTATTTTAAGACTTTACCTCGCGAGGATTAAGACTTCTGTGCTTTCTCCCACTGTTATATAAATTGGTAAAAAATCTGATTCCCTGCTCAAATTGGCAGTGCGTGAAATTAGTAAACGAGATACATTCCAATAAAATATCAAGAATATCTTCCCAAACTGAATCGTATTTAGGTTTTTGAAGCTCTAAAGATTTTCGAATCTGGCTAGCTTTTCCGTTTCTTATTAAATTTTGATAATATGAGGCATTTTTATTCACATATACATATATTGCTCCGCTTGCGATTCCAATATAATCCATAATGTACTGCCAAATATCATCATATTCAGGAGAATCCAAATAAAATGATTTTCGGAGTGCTTTCGGACCTTTATTAATAAAAATATCTCTAACATATTCAGAATTCTTTTTAACGCAAATTTTAACTGCATCTTTTTCATACACTAAATAATCAAAAATAATCTTCCAAATTTCTTCATTTCCAACATCAAGCTTCTTTTTAAGCTCATAAGGACCATTGTCCAAATAATATTTGAGAATTTTTTTATCATACTTCTCAATCATTTTAATGATGCGGTTTTTCTTAATTCGTGAATCCATAAATTTTAGCTTGATTTAAACAAAGGATATGATTATACTCGAATCTAGATATTTGTCAAGTATAATGGATTGAAAATACAAAAAATGAGCATATAGTTGTTATACTTCAGAGACGAGCTTAAAGCTAAGTCTCTCGCGAGCGAATAGTACTAATCACCTTAATATATGCGAAAGCACCGAAAAATCTTTAAAGAAATGATTATAATGGATGTTTTACAGGAATATCCGGAAACATTTGATGTATTTATGGATCATGAAGTTGGCTGCGCTGTCTGCCATGCTGCAGAATATGAAACTATTGAAGAAGGGATTGGTTCACACGGAATAGATGTTGATAAATTTGTTGATTTATTAAACGAAAAAGTAGAAATAGACAGAGTAGGAAAAAAGTAATAAAATTTTTATATCAGGACTTGACATTATAGCTATATCTGCTATTATTGGTTCTAAAATTTGACCCCAAATGATATGGAACCTGATAGATACGACCTATATTCAGAAAAAAAGAAAGGGAAATTCTCTAAATTTCTTAGTTTTCTGTTTTATTTAGGTATTATTGCTTTAATTATTTTTGGAGCCTTTAAACTATTTGGAGGCTGCGAAAATATTGAGGATAATCCTGCAAATGAAGAACAAACTCAAGAAGAAAATGCTGAAAATAGCGATGAAAGTAACGAAAGCGACGATTCTGGCAAAATTATTGAAGTTGAAAGCATAGAAATATCAAATGATCCATTAAAAAGGACTAATTTTAAGAAAGTTGGTACTGTTGAGCCATATAAAAGTTCTGTTGTTACATCTCAAACTTCAGGAACAGTAACTAATTTTACTGCTGATGAAGGTGATTTTGTTGGATCAGGCCAAAAAATTGCAGATATTGAAGATTCTGTAGCTACCGCAGTTGCCCAAATTAACTATCAAACAGCTTTAAAAAGTCTGGAAAATGCAGGAAAATCATTAAATAGTACAAAAAATTCTGTTAATCAGGATGTTCAAATGGCTGTAATTGGTGTTCAAACTGCTGAATTAGGTCTTCAAAATACAATCGATTCATATAATAATGCTATTCTTACATGGCAGGAACAGATCAGATCAACAATGTTAAATGTTCAGGCAGCTGAAATTGGGTATGATTCTGCTGAAAATGCTTATTATAATAGTCTAGTTACTTCTAAAAATACTTTAGATCACACTTTAGACCAATCAATGTCGAGTATTATTTCAGCCTTAACTTTAATTGAGAGCTCTGCAAACCTTGCTGAGCAGGTTTTAAGTTACGATGATGGATTAATGGAAGATCATGATGATTTGTATGATGATTATAAAGACACCGATGATTATGATGATGCTCTGGACTTAATTTATGACACATTAGATGCATTAGAAGACAGCCAGGACATTCTATTTGATGTTAAAGACTTTACTGATGATCCAAATTTAGAAACAAGTGCAAGAACTCTTTTAACATCTATTGATCAGGCAAAAAACGGACTTAATATGAGTAAACAGGGCCTGGATTCAGCTGTACTTGGTGCAGATATGCAGCCTGAAGGTACATTTACCGGTCTTAATGCTGCTCAAACACAATTAACTTCTGCAAGGCAGGCTTTAAATATTGCTCAGGCTAATCAAAAAACACAATTAGATGCACAATTAAATGCTGTTGAATTATCAAGAAAACAATTAGACACAGCAATTGCACAACTTGAAAATGTAAAAGCTAGAGCAAATCTACAAACTCTATCAGCTGAAACACAGCTTGCACAGATTGAAGGTCAGGCTGATATAGCAGCTGCCAATCTTGAAGGTACTGATATTGTTTCCCCTATTGAAGGATTATTATTACAAAAATTTGTGGATGAAGGAAATTATGTTAATCCTTCTCAAAAAGTTATTGAAGTTGGAGATATGAGTAAAGTTTATATAACTATTAGTTTAACTTCTGAAGAACTTAAATTTGTAAAATTAGGTCAGAATGTAAAAGTTATGGCTCCTGGAGGAGTTGAAAAAACAGGAAAAATTTCAAAAGTTTTACCTACTCTGGATCCTGTATCTAAAAAAGTTAAAGTTAAAATTTTAATTTCAAATGATGCGCAGGAATTAATTTCAGGAATGTTTACTGATGTTTTGTTCACAGATGCTCAAAAAGAAACAGTTGGAGCAACTGTTCCATTTAAAAGTATTATTTTTGAAAATAGCACAACTTATGTTTATGTAATTGAAAACAACAAGGCAGTTAAAAAAGAGGTTAAACTAGGCCAAATCATAGGAAGTAATATTGAAATTATTGATGGACTTTCGCTTAGCGACCGGGTAGTTACAAAAGGGTCAAAATTAATAAATGAGGGTGATCTTGTTAATGATGTATCCGTTAATCAGTAATGAAAATGTCAAAATACAGTCCGGAAGAAATAACGGAAATAAAAAAATCGCCATGGAACTTTTTTACAAAACACAGAAAAGTTACAGCACTGATAATAATAATGATAGTAATTTGGGGCGTAACTTCTTTAATTAATATTCCTAAAGAAATTCAGCCTGAAATTAAACTCCCTTTTGGTTCAATTTTCACTGTTTATCCCGGAGCCAATCCCCTGGATGTTGAAGAACTGGTGACAAAAGAAATTGAAACCTCAATTTCAAATGTATCAGATATAAAAAATATTAATTCAACTTCTCAATTCGGTTTTTCTTCAGTTATTGCTGAGTTTGAAAGTGGAACTGATTTAGATCAGGCTATTGATGATTTAAGAAATGCAGTTGAAAAAGTAAAATCTCAGTTGCCAGAAGATGCAAACGATCCAACTGTCTCTTCTTTTGAAGTTAATTCATTCCCTGTTGTAGTGTTTTCTTTATTAAGTAATTTGCCTGAAGAACAGTTAAAAACTGTAGCAGAAGATGTTCAGGATGAAATTAAAGCATTAAACGGTGTATCTGACATAATTATTATTGGAGCAAGAGATAAACAAATTGAAGTTAATTTAAATCAGAAAGCACTTGAACAATATGAACTTTCTTTAAATGATGTTTCAATGGCAATTCAAAATGCCAATCTTAACTTCCCTATCGGCGAAATTTCAAACGATGGAGTTAGATATTCAATTAGAGTTGAAACAGAAATAGAAAGCGCATATGAATTATCTCAAATTCCTATTAAGCAGTTCTTTAATCAATCAGGTTCATCTAATTTTATAGTATTAAGTGATATCGCAGAAGTTAGAGAAACCCTGGAAGAAAAAAGTACAATTGCCAGATTTGGAGATACAAAAACAGGAGAAATAAAAAATTCAATTTCTCTTCAAATTTATAAAAAACCTAATGCGAACATTGTTGATGTAGCTGAAAGAGCAAAAATGCATCTTGAAGAAATAAGAGGTACAGTTATTCCATTTTCAGTTGATATTGATATTACAAACGATAATTCAGAATTTTTAAGAGAGGATTTTGAAATTCTTGGTAAAAACGGAATTGCTACTGTGATTTTAATTATGGCACTTCTGTTTATATTTTTAGGTTTTAAAGAAGGTATTATTTCAGGAATAAGTATTCCTTTTTCAATGCTAATTACAGTAGGAGTACTTTACTTAATGGGGGAGACAATAAACTCCCTTACTCTTTTTGCTTTGGTTTTTTCTTTGGGACTTTTAATTGATAATGCAGTAATAATAATTGAAGGTATTTATGAAAATCTAAGATCCGGACAATATACTTCATACGGAAGCGCAATTATTGGAATTAAAGAATTTAAATGGCCAATTATTGCAGGAACTCTAACAACAGTTTTTGCATTTTTACCTATGCTTACAATAAGTGGTATTACAGGCCAGTTTATGAGGATTATACCAATTACAGTAACCACAATTTTACTTGCTTCCCTTTTTGTTAACTTAACAATTACTCCAACTTTATCAGCAAAATTTTTAAAACCAGGTAAAAAAAGGAATTTATTTAAAGGAGTTCAAAGATGGTATAAAAACTTCATTACAGGTGTAATTAATTCAGGATTTAAAAAATTCATTTCGATTTTTTTAATGACAATTGTAATGTTAATTTCTTTTTCACTGCCTATTTTGGGAATTGTAAAAAGTGAAGCATTCCCTGTTAGTGATTTTAAATATTTTTATGTAGATATTGAAACCCCTCCAGGTACAGTTTTGGAAGAAACAGATAAAGTTGTAAAGCAGGTTGAAGAAATTTTAATGGAAATCCCTGATATAAAAAATATTACAACAAGTATTGGTACAAATGCAGGTGCTGCTTTTAGATCAGTAATAAGCATATCCAGTAATAATACCAATATAGCTTCAGTTACAGTTAATTTGGTTGAAAAAGAAAAAAGAGATAACAAAAGTTACGAACTCTCCGAGTTAATTCGTGAAAAATTGCAAAATGTACAGGGCGGCGAAGTTTCGATTTTTGATCTGCAGGGTGGCCCACCAACAGGTGCGCCGATTGCAGCAAGAATTACAGGTCCTGATTTAAAAAAATTAGAAGAAATTTCTAATACTATTGCAGGTTATCTTGAAAAAATAGAAGGCACACTTGATGTGGAGACTTCAATTGTAAAAGGTGCAGGTGAATTTAACATTACTTTAAACAGAAATAAACTGAATTATTATGGAATTGCTCCTATTCAAATTGCAGGGCTTTTACGAAGCAGTATTGGAGGTGTTGAATCAACTGAACTTCGTAAAGATGGCGAAGAAACAGATGTAATAATTCAATATAAATTTTCTGATGATGATTTAACTATTGATGAAATTTCAAATATTTTTGTTAACTCCCCTACTTCCGGACTAATTCCTCTTAGCGAGTTAATAAATGTTGAATTTAAAGATAATTTAACAAGCATCTCTCATTTAAATGAAGAACGGGTAATGACTGTAAGTAGTTATATAAAAGACAGAACTACTTTAGAAATAATTGATGATTTAAATAAAAAGTTAGAAAAAACCCCGATTCCAAAAGGTTATACTCTTGATTTCGGTGGAGAATTTGAAGAAGTGCAGCAATCTTTTAAAGATTTGGGTCTTGCACTTTTAGTTGGATTGATTTTAATAGCAATGCTTTTAGTTCTGCAATTTAAGTCATTTAGACAGCCGTTTATAATAATGCTTTCACTTCCATTTGCATTAACTGGTGTGTTTATCGGGCTAGCAATAATGAATATTACAATTTCGATTCCTTCAGTTATTGGAATTGTTGGGCTTGCTGGAGTTGTAGTTAATGATGCAATTGTACTTATTGATCAAATGAACAACAACAGACGTCGTGGAATGGAGTTCAAGCAGTCAATTATTGAAGGTGCAACTTCTCGTTTGCAACCAGTTTTCTTAACAACAGCAACTTCAATCTTAGGTATTTTACCTTTAGCTCTTACAGATGAAATCTGGGGCAGCTTGGGATTTGCCTTTATATTCGGATTAACCACGCAGTACTTTTTAGTATTATTACTTGATCCGATTTTATATTCGATGTTTTCTAAAAAAGATCAAGGATGGGAAGAACCGGAAGTTCTTCACAAAATACCCCAAGAGGTATAGAATTAAATTCCTCTAAGAAGAATTTGTATGCCTAAATTTGCTGAAATTTGTTTAAAAAGAAGGATGCCCAATAGTCTTCGCACTCTTACATATGAAATTCCTGAAGATTTTAAAGTAAGTGAAGGAAGTTATGTTAATGTTCCTTTAAGAAATAAGTCTGAAGAAGGTGTGGTTTTAAATATTCTGGATAAAAAACCTTCCTATCCTACTAAAAATATAAATGAATTAATTTACGACTACCCAATTCTGCAAAAATGGCAGATAGAACTTGCAAAATGGATGTCAAATTATTACTTTGCACCTATCCAAAAGTGTTTAAATTTATTTTTACCTCCAAAATTTTACAAATCAGAAGATATTAAACAGGCAGAATCTAAAAAAATTGAAAAAAAACATGAATTAACCAATGCGCAAAAAGCAGCAATTGAAAAAATCTTAAAAACCAGTAAAAAATTCACACTTTTACATGGAATTACAGGCTCAGGCAAAACTGAAGTTTATGTGAATCTAGTTGAAGAATATATAGCTAAAGGCAAACAATGCTTATTAATTGTTCCTGAAATTTCTTTAACACCTCAAATGATTCAATATTTTGAAAGAATCTTTGGAGACAATACTGCAATTTTACATAGCCGGCTTACACCAAAGCAGCGCTCTTTAGAATGGCTAAAAATATTTTTAAATAAAACTCCTATTATTATTGGCCCAAGGTCAGCTGTATTTGCACCTTTAACTAATCCCGGATTAATAATTTTAGATGAAGAACATGAATTTTCTTACAAACAAGAACAGGCGCCGCGTTATCATACATTAAAAGTTATTGAAAAAATTACAGAATTAACTGATGTAAAAGTTGTTTTAGGTACTGCAACTCCATCAATATCAACATATCATAAAGCAATTAATGGTGATTATGAATTAGCTGAGTTAAATGAAAGAATTGGAGGTGCAAATTTACCTGAAGTTAAAATCGTGGACCTTCGTGAAGAGTTTATGAAAAAAAATTATTCAATTTTAAGTGAAGATTTGCAGGAAAAAATTACTGAAACCCTGGCAGCAAAAAAACAGGCAATTTTGTTTTTAAATAAACGTGGTGCTGCTTCTGCAATAGTGTGCAGAGAATGCGGTTATATGGAAAAATGCTCTGCATGTGATGTCCCAATGACTTATCACAAATCAATGCCGAGTGAAAATAAATTTAAACCAATTTTAATTTGCCACCACTGCGGATTAATGAAAGATGTACTTATAAAATGCCCTGAATGCCAATGCGTTTCTATTAAATTCGTGGGTTCGGGTACTCAAAAAGTCGAAGAAGAAGTTCGCGCAATGTTTCCTGAAGCACGGGTTGCCAGAGTTGACAAAGACACTGTTTCAAAACGCGGAAGTTTTGATGAAATTTACGAAAAATTAAAAAATCGCGAGATTGATATATTAATCGGAACTCAAATGATTGGCAAAGGACTACATTTTCCTAATGTAAACCTGGTTGGAGTAATTTTAGCTGATATTGGACTTCACTTTCCGGACTTTCGAAGCTCTGAACGTACTTTTCAGTTATTAACACAGGTCGCTGGCCGCGCTGGAAGGGCTGAAACAGAAGGCGAAGTGATAATTCAAACATATATGCCTGAAAATTATGCAATCAAGTATTCAAAAGATCATAATTTTAAAGATTTTTATGAGTATGAGATCGATCAGAGGCGGACTTTTAGCTATCCCCCATTCGGGAATTTAGTGAAACTAACTTTTGTTGATGAAAAAGCCAAAAAATCAATGATTGATGCTAAAAATGTTTATGAAAAATTAAAAAAATCAGCGCCAGAAAGTATCCAAATTAATCTATATCCATCTTTAATTTATAAACTTCACAATAAATATAGATGGAATGTGCTACTTCAAGGTGAAAATCTCACAGATTTAATAAAAAATCTCGAATTACCTTCTTCATGCAGGATTGATGTTGATCCTATTTCAATAAGTTAGTATACTCTTGTTTAGGATTGATTAATCAAAGTTTAATGAAACGTATACTCTCAGGTGTTCAGCCAAGTGGGAATCCACATTTAGGCAATTATTTTGGTGCAATGAAGAATCATGTTGAAATGCAGAATGAATATGAGAGTTTTATTTTTATTGCTGACTATCATGCGCTTACTACAGTTCGCGATCCTGAAAAAATGAAGCAAATGACACTTCATTTAGTTTTAGATTACCTTGCACTTGGAATTGATCCTGAAAAAACTATATTTTTTAAACAAAGTGATGTTTTTGAACATACTCAACTCAATTGGATACTTAGTTGTGTTACTCCCCATGGCTTACTTGAAAGAGCTCATGCATGGAAAGACGCTTTAGCAAAAGGAAAAAAGGAACCTACAATGGCACTTTTCAATTATCCAGTTTTAATGGCAGCTGATATACTTTTATATAGTCCTGATTTGGTTCCGGTTGGAAAAGATCAGAAGCAGCATGTTGAAATGACAAGAGATATTGCAATAAAGTTCAATAATTTGTTTGGAGAAGTGTTTAAATTGCCAGAACCTTACATTCCTGAGGAAGTTGAGCTTATTAAAGGTACAGATGGCCAAAAAATGAGTAAAAGTTATGGTAATGTTATTGAAATTTTTGCAGAAGAAGGCGTACTCAAAAAGCAGGTTATGGGTATACAAACTGATTCAACACCTGTTGAAGAGCCAAAAGATCCGGAAAAATGTAATGTGTTCTATTTATATTCACTTTTTGCATCAGATAACGAAAAAGCTGACCTTGAAGCCAAATATAAGAATGGTGGATATGGATATGGATATGGAGATGCGAAAAAACTGTTATTAGAAAAAATACTCACTTCTTTTAGTGAATTTAGGAAAAAAAGAATTGTACTATCATCAAATTTAGATTACATTAATAAGGTATTAGAAGACGGGTCAACAAAAGCTAGGGCGGAATCTGAAAAAATGATGGATAAAGTGAAAAAGGCTGTTGGGTATGTAAAAAAATATGTTTAACAATATGGCTACCAAATACATTTTTGTTACAGGAGGCGTATGCAGTTCACTTGGAAAAGGTATCACTACCGCATCTATAGGCACCCTCTTGAAAACATCGGGTTTTAATGTATTTACACAGAAATTAGACCCTTATATAAACGTAGATCCGGGTACAATGAGCCCTTTTCAGCATGGTGAGGTTTTTGTTACTGATGACGGAGCTGAAACTGATTTGGACTTAGGTCACTATGAAAGGTTTATTGATACAAATCTGTCTCAACAATCATCTGTTTCAACTGGTAAAATTTATTCAAAAGTAATTGCAGAAGAAAGAAAAGGAACATATTTGGGAGGAACAATTCAAATTATCCCTCATGTTACTGATGAAATTAAACGCAGAATCAAAGAAGCAGCTAAAAAAAGCCGCGCAGATATTGTTTTATGTGAAGTAGGAGGAACTGTAGGAGATATTGAAGGACAACCATTTATTGAAGCTTTAAGACAAATGCGTCATGATGTTGGTGAAGAAAACACTCTATATGTTCATCTTACATTACTCCCTTACTTAAAAGGTTCAAAGGAATTAAAAACCAAACCAACTCAGGCTTCTGTTAGAGAACTAAGGGGTATGGGTATAATTCCGGACTTTATTATTCCACGCGCGGATCATCATGTAACTAATGATATTCTTAAAAAGATTTCAAGATTCTGTGATGTACCGGCTGATCATGTAATTCCAGGTGAAACAGTAGATTCAATTTATGAAGTTCCTTTAGGATATCAAAAACATAATTTTGCACAGCTTATTGCAAATAAACTAAAGCTCGGAAAAGTAAATCCAAAGCTAAAAGAATGGAAAAGCGTTGTTAGTAAAATTTTAAAAGAGAAAAAACCATTAAAAATTGCACTTGTTGGCAAGTATACACACTTGGAAGATGCATATATTAGTGTAATCGAATCGCTAAAAATCGCTTGCTACCATCAAAATCGTGAACTTGAGCTCCATTGGATTGATTCTGAAAAATTAGAAGAAAATGATGCAAAAACATGGAAAAAATTAAAAGAAGTAGCTGGAATTGTAGTGCCTGGCGGTTTTGGAATCAGAGGAACAGAAGGAAAAATTGCTGCTGCGAAATATTGCCGTGAAAATAAAGTTCCATATTTAGGTTTATGTCTTGGAATGCAAATTTTATCTATTGAATTTGCAAGATTCGCACTTAAAGATAATAAAATTACATCTGAAGAATTTGATGAAAAAGGGAAATTAAGCAGAGATAAATATATTATTCACTTCTTGCCCGGCCAATCAGCACACAGAGCTAAAGGTGGAACATTAAGATTAGGAGCTTATCCATGTAAATTAATTAGTAAAACAAAAACTAAAAAGCTCTATGGTGAAAATGCTATTAGCGAAAGGCACAGGCATAGATATGAATTTAATAATAAATTCAGAAAAAAACTTGAGAAGAAAGGTTTTGTTGTATCAGGTATTTATGAAAAAGAAAATCTCGTTGAAATTGCTGAGATTAAAGGTCATCCATTTATGGTTGGCTCTCAGTTTCATCCGGAATTCAAATCAAGACCAAATAGACCACATCCTCTATTTTATGGATTTATAGAAGCGAGTATTCAAACCAGTAAATAAAATTTTATGCCGAGCTTTCGTTATATTGTTGTTAATAAAGAAAATAAACAACTAGCTGGAGTAGTTGATGCTCAAACAGTTGATCTTGCGCGGCAGGATTTACAGGAATTGGGATTTTCTGTTGTTTCAATTGAAGAGCAAAAAGTTTCTGAAGAAGAACCAGGTGTAATTTTTGAATTTAAAGGTACAGATCCTATTAATAAAAAGATTTCAGGGACTATTAAATCTGAAGGTCGGTATCAGGCTTTTAAAAGGCTGATTGCAGAATATGAACTTGATGTTAATTATGTTGTACAGAGTAATTTAAGTCAAAAAGAAAAGGTAAAACAAATGGAAGAAGGCATTAAAGAACTCATGAAAAAATATCAGGAAGAAGTTAAGAAAAAAACTAATTTATTTCATGAAAAAAAATTAAAAAAAATAGATAGAAATTTTGAAAAAACAAAAGCTCTTGTTATGAGGCAGGTTGATTACGTGTTGAAAAAAGTAAATGAAGCAGTTGATTCTTTTGCACAAGATTTGAGCCCTGAAAGCAAGCTGAAAATTAAAGATTATGTGAATAAAATATTAAGGCTAAAAAATTCTACAAATTTAGAATACTTAAAAAAAACCTGCGAAGATTTATTGAAATTTCTTCAAAGTGCAGAACTTTTTCTTACTAAAAAAACACATATTGAAGATAAGTTAAAAATATACGCAGAAAGTACAGATATGATAGATCATCTTGAAAAAGGGAAAGACTTTGGTGTTCATGAGGACTTTGAAGATCAAATAATAAAATGGCAGTCTGAACACATTAAAGGAAAGAAAAAGAATGAAATATCTTTGATGGATAAAATTAAGAATATTTACTATTCTGTTATTGCAAAAATTATTCATCAACCAGAGCAAATTCGTGGAACAAATAAAGAATTGCAATTATTAAACAGAGAAATAAGGCAATATTATGGTGCTTATTTAAAGGCAAAAGATCCTACTTACAGAATTGAATCAACAAAAAGTATTAAAAAATTACGAGCAAGAAAAATCAAACTTCAAAATA
>JBHPDK010000015.1:0-28693 GCA_042577965.1 Patescibacteria group bacterium
GCATTTGCAATATGTTTCTTACTTTCAGGAATTACTTTCTTTAAATAATTCAAATATAAAGAATCCCATTGATTTGATGCTTTGCCTGTTAAATCAGATCCAAGTTTTTTAACGGTGTGGTAGCCTTCAATTGCTTTTCTTAAGTTCCCTTCTTTAATGGATTTATCAACCATTTCATCAGCTTTTGCCAAAGCTCGAAGCTTTGAAGTTGCTTCAATAGCAGATTTAGTACCACTTACAGTAGATGTTTTTGCTCTGCTAAATAAATCACTTATTGATTTTCTGCTCATCCAGCTAGGCAATTTTATTTTGCTAATTATTCTGCCTGGCAGACTCTTGTATTCAACTTTCGCAGCCTTTCTATATGCACTTGTTACTACCCTTTTTGAAGCAGAGTAAAACGCAAGACTGTTTTGTTTGATTGATCTCCCTATTCTCTGGGTATGGCTTGATTTTGCCTTTTTAGGTTTCTCCGGAGCAACAAATGATTTACCAATTTTAATAGTCTGAGTCATCTTCATCATCATGCGTGCATGCCTTTCGCTCGATCTTTTCCATGCAGCAGAATCTATCTTAACGTGATCAGGCAGACCTTGTAATATTTCAGTATCAAATAAATCAACTACTCTATCTAAATAAAGTACTGCAGGTGGCATAACTCTGTGTAAATGAGCTATGAACGAAGCATCCAAAGCAGCAACCGGCATTTTTATCTGCTTTCCTAAGACTCTTGCAGAATGGTAAACCCGAACTGCCTCTTTAAGATTCCCTGCTCTTACAAGTTTATTTACTTCTATTGATGCATCACTAAATGCTTTCCATTGAGCTAATTTATCTAATGATTTTACATTTTTAGTTATTTTTTTGATTCCATGGCCTCGTAATATTTGAGCTGCCTTCGCACTATTAAGTTCAAAGTAAAAAGCCTTAATATATTTATAAGGAGCCCACACAGGCATTGCAAAAAACTTACCAATATCTTTTACAATTTCTTTTGCTGGCTGCCTTGCAAAATTCATAACTTTCGTCTTTGCCGACTCAAACATTAACCTTGGCTTGTTACCAATCATCCGCCAAACACTTAATGAATCCAGCTTGATTTTAAGTGCGGCTTTATTATTAAGTAACTTTTGAAGCTCAGTAGTTAGACCTGGCTTTTTCTTTTGCAATTTAACTATTCTCTGCTCAATATTGCTCAATTTAAGTTTAATCCTTTGCTGCAGGCTTCTCACTCCAAGTACAGTCATCGGATCTTGAGTCAATAAAGTAGCAGTACGCATTGGCACATTTTTTGCATTAAGGAAGATATCAATCGCCTCAAGCTGCGCTCTATGCTTCATAAATCTACCTACAGCATTTCTTAAAGATTCCATTTGAGTTCGCACCACCAAACCTGAACGCTGATACATATGCTGCCCAAGCCCCTGATACAATTGCCCTAACTCTTTAGGTGATAACTTATGTATACCTTTACCTCTTGCTTTCTCAATTAGATTTCTTAACTCCGAAGATTTTACTGTTTTTGAAAGATTACCTTTAAGAAAAGGACTGTTTTTTCTTGTTAAAAGAGTTAAAACATCATCCATTGATTTACGTAATTTTGTTCCTCCTTTAATTTGAGATTCTCTTAAAATTGTTAATGCCCCAGGAGACTCCTGTATAACTTGCTGTAACATTCTTGGATATTCTTTTTGAAGTTTAGCTAATTCTTTTTCCCATTTTGCTAACTTTGTAGCATCTTCAGGTGATAACTTTGTTTTTGCTTTTTTTGCTTTACCTTTTAATTTTTTTAAATTTGCAATTTTTCCTTCTAACGAGTTAATTCTGCCACTCATTTCTTTCAAAGCTGGACTGCTCAAAATATCATCAGCCTGACCTGCAAGCAATCTTCTTAAATACATTCTTAAAGGTGCAAGACCCTGTCCCGTAACAAGACCTTTTCCTAAATATAAAATTCTCATACCTAATCTGCCAGCGCCTCTTGCAAGGCCTGCAGCTACTCTAATAGGCAATCTTGCAACACCACCAACCACAGCTCCCGCAGTAACTTTAGTACCTACTTCAACACCGATCACAAACCTGCCAGCCCTACCAGTAGTAACAGCTGCCCTTCTTCCGCCTTCACCAACTACTGCCAACACTCGAGCCATTCGTCCACCTGCTGCTCCTGCCTTGCCTGCTGCAGACGCACCAGTCCCAGTACCCCAAGTTAATAATAATACCAAAACATCACCAACATTTTTACCAAAGGCAACACCATATCTGCCTTCGCTCCAGTGATTCAAATTAATTACACTGCCCATTGCTGTTTTAAATGCTTTCCAATCAGTAACCATTGTACCCATTGCATCAATAGCTTTAGGTGTTTCAAATACCAAAGTATTCACCCCTCCGATTATTCCTGTTGCTGCTCCAAGAATACCCATTACACTATTTGGCCCCATAAGAACTGTTCTTATGTTTTTACTGTCTTTTGACGCATATTGTGACCACGCACCCTTCTCAAGCCACTTTTCATATTTATTTGTTAACCAGTTAATAGCTCCTGGTCCATGCCAGTTTTCAGTGTCCTTCCACTTAACATCACTTCCAACTAATTTAGCTCCTCCATAACCTATTGCTCTTGGAAGCCACTTAAACGGAAGCTCAATCGCAGCTCCATAAAATCCCCATTTACCAATACCAACCGTATTATATAAACTTGTACCAAGCCCAGGAGGGCTTACTTTTGTTTTTCTTAAATAACCAAGCTGAGTGCCAAGTCCATCCATCAGCTTGCCATTATCTGAATTCATTTTATCCAAATTTTTACCTATATTACCCTTAAATTCATCAACAGCAGCATAAGCAAACTCCATACCTTCTAAAAGTTTATGAAGCTCAAATCTTTTGTCTTTTAAAATATCGATTTTCCTTTTTTGTTTTGTGATTTTGTCACCCAGTAGATTTATACTATCAAGTGACGAAGTCTGCGCTAAATAAACATTTGCTTTTAATACATCAAGCTTTTGATGTTTGTTATCTACCGCAGTAATTTTAACTGATGTATCTGTTTTTGCAGTTAAAATTTTATCGCGAGACTCAAGTAAAGGTGCTAAAACCTTTCGTCTTATATATATTACTCTTTGATCTCCTGATCCATAATACTTTTCCAGCTGCTTAACTCTCGCCAACACAGCACCAATTTTAATATTTATATTTTTTTCACCACCTTTTGCTATTTTGTACCCTCTTTGAAGGTCAGCACTTAAAGCACCTGCTCCTGCTTTAGCTTTGTCGATTTCATCTCCTTTTTTGCTCGCAAATTGTAAAGATTTTTCAAAAACCTGCTTTTTTTGTATTAATTGCTCTTTTAATAATTCTCTTTGTTTTTCTCTGGCTTTTGCCCAGTCACCTCTTGCAATAAGCACTTTCAGCTTATCTCTAATTCCATTCTTATATGTACCAAGCCCTATCTTCATTTCATTTGATCTGTTTGTGAGGTTATTTTTAAGATTCTTAACACGTGACATCCTGCCTTCATAAAAATCCTTTACCTTAGCAATCATTTTATTGATTTTTTCTGACGGTGAAGGTTTCTTTGGTTTTGGCTTTGGTTTTGACTTTGAAAACCAACCCTTCGCAGTTGAGTACCAACCTTTTACGGTTCCATAACCACCCTTGGCTTTTCGCCATCCCCAATCAGCAAGACCTGCATAATGCCTCCATCCTGAATCATATTTTTTATGAAAAGCCTGAGCCTTGCCCATTGCGTCATTATATTTCTTTTGCATTGATTGTGCATGAACAGCCAAAGCCTTTTGCCCGGTTACAATCTTTAAATAATGCTGTTGAAACTCTTTAAAACTCGTTTTTTTATCTGAAACTACAAATGGATCATGAAGACTTGTTTCAATATCAACCAATTCTTCACCATTTAAATCTTTTTCAATTAATCCTTTTAATCTTTGTGTTTCTTTATCTTCTTCCTGCTGCATCTTCTGAGGTCCGGCTTTTTCAATATATTTTGCTTTCTTGGCTTTATAAATAACGTTTCTTATTCCATTCAAAAGCGCTTCCCTTTCACTTTGAGTCGCATTTTTTGCTTTTTCAATAAATGAATTAAGGTTTTTGCCTTTATAACTGTCCAAAAAATTCACAAGCATTGGCTTGTTGTACCACTTGCTATCTTTTTTAACAAATTCCCTGAGCTTACGTGCATCTTTAATCTTTAAAACATTTTCAATTCTATAAGCCTGATATTGAACCTCTTTAGCAAACAACACTTTTGATTCTTTTGTATCAACAGCAGCTTCCATACCTTTTGCAAGGCCTTTATCAATCGCTGTTTTTAAATGTGTTTTTGACATGTTATTCCTTAATTAACGATATTTTTAATATATCTCTCTCGTCTTTAAATACATTTTGTAGTGTCTTAAGCTGATACTGCTCAAGATCTTTCACTACTTCCGGATACTCCGCAGCAAGATCATCAATAATATTTGCAGTTCTTCTTTTTGAACCAAGAAGAAGCTGAAACAATTCAGTAAGTTCCTGCCTGTTTAAAAGAGGGGTAAGCGCAGTAATATTCTGCTTTTCTTTTAAAGATAAAAGTAAAGAATTATCAATTAAAAGTTTAACAATATCCCGAAGCGCTTCTGTTTGTTTTGGATCTGTTTGCATTTTTGTTTTTATTTCATTAAATTATTATACCAAAAAAACGCGTTTTCTTCAAGGGCTAAAGCTTAAAATCCAATCTCTATTCCACTCTCTCCACCACCTCTGCAATAATATACGCTGCCTCAGCCCGCGAAATCTCTTCTTCCGCTACAAATCCTACTCCATTATAAAGCCTGTTGTTCACAGCCCAATCCACATATGGTTCATACCAATTCTCGCCAACGCCCGGACGCCCAATTGCTATCCCGGCGCTTTTTAAAGCCAGTTTTAAGGCCTCAACACGCAGAATTTTCTGATCAGGTTTAAAGGTCCCATCCGGATACCCCTGAACCATTCCAAAATCAACAGCACTTAAAATATAAGGAAAATACCACTCTGCCTCACCTGTATCTTTAAATGGATTCACAAAATCCTCTCCGCGCGTCTCCTCAAAATAATATTTGGAAGTATCGCGTGCAAAGCTATTTAAAGCCATTTTTAGGATCTCAGCCCTGTTCACTTTATCCAAAGGCATAAATTCCAAAGTCGTGCCCTGGCCCGTAACAATTCCAAGTTTGGCCAACAAAGTTATAGCTTCATTAAAAATTGTATTAATACTTACATCTTTAAAATACAGTTTTGGACCAATTGGCTGATCTTTCAAAATCTGTTTAATCACACGCCAGTTCATTTCATCTTCCTTGCCAAGTCTCCAAATCGCAATCCCCCCTAAATCATACTTTTTAACAAGTTCGAGTTTTGGCTCAAGGCTCACATGATTCTCAAACCAGACTTCATGCGGCACAGGCGGCTCCCTCTCATCAAATTCACTTATATAAAAAAGGCGGTTGGTTTTTGTTTCAGGATCATACTGAAAATCCACGGAGTATTTGCTCAAAATCAGCTCAATTGTATCGTATGTGTAACTTGAAAAATAATCCTCACTCCATCCATATCCATAAAAAGGAATTCCAACATAAATCTTCTCTCGCGGAACATTATCAACAGCATACTCAATAACCTCTTCCACCCAATAATAAGGCGCAACAGGCCGCGGAATACTCCCGCTCCATCCATAATCATAAGTCATAATTCTAAACTCATCCACGTACTGCGACAGAGCTTTCCAATCCTGACCACGATCACCATATTTAAGGAGCGCAGGGTAAGATTTCGCCTGAATCGCAATTGTAAGCTTTTTATTATAATGATTAAGCTCTTCACGAAGGTCGCGGATATAAGCGGTAAATGCGTTTTTGTCCTCTGAGTGGAGTCCCTCGTAATCTATATCGATTCCATCATAATTATATTTGCGAATAAGATCACTAATGATCTGAATATTCTGTTTTTTTATTTCAGGATCATTCACGATTGCAGCAACAGTGTCGCCATTGAACGAATTGCTGATAGTTGGAATTATTGGAATATTATTTTCATGCGCAAATTCAATAAGTGTTATGTCCTCGCCATCCTTTGGCGGAACCAAAGTGCCATCTTCGTTTAAATGATACCAAAAAGGCGAGATCGTATTTATTGTGTCAGCGTTATTTTGAAAGCTCTGGAATGCTTCCTCGGTTTCCCACGAAGGCAGCCATGCAGAAACATTGTACTCTTTAGCCAGAGCTTGCGGAGCGCTCGAAATGAGAAGGCTGATAATTGTGATTGTGAGTGCGAGTTTTTTCATATAGTTACTTAGTAAGTGGGATATCATTAAATCATATTTTGGGTATGAGGAAAAGGGGTACGCACTGATGTCGTACCCCGTGTTCCTCGTCTTGGGTGGTTGAGCTTCAGCTAGACCAGATGCCGAACTGCGGAACATTCACCTCCTAGTTCACTAGTGCGACATACAGCGCGGCCGCACAGATTAGCAATATCACTCCCAGCGCGCAAAGGGCGATGCCCTTACTTTCACGCCAGTTCTTCTTCTTTTCTTTCTTCATGACAAAACCTTTCTTCAGCGCTAGGGCTTCATGGAAGCCTTTCGCTTGAGCTTCGGGTTGCAGGCTTTGACTTTGCTGCAGTCCGTGTCCATGCAGTCTGCGAATCCGTCGTCGTCGACGCCGTTCACACAGTCCTCCTGCGGCTGACATGCCACATAGGCCGCACATGCCGGATCTGCGCAGTCCACCAGGCCGTCTCCGTTGTTGTCGAAGCCGTCGTTGCAAAGCTCGACGAGATTGCAGTGGATGTGAGTCGAGCAGTCCGCATCCGTGCAGTCGATGTCGCCGTCGGCGTCGTTGTCGATCATGTCGCCGCAGACCTCCTTCTTGATGCAGCCCTTATGGTTGGGGATGCAGAACTGCTTGTAGAAGGAGTCATGCTTCACGCTCCAGCGCCCTTCCTTACAAGGTCCAAGCCGAGAAGTGAAGCAAGGCGAGCCCGGCTTGTACTTGGGCGCCATGCAGAGAACGAACCTGGCACAGTCCGTGTCGTGACAGTCGATGTTGCCGTCGTAGTCGTCGTCGATGGCGTTGTCGCAGACCTCGGGCGGGATGTCCGAGGGGCCGATCCGCTTCGAAGGCTTGACCGGCGCAGAGGGCGTCTCGGCGGGCTTGTCGAACTTGTAGTTTCCGTAGGCGAAGCCGATCAGGGTACCGACGCCGATCAGGACGCCGATCAGCAGTGCGCCACCCAGCATCATCAAGATGATAGGCGCACGACTCTTGGGGTGCTCGTGCTTCTCCTGTCGCTGCCGCAGCCTCTCCTCCGGAGAGACATACTTAGGAAGTCTCGGTTCGTAGTTCTTGCTCATGGTTCTAACCTTTCTGAAAGCTGACGAGGAACAAATGTCCTGACAGCCTTCAACCTTGTGGTGAATGTTCTGTTCTTTAGACACTTATGTTCGTCAGCTTAAAATAAGCTGATTTTCAAAGTTCAAAAAAGAAGCTAACCGTACCATGATCAAGCTATTTTGTCAATAGATGCTTGAGAAAAAAGTTACTTACCGGGTAAGTACCACTTACTCAGTAAGTGAAATATCATTAAATCATATTTTGGGTATGAGGAAAAGGGGTACGCACTGATGTCGTACCCCGTGTTCCTCGTCGGATTACAGCCTCATGGCTCTCATGAACTCCTTGTCCTCCTTTTCTCTTTGCGCTTTGATGCGCTTCAGGTGAGCCTTGGTGTCGCAGTCTTTCAGGCCGTTGTCGAGCACGCCATTGCAGTCGTTGTCCAGGCCGTCGCAGCTTTCGGGTTTTGGACCGAGCGCACCGATGCACTCACCCCATTCTCCGTTAGCTTCACAGTTCTGCGTTCCGAACTGACACTGCCCCTTGGAGTGTTCGCCACATGTACGGTTACTCCCAGGCAAACACATGTTTGCCAATCGCGCATCTTCTTTAGCCTGCTCGATTTTGATGAGCTTGAGATGAGCCTGAGTGTCGCAACTGGTCAGGCCGTTGTCGAGCACGCCATTGCAGTCATTGTCGCGACCATCACAGACTTCGGTGGTAGGTTCGATATTACCGTAACAAGGAGAAGTGCTCCACTTTCCTTTGATGTATCCACCTTTGGTCTTGTAACAGCTCTGGGTGCCAGGCGTACATTCTCCTTTCAACTTCCCGCACATCCGCATCTCTCCAGCCAAGCAATATCCCTGTGCACGCTCAGCCTTGGTAAGGGAAACACATCTACCCCATGCTCCGACGTAGGAAGCAATCTTAGTTGGTAGACATTTCCTTATGGCACGACTCTCACCATCTCCACCACACCAGCCAATGCTTCCAGGAGCACACTGAGAGAACTGGCTCAGGAACATGGCCCGTTTGAGCCGAAGGTGCTTGGAGGGAGCTGGAAGCCTGTCGGTATACTTGCTCATCTCATCGATTCGTTTTTGGGTTTCAATGAGCTTCGGCACAGCGACGCCCAATGCTACGAAGATGCCAACGAGAATCACATTGCTCGGAAATTTAAAGAAACCTAGCAACCACACTTTTGTACTCTTTTTCATGGTTTCTAACCTTTCTGAAAGCTGACGAGGAACAAATGTCCTGACAGCCTTCAACCTCGTGGTGAATGTTCTGTACTTTGGACACTTATGTTCGTCAGCTTAAAATAAGCTGATTTTCAAAGTTCAAAAAAGAAGCTAATCGTACCATGATCAAGCTATTTTGTCAACCTTTAATAAAAACCTATTTATCAGGCGGAATATTGTAGTAATCAAACAAAAACTCTGCTATATCAGTAAAAATCGGAGCAGCGGTTTGCGAACCCCATTCACTTGCTCGCGGCCTATCCAGTTTTACTAAAACAACAAATTGCGGATTTTCAACCGGGCCATAACCAGCAAATGAAGTAATTGTTGTGCCGGCTCCTTCTAAAGGTCTGCCCCATTTATATGTTTGGGATGTTCCGGTTTTGCCGGCAACGTAATGGTGGTCAAGCTGTGCCGGGCTTGCCACACCATTTTCGACCGCTGAGACAAGCATTGCTGTAATTTTATTTGCTGTGTCATCGCTAACTGCCTGGCCAATCACAACTGGCTCGGTTTCAACCACCTTTCCACTTGAATCTTCAATGCTTTCAACTATATAAGGCTGCATTAATACTCCTTTGTTTGCCAGGGCTGCATAAGCATTTGCCATTTGAAGAGGTGTAACAGTAATACCCTGTCCAAATGCATGCGTTACCAATTCTGAATCTGCCCACTGAGTAAAATATTCAATATGTCCGGCTTCTTCAGTATCAAATTCGATTCCGGTCTTTTCCCCGAATCCAAATTTCATCATATAACTGTAAAATAAATTACGGCCAATTTTCTTTGCTACATAAGCCATTCCCACATTCGAGGATTGCTCCAGAACATTTGTCATTGTTTGCCTGCCCCGATATTCATCAGTTGAATTTCGAATCACATATTCATCTACTTCAATAGGGCCTGACTCATAAAAAGTATGATTAGGTGTTACGTCTCCATCATCAATTGCAGCTGCCATAGCAACTGGTTTATAAACTGAACCTGGCTCGTAAATTGCCGCAGCAATTTTATTCTGATAAACCTCAGCTCCAAACCAATTCTCATACCTTTGATAAACCGGATCCTTGCCTTCCTCTACATCCTTAAAAACCTCATATCTATCATCAGTATCAGTATTTCTATAAAAATGAAAATGCGTATCGCTCTCGTCAATTGGGTAAAGATTTTCAGCCTCTTCATCCGACAGATCAATATCAACCCTGTTAAATGCCTCTGAATATTGATTTGGATTAAAAGTCGGATAGTGAGCCATTGCAATCACTTTTGATGTTTTTGGATCAAGAATTATAACCTGGCCTGAATTCGCACGATAATTATCAACTCCTCTTTTTAGAATTCTCTCAACTTCAAGCTGGATTGTGCGATCAATAGTTAACGTTATGTCAAAGCCATTTACAGCAGGTTCAATCACGCTTTCCCCAACTGTAATTTGCCTACCCACACTATCCCGCTGAGCCTTAAAAATTCCTTTTTTACCCTTGAGCTGCTTATCAAAAGTTTCTTCAATTCCATACTGCCCACTACCTGCCTTATCAACAAATCCTAAAATATTTGCAGCAAGTGTGCTTTCAGGATAATACCTGTAATATTCTTCTTTAAATCCAATACCAAGATAATTTTCTTCACCTGGATGCTGCTCTTTATCCTGTTGAATTATGTCACGAAGAGCCTTTGAATTTTCAGGATCAACTTTTCTAACAATCACTTCATACCTATTCTCACCAATTAAAATTTGCTCAAGCCTTGCAGGTGCAATCTGAAGATCCTCAGAAAGAGCAATTGCAGTATATCTCTTATCATAAATCCGTGAAGGATAAGCCAAAAGTTGACCTTTTGCTATTTCAATCCCATTAAGATTTCTACTGCTAATATCATCCAAAATTTCCTGTGGAAGAGTTGATGAAAGAAGAATTTCAGAACGAACATCACGGCTGACTTTTTCAACAATTGCATGATAAAAAGTGTTTTTTAATTCTTCGTCAGAGAGGGCTTCAACACGATCATAGGCCTCTATATTCCCTGTTCTTTTAAACTCACGGCGCTCCTCAATTATTCTTTGATTATCCTTTTCACGTTCTTGTCCTAAATCAAAAAGAGTTTCAGATAAAGCTGTAGCCACAAGTGTTTTATTCTGAATAAGTTTTGGATCAACAAAAATAAGGTCCATTGTTGTATTTGAAGCCACTGTAAAAGTGTCATCATTTGTATAATCCTTCACCAGAATCTCGCCACGTTTAGCTGGAAGCTCAGTATAACCCGAATGCTCACGCGCAGCAGCCTCCTGATAAAATCCATACTTTATAACCTGAAGAAAAAACAGCCTCGCCACAATTACCACACACATAATCGCCACAATCACCATCAAAAATGTGATCGTGTTAAAGTTAAGGGTCCGCGCAGATTTCCGCCTGTTTGTTGAATATCTCTTTGTTGTATATGTCATGGATTCACATTCTAATAGAAAAGGATGTGAAAGGGAAGGTTTCTTAACGTCAAATACTTCTCATTCATGCTTATAAATGTTATCCTCATCTAAGGTCATAACTTATACGAAATGCACAATCTAACAACACTTCCAAATAAACTTAGGATAATCACTGAAAAGCTCGAGAGCACTAAGGCAGTAACAATTCTCATACTTGCAGGTGCGGGATCGCGCTACGAATCCAAAAAAATAAATGGAATTTCGCACTTTTTAGAACATATGTTTTTTAAAGGAGCGAAAAAGTACAAGAATACAAAAGAAGTAAGCGAAGCAATTGATTCAATAGGCGGCGACTTTAATGCTTTTACAGGCAAAGAATATGCTGGATATTATGTAAAAGCTGCATCAGACCAAATTGAAATTGCCATGGATGTTCTTTCAGACATGCTGCTTCATGCACGTTTTGATACAAAAGAAATCGATAAAGAAAGAGGTGTAATTTTAGAAGAATATAACATGTATCAGGATACACCGATGTACCAAATTGGCTGGGATTTTGAAAAACTTGTATTTGGCGATCAGCCGCTTGGACGAGACCAAATCGGCACTCCTGAATTCATAAAAAAAGTAAGTCACGATCAGTTTTCTAAATATAAAAACGAGTTATACACGCCTGACAATATTGTTTTAACTTTAGCTGGCGACGTGGACCACGATAAAATGATGCCGCTTCTTGAAAAATATTTTAAATTCGACAGCGAACAAAAATCATACGACTTCAAAAAATATAAAGAACACAAAGTTGGCGACCTAATTTATCTCCACGAAAAATCAACAGAGCAGGCGCATGTTGTAGTTGGAGGCCAGTCCTATGAAGAAACTCACAAGGATCATTGGGCAGAAAAACTCCTTGGAATTATTTTAGGCGGAAACATGAGCTCGCGAATGTTCCTGAATGTTCGCGAAGCAAAAGGCCTTTGTTATTACATTCACACTAGTTCAGACAATTTTGTTGACACAGGAATTTTTTCAACAGGCGCAGGTGTAAATGTTGATGGAGTCGACGATGCAGTTAAAGGAATTTTAGATGAATATGCGCGAATCTGCGATGATGACGTCGACGAAAAAGAGCTCCAAAAAGCCAAAAACTTCATGAAGGGCAAAATGGTTTTACGCCTCGAAGATTCTGAACAATACGCACACTTACTCGGTAAGTATGAACTTTTGCATAACACTGTGATGCAGCCTTCGCAGATCATGCAGGAGCTCGACAAAGTCACAGTTGCTGACATCCAACGCGTAGCTTGCGACATTTTAGCGCCTTCGAATTTGCGAATCGGTGTGATCGGGCCATATGAAGATAAAAAAAGGTTTGAAAAATTGCTATAGGTGTATCGGATTCAGCCATAAATACGGCCACTTATACCGCTTCTCAACCAAACCTGCTTTAACAGGATTATTTAGAATATATACTTTTACTCTTTGAAATTCTTGATTGGATTTAATTTCTTTAGGACAAAACCTGCTTTCAAATACATGGCCTGAATGGTCGCGAGTACGATTAAAATATCGTGCATAAGAATATTGCAAAACCTGCATAAATTTTGAAATATTTTCTGCTTTATGATCACTTCTCAATAATATATGAAAATGATTTGGCATTACACAATAAACAAAAATTTCGATTTTATATTTGCTTGCAAAATCGCTTAACTTAAACATAAAAAGCCGATAATCCCGATCATATCGAAATATCAACCTTTTAGAAACAGCTCGATTATAAATATGATAATGGATGTTTTTTTCTAGTTTCATATGTGCATTATTACAAATAAAAATTAAAAAAATCTAAAAAAATTCTAAATTTTTATGCACCCTATCCAAGTTCGTTGCACGAACCCACTTCGTGCAACGAACCCACTTCGTCTGCAAAACAATTAGAACAGTACCGCTGACCATTAAATTACAAATATAACTCCTCATGCATTTGTAACAATTATGAGTTATAATGGTGGCCAGCAAAATTAATCCACAATTTTTATGAAAAAATTATTAATAGGACTGCTAGCTTTAACTTTACTCACAGGTTGCGTTCAGCAGTGCGTTGATACAAGCCCTACAGGTCAGGATGAAACAACTGAACTTTATGTAGATGCTGCAAAATTAAGAATGCAGGTTCCAAATCATATGCATATGGAAGTACGGAAAAAGCCAAATCTGGAACCGCGAATATACATTATTTTAGGTGAAAGATATTATCAGCACGGTGAATTACTGCCAATGATAAGATTCACAATTGAACATAAGGAGTACGAAGAATATATGGCTGAAAACTGGGATGCACCTTACTATCCTCTTGAAAATGCATGCGAAACTGACAAGCCTTTATTAGGCGAACCATTTGGATGCAATGGGGATGAATATTACACAACTATGAAAATGGGAGATTTTGGATTTAATAAAAAATATTATATTGAAAGAGATGACAATGACTGGCATCAAATTGAAGTCTGGGTGAATCTTGATACTGATGACTTTAAAGAACAAATTGAAGGCCTTGATTATGAAAAATTTAAAGCGCAGGCTCGCAAATTAGATCTTACAGACGAGCAAAAAAGACGAATCCAAATGGCTGATAACATGATTGAAACGTTGCAGTTTAAATAAAGTTTACTTAGTAACCCTGCCTGGGGATTATTTAATTAAAGTCTTTAAAACTTCTAAATATTCCAACAATTCTCTTTCACCTTTTGAAGTAATTGTAATTATAGATAAAGGTTTTTTTAAAACGAATTTCTTTTTAATCCGCACTAGCCCCTCATCTTCGAGTTTTTGAAGATGTGAGCCTAAATTGCCGTCACTAACTCCAAGTTCTCCTTTGAGTTCAGTAAATTTAGCCTGCTTAGCCAGATGCAAAAACGTCATAATTTGCAGCCGCACAGGCTGATGTATTGTTTGATTCAGTTTTTTGTGAAAATGATCCTTCATAAATGCTCTCGCGATATTTAATTAACTTCTTTTTTAAGAATAAGTGAAATGCCTAAAACAATATGCCCGACTCCTAATATAGCTACAGCAAGCGGAATTGAGGCTGGCCAGTACAAAAGTCCTATCAATCCTCCAGCTAAACTTACATATCCAAATCGCCCAATCGACTTAGTTATATTATGTTTTGACGAAATTATCAGAAGCCCATACATTGTCATCATTAAAGACGGGATATAATAAGTCATTCCGTTTCTGTAAAAAACATAAACAAGCGCCATGGTTGCCAGAGCCACAACTATAAATTTATCCACAACTATAAAAAGCGGAAGATTCACAACATCCCTCCCCTTTTTATGACCTTCGTATAAAGTTAGATAAGTTGCAACTAAAATCGAAACAAGTGCAACAACTCCCCATGAAATCACACGATAATTCGGAAACATATTAATATAAAGATGCAGACCTTCATTTAAAAGCCATAAAACTCCGGTAATAATAACTGCCACGCCAGAAAAATGTGTGTATTTGCTGTGCCTTTTTATGATAGTTTTTATGCCATCGATTTGTTCTTGAAATTGCCCCATAAAGCCAATTAAGTTAAGACTACTCTGAATCGCAGAGTACTACTTTTGACCGAATCCGTCAATTTGAAGTTTTTGACATTTGGCACTCTTCCAGAGTACTCTGTGTTGCAGAGTATATTAAATGAAAATTTGTTAAGTCTTATTTATGCACCCTCAAAACTTCGAGCTCAATAAGATCACTGGCTTTGCTTTACTAATCCCCGCATACTTAATAGGTATACTTCTCGACTACTTCATCGGGATGCACTATATCGGTATTTCTTTCCCGATACTCGTAATTTTTATCTTTAACATTTTTTTCATTTATGCGGGGATTAAGAACAAACTTCAGCTCAATTATAACTGGCTTTTTTTGATTCCGATTTTTTTGCTCAGTGTTAATTTTGCGATTACAGACAATATGGTTTTGCGTACCATCAATTTCTTTTTAGTGCCTTTGCTTTTGGTTGGGACGTTTATTCTGATTACCTCTCCTCCTCAAGTTAAGTGGTTTAAATTTGGATTTATAAAAACTATTGGTAATAAATATATGGAGTGGTTTGAAAATATAGTTACTCCTTATAAGGATTCATTCAAAAAAGTTAAACTCAGTAATATAAATTTAGATTTACTAAAAAGGATCGGAATTGGTGTTGGTATTGGGCTTGTACTTGCGCTTGTTATTGTACCGATTTTAGCTTCAGCTGATATGATTTTCGAACGATATATTAAAGATTTTTTTAATATTATTCCTGAAACAGATTTAAAATCCTGGTTTAATCATATTTTGGTTGTTGTTATTGGAGCGAGCCTTGTTGGCGGACTTTTTTATGCGATTTTAAATAAAACAACCAAACAAGACGATAAACATTTAAAGTTTGATTATTTGTTCGATCCTTTATCAACCTATATTGCTCTTGGATTTTTAATTGTGATTTATGTGCTTTTTGGGATCGTTCAGTTTGTATATCTATTTGGGGTTAATAGGGATATTTATGATATTGGAATGACTTTCTCTGATTATGCAGTCAAAGGATTTTGGGAACTTGTGCTTGTAGCTTTTATAAATTTAGCTATAATCTTGGCAGCACTATTCCTGACTAAATTTCGAACAAAGGTTAGCAAAGTTGGAACAAAAATTTTACTCGGTGTGATTAATGTGCTAACTTTTATCCTCATCTACTCAGCTCATTTAAGACTCTCTCTATATGAACAAACTTATGGATATACTCACTCACGGCTATACGCTCATGCTACTATTGTTTTTCTGTTTATTCTGTTTGTGTTTCTGGCTTATAAAATTGTATGTACAAAATCTTCTTTTACTAGGGCCGCAACCGTAATTTGGTTAGTCATTTATACGGTTTTAAACTTCATAAATGTTGAAGGCCTTATTGCGAACAAAAATATTGAACGATACGAGAATGCAGGTAAGCTGGATTCTTATTATTTAAATAAACTTTCAGCTGATGCAATTCCAGCATATATCAAACTTTTAGAAATAAATGATAAACCACTCGCACAAAGAATCGATAAAAGTTTGCGAAATAAATATAAATCCCTCAAAACCAAAATTTATGATGAACCATGGCACTCTTTTAACTTATCCCGTCATCGGGCCCTTGATTTATTAAGCCAAAGATATGGAGAAAAAAATTAATTACCCAAAATTGATTATCAAAAGTCTTTTAAAGAGCTTTATTCTACTGCTTTTTATATACTATTCATTTATTTTTGCCGTTACTTTTGAAGAAGGGGGGGCACCTTCAAGTATGGTAATGATGGTTCTATTATTTCCGTTTTACTATTTTATTGAAGAGCCTTCAGTAATATGGTCTCTTCGCGGACCAACAATACTTTTTTATGCATTTGGGCTAATTATTTTTGTGAAAGATTTAAAAAAACTTAAAAACGCAAACGCGTAGATGGTTTTTTTAAAGCAGAATACCATTGACAATTCTATAAAATCTGCTATAATTAACTTCTTGCTTTTTCATATTAGTTTTGTCCTCTCTTTTAGGAGAGTGGCATCTAGAAGGCAACAACCTCTCAAGGAGACTGCCCATGAGCACGAAATCTGAACGAATCGACTTCGATGCCCTGGCCGAGCAGGTCATGGCCGAGCACCTGAAGGACATCTGCACCCTGCGGATGGACGGCAACAGGGAAGCGGCCGTGAAAAGCGGCGCGTGCAACGAGTGCCGAGACCTCAGCTGTCCCGAGCACCCCGCAACCAACGGCTGCTGAAGCTAGTAGCCAATGGCCCAGGTCTGGGCCGACTAGAGAGGTATAAGGTCTGACTGCGTAAAACCAGCCAGGCCTCTTCCTCATACCCTAAAAAACTTGACAAGAATGGCAAAACTATGTATAAATTCCTCTAATAACAACATATATGGGCGGTTCAGAACCTATTACATTATACGACGAAGCATATCCCTATAGATTTGACCCAGGGAAAAGAGATAAACCTGATTCAAAATTATTTAGAGATCATGATAAATTTGCTGATGATAGAAAATTTAAATTAAGATTAAGTCATGATTCAATGATTGAATCAGCTATTCTGGCTCATATAAATTTAAGAACAAGACAATTAGTAGGAGTTGTTCTGGGAAGTGCAGTTGGTGAATTATTCGAACAACCTGAAAAGGTAGAAAGAATTGATTCATACGGAGATCATAGAGATTTAGATGTATTAATTCTGAATCCTTTCTCATCAAACATGCCTGCTCCGAATGAATGGGGAATTGACTGGTGGGTACGGCCAGGCCCGGATACAACTGTGCCTACAAACGGTCGCACAACTCTTTGGTATGATGCCAAATTAAGTCCAAAAGCACAAACTCCAAAAGAGCGTGTATCAAAAAAAGGCTGCCCGCTTAGTTATAAGCTTAAAGAAAGAGCAATCAGATTGGATCGCAGAAGACTAAGAGAAATCAGAACATCAATACAACAAAAAACAAATAAATTAATTCTTGCGCCCGGACTTTACCTTCCTCATCCAAAAACAATGGAGCAAATAGTAGGAATCTGCAATGCAAAAGTAGGTTGTAGCACTTTAAGAGAAAAAATGATAGATCTTGCTAGGAGGATTGAAGGTGGAGATTACGAAGGACAAGCGGGAGCTTTTAAATTAGCAAGAAAATTAAGAAAAGATGGTGAGACTTATGATTATGAGGAATTAGTTATTGAAGAAAATATGAAAATAGCAAAACAACTTGAAGCAGAAGTACTTGAAATAGAAGAATATTTAAGTTTAAAATTACAATTTTTTCTCTCAATTGACAAGTGGTTTGAAACACTACAAGACCTAAACCCTGGAAAGCATGCTGATTGTTATTTGCATAAACTATTTGAACATTTAAGGAATCGCCTTCAGCAGATTGAATATCATTTATCTGACATGCGCTACTATTACCTCCTAGTATCTAATGAAAATCCTGACATGCAGATGTTCCCGGTTTTACCGCCAAATGCAGTAACAATAACTCCCTCAAATGGACAAACCAAATAACACATATGGTTTTGGAACTGATTTTCATGGAAATTCAAGAAATATTGATGCGTTTTTGCATGAAGCCAAAGAGCGTGAAGTTGGGCATGTGATTTTTGGAGGAGACATTACACCTAAACAAATGGCAGTAAAGTTTACTGATGGAGGTGCTGTTAGATTACCGCTGCCAGTAAAAACAGTTGGATATGAAAAAATTCCGATTATTCAACCTGTTTCAGCCAAAGATTCGCAGGAGTCAGGATTTATGCTTGTTGATTCTGAATTTAATACTCAGGAAGTAGAAATGTGGGCCTCAATAATTGATAAAATTGCGAATTTTAGAAGAATCCAACATTGCGAATTTTCTTTAGAAGAAATTGAATTATTGAAAAGAACAAAACAATCCTTTTTTAAAGCTTTAGAAATTGTTGGCTTTAATGTATTAAAACGTCAATTAGGTAGTTTTATAAATGAAGAAATCACGCCTGAGTTAATTTTTGAACTTTTTATTTTAAATCTTAAACTCGATTATGCGTTTTATTTTAAACCTGGTGATATGAAAGAAATTTTAACAGGTGATCCAAATACAGACAGACGTACTTTAGATCAAGCCATGTCAAGGGCATCGGTAATAACTAATTCAGGATCTCTCCAACATATGTTGTCAATGTATTCAAAATATTTAAATCCTTTTATTCAATGGGATGAAACACATAGAAATTTAAATAACATTGCGCCTGAAAAACATAAAGAATTCCTTGCCCAATTATTTGAAAAAATTCGTGCACTTAAGCAAACATTCTCAGGCAGTGTTTCTTTAATATTAGGTAATGACGACACTTTTGAACTTCAAGACGATCTGGATGAAACTGAACGCGAAGGACTGATTGTGAATGCAACAAACCAGGTTAAACAGTTGTCACCTGATGTTCAGGTTCTTGGTTATTCTCATCTGCCTGATCAAAATTTGGCTGATTATGGTATGTGGTATAAAACCGAAGCAGAAATCTTAAACGACTTAACTGAATTATCAAAAAAAATAAAAGCTGGTGTAGAGTTCACTATAGGCAACATTCATGTTTCCCCTTCTGGGACTGCTTTATCGCAGGCAATGATCCCAAATAAAGACACTCAGGAATTCGGAAGCCCCTCAGTAAGACAGTTTCTCGAAACCTCACCATTGCACATTGCTTTTACAGGTCACACACATGAATCATGGCAAATAACCGACCAAATAAGAGACCTTGTTGGTCAAACGCATGTGTTTAATCCTGGTGCAAGTATGGAAAGACCAAGATTCCTGTTTGGTAATCTTGAAAATCCTGATGAATTCGAAATAGTAGATTAATTATCTTTGAAAGAAACAATCCTTCAAATTTGTAGTAATATATAGACGCTCTAATATTTTTGACTTTGTCTAAAAATCAAAAACAGACCGATGAAGAGTTAGCTCAAAAAAGCCTTACAGACAAGGAAACATTTGCGCATCTTGTAGAAAAGTACGAAGCAAAACTCCTAAGATATATCCAAAGGCTAACAGCGCTCCCTCAAAATCATGCAGAAGATATTCTTCAGGAAATCTTCATTAAAATATATCGAAATCTCAACAATTTTGACCCAAAACTCAAATTTTCATCATGGGCATATCGCATAGCTCACAACGAAACAATCAATCAAATCAAAAAAATCAAACGCTCGAATGCGCTGCCCCTTGAAACCGATGACGAAGACGAACAAAACCTTATAGAAATTCTTGAAAGCGAAACTGACATTAAGCAGGAAGCAATTCAAAAAGAAACAGCAGCCCAAGTCCGCATGACATTAAATCGACTACCTCAAAAATACCGTGATGTATTAGTACTTTATTATTTAGAACAAAAAGACTATAACGAAATCTCAGATATCTTACGAAAGCCGGCAGGCACAATCGCAACGCTCCTTCACAGGGCAAAATCCAAATTTAAATCTTTATACCATGAGTGAAGTAAGTAAAAAAATCTTAGACAAAATAGATATCGCAAAAATTAAACCACGTCCAAAGTGGCAGTTTATTCTTGGGCATGTTGCGATTTGGGCACTTTTTGCGGCGAGCATTTTATTTGGAAGCGCAGCTGTGAGTCTTGGCTTACACAAGCTATTTATTTTAAATGACTGGGGTATTATGGGCAAGCTACCTGGGGGACCTGTTGCAGGATTTTTAGTGATTTTGCCATATTTATGGATTCTGGTTTTGGGTTTAATGATATTTGTGGCATCAAAGATTTTTACTCAAACTGAAAAAGGTTATAAAGTGAGCCCCTGGATTGTTGTGATTGCGAGTATTGCTATCTCAATGATTCTTGGAAGTATTTTATTTGCGAGCAGAACAGCTGAAGGAATGGAAAATTTTATGAGACACAATGTAAAACCTTATGATCAGTATCAGGAATTCAGAGAAAAAGTATGGCATGCTCCTGAAGCCGGTATATTACCAGGCAGGATTGTTGATGTGCGAGGCGATGTAATGATTATTTTAAACGACTTAAGCGGGAAAAAGTGGGAAGTTGATATAAGTGAGGCACAAATGCCGCCAAGAATGAAGCTTGTTGAAGGCGAAGTGATTGTGGCTGTTGGTGAAAAAACCAGTGATAATGAGTTTAAGGCAGAAGGAATAAAACCAGGAGATATATTGAAAGACCGCTTGAAACAGCCACTCCGTAATGGAATGAAAAAAAAGTGAAAGAAATTTTAACACTGATTTGTATTAATAAGTGTCCGGCCGACAAACACTTAATTTTATATTCCTAACAAACCAAAAAATGAAAAATTCAAAATGGTTAACAGCAGCGGGACTTGCAGCAGTATTTGCGTTCACTACAGTATTCTCAGTAGCGATGGCTGATGAAGGATTTGCTCCCGAAGACAAACCAGATCGTCCTCAAATGGAGGAACTCAAAGCTGCAATCGCCAGTGGCGACTACAATGCATTTGCAGAGATTGCTCCTGAAAAAATGCTAGAACAAATCAATGCAGACAACTTCGGACGATTTGTTGAAATGCATGAACACCTTGAAGCAGCAAGACAAATCGCTGAAGAACTAGGTCTTGAAAAAATGGGAAAAATGCATCAAAAAGGCCAAATGAAAGGTAAAATGAAAGGCCAAATGAAGGAGACTCAAAAAGAAATGCGTGCAGCAATTGAAAACAATGACTACAATGCTTTCGCAGAAGTTGCTCCTGAAAAAATGCTTGAATTCATCAATGCAGACAACTTCCATTTACTTGTTGAATTGCATGAAGCAAAAGAAAGCGGTGACTTTGAAAGAGCAAAAGAATTAGCAGCAGAGATTGGATTTCCTGAAAAACCCGAAGGATTCGAAAAACCTGGCGCTGGCCAGGGCAATGGCTTCGGCAACAGACCGTTCTAAAGGTTTTAAGTTACATTGAGAAAACGGGAGCCAGCAATAAAGTGGCTTCCGTTTTTTTGAAATTTCAGATATATTTCTAAACAATGAAAAGTACAGAAAATCCACAACTGATAGAAGGGCCCGTACGAAAAACCCTTATCCACCTAACAATCCCAATGATTTTTGGAATGCTTGGGATGGTGGCTTTTAACCTTGCAGATACTTATTTTGTGGGGCAGCTGGGCACAAACGAACTCGCTGCGCTTAGTTTTACCTTCCCTGTTGTAATGCTAATAATAAGTCTGTCGATTGGTATTGGGATTGGTGCTTCAGCAGTTGTTTCAAAAGCTATTGGCAGGCGCGATACTTCGAATGTTAAAAGGCTAACAACCGACACTCTTATTTTATCTTTCTTACTAGTTGTATTTTTTGCAATCGCAGGAATTTTAACAATTGATCCTTTATTTGGATTACTCGGAGCAGAACCGGAAATAATTGAATTGATTCATGAATACATTTTTATTTGGTATTTAGGAACAATTTTTGTGATTATCCCAATGGTTGGTAACAGTGTAATCAGAGCAACAGGAGACACAAAAACACCAAGTATTATTATGATTTTTGCAGTTACAGTTAACTTAATACTTGATCCAATTTTAATATTTGGGCTTGGGCCAATTCCAATGCTTGGTCTTAAAGGCGCTGCAATAGCAACTTTAATTTCACGCGCTACCACATTTGCAGTTGCTGCCTGGGTTTTATTTTTTAGAGAAAAAATGATCAGTCTTAAACTTCCAACATTTTCACAAATCATTCAATCATGGAAATCAGTATTATATATTGGTCTACCTACTGCTTTAACCAGAATGATTCTGCCTCTTGGGATGGGAGTAATTTTCAACTTACTTGCTATTTATGGAACAGAAGCTGTAGCTGCATTTGGAGTTGCAGCCCGTATTGAATTTTTTGGACTCACTGTTATTTTTGCTTTAGCAACTGTAATTGGACCATTTGTTGGACAAAACATTGCAGCTCATAAACTTAATCGTGTTAAAACTGGAATTAAACATTCAGAACAATTTTCAATTTACTGGGGATTAATAATGATTATTATTTTTGCTGCATCAGCAAATTTGGTTGCTCCGCTTTTCAATGACAACCCTTTGGTAATTTCATCTATTATTCAATATATGTGGATTGTACCAGTTGGTTACGGACTTTATGGTGTTATGCAAATTTCAACAGCTTCATTAAATGTTTTGCACAAACCTTTTCATGCAGCTGCACTTACTTTGTTTCAAATGTTTGTCTTAATTATTCCTCTGGCATACTTAGGTTCATACTTTTTTGGCTTAATTGGAATTTTTGCAGCAGTATCGGTTTCATTTATTGTTTCAGGAATTGTGAGCCATTTTGTTTTAATGAGGATATTAAAAAAAGCTTAAATTGAAAATGGTGCTTATTGGTCCTCGCTTTTTTTGACAAAATCCTTTAAACCCGCTATCTTAGCCCCCTTGTAAATCTACTCTTTTGCAAACTCCGACTCCCACCCCCCAAAAACAGGATCTATATTGGCAATTTGAAACACCCCCTCAGGTGATTGATCTGTTATTTGATGATCAAAACGAAACATTTACAGAAAAACATATAAAAGAGGCACTTGAAGATAACATTTATAAGAATCATAAAAAAATTCTAATGATTTTAGGTGATGCAGTACATCAAAGATTAATTGAAGCTGGAATTGAAAGAAAAGATATTGAAGAATTAATGATGATTGTTCACAGAAAACTTCAACTTGTTGTTTCAAAAATACTGCAGGAACAAGGTCAAAAAGTCTGCTCTGTTGGCTTAACTAAAATTGATGAATCTAAAACTATTTGGACATGTCAAAGAGAGCAACCTTTAAGAGGTGTTAAATTTCCCCGAAAAGACATGCAGGATTATATTAATACTTATTATGAACTGCCAAGGCATCCAAATATCGTGCCTGAATGGTTTCATACAAGATATATTTCTAATGGAGTGACTGTTTATGGAGGCAGTTTGAGATCTTTTAATACTTCTGAATATCATCCTGATCCTTTAACTTTAGAACATTGCTATGATTTGCCTTTGGAACAACAATTAAAATATGCAGTGGATTTAATGGAAGGTTGCCTTGCAATGCATGAAGCAGGAATAGTGCATCGTGATATAAAGCCTGAAAATACAATTATCTCAAACAACAAATGCAGGATT
Organism: Patescibacteria group bacterium; assembly: GCA_042577965.1. Lineage (GTDB taxonomy): Bacteria > Patescibacteriota > Gracilibacteria > UBA1369 > PNNO01 > JAUVDZ01. The sequence continues at coordinate 23,717 of JBHPDK010000015.1, forward strand.
ACAGACTCAGAATTAATGATTGATGATGGCAATTTTGAAAAAAATGCTCTTGGCACTCCTACATATAGTGATTCAGGAAATTATGGGTATAAAGTGCTCAATGGCATTCCGCCACGGCTTTTAAAAGGTATGGATGTATATTCGTTTGGAATAATTCTACTTAAAATTTATACCGGCATTACTGATTTTGATGAATTTTTTGATAAATTTGTTGGATATATGGGAGGCCGTACAGACTGGGGCCGCCTTCGTTCAATCCAAAAAAGATGTCCGGAAATTAATTTAAAAGAAAGGATACCAAGGCCAATGCGCAAGTTAATTGCAAAAATGTTATATCATGATCGCGCAAAAAGACCTTCGTTGGAAAAATGTATTCAAATAATTAGCAAACAAATTTGACATATTATAAAAAAAAATATAAAAATGAAGTCTCGAATACACGCTTTTTGAAAAAGTGATAGTTGAGAGGTGCCCGATTTTAGTTAGTAGTTCAACTCTGCTCGTGGCAGTGGTTGAGAACTTTAAAGTCGGACCTCTCTCGCTATTAACGGGAAGGTCCATAAACACACGGAGGAAGAGATGACGGACTGGTACGACAAAGATCATGACTATACTGGGATGCTCACTGAGGATTGCAGACCTCAGGCCCGCGTGCAACTCGACGAAGAGGAAAGGCTCGAAAATCACGTGGCTGAGCTCGAAGTCTTGCTGGCCAAGAGTGACAGCGACGACGTCGAGGCCGACGACTGCACCAACGACAGCGGCAGCTATGAACCACCGGCCGAGGCCGAGGACGGTGACGGCGAGCCGGCCGCTGATGCGCCCGAGGAGTCCGAGGCGCCCGCCGAGGAAGGTGACTGCACCGACGACAGCAGTGGCGATGATGATGAAACGCCCGCCGAAGAGCTGCCGCCGGTGCCCGAGACGACCGACGACGAGCAGACCGAAGAGGCCCCGCCCGAGGGCGCCGACGACAGCGACGATCCCAAGGACGATCCGCCGGCCGCTGAAGACGTCAAGCCCACCGAGTGATCCCCCTTAAAATCCAGCCAGGATCCCACCGAAAAAGCGAGCAGAGGTGCTGGGCCTGGTATTCCAAAAAGAATACCAGGTCCGAACCCCTAAATCTCCCCGTATCCCCTTTAAAAAATTAAAGATTTTTTCTTTTTTCCTTATGCTTAGTTCGAATTTCTTCTAGGGCTCTGTTTATTCTTTTTATTACAACACCGTCACAAGTAAATTTTTTATCTATATCATCTAAAAATACACAATCCTGCATTTCTCTTATACCCTTTTTGAGGGTATCGCAAGATTCTTGCATAAATCCGATATCCGACTTTAAATGTTTTTTTTCTCTCATGCAGGAATCCTTTTCTCTTTCAAGAGATGGTAATTTTTTCTCTAATCTTTTGGTTACTTCTGCAAGTTGACGCTCCCCATGATAATAAAAATAAGTAGCTCCAGCACAAAACAATAAACATACTGAAAAGACCACAGCATTTACTATAATGTGAATTCTCCTTCCATTTTGGAGCTTTACGACTTCTTCAACCAATTCAGGATCAGACATAACTTCCATTTCTGAATCTTCATATACAACTGGCCTGTCATTTTGTGATTCAAAATTATCATTCATAGAATGATATAATGATAGATTGCTGATTTTGTTACAAAAAGGCTATAATAATCCTGAAAATATTAATCAAAAATTTATGAAATCTTCAATTTTTCGAATCGGAATTATCGCGATTCTTTTAATAATGATATCGCAGATTGCTATTGCTGGCGGCTCAAGTGCGGGAGTTTATGACACAAATGTTCGTGACAAGGTTTTGGTAACCGGCAAGCCGGATCAGCTTTTAATGAGTTTTACTGTTCAGCCATGGGAGCAGTTTCCTGGTGATCTCACGCTCGAAAAACTGGATGTGACCTGCTTCCCTTCAAAAGGCCTTACAAAACTTAAACTTGTGCAGGGTGAACAGGTAATTGATGAAACAAACTTTAGTTCTTCAAATGAAATTCAGACTGCAGGTTTTGGCCCTAATGATTTCACAATCCAAAATAACAACGCAACTGAATTCGAGCTTTTGGCTACAGTTAGCCCATATGTTGATGACCAGATTCTTGGTTGCGTTGTTGAGGATCTGCAATTTTATAATCTTGAAAGCGAAACAACTTACGATGCAGGTTATCAGGACATAGATTTTGACGGGATAAACACACTTGTTTATATAGAAAATCCAATGATGGAAGTTAAGGAAGATAAATTCAGACTTTTTGAAAAAAACACATCTACTCAAAATCTGGGCCTTAATACAGAAAATAATTTACTCGGATATTTTGAAGTATATTCAAGTGACATAAAAGAAATTCAGCTAAAAGATCTGTTTATTTATTGTGAAAATGCTTCGATTATTGAAAATGCAAGGATTGAAGTGAGTTCAAAAGAAATGGAAAATAAAGTAATTGAGGCCTTGGCGCTTCATACTGATGCTTATGCTACTTCAAGGCCTGAGCATAGTGTTAATAAAAGAATGATTTTTAGGGATCTTGATGCAATGCTTCCAACAATTAATCGTGTTGAGATTAATTTATATGGTGATACCTATGATTACTTTAGCTACCCGGAAGACCGCACAACAGAATGTTCAATTCTGGATATAATGGCTATTGATCCGCAAGAACTGCCGTTTACTGATGTTGATGAGGAGGATCCGAATTATCTGGCTATTAATTATTTAAAAGATCGTGAAGATATAGTTGGATATCCGGATGGCACATACAAACCAGAAAATCCAATTAATAGAGCTGAATTCACTAAAATTCTTGTTGAAGCAAAAATAGGTGAAAAGCCAACTGAATATACTGAAGGGTGTTTTAATGATTTTGACGAGGAGCAGTGGTTTACCTCTTATGTTTGTTATGCCAAAGATCAAAATATAATTAATGGATATCCTGACGGAACCTTTAAACCCGCAAATAATATCAATCTTGCTGAGGCTTCAAAAATCCTGGTAAATATGTTTGCGCTCGAAAAAACACAACCAACAGGCGCAGAGTGGTACAGCGAATATATTGAGACTCTTGAGGCTCTCCACTACATTCCCGATACTTTTGAATATGTAAGTGACGAAGTTACAAGAGGCCAAATGGCTGAAATGGTTTGGCGAATAATGGAAGATAAACAAAATTTACCATATGCGTCCGGCCTTACAAACTCACCATGTCAGGAGCTTGGCGAAGATTTGCCTGCAAATATTGATATGGATACAGTCCGCGAAACATGGCTCTCGTGGTACAACGAGGAGCGCCGCTTGCTTGGGCTTCATGAATATATTTATGATGATCAGCTGAACAGAACTGCCACGCAGTGGAGCAAGGTTTCGCGTGATCGCGGATATATGGATCATAAACGGGACGGTTCAACTGATTATTATGATTTTTACGGAATCATGGATTGGTTCGCTGGCCTGGGAATTGAATTTGTGAATAGCGCATATACTGAAAACATAGCCTGGGAGATGTATTATTGTGATGTAACTGCAGAAGATTGTACGCAGGATATGATTAATTCTGTGCGCAAAGGTTTTGACTTCTTCATGAGTGAAAAAGGCGGATCATACACAGCTCACTATGACAGTATAATAAGCCCAAATTACAATATTATTGGCTTAGGCGTGGCTATTAATGACGATGCAAACAAATTTTATTTAACTGTTCATTACGCAAAAGGCATAAGTAATGAGCCAATGAGGATTTGTGAATAGCAGTATTTAATTTTCTGAAATTTCGCCCTTGACAGATATTCTGCTTTATTATATTGTGTGTTCTTTTATTATTAACCTATTTAATTATGGGACCTGAAAATTTCGGAGATCGAGAAGAAGAATCTCAAGCTGAAATCACAGAAATTCCTGGAGGAAAATGTGAAATCATGCTCAATAATTACGTACATGATGGTGATGGAATGGGTGCTATGTTCTGGATGGGAGCAAGGGGAATTAACTTTATGAATACAGATATGGAAGATTCGCCAGGCAACACGCAAATAATGCTAAAGAGAGATATTAACGAAAAACAGCAAGCAAGATTATTGGAATTTCTTAATGGTTTGATTACAAGAGGAAAAAAGGTGGAATTTCTTTAAACTTCTGATTCTTTAAGAACCTTAAAATAAGCTTTGGCCATTGCATTATTAACCGGCCTTTGTAAAACTGCTCTGATTAATTTGGGATTCAATCCTCTTTGGTCAAGAATTTGCTTAATATCGTCTGATTGTGCTTCAATTTCTTCGTCTGTTTCTCCTTTAACAACAATATCTGTTTTAGCCATGCTGTCGCACATAAACAGAATTCCAACTTCTACTTTAAAATTAGGAAATTGATCTGCGATTTCTTTGCATGCGTCTTTGCATTTATCTGTTTTAGAAAATGCAAGGGTGTAACCTTCTTCAGTTTTTTTTGCAACTTTTCTGATTTTTCCTAATTCATAATGTAGCCTCGTACACTCCGCAACATATTTAATTTGATCTTCAGTTAATCCATAATCATGAGCAAGCAAATTATGAACATATTCGTCATTTAAAATATAATCAGCTGCTTTTGCTTCGTGGCCGGTATGAGTTGGCAAGTTTGTTTCTTTACCGTCTTTTACTTTAAATAAACGATCAAACTTGCCTAAATCATGTAAAATTGCAGCAATTCTAAATAATTCATCCTTGCTTCTCCCGTCAATATCCTCAGAAAGCACTTTATCAGCCATATCTTTAACTCCCCATTCCTGCATTAAATCTTGTGCTTCTGTCTTATATGCTTCGCTGAATTTTTTTGTATGGGATATAATACCAAATTGATGCCAATCCGGGGCATGTTCAACAGGGTCATCCGGATTTTCATAAAAATTTGTATTTCTTGGATCATCTGTATTGATAATTTTTTTAGCCATATCAGGTAATTGAGTGAAAAGCTCATCTTCAAT
>JBHPDK010000016.1:0-28606 GCA_042577965.1 Patescibacteria group bacterium
AAATGTAGTTGAAGGTTTACGTGAAGCACTCGAAGGTGCATTGGTTTCCATTCCTAAGCTTATAAGAAGACCTAAAGACCCATCGAAAGATAATTAAATCCAGCTGCTCGCACCTCATCTGGATCATAAATATTTCGACCATCTATCAAAGTATCGCCTTTCATTAGACGACGCGCTTTTTTTAGGTCAATTCCACGAAATTCTTCCCATTCAGTTAAGATGAGGAGTGCATCAGAATCATCGCAGACTTCGTATGGATTTGTGCAGGTATTATGCTCGGATTTTGGTTTTATTAAACGTGGCTGCTCTACCATAACTTTTCTCATGGTAGGTTTATACATCAATTCTTCCTCTGGGATTTCAGTTTCTAAACCTCTACTTTGCAAATCTACAAGTTCTTTGAATTCCGCTATTTTATCTCTAAATCTTTGTCTAATACTTTCAAGATCCATTCCGGCTTTTTCTTCCAGGGTTTCAATAAGCATCAGAGTATTTCCATAAAAAATAGTAAGAGTATCTACTTCCTGCATTACTTCAGGATCAAATCCCATCCATGTCCTAATAGAACTAATGCATAAATCTGCCATATTTCTATCTTCCCCATCGAGCAGTTTCAAGCTATTTTGCGGTTCATTTGAACCTAATTTTTCTGACATATTTTATAATTATGTATAGGGGGTTGATTTTAGCAGTTTCATTTTTTTTGTAAAGTGATAAACTGTTTACGATTATAATAAAGTGGCATGGATAATTTACTTTCATCAAACGAGCTCTTAAAAAATCAAATTGAAGAAATTCTTCAAAAGGCTGATTCGTTTTTGGATTATCGGGGTGAGGATTTAAAAGGAAAAATCCTTGCATCGCTGTTTTATGAGCCTTCTACGCGGACTCGTCTTTCATTTGAAACCGCAATGCACAGGCTAGGTGGAAGCATAATTAGTGTGACTGATGTAGAATCGAGCTCTATAAAAAAAGGCGAAACTTTGGATGATACTGCGCGCGTTGTTTCACAGTTTGCAGATATTGTTGCAATAAGGCATCCGGATAGCGGTTCTGCAGGTACTTTTGCAAAAAACTCACAGGTGCCGGTTATTAATGCCGGGGATGGTGCAGGGCAGCATCCAACACAAGGACTTTTGGATTTATACACAATTAAAAAAGAACTTGGAAAAGTAGATGGATTAAAGATTGTTATGACAGGGGATTTAAGATATAGCCGTTGCACTAATTCTTTGGCTTATCTTTTAGCAAATTACGATGTTTCGTTTAAATTTGTGTCTCCTCCTGAACTTAAAATGAAGCCTGAGGTTAAAGAATTATTAGATAAAAAAGGCATTAAATATGAAGAACTTGAAGATTTTAAAGAGGGAATAAAAGACGCAGATGTTTTATACTGCACAAGAATCCAACAGGAAAGATTTGCTGACAGCCAGGAATATGAAAAATTAAAAGACGTTTATATTTTAAATAAAAAATTAATTGAAGAGTATTGCCCTAATGCAATTGTGATGGCTCCACTTCCACGTGTACATGAAATATCTCATGATGTTGATGAACTTAAAAATGCTGTATACTTTAAACAGGTTGAATACGGAGTTGCTGTGAGGATGGCGCTCTTAACTCTCCTAATATGAAAACTTTATTTAAAAATGCACAAATAGTTAGCAGCGATAAAATCGTTACTAAAGACGTTTTGGTTCACGATCGTGTAATTGAAAAAATTGCCAATACAATTGATACAGGCGCTGATCACGAATATGACTTAACAGGTAAATATTTGATTCCAGGCTGTATTGATGCGCATGTTCATTTTAGGACTCCAGGTTATGAAAAAAAGGAGGATTGGGCTTCAGGTTCTAAGGCAGCTCTTGCTGGCGGTTTTACAACAGTCTTTGATATGCCTAATACAAAGCCAAAAACAACCACCATTAAAGCATTGCAGGCTAAGCGCGATATTATAAGAGGTGACACTTTGGTTAATTTTGGTTTATTTTTTGGTGCGCAGTTAGATAATCTGCATGAATGCGAAAAAGCTCAGGGCATTGTTGGATTTAAAGTTTATATGGGAGCGACAACAGGACATATGATTCAGGAAGAAATGGATCGTAGCGAAGAATTGTTGGAACACATGTTTAAGAATTTTAACAATATAGTTGCTGTTCATGCTGAAGATGAAAGTCTGATGAAAGATCATGCTGATACATATAAAGGTGATCACACACCTGAAGTTCACAGTTTAATTCGTAGTGATGAAATTGCTTTTACTGCAGCCCGAAAAGCTATTCATTTAGCAAAAAAATATGAGGGCCGAATGCATTTGTGTCATATGAGCACAAAAAAAGAAGTTCAGCTAATGGATAAATTTGGCAGTGATAAAATTACATGCGAGGTAAGTCCTCATCATTTATTTTTAAAAATTAAAGATTACGTAAAACTTGGTAATTACATTAAAGTTAATCCACCTGTTCGTGGTCAGCACGATCAGGATGTTTTATGGGATGCAATATCTAAAAAAACAGTTAATATTATTGCTTCTGATCATGCTCCTCATTTATCTGAAGAAAAAGAGCGCGATTACTGGGAAGCGCCATCAGGAATTCCTGAGATTGAAACCACACTTCCATTAATGCTTAATACAGTTAATGAAGATGGGCTTAATTTACGTGACATTGTTGATTTGTTATGTGAATCACCAGCCCGTTTATTCGGGCTTTTAAATAAAGGTCGAATTGAAGAAGGTTTTGACGCAGACCTTACAGTTATAGATATGGACCTTTCACGCACAGTTTCAAATTCCAGCCTTTATACAAAGTGTGGATGGTCTCCTTATGATGGATGGAAGCTTAAGGGATGGCCAGTAATGACTTTTGTTAGAGGACGTCTTGGTATGGAAAACGGGAAAATTGTAGAAACCAAGGGATTACATGGAAAAGAGGTTGAAATAGCTTGATAAAAATGTAATTTTTAGTGTAGTTTATACTTGTAAGTAATGAAGGGATACCTTGGTGAGTCCTTTTGGATCTTGCTTTAAGGACCCTTAATACACTGGCTGACGGGGAGAAAGGGAGGTGATGCATGTCAACACTTCACCGACGCATTTTGCTGGGAATTATTTTCGCGTTTACACTATTCCTTGTGGCAGGAGCAATCATTTGGCATTAGTCATGGCTGAATACCCCGTCAGCCATCTCTCAGGATTAGTAAAACACTTGTGCTTATTTTAAGAATATGTTTTAATTCTCATCTAAGGTAAAAGGCTTAACTCGCTTTTTGATGAAACAACAAGCTGATTTCGCCGGACCTTTGAAAATAAGGCTGGCGGAAAATGGGAGGGCACGAATTGGAACACAGAAGTAGCGATGTTTGGATCGTGGCTATTGGTCTCCCGCTCTGGGTGGTCATGCTCATCCACTACATCCCCAAGGCTGTTGAGGCCTTGAAAGCAGCGAACTGACCTGGAGGAGGGGAAGCAATGAAATCGAAGCAGGAGGAAGATCTACAAAAAGAGGATCGAAGGCTCCATACTGTAGTCATTATTTTGGCACTCTTGGGCTTTGTAGTCCTGGTCTACCATGCCTTCAGAGTGGCATAGAAAGGAGGTCCAAAGTGCAAACAAGTCGCAGAGAAGTCTTCGGGATTCAGATGGGCATGTTGCTCATCATCTCGATCCTCGTCTTTGTGATCGTATCCTGCCTTTCTGGCTGCGGCTCATCCGAGCTCGGCTTCTGGGATGATCCCTTTCAACCGGGATTCCTCATTGGCATCGGCATCTTCATTGGCCTTGGTCTTATTGTTCTTGGTTTTATTGACCAGGCATTAAAGAAACGCAAGGGAGAAGATCCATGATCATCATTCGGCAAACCTTCCACCCCGCCAGCCGAATTCCCCAATAATCTTTGTTTTTAAGCAAGGCTTATTTGTAATATTTAGACCTTTACAAATCTTATAATTTGTGGTTAAATTTAACCTCTTTTTGAGGAAACTTCCGGCATAGGCTGATTTTTTTGATAATTAGCACTACTGCCGCGGTCCTTGAAAGATCGGCCGACGAGACAAAACGCACCAGGAAAGGTGCGAAGATATAACAAACGAAAGAACGAGGGAGCAAATGACTGACAACGACGTAGTCCTGAACGAGGACATGAGAGTTTTACTGGAACAGAGCCAGGAGGAAGGAGACACGCTTGTTACCGGGGTGCCACTTGGCTGCGGCGATGTGGTAATTTACAAGATCGCATCGTGTGGCCAGGGTACCGTGTACATGGCCTACAATCCCGTACTTGAACGGAAGACCGCTGTGAAGTTCATCATTCGGGATGAAGAGCAGAGTGATGTAGGATGGGCTGAACAGCTATCACGATTTGGGCGGGAGGCAAAGATTCTGGCGAAACTCAACAACCAGAATATTCCCAAAGTGGTGATGCACGACAATGGTGAAGGTGGTAATCTTCCCCCGTATATGGTGATGGAGTACATCGAGGGGAATCCTTTGCGTAGTGTGATCGAGAGTGCAACGCCAATGCAGAGGAGGTCTCTTGAGTGGCAGCTCAAAAGGCTTCGGTACTTCCCTGATGTGTGTGATGCCCTGGCGATCGTGCACTTGCAGGATCTCATCCATCGGGATATCAAGCCTGACAACCTGATGGTCACGGTGACTGCTGATGGTCGTGTGATCATCATGCTGATCGACTTTGGCATCGCTTTGTACGGCGGACATTCCCGGCAGACCCAGGAGGGCCTAGCTGTAGGCACGATTGGGTATCTGTCACCGGAACAGGCCCGTGGACAAGAGATCACCAAGCTCGCAGACGTGTACTCACTCGGAGCTGTGCTGTTCGAAATTCTTCACTATGAGCCATATGTAGAGTCGCAGTATCACTTCAGTGCTGTGGAGGGTTTGCTCAAAGCCTGTCAGCCAGACTACTTCCACGAGCGGATGAGCCAGCTTTACGCAGAGGCACAAGCCTTTGAGCGGCTGGCTATGGCACCAGAACCTGAGCACCGATTCCGCGACATGTATCAGCTCAAGGGTGCTCTCAAGGTGCTCATCAGACAGCTCGAGTACATGCATGCTGAGGGAGTTACCAGGTGTCCGCATGAGGTCTCGCAGAACATTCTGCTTTCCGAGGCCCTTGGAACGCCCGAGTTTGTTGGAGCTGTGCGCATGCTGGCTAAGCAGTACGAACTCATGGACGAGGCAGGCTACGCAGAACTTCCAGCTGCTCCGCAGGTGTCCTCTAGTTATCCGTCCATAAGCCAGCCGGCTCTCAGCAGGCGATCTGGTCAATCCCTGAGGGAGACCACTCCTGCTCCGGATTTCTACGAGCAGGCGTTCGAGCCTGAGCCCAAAAAGAGGACAGCCCTCTTCTTGATTGGTATCGCTGTGCTGCTGTGTGTGCTCGCGGGTGCATCCATTGCTCTTTTCTTGAAGTCCAAGAAGCAACCTACGCCTCGCTCACCACCTCAAGCTGTGCAAACCGATGCAGGATTGTATGTGGTCAAGATCAGCGCTGTGCCTGATGCAGGCGTTGAGGACGCCTTCGTGCAAACCGACGCAGCTTCCCTGCCTGATGCCTCCCCTTCCAAGCCTGATGCTTCGGTCCCGACACCTGCGCAAACCGCTGAAAAGCTCTTCACGGAGCGCGAAGCGTGGTGCAGAGCTCATGACAAGAAGACCAAGGCGAGTCCACGGATGTGGACCTTCCCTCTAAGCTGCCACATAAAGTATGTACGGGTAGTGAGGAAGGCTGACTCAAAGCTGGAAGTTACACTCCTGCTGGCGAAACGGATCTATAAACGCTACTGTACTAACTCCAAGCGCAGAACAGGATCCGAACCCCCGCTGGACGGAGAGTGTGACATGCTGGTTGCAGCCTTCAAAAGGGCCCTGGAGAGGATCTACCACATCGACCGCGAGGTGTACAACGTTCACTTCAAGTGGAGCCCCTACCACGTCTACCTTCGGAAGCAGAAAAAACGACGCCGTGAAAAGCGCCGCAGCAAGTGACCCACCTTTTTTTTGGTCGTCACTTTCCTCGTCGGCCAAATCCCCAAAAAATATAAAGATAGATTATTAAATAATTCTAAAATTTATCTAAACTTTTTTCTTTTAATAACTTTTTATTTATGTTTAAATTATGTCACACTCATAAGAAAGTGGGGCTTTTTAAAAGCACCTGCTTCTTGACAATCTGGCTGACTAGAAAGGGAGGATATTCTCATGAAGAAAAAGAGGAAAAGCATTCTACAACTGATGGCTGAGGACAAAGAATTTCAAGAGGTCCTTGAAGCCAGTGAACCTGGGTACTGGAAAAGGGTGATCTGGTTCGGGATCCCGGTTCTGGTGCTCGTCTTGTACTTTCTTGCAACGTAGGAGGTCCGTCATGAAACTTTATATCTTTTACTAGTCAGCCTCCTACTAAAATTTGACAGATTGTTTTCATTTAATATAATTAGCGCGAATACTTTAATACATTTATCATGGTTTTTGTTGGTAAGATTTCTGAGGCTGAAGCTGAATTTAAAGAAAAGGGAGTTGATCCGTTTGCTGTTCGTCATGACACTGAAACTTTATTTGATTATTTATATCAAAATGCCGATATTCAGGATGATGAGGTTCAGGAAATAATTGATTTGTTAAGAGAAAATCCAGGTAATGTAATTGGCAGACTTCAACAAATATTAAAAAACTGTGAATGGCAACATAGTCTTGGAGCCCTATTGTTAATAAGAATATTTAATAAGACGATTGATGATGTTCTTGAAGGAGAGAGAATTGAAAATCCAGGATTACGTTCAATTATGAATTCTGTAATGCAATATTTACTTTCTTTAGAAGGGGAGGATTTTGATAGGGAAAAAATTATTCAGGACATTACAAATGCCCGTGATGCAGTTAGATCTGAGCTTATCAGATGCGGCCTGGAGCCTGATGCAGTAGAGCAGGAAACACAAAGAGTCCTTAAAGAAGCTGATGATGAGAAGAAAGCACGAATTGAATCAAGTTTACAAAAAGCGCAGAATGAGATTGCAGGATATATTCGAGGTCAGGATGCACCTGGTACTGAAGTAAATATGGTAGCCAATGTAATTGCAGCACTTGGTGTCGAATCAAAAGGGCGATTTGGTAAGAATTTTTCAACATTAATAGATATATATTTAAAAGCTTGTAGGGCTAAAGAAGGAGGTAAGCTAGAAGAGAAAGCTCCGGCTTTTATAGAAACACTGGAGCAGCTACTACCAACTGAAAAATAACCTTTAGAAAAAGCCTTTTTTATGCTTAAATATTATCGACCTTTAAGTAAGCATAAATGGCCAACCTAAAAGTAAATTATCTTGGAACTGACTTTGAGAACCCAACGGTTTTAGCTTCAGGTGTTTTAGGCGTAACTGCTTCAACCTGGAAAAGCGTTGTTAACAGCGGAGCAGGAGGAATCACAACAAAATCAATTTGGTTAAATGAGCATAAGGGGCATCCAAATCCAACAATCATAACAACTGAACATTGGATGATGAATGCAGTTGGGCTTCCGGATGCAGGAATCGAGAAGGCAAAAGAAGAAATCGCGCTATATGCTAAAGATAAGAAGGCACCTTTAATTGCATCGATTGTGGCAGGTAAAAAAGAGGAGTTCGCTAAGATTGCGCAGGAAGTCGACAAGTTAGATGTGGATATTTTAGAGGTGAATATTTCTTGTCCGAATGTTGAAGATGAGCTTGGGCTTCCGTTCGCGTGTGTTGCAGGGGATGCAAAAGCAGTGACAGAAGATGTTAAAAAAGTTGCAAAGAATAAACCAGTAATTATTAAACTCAGCCCAAACGTTACAAACATTGTTGAAATAGCTAATGCATGCGCAGAAGGAGGCGCTGATGGTTTTTGCGCGATCAATACTTTGGGCCCAGGACTCGCAATTAATCTAGAGACCCGCACTCCAATCCTTGCAAACAAAGTCGGCGGAATAAGCGGGCCAGCAATCAAACCACTCGCAGTTAAAATGGTTAGCGACATTTACCAGGCAACCAAACTTCCAATAATCGGAACAGGCGGAATAACAACTGGCGAAGATGCACTTGAAATTATGATGGCAGGAGCAACTTTGGTTGGAATGGGAACATCAGTTTTTTATAGGGGCGCAGATGTATTTAGAAAGGTGTCTCAGGAAATGTCTGACTGGTGCGACAAAAATGGCGTTAAGGACGTCAAAGAAATAATCGGAACAGTAAAATTATGAATAAAGAACAATTACCAAAAGTAGTGCCAATTGCAAAAATAGAAGACGAAAATGAAATCGTTAAAAATTTTTATTTTGACATATCGATCGACTCAAAGCCTGGCCAATTTGTTATGCTTTGGATGCCAGGAGTTGATGAAAAACCAATTTCAATTGCGCTTGATGATGGAAAACAGCTGGTTTTAACTATTTGCTCACGAGGAAAAACAACTCAAGAAATGGCAAAAATGAAACCAGGCGATAAGCTAGGAATCCGCGGACCTTTTGGAACAAATTTCCACATACAAGAAGGCGAAACTTTGGCTTTGGTAGGCGGAGGATATGGCGCAGCTCCACTTTATTTTGTGGCATATGAAGCTGCAAAAAAAGGATGCAAAATTGAATTTATCGAAGGGGCACGTAGTAAAGATCATCTTGTTTATATCGACAAATTAAAAGCTTTGAAGAATGTGAATTTACAGGTTGCCACTGATGACGGATCAGTAGGGATTAAAGGTTATAACACTATAATTTTGAAAAAGCTTTTGGAAGAAAAGAAAATTGATAAAATAATGACATGCGGACCAGAATTGATGATGCAAAGTGTTGGTGAAATTGGCGAAACGAAAGGCGTTAACACGTTTGTTTCAATAGAAAGATACATGAAATGTGGATTTGGAGTTTGCGGGCAGTGTGTGGTTGATCCTTTGGGAATCCGAACATGCGTTTCTGGCCCTGTAATGAATTATAAAGTCGCAAAAATGTTTGATGACTTTGGAAAATACCATCGCGACAGCGTTGGAAAAAAAGAGTACTTTATAACCCCAAAAAAAGATGACTGCACCCCAAGTTGCGGAGATTCTGCTGAAGGTGAATGCCGTTAAAATAAATGTAAAAGAGCCTTTTACATATGCTTCTGGTCTTGTATCGCCGATTTATTGTGATAATCGTTTGCTGATTTCTTATGTTGAAGAAAGGAATGTGATTATTGATGGTTTCATCAAACTGATTGAAGAAAAAGGCCTAAAACCTGACTACTTAGCTGGCACTGCTACTGCTGGAATTCCTTGGGCAGCATTTGTTGCTGAAAGAATGGGCCTGCCTATGGTTTATGTTAGAAACAAACCAAAAGGTCATGGAGCTGGTAAGCAGATTGAAGGATACTTACCTGAAGGAAAATCAGTTTTGATTATTGAAGATTTAATTTCAACAGGAGGAAGCAGTTTAAATAGTGTGAATGCAATTAGAAACGAAGGTAAATGCATTGTTCATGATGTTTTTGCTATCTTTACATATGGAATGAAAAAGGCAGAGGATTCTTTTAGAGAAGCTAGTGTTGCTGCTTCAACCTTAAGTAACATTGAAGTATTAACTGAGGTTGCAAAAGAAAACGGAGCAATTAGTGAAGAAGACCAGGCTGAAGTTAAAAGATTTATTTCTGACCCACCAAACTGGGCAAGTTAACAACATAATTATGAAAAATTTTGCAGATAGATTAAATGAAGCAATTAAACAAAAAGGCAGCGCGATTTGCGTTGGACTTGATCCTAGACTTGATCAAATTCCTAGCCATATAACTGAGGCAGGTGCAAAAGAGCATAATGATCCATTTGTAGCAGCTGCAGCAGCAATTATTGAATTTAATAAAGGGATTATTGATGCGGTTCATGATCTTGTACCATGTGTTAAACCTCAAATTGCTTTTTATGAACTTTTTGGAGCTCCTGGTGTTCAGGCTTATAAAGAAACAATTGATTATGCTCAATCAAAGGGCCTTTTAGTTATAGCTGATGCAAAGCGAAATGATATTGGCTCAACTGCCAAAGCATATTCAGATGCATTTTTAGGAATGGTTGATGTTTATGGAGAATCACGAGCTGTTTTTGATGCTGATGCAGTAACAGTTACACCTTATTTAGGTTATGATGGAATTAAACCTTTTATTGATAATTGTAAAGAATATGGAAAAGGAATTTTTATTTTAGTTAAAACTTCTAATCCTTCTTCTGGTGATATTCAAGACTTAGAATTAAATGAAGGAGGTCAGATTTTTGAAATTATGGGTCAACTTGTTGATTCTTGGGGAGCAGATGATATAGGTGAAAGTGGCTTTAATTTTGTTGGCGCTGTTGTTGGAGCAACTTATCCAGAACAAGCAGCGAAATTACGCGAATTAATGCCAAATTCTATCTTTTTAGTTCCAGGTTATGGAGCTCAGGGAGGCGGCACAGAAGATGTAAAACCGTGCTTTAAAGAAGATGGAACAGGCGCAATTGTAAACTCTAGCCGTGGTATAACTTTTGCATATGAAAAAGACGATAATTATGATGAGAAAACATATGCGGAGGCTGCAAGAGCAGCGGTTGAAGCTATGAAAAAAGATTTAGCTAGTATTTAAATATGGCTGGATTTCAAAAACAAAGATCACTTAGAGAGGCAATGGATGGGCGAAGAGAGGCCTTAGAAGAAGCCAGGGAGGCTTTAGAAAATGATGATGGAACACTTGAACCTGAGATGAGGGGTTTTTATGAGAGATTATTGGCATCTGAAAAGGACGTGATAGTTGAATTAAATCCAAGAGGTGCAATTAGATCTCATGCGGATATATTAAGAAAAAGAAGACTTGCTGATGAAGCGAGAAGAGCTTTAGAAGAAGATGATGGTGAACTTCATGAAGTTCAACGCGAATCTTTTGAAAGGATACTTAAAGCTGCAGGAGAAGAGTTGTTGGGGAAAATTTGAGATCCCGGGATCGGAATTCCTATCGCGCAATTGAATCATAATTGTGTCAATTTTTTCCAATCCTCAATACTTAGTCTTTCAGGCCTTAAATCCTGGAATCCAAGTTCAACCAATTTTTCCTTATAATCAGGCAAAGTATTTGAAAGCATTTTGCGTTTATTTGAAAAAGCGCGGTGCACAACTCCAAACATTTTTCTGTAATCTTCAACTAAAGCTTTATCATAAACATCAATTTCAATAACTGCTGAGTCAACTTTTGGCTGCGGAGTAAAAGCTGAGGGAGGCACTGTGCACACAATTCTTGGTTTTCCAAAAACCTGCACATGAATTGCGAGTACATTCATTTTTCCATCTTTAGCACAGATTTTTTCAGCTACTTCTTTTTGCACAAGTAGCACCATTTTGCTTGGTCTATTTGCTGCTTGTAGAAAATGATTAAGCAAAGGAGAGGTTATATAGTAGGGGATATTCGCAACAACTTTGTACTCTTCTTCTGGTGGTCTCCAATTTAAAGCATCTCCATGAACAAGATCTAATTTTTCGATTTTTTTGAGTTCATCAATTAAGCGATCATCGAGTTCAATAGCTGTAACTTTACCAGCGCGTTCAACTAGTTCTTTTGTTAAAATTCCTTTTCCTGGACCAATTTCCACAACATAATCTTCAGTTGAGAGCTCAGCAACTTCAACAATAGTATTCAGAACGTTTCGGTCTTTTAAGAAGTTTTGTCCTAGAGATTTTTTTGCTTTCATTTATTGATTTTGATTAGTTTGATTTGATCAGTTTTTCCGCTCACGATTTCAACTTCGCTCTTACGAACACTATATTTTTTAGAGAGAAGTTTTATGACTTCCTTATTTGCTTTGCCTTTTTCTGGGGCAGCTTTAACACGCACTTTTAAAGTGCCATCTTCCATTAAGTCACCAATAGCTGACTCTTTTGACTTAGGCTGTACTTTTATTCTTAGATACATATCGCAATCTTACCACCAATTTGCGCAGTTCTTCAACCAGCAAAATGCCGAATGAAGCACCGATTATCACAAACCATTCATACCATTCTAACGGTGCAGTATGGATCCACTCATTAAAGAACGGAACTTCAACAAGCAGATAAACAACTCCAAGGGAAATCATTATTGCTCCTAGAAGCCAAAGATTATTAAAGAATCCCATTTGGAAGACTGAACGTGAGGAGCTTCTAGAATTATATGCATTAACCATTTGTATCAATACTAATATAGCAAATGCAAATGTTGAACTCTTTATATACATTGCTGAATCAACATCTATTATTTGACCCCATTGCCATCCCTGGCTAAACAGGCTCCAGAAGTATGCTCCTACTACAATTGCTCCTATAAATAGACCAACGTATAAAAATCTTGCTATAAAATTGCGATCCATTATTTTTTGTTTTGGATTGCGCGGAGGCTGGCTCATTATTCCTTTTTCTGAAACATCTACTCCTAATGCAAGCGCAGGCAGGACATCTGTACCAATATCAACTGAAAGTATCAGAATTGCTGTTAATGGTGCAGGTAAGCCCAAAATAATAGCTGCAAAAACTGTAATTAATTCACCGATGTTACAACTAAATATATAGAATACGAACTTTTTTAAGTTCTCATATATTGTGCGGCCTTCTTTAACTGCATTGATAATTGTGCTGAAGCTATCATCAGCAAGAACCATATTTGAAGCTTCTTTAGACACATCAGTGCCAGTTATACCCATAGCAATTCCAATGTCAGCACGTTTAAGTGCCGGAGCATCGTTTACCCCATCACCAGTTACTGCAACAATGTGATTAAGTCGTTTTAAAGCTGAGACTATGCGCAGTTTATCTTCAGGAGCTGAGCGTGCAAAAATAATATCTTTTTCAGGGTCATTAAAGAGCTTTTCAATGTCTTTGTCTTTTAATTTAGCTATTTCTTTTCCTGTAATAATTTCATGAGGATTACCTTTGCTAACAAGTCCTATTTGCTTTGCAATTGCCTCTGCTGTAAGCCCATGATCACCAGTAATTATATAAACCTTAATTCCAGCACGTTTAGCCATTTGAACAGCCATTTTAACGTCGCGCCGTGGAGGATCAATCATTCCCACAAGACCAACAAACACCATTTTTTGTTCATCTTCATTAACTTTGTATTCTTTTTGTGCATCAATATCTCTATACGCAAAAGCAATAACGCGCAGGGCTCTTTTAGCCATATCTTCATTTTGCTTTAGGATTTTTTCACGGGTTTCTTGGTCCAGAGCCATTTCGCGGCCGTTTATCATTATATGTGTAGAGGTCTCAAGAACTGAATCAGTTGCACCTTTCATATATAAATGATGAATGCCGGTTTCTTTTCCTTTATAAATTGTGCTCATTCTTTTGCGGTTTGAATCGAATGAGTGTTCAAAAACTTTATCGTATTTATTTGTGAAATCCTCAAATTTAAATCCTGCTTTTCTGGCAAATGTAAGGAGTGAGCCCTCAGTTGGGTCACCAAGCATTGTGTATGAAGTTTGATAATTTACCCCTTCTTCTTCAAGTTTTGCATTATTACAAAGCACACTAATTGCGCTCATCATTTCTAAAGTGGTATATAAAGGTGTTTCTTTTATTTTTAGTTTTGCAAGATGATCATATCGCTTGTTATAAACTTCATTATGCGAATCAATGTCACCTATTATATGAGTTCTTCGATCGTTTCCTTTTATTAAAATTGCACCCCAGGGTTTGTATCCTGCTCCTCCGATTTGGGCACTGTAATTGTCAAAATACGCTTCTTTTACAGTCATTTCGTTTCTTGTAAGAGTCCCTGTTTTATCAGTACAAATGTGTGATGTTGAGCCAAGTGTTTCAACTGAAGCTAATTGGCGCACAATCGAACGTTTGCGAGCAAGGCGTTGAACTCCTAATGCTAAGGCAATAGTTACTGTTGCTGGCAGACCTTCAGGTACTGCTGCTACTGCAACTGAAGTTGCAAATAAAAATGTATCAACAAATGCCTGCTTTTGAACAAATATCCCAGTTAATATTAATATTGCTGAAATAACCAGTGTTACTTTTCCTACAAAAACACCAATTCTAAAGAGTTCTTTTTGAAGAGGGGATTTATCTTTTTTAGTTGTTGAAGTTAGTTTTGCAATGTGTCCAAATTTTGTATCCATTCCAGTTGATATAACAACTGCTTTTCCGCTTCCATGAGCTACATCAGTACCCATGTAAATAAAGTTTGAGCGCTCACCTGCTGATATTTCTTCCTGAGATTTTGCATGTTTGGGAACATTTGTTGATTCACCTGTTAAGGCAGCTTCCTGTGTCTCTAGTTCATTTTGTTCAATGATTCTTGCATCAGCAGTTATGCGGTCGCCTTCACTTAAAATAATAATGTCACCAGGAACCAAAAGTCGGGCTTCAATTTCCTGCTCTTTGCCATCTCTAAGTACACGCGCTGTTGGAGCAACCATTTTTTTAAGTGCTTCAATTGCTTTTTCAGCTCTGAATTTTTGTATAAATCCTATAATCGCATTAATAAATACGATAGCTAATATAACCACTGCATCTCGCCATTCTCCTGCTGCAATTGCAATAACAGCTGCAATAATAAGTATTACAACCATTAAATCAGTAAATTCCTGCAAAAAATGCACCCACCAGGGTGTTCGCTTTTTAACTTTTAGCTCATTAAAGCCGTATTTTTCAATACGCAATGCAGCTTCAGAACCGGTAAGTCCTTTAACTGAAGTATTTAGCTCTTTATATATTTCTTCTGCGGTTTTTGTATGCATTTTTTATTTTTAATTCAGTACATTATAACACAAAAATCTTGACTTGTCAGCTATATAAGTGTATAAATAGCTCTAAAATTAATAATTTTATGGAAAAAGGATCGCGCTCAACATCTTATGAACCTTATTATTATCATTTAGAATGGGATATTGAAGTACGAGAAGTTGTAGATAAACAAGGGAGATTAGTAGAGAAATTAATTGCTCCAAAAGAACCATTTGAAGAGACAGAAGTAGTAAATGATATTAAAATTCATGCTTTTTGGGATCAAGAATTATTCTGCTATGCAATTTCATTCCAAGATATGAATGGTGCGAGTAACGAAGCCTTATATACCGATGTTTCATATAAGAGCCATGATTTAAGGCAAGTTTTAAAGAAAGCAAAAGAGTTAGCTATGCATTGTGAATCAGCAGCTGAGTTGCACGAAAAAATAGATGAATTTGCACTTTCAATAGTAAAGAATTCTAGTTAGTATAAGTGCATGAACGATGTATTAAAACAAGAACGCCACAAACTCTACATGGCAGCTGACAATATTAATCATATGCTAGAAATTTTGCAAAACCGTGATAATGAGCGCTTTATGTGGGCTTGGCAGCAAATTCAATCAAATGTAAATATGGCGCAAGGCTGTTTTATTGATGTTTCAAAGGATCATTGCGAAAAAATCGACAAATTATATATTGATCATAAAAAATTACTTGATAAAGTTAGAGAGCAAGATCCATCAAATTTCAATGATGCTGAGTTAAAAGCCTTATTTGAAGAATTCAAAACATTTTTAGATGATATGAGCTCGAGATTTGAGCTTGAAGAATTTGAGGAGTAGATTTAAGCTCTTCGTGATTTCCTTCTTCCTTTTTTTGTTTTAAGTGCGGCTAGTGCTTTTACTTCTTCATCTTCCATGCTATCAAGTAATTTTGTCATTTTTTCAGGAGTATCAATACCTGCAAGAGTCCAATCAGTTTTAAAAGGAACAGATGTTTTTTTGTTTTTTGCAATTAATGAATTTTTAATATCTTCAAAATCTTTAAATTCTTTAATAGCATGCTTTAAAGCAGCTATTGGAGTTTGTGTTTGCTGAATGATATCATGGGCCTCTTTTGGATCTAAATAACCATCAGCAGGAGTTTCAAAGTCAAATATTTTTTCATTTGCACCAATAAAATTTAACATCATTGACTGAGATTTACTTGGATCAGCACCGTGTTTATCCCACAAATCAGTGAATTGAATTCCTAATTCATTTAAATCATACACAGCTTTTTCAGCTTGTTTGGATAAAATCATTAATTCTAATGCTTCAATTTGCATTTCTAAAGTTTTATTAATATTTGATAATTCATTAATATTTTCTTTATTTGGAAAGCCTTCATGGTGGAAATATTTATTGCTATCTGTAATAGCTAGTTTTAAAGGCCAAGGATTATTTTCATGGTCTATATTTAAATCACCATGTAAATCAGTAAATTTTTGAACTTCCTCTTCAATATGTTCTGGTATTCCAAAATCTGTTCGTGGATCTAAAGCTCGTAGTTTTTGTTTCAATTGTCTTCTTTGATCTCTTAATTTGCTAAATTTAATAAATTCTTTTGGCATAGGTTCATGTACTACTTTTTTTAATCTTTCATAAACTTTTCTAAGATAATCATTTGTGAATTTTGCTTTTACTTCTTTAAAAGGTTTTGTTCGTAATAAAGCTAAATCATCAGCATATTGAAGATCAGCTTCTAATTTTGTTTGAAGAGCTGCAGTATTTGCTCCAGGAGTCTCATTTGCGATTACTGCTGGGATATCTAAATATTGACCAATTATTTTTTCTCTTTTCTTTTCAGTTTCAATCATTTCCTTGATTGATTTTTTCATATCATCTTTAACTTTTGTAAATTTAATAATTGTTTTTTTTCGCATTGGTGCACGCAAATTAGCAAGAATAACAGTGTAATATTGTTTTCTTTCTTGAGTAGTTACACCTCGAACATTTTCCATATGACTGTCATACCATTTTTTGAAATTTTCAAAACTTGTATTAGCAGTATCATGTAATTTAGCTAAAGCATCATGAAATTTCGGTGATCTTTTTGCATATGTATTAATTTCTTTTTCATCAATTTTTAAATGCCTAGCCAAACCTCTATGAAAAATTGCCATCTCATGAATTTGATCGTATTTTTTTTCCATTTTACCTACTTCATCATGCTGAATAGCTTCATGTTCTTTAACAAACTTGGCCTTTTCAGCTTTTGGTAGTTCTGTGCCAGGAGATTCATTCATAACCAGTGCTGTTAAAGGAGATTTTTATGCTTTTTTCTCTTTTGTCCCTGGGACTTTTTTAAGTTTTTTGGGTTCTTTGCCAGTTTTGCCAGCTACAGCAGTTTCAACTTTTTTCATGCCCCCTACTATCCATCCCATTATTCTAAGATGGACTTTCATTTCTGTGGGGCTTTCGATTTTTGCTAGAGATGGAGTGAACAATTTTAAACTTACCTCATCTATACCAGCTGCTTTACCTTTTTTAAGGAATTGTTTATTTAAACTATGAAGTTTTTTGAAATCTGCTATACCTTCTTTTAATTGTGTTAAAACTACAGAACCTTCTTTTAAAACTGATTTTACTTCAGATGGTGTAAAAACACGATATTCATGTTCTAATTTTTTGATCGATTTTGGATATTTTACATATCGGCGTGCACAATTTGGATCTTCTGGCTGTTTCTTATTAGGATATTTTGCCCAGAAAAATGCACTTTCTTCTATATCAATATTCTTAGCAAGCCTCAATACTTTTGCAGTAGGAACTAATGCTTCATAAGCCTTAATGTCAGCTTTTAGGCGTTTAGTTTGTTCTTTTAAATCTAATCCTGCGACTTCAACTTTTTCAATATTAGTAGCTGGATCTTTAGTGGTAATAGTTGAAGGACCAAGTGGTGCATCTAAGTCAGAAGCATCTGGATGATATTTATCTTTGTAAGGTTTCAATGATTTTCTTCCCTCTACTTTAAATGAAATAGGATAAATTTTATACAATTTTTTTCTAGCTTGTTCTCTTTTATGTCTTACTTTACCATATTCTAAAATTTCAGGTGATTGTTTTGCAGTTTCAGTAATTGCTTTTTTTAGTAAGTCGGTCATCTTTTTCTGTGCTTCTTTTGTGATTAAATGTTTAATTTTTTCATATTCCTCTGTTCCTAATTGAGCTAAATTGTCTTGATATTTCAGATAATTCGGATGACTCATCATTTTCTTTATTGCAGCTGCTTGATCTTTTTCAGGTAAATGAGCTACAGCATCAATAGGTAATCCCTTATAATCTTTAATCGCTACAACAAGTTCTTGTTGTTCTTTAATCATTTCCTTTACACTGGATTTCATATCTGTTTTTATTTTTGCGAATTGTTCAAGTGTCTTGGCTCGCTGTATATCAAGACCTGCTTTCATTTTTGCATCGAATTTTTTAGATTCAGTATATGTAGTGATATGTCCTGCATGGTATACTCGATTGTCAAACCAGTGTTGAAAATTCCTATAGGTCATATTCGCAGCATTTCTAAATTTTTTCATTTTATCGTCGAAATTTGATGACTTAAGTGCATACTTTTTAACTTCATCTGATTTAAGGCCCAATAGTTTACTTAATTTATCTGGTGTTTGTGTTGATTGGGATATTTCTTCATATTTCTTCCACATTTTATTTGTTTCAACCTTACGTTGAGCTGAGATTTTACCAACAAATGGTGTCATTTCTTTATTCATAATTATTTTGGTTATTTATATTTATTTTATATATATATTTAAGCTTTTTTTAGCTTATCCATTAAGCCTTCCATTTCTTTTTCATCAGTAGCTTGCGTATCTTTTTCTTTTTCAACTATTGCTTGTTTTTTAAGACTATCAAGCGCATTTTTTAGATTTTTATAATCTTCAGAAACAAGCTTGTATTCTTTTTCAGCAAGTTGTGCTTTTGTAAGCTTTTTAACTGGTTTTGAGAGTTCTTCTTCAACAGTTTCTGCTTCTTCTTTTAAAGTTTGAAGAATTGCCTTTTCAGATTTAGGATCATTGTGAATAACACTCATCCAGATTACAAAATCAGTTTTTTCATCATCAGGCATTGTAAAAACTGTATAAGAGTCTTCAACCAAAGCTTTAAGCTCTTGGTTTTGAATTTTGTTTACGTACGATTGTTGTACGTCATTAAAATTTGCCATGTTTTTTTGTTTTAATATTAATTTTCTGATATTATTATACCATAAATGTAACCCCTTGACAACCCCCCTGGAATGAAATTTATTTCAAATGCTTTTTTCTCCACTTTTCAATTTTTTCATGATTTCCTGATCTCAAAACTTCAGGTACTTCAAGCCCTTTAAAAATAGCTGGTTTTGTATAATGTGGATATTCTTTTTTGCCGTTAAGCTTGCGGCTAAAGCTGTCCTCCTCAGCTGATTCATCCTTTCCTAATACTCCAGGAACAAAACGAGAAACTGCATCCATAAGCACCATTGCAGGTAATTCGCCACCAGTTAAAACATAGTCACCAATACTTATCTCTTTATCCACTAAAAGATCTCGAATTCGTTGATCTATGCCCTCATATCGTCCACAAACAAGAATTACACTCTCATACTTCTTTGCGAACCTTTTAGTGCGTGTATGGGTTAGTTTTGAACCCTGAGGAGTCATGAATACTACAGGGCCTTTATTTAAAGTTTTAACATATGTAATGCAGTCATATAAAGGCTGGGGAGTCATTAACATTCCAGCTCCACCACCATAGGGTGTGTCATCAACCTTTTTATGCTTATCTTTGCTAAAATCACGGATATTATGAAAATGAACTTCAATATGACCTGCTTCTATTGCACGTTTAAAAATGCTCTGCCCAAGATACGACTTAAACATTTCCGGAAATAATGTGCAAATATCAAAACGCATAATTTAACGTTTGCTGAATTGTGGAGCTCTACGTGCTCTTTTTAATCCGTATTTCTTTCTTTCTTTAGTTCTTGAATCTCTTGTAATGAATCCTGCTTTTTTAAGGCTTCCTCTTAGCATTTCATCATATTCTAAAAGTGCTTTTGAAATTCCATGCCTTACTGCTTCAGCTTGTGCATTGAATCCTCCCCCGTAAACCTTTGCATTAATATCTAATTTGCCGCTTAATCCACAAAGATCTAAAGGTGCCATAATAATATCTTCCTGAGTCTTAACCTGACAATATTCTTTAAGTGGTTTTTCATTAATTGTAATTTCACCTTTACCGCCCGGATAAACACGAACACGGGCTATAGCTGATTTTCGTTTTCCATTAGCGTAATGAAATTGACTTTTCTTTTTAGTCTTTGGCTGAGCTGGCATAGTAAATTATTTAGTTAAGTGGCTGTGGTTTTTGTGCTTCGTGCGCATGCTGGGCGCCTGCAAAAACTTTAAGTTTTTTAAGTACTTCTTTTTTTAATTTATTTCGCGGAATCATCCCTGCAATTGCTTTTGAAACTACTTCTTCTGGGTTTTTTGCCATCACCTTTTTAAGTGGAGTAGATTTAAGCGCACCAGGATATCCGCTGTGTCTGTGGTACATTTTTTGATTCATTTTATCTCCTGTAACTTTAATATCAGCTGCATTAATTATAACAACGAAGTCACCGCAATCTACATGAGGAGCAAACATAGGTTTGTCTTTACCTCTTAATTTAACTGCAACTTTTGTAGCAAGTCTTCCAAGTGTTTGCCCTTTAGCATCCACAAGGTACCATTGTCTTTTAACGTCGTCTTTTTTTGGTGAGAAAGTTTTCATTTCGCGAGTTATTATTATACTAATTCAAGGTAAACCATTGGAGCATTGTCGCCGGCTCTAAATCCGGCTTTTGTGATTCGGGTGTATCCAGAGGTCCTATCTTTATATTTATCTGCTAACACTTCAATTAACTTTCTGCTTGCGCTTTCGTGATTAACTAATTTATTTAATTCTCTGATTACACGAAGCTTATTTTCTTTTTTACCAATTCCAATAAGTTTTTCTACAAATGGTTGCGCAGCTTTAGCTTTTGCCCGGGTGGTTTTAATCTTTTCATGAATAATCACATTCATTGCAAGATTTCTAAGCAAAGATTTTCTGTGAGATTTGTCTGTTCCGATTTTTCTAATTCTTTTCTGATGTCGCATTTCTTAATGGTCAATAGTTAAAGGTCAATGGTCAATGGTTATTCATCAGCCAGTTTTAAGCTTTTTTTATCTAATGCATCAGAAACTTCTGTAAGAGCTTTTTTACCGAATCCTCTTAAATTAGAAAGTTTGCTTTCGGTACATTTAGATAACTGTTCAATTGAACCGATTCCTCCGTTTATAAGAGCATTTAGAGTTCTAGGAGAGAATCCTAAAATTTCAATTGGAGTGTATGATTCCTGAACTGGTTTTGCTTTTTCCTGTTCTTTTTCTTTTGCTGCAATCTTAGCAAAATCACTCATAAAGTCTTCTTCAACCATAACTCCTTCTTCATTAAACAGATTGAAGTATGAAGTAAGGATATTTGAAGCAAATTTAAGTGCGTCTTCAGGTGTAATAGTTCCATCTGTCTGAATTTCAAGAGTTAATTTATCAAGATTTGTCATTTCTCCTACACGAGTATTTTCAACATCGTATCTAACTTTAACAACAGGAGTGAAAACAGCATCCAGAACAATCATACTTGTATCACTTTCCCGCTTAATTCTTAGAGATGCAGGTTCGTACCCGACACCTTTTTCAGCTCTAAGCTCCATTTTAAGCTTAGCACTTTTATTATCAATAGTAGTGATATACTGGTCAGGATTAAGGATTTTTACACCTGTAGGACATTTAATGTCTTTTGCTTTAATTACTCCTGATTTAGATACATTAAGTTCAAGAGTTGATGGCTCTTTTGTATCTTTTTGGATATAAAGCTTTTTAATATTTAGATTTATATCAAGCACACTATCTTTAACTCCTTTGACAGTAGAATATTCATGACTAACACCTTGGATTTTTACGCCTGTAATACAAGCTCCAGGTAGTGAAGAAAGTAATACGCGTCTAAGTGCGTTGCCAACTGTCATCCCATAGCCAGGAGGGAGTGGCCCCAGAGTGAATACCATATGATTGTCACCCTTTTTCTGTGGTTTGAACTTTGGAATTCCAATTTCTTCTTGTATTTGATGCATGTGTTTATAGTTAATGTAAGTTTATTTAGAATAATACTCAACGATTAATCGAGCATCGATAATATGTTCAAGATCGTCCTGCTCAGGTTCACGTATCATCTCTAAGTTCAGCCCTTTGTTATCAGCTTTTATCCATTTTGGTGCTTTAGGTTTTCTTTTAGTGAATTCTTCATAAAGAGGGGATTTTTGGTTCTTTTCTCTAACTTCAAGTTTGTCTCCTACTTTTATTTCAATTGAAGGGATATCTATTCTTTTACCATTTAATTTATAGTGTCCATGAGTAACCATTTGTCTTGCCTGCCTTCTTGAATCAGCAAGGCCACCTCTGTAAATAAAGTTATCGATTCTTTTTTCAAGAAAAGTAATTAGCGCATTGTGAGTTGCATTTTGAGATTTATCTGCTTTTTTATAGTATTTTCTGAATTGTTTTTCTAAAATTCCATAAATTCTTTTAGCTTTTTGCTTTTCACGTAACTGTTTTGAATATTCTGAAGGTTTTGAGAAACTTCCTTTTTTCCCGGTATGCCCAGGAGGGTAGTTCTTTTTTTGAACAGCTTTTAATGCAGCTCCTTCGTAATTACCGAATGCTGCAAGGCTAATTCCTTCTCTTCGTGCGATTTTTGCTTTAGGTCCTGTGTATCTTGCCATTTCAAATAGTTAATTATTAATTCCTACGCTGCTTTTTAGGTCGGCAGCCATTGTGTGGAATAGGAGTTACATCGGTAATTGCAATAATCTGAAGGCCAGAAGCATTTAATCCTCTGATTGCCTGTTCTCTTCCTGGTCCAACTCCTTTAACAAATACATTTACTTTTTCAATACCAACTGGTTTTGCTTTTTCTACTGCGTTTTCTGCAGTAATCTGAGCTGCATATGGTGTTGCTTTTCTTGTTCCCTTGAATCCACTTGAACCAGATGATGCCCACGCAATAGTGTCACCCGTTGGTTCTGTTAATGTAACAATAGTATTATTATATGATGCCTGAATATATGCGTTGCACTCAGGGCAAACTCTTTTTTTACCTTTTTTCTTTGGTGCTTTTGCAGCTTTTTTTTCTTCAGCCATATTAAGTTTTTTTTATAAGTTAGGTCACTTCGCTAGCGCTCGTGACTGTTATTTAGCAGCAATTTTTTTATTTGCAATTGTCATTTTCTTGCCGCCTCTTTTAGTTCTTGCGTTATTTTTGGTTTTCTGCCCTCTAACAGGAAGTTTTTTTCTGTGTCTGAATCCTCTATAACTCCCAATATCCTGTAAACGTTTAACATCCATAGACATCTTTCTTCTAAGATCGCCTTCTAATGTCATTTTACCTATTGCTTCTCTTAATTTAGCGATTTCAGGTTCAGTTAAATCTTTTACCTTAGTATCAGGATTGATTTTAAGTTCGTTAATAATGTTTGTACTTAATTTTCGCCCGATTCCATAGATTGAAGTTAATGCTACTTCAACTCTTTTTTCTTTTGGGAGATTTACACCTGCAATTCTTGCCATATTTAAGTCAATTGTTAAATGTTAATAGTCAATGGTCAACCTTATCCTTGTTTTTGTTTATGCTTTTTAATCTTACAAATCACTCTGATTACACCTTTTCGGCGAATCACTTTACATTTATCACATATTTTTTTTACTGATGATCGTACTTTCATAATTATTTGTTAGATTCTGATTCTTCGGGCTTTTCTTCAACTTCTTCACTTGAAGGTTCAGCTTCATCGCTTGGTTCAGCTTCAGGCTCCGCTTCCGCTTCGCCCTTGTCCTCAAACATTTGTCTTGCTGCTTCCGGAGACTTATGCCTAAAAGTAATTCGGCCTTTAGTTAAGTCATATGGAGTTAATTCGATAGTAACAATATCACCTGGTACAACTTTAATATAATTCACCCTCATGCGCCCTGAAAGATGCGCAAGGACACTATGGTCAGGATAATTTTTATCAATTAGTTTTACTCGGAATGTTGTATTTGGGAGAGTTTCAACAACTTCGCCCAGTATTTCGATCACTTCTTTCGCCATTTAAAATGGGTATTAAATAAAGGCTAAAACCTGCCTTTAAACTGAAAACAGCGAAGAGATAGTACCTTGATAACAGCGTTAAAGCAAGGGATTTTTATGATTTTTGTGATATTTTTTAAAAAAGTCTTGCAGGTAAATAGAAATATGGCATAATCGCATACGTTGTATAGCAAATAATCCTTTAAAAAGATTGTTTTTATGCGTTTTTTTTGATAAAATGTATATAAAGTCATAACAAAAATAAAATGTCAAACGGTGAGTATATGATAAAAAGAAAAAAACTGGGACTTGCTTTTGGTGGTGGCGGAGCACGTGGATTTGCTCATGTAGGTGTTTTAGAAGTGCTTGAAAGAGAAGACATTAAAGTAGATTCAATAGCTGGCGCAAGTATGGGAGCCATAATGGCAGGTATGTATGCTATTGGTATGCCTTTAGAAAAAATAAAAAAGATAGTATTAAACTTTCAACATCTTCACATTGAACCAGCTAAATATTTAAATTTATTACACGAAAGTATTTTAAAAAATGAATTTGTTGAAGAAGTTTTAGCTCAAATTTTCGGAGATTTAACGTTTGCTGATTGTAAAATTCCTTTCACAACTGTTGCAGTGGATCTGGAAAGTGGAAAAGAAGTTGTATTTAAAGATGGTTTGTTAAAAGATGCAATACAGGCTTCGGCTTCAATTCCGATTATTTTTCCTCCAAAATTTCATCAGGATAGATATTTAATTGATGGGGGAGTGCTTAATAATCTACCTCTTAACTGTTTAACTGAGCATAATCCTGATGTGCTACTGGGTGTTAAATTAGTTAATTTTACATCTCAGCAGTATATATCCGGGATGGTTTATAAAAAGTATCATCAGCAGAAATTTAAAAAATTATTTAAGAAAGTTAATTTTATAAAAACTTTTCTTAATAAAAGAAAGCAAGATACTCAGCTTTTAGTTGGTATTGCTCTTCGGGCACTAGATATTGCTTCAAAAGACAGTACAAATAGAAAGATTGATCTGGCAAATCCGGATATACTTTTGGAACCAAAAGTCCAGTGCGGTCTTTTGGAATTTGACAAGGCACAGGATGCTATTGAAAAAGGTAAAGAATGTATGGAAGAACAACTTCCAAAGCTAAAAGAACTTTTATATGGGGGCGCGAGCGAAGCGCAGAGCGAGGCAAAGCCAGAACCTGAATCTGCTTAAGTCAAAATTTCAACACCATCTTTTGTAACCAGAACTGTATGCTCCCATTGGCACGCAGGTAATTTGTCAGCTGTAACGATAGTCCACTGATCATCAAGGGTAATAATTTCGCCTGATCCCATTGCAACAATAGGTTCTATTGCAAGTGTCATTCCTTGTTTAAGAATTTCGCCTTTTGATCCATCAATATAATTAATAATACAGGGATCCTCATGAAGATTTCTGCCGATTCCATGCCCTGTTAATTCTTTTACAACACTATAACCATGCCGATCTTCAACTAATTTCTGAATTGTTTCCCCGATAATATTTAAATAAACACCAGGTTTAATTTTAGAAATCGCCTCATTTAGTGCTTTTTTAACAACAAATGAGAATTCTTTTACTTTTTCATCAACCTTTCCGATAAATAAAGTAATAGCAGAGTCAGAATGAAAATCTTTGTAATAAACTCCACAATCAATAGTTAACATATCACCGTCTTTTAAAAGAGTATTATTTGGGATTGTATGAACAACCTGCTCATTCAGAGAAGTGCAAAGTGTGGCAGGGAAGCCCTTATAGCCTTTAAAAGAAGCAGTTACACCATATTTTTTCATTAATTTTTCAGCATAATTATCGAGATCCTTTGTTGTTTTACCAATTTCAGCATAATTTTTAAGTTCCTCTAAAATAGTGTGAAGTATTTTGCCTGCTTCACGCATTATTTCAATCTCCTGCGGTGTTTTTATAATTATCGCCATTATTTAAGTATTGGATCTAAGGTTTCTTTAAGTAATTTATCAACTTCTTCAATTGAGCCGGATCCATCAACATGAATTAATTTACCTTCTTCTTCGTATTTATTAACAACAGGCATTGTTTCGTCAGCAAAAGCTTGTAATCTTACTTTAATACTTTCTGCATTATCATCAGTTCGTGTTATTAACTCTCCTCCGCATTTTTCACAGACGTCTTTATCATATTTAGCAGGATACACCTCTTTACACTTACTGCAGATTCTGCGTTTTGTGAGTCTTTCTAATGCAAGTTCTTCTGTTAAATCCAAAATAACTACTTTAAATTCACGGCTGTGTTTATTTAATAAAGCATCGAGAGTTTCTTTTTGAACCATTTTTCGTGGAATCCCATCAAAAAATATTGCTTTTCCTTCCGGAACATTATCCATGAAATTTTCAACAATATCCATTACTACTTCATTTGGAACAAGATGCCCGGCTTCAATAATTTCTTTAACTTTTTTTCCAAGCTCTTTGTCTTCCTGTGCAAGACGTCGAAGTTCTGCGCCAGTTTCAAAATAAGCCATATCATAATAATCTTTGAGGAGTTTGCCCTGAGTACCTTTCCCGGAACCCTGAATACCGAATAACAGAATATCCATAAGTTTATATGTTAAGAACTATTTGTCATACGTCAATTGTTAATGATCAAATAGTAAATTTTACTAGTAAAATTTACTATAATCATGCATCACCAGCTGAGCATTAACCTGCCTAATGAGCTCAAGAACAACACCAACGATGATGATCATTCCTGCGCCGCTAATTAACAAAGGAACAGCTCCCATATTTAGCGATGTGAATAAAGAACCTAAGATAATTGGGAGAACTGCAATAATTGCAATAAATAAACCTCCCCATAAATTTAATCTGCTTGATACTTTGCCAAGATAATCCGAGGTTTCTTTGCCTGGTCTGATTCCAGGGATATATCCACCTCGTTTTTGAAGATTATCTGCTACCTGTTCAGGATTGAAAGTAATACTTACATAGAAGTAAGTAAATGCCACAACAAGTAAGAAATAAACGATTATATAAAGAGGACTGTTCATATGGAAATAAGTCTGGATACCTTCTGCAATTGCTTTTAGAGCTTCATTGGTTGAGTTTGCAAATAACTGTGCAAGCACACCAGGGAATGAAGCCATTGATACACCAAAGATAATAGGGATCATTCCTGCCTGATTTATTCTTATAGGCAGAGTAGCATGATCACTTTTACCCCGCGTACCGCGGCCGGCATATATAATCGGTATTTGCCGATTGGCTTCCGTGACCATAATAACAACAGTAAGGAGCGCGACAGTTACGAGAAGCATTAAAACAAAAGGTATCAAACGCTCAGTTTCTGCTGAAGCGAGCGATAAAGTTTGCCCTAGCATTACAGGAATTTGAGCAACTATACCTGCAAAGATTATAAGCGAAATACCGTTTCCGATTCCGTTTTCTGTAATAAGTTCACCAAGCCACATTAAGAAGACTGTACCTGCAGTAATAGTAATCATAATAGGTAATACAACTGCCGGATTCGCAATATCAGGTACAATAGGCACTCCTGATTGCGAATTAATAAGCACAATCATTGCATACGACTGAAAGAATGCTATTGGCACTGTCATCCATCTTGTGTATTGATTAATTTTTCTTCTTCCTGCATCACCTTCTTTAGATAAGTTTTCAAGTCTTGGCACGATTACTGTTAAAAGCTGCATAATGATCGATGCATTAATGTAAGGCGAAAGCCCCATTAAAATAATCGAAAAGTTTTCAGCAGATCCACCAGTAAGTGCACTAAATATTCCTAAAAGCTGGTTTTTGTTAATTACTGACCTAATAGCATCAAGATCTGCTCCAGGAATAGAAATTTGAGTACAAATCCTAAATACTATAAGAATTGCAATTGTATAAAGAATTTTTTTACGTAAGTCTTTTGAATTCCAGATTTGTTTTAAGTATTTAAACATAGGGAAGGGGAGGGGTTACGCCTTTTCAGGCTTTTCAGTAGGAGGTTCTTTAGCCTCAGCTTTTTCTTCTTTAGGTTCCTCCTTAGCTGGTTCTGGTTCACTTTTTGCTTCAATTTTCTCTTTCTTTTTCATAGTCACCTCGCAAGTGCCACCAGCTTTTTTAATTTTATCTTCAGCGCTTTTTGATACGCTGTCTGCTTTTACAGTAAGTTTTTTTGAAAGATCTCCATCACCTAGAATCTTAACAGGTAGATTTTTCTTTGCAACCAAACCTTTTTCTAATAAAGAATTTACATCTACTGTTGCTCCGCTGCTAAACGCTTCAAGATCTTTAACATTTTTAGCTGTTTCAACATTGCTGCCTTTTTTCGCTTTCATATCAGATGCAGATACAAGTGTTTTACCTGCTTCGTCATCAATTAATTGAGCTTGTAAATTTTTATTGCTTCTAAACACAACTAATCTCGGACGATCTTTTGAGCCTCTATTTATAGCACTAATTTTTTGATGTCTTCGATTTCGTTTGATTTCTTTCTGACTTGGCATAATTTATTAAAATTAATTTATTAGTATTAAATTTTTGCTTCGCTCTGTTACTCCGCCTTGGCTACAGCTTTACCAACTTTACGTGGAACATATTCATCAATGTATCTGATTCCTTTACCTTTATAAGGTTCAGGTTTTCTGTAACTTCTTACTTTTGCAGCTGCTTCACCTACCATTTGTTTACTTATTC
>JBHPDK010000017.1:0-26795 GCA_042577965.1 Patescibacteria group bacterium
TTTATTTGACATAGTCTATCAGCAAAAAACAAGAGATGGCATTGGATATGTGCCAGATCACAAAGATGAAATGATTAAAGGTTATAGAGAAGGAGCAAAGGCACTTGGTGAGTTTGAAGCTAAAAAGGGCCAGGAAGGTAAGGCAATTTTAACAGTAGAGCAGGCAAGAGATGCAGTAGGTGCAATTCAAATGGCAACAGTGCAGGAAATTGCTGAACAGGTTGAAAAAAGAACACGAGAATTAACTGAACTTAGTGAAAAGCAGGCTGCTGAGCTTCAAGGTGTTCAGGAAGCTCTTGAAAAAATAACTGGGGAAAAAGATCAGTCAGCTGAAAGAGCAGCTCAAAATGCTGAACTTTTAAGTCAAAGAATTAGAGAATGGCAGCATGAAAATGCTGAACTTGAAAGTAAAATACGCGACTTAAATAAAGATCTTGATGATTTGAAAAAAGCACATGCTCATGAATTAAAAGCTGAAAAAGAAAAAGGTCCAAAAGCATTGGGACATGTATGGGCCCAAATTGATAATATACTAAGTGAAGAGAAGTCTAAAAAAACTGCAATTGGAAGAAAAAAGAGCACGAAAGTTTTAAAAGAGGCATTAGATAAAGTTGAGGAAGAGCAGAAAAAACTCAGCGGAGAAAATCCAGAAGAATAAGGGCCTTTTAGAGCCATGCCCAGGGCAACAAATAAATTGAAGGATTAGCAGCCGCCTTTTAAGTCACAGTCGCAGTCGCCTCCGCAGCATCCGCCGCCTTTACAACATCCACCACCTTTAAACATAGTAAATTAAGTTAAGAGTATATAATTTGTGTAAATCGATTATATCAGAATTGCAGCTAAAAAGAAAAATATGAAAACAATTGTATATGAAGCGAGTCGAAGCTCTAATTTGTCAGGTTTTTGAAGGAATATGATATCCAAAATCGCAATAATATAAATCGCAATTAAAATTCCGATCCACATATAAAAATTCGCGCTTACAGAGACATCCAAATTTTTCAAAACCAGCCCTCCAACAATAATACTTAGTAAATGAAAAGCCTGATCAATTAAAAAAGGAAAAGGATATTCATTATGACCGCGGCCCTTAATATAGCCGATTTTAAGCACATCAATAACAAAATGCACAACTGTAACGCCGGCTATAACTGCCCAGGTCTGCCAAAATTCCAAATAAGGTAAAAGTAGAATTACCGCAACAAGGGCAAAAATCATTACGTGAATTAATGTGCCAAAAGAAGACTTGTACCTAAATTTTAAGAGCCTTCCAGGCTGCAAAGTGAAATCAGACAGTAGATGTGCAACAATTAAATAAGTAATCGGCATGCTTCCTTATTCGTTAAATTCTTTATTTCGCATATTTTCTTTAATGCGGTTAATAAACTCTTTACCGATCTGCTCGGTAAGAGTCGGATTTTCATTAATAAGCTTATAAAACTCATCACTTTTAAGAACAAAAATTTCACAATCAGTTAAAGTTGTAGCATTTGCATTGCGCTCTTTTTCCGAAATTAAAGCCATTTCTCCAAAAAACGAACCATCACTTAAAGTTGAAAGCACTGTTTGATCATATGCTTCATCTTCATTCCCCTGAAATATCTTTACCTGACCTTTTTTAATAATATACATTGCATCTCCAGCGTCACCCTGCCTAAAAATTTGATGATTTGCAGGGTAATATTCAAGAGTGATTTTTTGAGACAAAAGCTCAGTGGACTGCGGTGTTAAATCTTTAAACAAAGGAACCTGATTAATAATTGAAAGAATTGGATTAGTTTCGTTCATTTTTGTTGAATTAAAGGAATATCATTTTTGATTTTAACATAAGAAAGTGGCTACTGGGTAGCCTCTGTCTGCTGGGTAGCTTCTTCTTCCACCTTCACCCTTGCAGAAATTAATTCTTCTGAGGTGAAATCTAAAAAGGTGTGAGTCCAGACTGCAACAGAAAAAACGTGTACAACTGCGGCCAAATAAGCTGCAAATAACATTGTTATAAAGCTTATAATCGCTAAGATCACAAGGCCGTATTGAGGCAGCGAAACCGATGCATAATAAGCGAGCCCGGTTATAATAACTGCAGGAATAATAATAACTAAAACAAGCTGAATCACAATTCGCACAGCAATAATCAGCATTAAAATAACAAGCATAAACGTCTGCTGAACATTCAAAATAACCAGGGTGCAGCTTTTAATAATTCCGCTTGTTACTCCTGTTTCATCAATCACAATATAATATTCGGCAAAGGTAAATAAAATGTGCAAAATCAAGGCAACAACTGCAACAACAATAAACACAGGTAAAAGGTTTTGAAATACATTTGGCCCAAGATTTCTTATTATAAAAGCAGCTTCTGCAGTAATTGAAATAAAACTAAAAGTGCGCATTAATAAAGTGAATTCAAATAATGGCAGAAATCGCAGAATTCCAAATCGAACTCCTTCGCCTAAATTAGTCTGCTGGCCGTTTCTACGTCTTGCTATAACCTGAATCATTGAGGCATCAAGCAAAACAGGCAGCAACAAAAACAAAAGCAAAAGCACAACTCCTATAATTATTAAAGGAACACTTATCGTAATATTTGCTTTAATAAAATCAACAACACTGGTAATTAAACTAAACATAAAGCTTCGCGGCGCATCATCAAATAAAGGCGACGATTTAAACGAAAGAATCTGATACGTTACATATAAAATCCCGATAAAAGTTGTTAAAAGCGCAGGTATAAATCCGTACCAGATAACCATTTTCTTGTTATTCTGGGTAAAGTGCCACGCTTCGAATATGCGTTCTTTATATTTCACTTAAAAGTTTTAAGTCTTTACTTGTATATTTTAGAACCCTGAAGTATAGAGTCAAGTCGGCATTCGTATGGCCTTCTTTTTTCTTTGACACACTCTTTAAAAGAATTTATAGTAAACAAGACTCAAATAATGTTTAAATCATGGCAAAAAAACATGATGTTACAAGTACGATTTCGTTTAATGGTCTTACGTGGGAGAACATTGAAAGGCCAACTAAAAAAACAGTTGAACGTTTAGCAAAAAAGCATAAATTTCATCATCTTGATTTTGAAGACTGTCTTTCAAAAATTCAGAGGCCAAAAATAGATGAATATGAAAAATATCTTTTTATTGTTTTGCATTTTCCATATTACGACAAGGTAAGCGATAGTATTTTGCAGGATGAACTTAATATTTTCGTTGGTGGAAGCTACATAATTACTTTAAGCCCTGGAAATAAAGTTTTAAATAATCTTTTTGAAAAAGTTAAAAGACGAAAAAAATTCCGTGAAAAATATATGGGCACAACTTCCGGTTATCTTTTGTATCATATTATTGATGAGATGTTTGCAGAATGTTTCCCTCTTGTTGATAATCTTTCAGCAGAGATAGATGAGCTTGAGAGTAGTGTATTTGAGCTTGAAAAACCAAGAGATATGCTTAAAGAAATTCTTTCTACTAAAAAAGATATAATTAATTATAGGCGAATAATTATTCCGCAAAGAACACTTATTGCTCAGCTTGAACATAAAAATAAAAAATTCCTCCCTGAAGATCTGGATGTTTATTTTGACGATGTAGTGGATAAAGTTGAGAAAATCTTTAGTAATCTCGAGAGTTTATGGGATATTATTAAATCACTTCATGAAACAAATGAGTCGATTTTGTCGCATAATACAAACAATATCATTAAAATCCTTACGATTTTCAGTGTGGTAATGCTGCCCCTCACGTTTGTGACAGGCCTTTATGGAATGAATGTTGTTGGACTTCCTGTGGCTGAGCATCCTATGGCGTTTCTTTCAATTAGTGGAGTGTTAGTTGCGATTGTTCTTGCGATGCTTTTGTTTTTTCGATTTAAAAAGTGGATTTAGTTTGTTGGCTTCTTTTTGAATTAAATGATTTTTTTTCTTTTGCAGTTTTGAAACAGTATTCTGGAGATCAAGTATTAATTCTGAAAGTTCTTTGCGATTGAACTTTTTTTCTCTTTTTACAAACTCCAAAAGCCGGCCACTAACTTTTTGCAGCAATCTATATGAAATACTGGGATGAACTTCGCCTTTTGCATTAGAGTTACCAATAAATTTCGCGCGGATATGCGTTTTATTTTTTGGGCCCTCGTTAGCTGGTTCTTCTTTAGGAATCGGCTTCCAGTTCATTATTTAAGAATTAACATTTAATATTAATTTCATACTTTGGCCTTCAAGCCATACGATTCGCTCAATTACAGGAGCAAAATATTCTTCATAAACTCCTTCGCTTGCCGGAGCTTTAAGGTTAAAAATAAAATGACCAATTTCACTTGGCGCAACTATTGATTCTTTTAAATATCCCATTCTTGTTGATTTGGTAAATGCACTAACTCTGTCACGCGGATTATCGCTTCCTAAAGATATGCGATTTTCCCCATAGTTTTTCCAGTTTATGTTTCCTGTATTTTTTAAACTAACAACTGTAATAAGTTGGTCACCTATACTCATTATTGATTTTGGAATTGAAATATCCACTAATTCATATGCAAAAACCGGATATTCAACTATTGTTGGAATATATAAAGTGTCTGTAGAAATTGTAGTTCCATTAAAAATTGGTTTTAAAGGAATGTAGTGAAATCCACCTTTCATTTTACTTGCAATATTAACTGAAAAAGTGCCAATTCCACCTGGTTTAACATAATTTTCTTTTAGTTTCGTTCCTGAAACTGAAAAAGCCTCAATAACGAGTGGGTTTTTTTCAAACGCAATTCTTGTATTTTCACTCCAGGTTTTTGTTCCAGTGTTTTGTAATCTAAATACATACTGCATTTTCTTTTCCGGCTTTAAATTTATTTCATCTAAAGTGGCAATATATTTAAAATCATACTCTTTTATTTCTTGATTTTTTGGATTATTATAATCAAAATTACCATTTAACTGTGACACATTTCGCCTGATTATAGGCAAAAACCTAATAATATTGCTTCCAGGGCAAGAAGTTGCCATTACAGAATTATGCCCGATTATATTTGGAAGTTTTTGACCTCTGAAATAAGACACACCCATTGGATCAACTCCGTGAAGTTTTGTCTTTTCTGAAAGTAGTATTTCTAATGCTTTTTGAACATTTGGATTCATTTTTTTATCATCATAGTTTCCAAGAATAGCTATTCCAATTGAGCCTTTATTACCTGGGCCTGCATGAGCTCCAACAACACCCTCTCCGCCATGTCGTCCTTCATAAACATTTCCGTTTTGATCAATAATATAATTATATCCAATATCTCCCCAGCCTTTACCAATCGTATGATAATAATAGATATCACGAATTGCTTTAGCTGGATTATCTAAATCTCTGGTGGTTCCAGTATGATGAATAATTATTTTTTGCATTGTTTCAGGATATTGCAAAGGCCAGGTTAACTCGTTGCCATCCCTGGTTGTGCTAATTATTTTGTTTAATTTTAGCTCTTGTGCATATCGAACATAAAAATCCGAAGGAAGATTTACCAAAATTGCCTCAGGGCCATCCTCTTTATAAAGCCTTAAACTCTCGTTCGCACCCCACCCCGCTCTACTAATATATCTGATTCCTTTATTATTGATTGAAGCAGCAGAAAGCTTGCTTCCGGGTTCATATATAATAGAAGAGAGCACTTTAGGTTTTGCCATAATCGGCTCATCATTTGCATTAACATATGTAAATTTCACATTCTTAAATTCAGGTGTGATTTCGTTTGTATCACTATTTAAAGTAACTCTGTATTGGAAGGATTCTGCGGGATTCGTATTAATAATTGCATCAACTCTGTAAAACTTATTACTCGGGTCTATTTCATCTGATTCATATGCCACTCCATTCCATTTACCCCATTCAATCCCATCAAAAAATCTTACATCCATATCAATTCCAGTATTCTCCTCAGTTCTTTGCTCCCATTCAAGTGCCAGCGAGCTAAAAGGGAAGTCCGCAAGCTCAATGTCTGAAAGGAATTTATAAGTTGTATCTTTATATAATGGTTTTACCCCATGAATATCAGCAGAAAGGTGCTTTTCAAGTGTTAAATGGATATCATTATTAACATATCCAAACAGCTTAAAATCATCTTTATTAAGCCCTGTTGACGCAATAACGAGCGAAAGCCCAAAGATGATTACTGCCAGTCTTAAGCTAAACTTTTTCATTTATTTTATTTTTATTTTCCCTTTATTCTAGCACAAAAACGCAATTTTTTCAATCTCCGTATTCTAAAAAAAGTTGACACTTTAATAAAATATACATACACTAACTTTGTAAAATTTCTAGATAAGGCTTTCCCCTTATTTTATAAAAGTTGTCGAAGCTTTTTCCAAAGGCTATGATTTACAATCTTAAATATAAAAAGCAGAACCACGCAGGTAAACTTCTTCTTGAAAAAGAAGGCGAAATTATCTTAAGCAAAGATGGATTTCAGCTTAAAGGTAAAGGAGCTACTGATATTGGCGAATCTATTAGTTTTGCTGATATGAAAGATTGGCGTGTAAAAGAGCAGTATGTTAATTTCACCACTGTTTCTAAAGATAAATACAATTTATCTAATTTTGCAAATTTATTTACAGATTTTTTGCATGATTTTGTTCAGGCACGAAACGAATTTTTGTTAAAAGCTCTTTTTATGACAGATGGCGAATTTACAGCTGAATTTGAAGGGGATTATGAGATTTTTAGTAAATATGAAAAGAGTTTAAGCCGCGGTCATGCCAAAATTCAGCTATATGACAGAAGTGTTGTGCTTGTGCCTTATGAACGCGATGCATTTAGTATTTCACTTAATTTTTTAAAGCGTGTTGATATTGATGACGAGTTTTATGAAATTCACATGTTTTTAGATCAGGGATTTGTAATCCATTTTAAAAAACTCGGTACTGCTTTTGAAGAATTCAAGAGTAAACTGGAAGAAGTCCAACAAAAGATGTATCAGGACACAATTGATAAATTAAAAGATATTTTACTTGAGTTTGATTCAGCTACTTTAATTAAACTCGGCTACAAAATGAAGCGCGGAAAAGCTGTTAGTACTAAGGATATTAAGAAAATTGATGAAAAATTGTTAGAAAGCATGAAAGAAATAGTGCTTTATGATGATTTAGCAAAAAAACACTATGAATATTTTGAAAAACTTGCTGATCCTGATCATATATATCTTGGAATTTCGCCTGAACCTCCAAAGCATCAACCAAAAGGTTTAGAAAGCCCTTTTTCAACCTGGTTTTTCATGGGAATCCCAGATAAAAACATAGTTGTTGCCATTATTACCAATGGTGGCTACAGAGGTGCATACTTTTTTAAGATAATTATGGAAAAAGGCGAGCCGCAAGAAAAAGTTCACGAAAAATTACTTGAAGTTAATCAGGCTTTGTTGAAGCTAAAGTTCGTAACAACTCCTTTTTATAAAGATAAACGTGAGTTGCGCCGAAGCATCTACAGATTTGCTTTACGAAAATTACCTTATTTGCGTTTGCTCAGGCGTTCATACGTTGGCCGTCTCACACCTTTTAACGAAGTTGACTGGGATAAAAGGATTACAGATATATATGGAAAAGCTGAATTAAAGTAACTTTACTTGACTTTTTATGATATCATGATATAGTTATCGTCTTAGTAATAATTATATCGACATGAATCTCCGTGATTTCAATAGGAAGGGAGGCCGAACAATTGGTCAAATATTAGATAAAGAATTAGAAAAAATTTGGGATTCTAATGAATTTGAATTATCTGAAGAAATACTTACAGAAATACGTAGAAGCGTACTTATATTATTTAGCACTCTGCCGCCATATTTTGAGGATACACGAGTATTGCCTCAAGGATTAAAGGCTGAGGGAGCTCATATTAGAGATTTAATCTTGGATAAAGCTGCTCGACATATAAAACCAAACTAATCTTTCATTTACGAAATTCTTAGTGTAAAATTACCTACTGATTTAGTATTTAACCTATGCTTGTATGGCTGAAGCACAATTCACAGATGACAACTTTAAAGATGAGATTAAAGAAGGCGTTGTTTTAGTGGACTTTTTTGCTACCTGGTGTGGTCCCTGTAAGATGCTTGCACCTGTAATTGAAGAGCTTGCAACTGAATATGAAGGCAAAGCAAAGATAGGAAAGCTTGATGTTGATGAAAGCAGTGCTATTGCAGGAGAATTCGGGGTTCAAAGCATTCCAACTCTTATTCTTTTTAAAGACGGACAGGAAGTTGATAAAATGATTGGATTCCAATCTAAAGAAGTTCTTAAAGAGCGTCTTGATAAAGCACTCGGATAGTATTAATAACCTAAAAAATATGATTTCAAAAGTTGTTGAAGTAAAACAGCGCTTTTTACAGGCAAATAAAATTCAATTAATTTTGCCTGCAATAATAGCTGTAGTAGTTGTTTTAATTATTCTTGATGGATTTGTATCAGTAAAAGCAGGGCATGTTGGTGTGATTTTTGATCAGGGAAGAGGAGTATTGGAAGAAGAACTTGATGAAGGTTTGCATTTGAAGATTCCATTTTGGCAGCAGGCAACAGTAATGGATGCAAGAACTCAGGAATACACAATGAGTATTGCTCATGGTGAAGGTGAAAAAGAAAGTGATGATAGTATTGAGAGTAGATCTAAGGATGGGCAGGTTATATGGGTGGATGCAACAATTCTTTATCATATAGATAAAAATGAAGCAGATAATATTAAACGTAGTTTAGGAACAGAAGCACAATATAGAACAAAAATTGTCAGACCACGCTGTAGAGAGATTATTCGTGAGGTAATTGCCAGATTTAATGCACTTGATTTAGTATCTGAAATGCGTACAGACATAGTTAATGAAATGAATAAAGGTTTAGAGGTAGCTTATGGTAAACATGATATTGTCCTTGAGGAAGTTGTGCTTCGAAACATAACTTATTCAGTTGATTTTGCTAATGCTGTTGAAGAAAAAGAGGTGGCAAGGCAGCGAATTAAAACTGCACAGTATCAAAAAGAACAGGCAACTGAGCTTAAAGAAAAGCTTATTATTGAAGCTGAGGCTGAAGCACAGGCAATCAGGTTAAAAGGTGAAGCACTTCGAAGCAATCCAGAAGTAATTCAATTGGAATTCGTTAACAAATTAGGACCAGCTGTACAATGGGGAATTCTTCCAAGCAATTCAACACCTTTAATTAACGTGCCTGGTTTCTAAAAATTCTGAACATTGCAATATATACCACTGTTGAAAGCAGTGTTAATATTGCGCTGTACGAAAAAGCAACTTCAGGCCCTACGATATCCCATAAAAATCCAACAACTATACTTGCAGGTAAAGCGCATATCCCTAATATAAAATGGTGAATTCCAATTGCTGAAGCACTGTAATTTTCCGGCACTATTTGAGTTATAAATGCTTTTGAAGCTCCTATATTAAATGCATAAAAAAGCCCGTATAAAATAAATGCAATCCATACAAAAACAAAGGGTATGTTAAAAATAAATAATAAACAGGCTCCTAAAAAGAATAAATTCCCAAATATCAAAGTTGGAATTTTACCTATTTTATCCGATAAATTGCCTGCAGGCAGAGCAAAAGCAGCATATGTGATTGTGTAGATTAAATAAACTACAGGTATTAATGCGAGTGATAGGCCAAGATTTGCAGCCCTTAGTATAAAAAACGCATAACTCATGTTTCCGATAGCAAAAATAAATGTTGGAATCAGGAAGAATTTATAAGCTTTTGGTAAATGTGTAAGTTCTCGAAGTCTAATTTTATGCGTTTTTTCTTTTAATTTTTTATCTTCTTTTACTTTAAAAGAAGCCAGTAAAAACGAGATAAATCCTGGAATAAATGCAATTAGAAACAAAGGTTTAAGTGTGCCCGGTACAAAATATAAAATAATTGCAAGTAGAATAACACCTGAAACTGCACCTAAAGTGTCCATCATTCTCTGCAATCCAAAAGCACTTCCTAGATGATTTTCAGCAGCCGAAGCAGCTAATAATGCATCGCGCGGAGGATCACGAAGGCCTTTCCCGCTTCTTTCAACAATTCTTATAAAGAAAATATGTACCCATCCTGAAGCAAAAACAAAAAACGGCTTCATAAAAGCTGGTATTGCGTAACCTATAACAATAAATATTTTACGTTTTTTTAATTTGTCTGATAAATAACCAGAAACAAGCTTCATAAAGCTCGAAAAGCTTTCAGCCACACCTTCAATAATACCGATAAATGCCTTGTTTATGCCAAGAGATTCATAAAAGATTGGTAGAATCGGCATAAGCATTTCACTTGAAAAGTCAGTAAAATAGCTTACAAGTCCGAACCAGAACACATTTTTTTGTTTCTTGTCTTTACGTAGATTCATGTTTGAATTATACACCAAAAAGTTCGCTATCAAAATGTATAGCAAAAAGACAGCAAATTTGATAGTGGTACTACCTAAGACGAACTTTCCCCCTGGGGGGAATCCCAAATCTCGCGATTTACTTCAAAATACCCTTGCCAAATTGTCAGTATTCTGGTAAATTTACTTACGTCTTAAATATGCCTGTCTTTTTTTGAGCCCTTTGCGACTCTTAAGAGGATAGGACCTTACTTTCTTAACATTTAAAAGCACTATGAAACGCGCTCAGAAAAAGAAACTTATAACTAAACATTCAAAGCACACAAAAGATACTGGGTCACCTGAGGTACAAGTTGCGATCCTTTCTAAAAGAATTCAGGAAGTTCAGGATCACTTAACAACTCATCCTAAAGATAATCATTCTCGTAGAGGGCTTTTAGGTATGGTTGGTAAAAGAAGGAAACTTTTGAATTATTTAAGACTTAATAGTAAGGAGGATTACGAAGGATTGATTACTAAATTGAAATTAAGAAAATAATCATATATCTCTAATAGGGATTTTTAAAGCTCTAAGTTACAGGTTCCAGAGTTATAAACTATAATTTTGAAACTTGTTCCTTAGGCCGAAAGGATTCCATAGAGACCTAAAAATTAACCATTTTTTCTATGGAATCAAAAGATTTTTCAATGGATCTAGCCGGTCGAAAGTTCACAATCGAAACCGGTGAA
The DNA here is from genome assembly GCA_042577965.1 of Patescibacteria group bacterium. Classification (GTDB taxonomy): domain Bacteria; phylum Patescibacteriota; class Gracilibacteria; order UBA1369; family PNNO01; genus JAUVDZ01. Next base: position 11,057 of record JBHPDK010000017.1, read on the forward strand.
TTAGCTACGCAGGCTAATGGATCAGCAATGGTGTCGCTTGGAGACACAAAAATTTTAGCAGCTGCAACAATGGGCGGCGCTCGCGAAGGAACTGACTTTTTCCCATTACAATGTGAATATCAGGAGAAGTTTTATGCTGCAGGTAAGATTAGCGGCTCAAGATTTATTAAAAGAGGAGGGCGTCCAAGTGAAAACGCTATTTTAAATAGTCGAATGATTGATCGTCCGATTCGTCCTTTATTTCCAAAAGGTACAACAAATGACACTCAAATTGTTTGTACTGTTATGTCAGCTGACATGGAAGTTAGCCCGGGCCCTCTTGCTATTACAGCAGCATCATGTGCGCTTATGGTTAGCGGAATGCCCTTTGAAGGGCCTATTGCTGGTGTGAGAGTTGGGATTGTTGAAGGTGAACTGATTTTAAATCCTACTTATGAACAGGTTGCAGAAGGTGATTTGGATTTAGTTGTTGCAGGTACGCAGGATGCAATCACTATGGTTGAAGCAGGAGCAAAAGAAGTTGATAACGAAATGATGGTTAAAGCTTTAGAATTTGCTCACAAGCATATTAAGGAGCTTTGTGAATTACAGAATAAATTCGCAGCAGAGTATGCAACTGACGAAAAAATTGAACCAATTATAAGTGCACCTGATGAAGAAGCTGTGAATGCAGTTGCTGATTTTGTTACGCAGGATATGCTGAACACTGTAAAAGGTGTTACTAAAAAGGAAATCAAGCATTCAATCCATGAAATTGAAGACAAAATTAAAGAGAAATTTGCAGCAGAAATTGAAGAAGAAAAGTACAAAGAAGGTGATCTAATGGAAGCTTTGAATAAAATGATTGAAAAGAACATGCGTAAGAACATTCTTGAAAAAGAAGAAAGAATTGACGGACGCAAGGTTGATGAAATCCGCTCGCTAAATTGTAAACTTGACCTTCTTCCAAGAACTCATGGCAGCGCATTATTTCAAAGAGGTGAAACTCAGGCGCTTACAATTACTACTCTTGGCGGCCCAGGTGATGCAATGATTATTGATACAATGGAGCTGGATATCCAGAAACGCTACATGCACTTTTATAACTTCCCAAGTTATTCTGTGGGTGAAGTTAGACCTATTCGTGGGCCAGGAAGACGTGAAATTGGACACGGAGCATTAGCTGAAAGAGCTTTAGTCCCAGTTTTACCGGATGTAGAGGACTTCCCATACACAATGGTTTTGGAATCAGAAATTTTAACTTGTAATGGTTCTAGTTCAATGGCTTCTGTATGCGGATCTTCGCTTTCGCTAATGGCAGCAGGAGTTCCGATTAAGAGCCATGTGTCAGCGATTGCAATGGGCCTTGTAACAGATGGTGAAGGTAAATATAAAATCCTTAGCGATATTCAGGGAATGGAAGATTTTGCCGGTGATATGGATTTTAAGGTTGCAGGTACTACAAAAGGTATTACAGCGCTTCAAATGGATATTAAGATTAAAGGGCTTTCGTTAGAGCTTATGCGTGAAGCATTAAGCCGTGCAAATGAAGCAAGAGCGCAGGTTATGAATGCAATGAGTCAGGCAATTCCTTCTCCTCGCGAAAAAATGTCAGATTATGCACCTTTAATTATGAATTTAAAGATTGATCCTGATCAAATACGTGATGTTATTGGTAAAGGTGGTGAGACTATTCAAGGCATTACTAAAGAATGGGATGTTCAAATTGATATTGATGATGACGGAAACATTGTTGTTACAGCTCCGGATCAGGAAAAAGGTAGTGGCGCAATAAAAAAGATTGAACAAATCACTTATGTGCCAAAAGCTGGTGATATATTTGAAGGTGAAGTTGTTAAAATTATGGACTTTGGTGCATTTGTTCAATTTGCTCCAGGAAAAGACGGATTAGTTCATATTTCTCAAATCTCAAATGAAAGAGTGGAGAAAGTTGAAGATAAGCTTAAAATTGGAGATAAAGTAAAAGTTAAATTAATGGAAGTTGATTCTCAAGGTAGATACAACTTATCGATGAAAGCAGTATTGCCAAAATCAGGCGAGGATAAAAAGAAGTAATTTAAAAGGTATTTTCGTACCACTCATAATTATCAACAATTATATCTCCAACAAATACAGTAAAGTGGAGGTGTGAACCTGTTGCAATGCCAGTTGAGCCCATAAGCCCGATGATGTCGCCTTTATCTACATTCTGACCTTTTTCGACATTGAGTTTATCCATATGAAGATACATCGTGAACACATTGTGGCCATGATCAATCACAATTGTGTTGCCGTACGACATAGTTTCTTCAGCCAATGTCACAATTCCATTATTGGATGCAAAAATCGGCGCACCTTCAATATTCGCATAATCAAGCCCAAAATGAGAGCCTGAATAATTGCCGTTAATATAAAGCTGATCTCCAAATCCTAAAGAGAGGGTACCAGCAGCTGGTACAATAAAATCACCCTCCCATAACTGCTCTGGATTCGGATTTGCCTTAGCACCGTTTATTTGATTCCAGGTGTTATCAATTTTATCTGATGCAAAAAGCACAGTTTTAGATTCAGGAAGAGTGAAAGATTGAACAGGAACATCCCGTTTTATTACATTGATAGGGAAGTCATGATTTGTATCTGTGATTATTTTTAGGATTTTTGTGCCTGTTTCAGTTAATCGATGCACTCCAACAAATCCGCGATAGTAGTTTTTGGTGTCGATTCCTTTGAATTCCTGAGGAACAACTGCGCGTTTTATAACAATCTCAGCTTCATTAAAATTAATTGGCCGGTTTGGCTTCATTGTTCCATCAGGATATCCCTGAAAATAGCGTGCCCCTGCGGCCTCATGAATATAATCATAATGCCAGTCTTCTGGTGAAACATCAGGAAATTCAGGAACATCATAAATGATCTGTTTTGGTTCAAGTGACTTTACAAGAATTTTAGCGATTTGAGCGCGTGTGATTGTGTCATAAGGCCCAAAAGTGCCGTCCTCATAACCATGAATAATGCCACGTAATTGCGCTTTTTGAATATAATCAAAAAATTCATGATCTTCAGGAACATCAGGGAAGATTCGCGGTGCAGTTACGATAACTGGCTCTAAATCATAATTATCAATAAGGAGTTTTAGAAATTCACCTCTACTAATCGGTTCATCCCAATTTGGTTTTCGCTCAATCTCATAAAAATTAATGCTTTTTCCGTCAAAACTACCTGAAACTTCACTAATATTGTGTTTTGGAATATCAATTTTAAGTGTGCTGCCCTGCAGAATTTCAGTTGGCAGATTAATAGGCGAATTTGCCAGAGCAGACTGCGTAAAAGCAAGAAGAGTACATATTGTTATGAATGTTTTTTTCATATTTCCAGTGTACTTTAAATGTTGTAATTTTTCGAGTGTTCGCTATAATTTGGAAGCCACAGCGGAACGAAGTGAAGCTGTTTGGAGCGAGCGATAGCGAGCGAAGCGAAATCAAAAACAGGCGGGTATAGTATAGTGGCTATTACGACTGGTTGCCAATCAGTAAACACGGGTTCAATTCCCGTTACCCGCTCCACGACACTTCTGCAAGCCATTCATTCAAGCACCCCTAACGGAATATTGCGAGTTTGCTATAATCAAAATATGATAAAAATAATTATATTTGATCTTGATGGTTTACTGATTGATTCCCAGCCTTTGCAGTATGAGGCGTTTAATCAGGCTTTTTCAGAAAAAGGTTATCCTATAAATGAAAAAGATTGGCACAAGGAGTGGATTCATGGAGGAATGTCACCAAAAAAATGGGTTGAAATGCATAATTTATCTTTAGATTCTGAAAAAATTAGAGCCAGAAAAAAGGAAATCTATGATCGTTTGATTAAAACTAAACTAGAATTAAAACCTGGTGCCTTAAGTTTACTCAGATTGTTAGAAGGAAACTATAGAATGGCTATTGCATCATCATCCAGGATAGAATCAATTGAACTTTCTGTGGATAAATTTGATTTGAGACCAAAATTTGAACATTTAATTTCTGATGTTGATCTGGATAAAGAGAAGCCGCATCCTGAAATATTTTTGCATACTGCTAAAATAATGAAAGTTGAACCTGAGTATTGTTTAGTTATTGAGGATTCACTAGCTGGTTTACAAGCGGCGAAGTCAGCAGGTATGAAGTGCATCATTTGTCCTGATCCATATAGCAACAAAGATAATAAAAAATTTGTAGGTGCTGATGTGATTGTTGATCGATTGGATGAAATTAGTTTAGAAATGATTGATAAGATGTGATCATCCCAGTCCGCACGTCGTTCCATAAGGAGCTCCAAGGATTATTGGCTAGCAAGAGCGAAAAAACGTCCTTTGCGAATAGTTTGATTAACTCAAATTTTATCGTTACACTATATTTAGATTTATTTTAGAATTATGAGAAATCTTACAAATACTGTAGTTGCTTTTTTAATATTAGTGTTTTCCATTTTTCTTTTTGGAGGATGTGGGGAGTTTTCAAATAATCCTAAAACGATTGAGGGAGGTGTTTATGCAGAAGACGAATATTATATAGATGAGGACGCAGCATATTACATTAGTAATATTCCTACGAAAAATCAAAGAAGAATTATTGAAAGTGCCGATCCAAGTACTTTTGAAGTGATTGGTGACGGATATAGTAAAGATGGAAATAGTGCATATTGGATAGACAAAACTATAGAAAACAGCGATCCAGATACATTTATTGTTTTAGAAAACGGATATGAAAAAGATAAAGATAGGGTTTATTTTAGAGATCTTGTTTTAGAAGATGCAGATCCAAACACTTTTGAAATTATTAATCATGAAATTAGTTATAGGTATTGCGCTAATTATGGAAGAGACGAAAATACTGTTTGGAAAAATTCATCTGAAATATTGGGAAGAGATCCATCCACTTTTAAGTTGATTGATCGTGAATGTGTTTATAGCAAAGATAAAAATGGAGTTTACTTAATTGACGAAAAACTTGAAAATATTGATCCAGAAATATTTGAATATTTAGGAAACGGATACACTCGTTATAATAATACGGTTTATCACAGTCATGATCCAAGAGAGACATATGCTATGCCAGGTCCAAATTATAAACTTTTTACAGTTGAAGGAGCTGATGTTAGTACTTTTGAGCCACTAACAGATTTGTATGCACGTGATAAAAATAACATTTATTATGGTGGTCTTGTGATTGACGAAGAAGAATTGACTAAGGAACATGAAACATTTGCAAAACTTATTGGTTATAGTAGAGAAAATTTGGATAATATCACTGTTTTACAAAAAATTTATAAATATGATAGGAGGGTTTTATCAAAAGCACTTCAGATAGAATTTGAATATCCCGGAATTTTTGATAGTTGTATCGAAAAAGAAATTGATATATCAAAAATTAGACCAATAGCCGATGAAGTTCCGAATGGATATAGATTAAGTATTAATTGCGGAAGGGGGAGTTTTATAATTGATGCTGTAACAGATGATTATCAAGTCTATGAAGCCCACGGAGTCCCTTATTATTACTATCCATCGCATGATGAATTATTTAAGCTTTGCTCTAATCAGGCGCATTGCAAATATTACAAAATACTATCTGATGATAATGAAGAGAATGTTATTTACATAATGGATAGCCACTGGCAATGGGATTCAGGTGGAAGTTATATAATTTCCACATATATCCCATTAAATAACGGCTCTCGTTACAATACTGCAAGGATTTCAATGAAAATTGGAAGCTTGCCTGAATATTCAAATGAAAATTATTCAGAAATTGTTGAACAATATTTAGATGAAGTTGTTAATAAAGAACTAAAAGACGAGAAAGATATTAAAAGAATCAGAAATTTTGAAGATATTTTACGTTCAATATAATACTGATCCCAGTTCGCACTTCGCTGCTTAAGCATGCGTATGAGCAAAGCGAATCGGATGATTAAGTACGCTTTAGCGTCACTAAGGAGCTCCAAGGCCTCGGGAAACAGCTTGTTTGAGCTATTATTTGGATGGAGTCATTAAGCAGATTATTGCTCCTGAAGGATCTGAAATCATACAAACACGACCAACATCGGGTATGTTATGTGGCTTTACAATAACTTTTCCTCCAAGGTCTTCTACTTTTGAAGTACATTCATCAATATTATCCACAGAGATATATGCGCTCCATCTTGGTTTATCAATCGGACCTGTCGGATTCATCATTCCTGCAACATCTTTTCCATCTTGTTGGAAGGTGGTATAAATACCCATCGGACCTGCATCTATTTCTTTCTTGGTCCAGCCAATAAGTTTGCAGTAAAAGTCTCCACATTTTTCTTGGTCAGGAGTATCTAGTTCATTCCATATAAATGTTCCGTGATTTGTCATAAAATTATTATTAAGGATAAAATAATTTACCCATAGCTTATCAACTTTTATGTAGGTACTCAAATATTAAGAGGTTTCTAAGTGAAAAACACTAATTTCCCAGTTCGCACTTCGTTCCATAAGGAGCTCCAGCACTTGAGAAGTGGCTTGCTTAAGCCAATAGCGATATATGCTAAAATAAAGTTAAGCAAGACCTTCATTTTATCAATATGGCAAAATTTATTCCTGGATTGCAACTGAGTGAGCAATTTTATAAAGAAGTGGTAAAAGATCTTATTGAAACAGAGTTTCATGGTTTGAAGTACTCAGCAGCACTCATTGGATCTGGTTCCGAAGTTCTTGGATTTGATACTCCTATGTCCGCCGATCATCATTGGGGTCCAAGAGTTATTATATTTATATCCTCAGAAGATATTAGGCATAGGAAAAGAATCTCAAGTTTTCTTAGCACAAATCTTCCTCCCAAATTTAAAGGCTATTCTACCAATTTTAGCGATCCAGATGAGTTAAATGTGCAAATGCTTATTGAAACTAAAAAAGGAGAGCCAATAAATCATCGAGTAGGTATTACAACAATAAAAGAGTATTTTCAAAACTACTTAGGAATCAATCCCTATAAAAAATTGACTATATATGATTGGCTAACGCTCTCAGAGCAAAAATTAGGAAGTTTACAGAGTGGTAAAATTTTTCATGATAAGGTAGGACTTAAGAAAGCCCTCAATAAAATTGGTTACTACCCAAAAGATGTATGGCTGTATTTGCTTGCATCGGAATGGGCAAAAATAAGCCAAGAAGAGCCATTTGTAGGCCGTTGTGGAGATGTCAAAGATGAAATTGGATCAAGTATTATTGCTGCTCGTCTTGTGCAATCAATCATGAAACTTTGCTTCTTAATGGAAAAAGAGTATTCACCGTACAGTAAATGGTTTGGAACAGCGTTCTCAAAATTGAAATGTGCAAAGAAGTTATCTCTTCACCTAAGTAATGTTCTTAATTCAAGTAAATGGAAGGAACGTGAGAAGCATTTTGCGCAGACATACAAAATCCTAGTTCAAATGCACAATAGGCTCAAATTAACTAAACCATTTGCAGCACGGATTTCAAGCTTTCATGGACGACCATACAAGGTGATTCGTGGAGATGTTTTTGCAAACGAATTAAAGAAAAAGATTAAAGAACCTGCAATCAAAAGGATCTCTGCCAACATTGGTTCTGTAAATCAATTAACTGACACAGTAGATCTCTTAGAAAATGATAAATTGTTGAGGAAGCTAAAAGTACTATATAAATAAAGAATATTGAACCACATTTTCAGTTCGCACTTCGTTCACTAAGGAGCTCCAAGACCTTGAGAAATGGCTTGTTTAAGCTATTTATATTCTCATGTTATAATGTTTGTATGGATAAAAATTTAAAGGAAAAAATAATATCGTTGTTCGAAAAGGTCAGAGATATTCCTTATGGTGATATTGGATCTAGAAATCCTGATGATGTATTGAAAATGAATAAAGGTACTTGTTCTGGCAAACATGAACTTTTAAAAAAGCTATTTATAGAAATTGGAGTAGAAGTAAAAGATTTTATTGTAATGCATACTTTTAACGATCTTAATGTAAATTATCCTGAAAATATTAAAGAAATACTTAAAAGAACAGAAATTTCAGATCCGCATAACTTTATAAAAATATTAGTTGATGAAAAATGGTTAACTGTAGACGCAACTTGGGATAAGCCTCTAAAGGGGCTCGGATTTCCAATTAATGAGAATTGGGACGGTGAATCGAATATGGATTTGTGTGTTGCTGAAGGTGAAAAAATATTTGAAGTAGATGATCCAATTAGTTCAAAAAAGGAAGAAATAAATAAATTTCCAGAAAATGTTAAAAAAGATAGAAGAATATTTTTACAAGAATTAACTAAATGGTTAGATTCTTGCAGAAGTTCGAATAAATATTAAATGCTCATCCCAGTTCGCACGTCGTTCCATAAGGAGCTCCAGCAAGCCATTATTTGGCGATTTACATTTCCTTCATAGGAGTTAAATTGCTGTTTTTGTGGGTACTTGAACATTGTTATTTGCTGCCTGAAGAACCACATTGCGATTCATGTTACGGTTTCCGGTTGTTTTTACAATTTTGTTTCCTGCCATGAACGACTGATAAACAGCCAGCAATGTCTTGACGGCATTCATTTTCTCTTCTTCTATCAATGTTCCAATGCCGAATTCTTGCAATATATGCGGGGTTATTGGAAATGAATGTGATGGATGTTTTTCTGTGAACTCATGGACTGCATTTTCTAAGGTACTAGGATTTGTTATTTTTGTGCTAAGACGTTCTCGAATTTGATCTTTTGAAAAGACAAGTGCGCTTTCATAATTCCCCAAAACGTAGATATCAAGTTCTTCAATTTTTTTGAGAAGCATTTTTTCAACTTCTGTACGTTCATCGGTTTTAGACGCTTTTTGCTCCCGTGAATAGGATTTGATGAGGTCATTTATTGATCTTGCAGGGACTTGAATATTTGGGTTAGTTGGACTTTGAACTATAGGATCTACTGGGCCGAGTTCTGTTACAGGAGTCATGTATAGATTTTCTGCCGATAAGCTTATGAGAGTGGCTGCACTTTTCGCCATCATTGGGACGATGACATCGAAGTGATTTGCGTAATGATTAATAATATCTACAAACTTAATAGCTGCCTCCAATATCCCGCCTCCACTATGAAGAAAAAGTGTAATTTTGTTGAATTTTTTCCCGTCAGTTCCTTTATGTTCCGGTTCAAGGCTATTAAGGAGGTCATCGAGGATGATGCAATCGTCGTGAGTGATACTTGTCATAGGTGCTCCAATAGCAGATACATGTGCGATTAGATCAGTTTTAAAGTATGCTTCAAGATCTTGAACTGCATCCATGATGGTTATAGGGATATCCTGTCTTAATTGTTTGATGTCATTACTGTAATCTTCAGTATTTTTGAATTTTTCAAGACTCGCTGGATAGACGTGGAGATGGCGACTACCACTTATTTTGCCTCCTGTGATCTTATTTTCCCGCAGGAGTTTTCTGATATAATGAGGCGTACATTTGAGCTGTTTTGCAGCAGTTTGAACTGAGATGGGTTGTGTTTCAGACATATGATTGGGTTATTGATAAGGAACACGGACATAGCGTAACAAAAGAAGTTCCGCCACGTCAAGCATCTTGCTGTGGACAGATGAAAAGGAATGTTCTCGAGTAGTTAATGGAAGTGAAAAACCATATTGCTAAGATGAAGAACCTTGAAATCACTGAGAAAAGTTCTAATGTTGTTCAATGCGGAACTATATTCCCAGTTCGCACTTCGTTTACTAAGGAGCTCCAATCCCTTGAAAAACAGCTTTTTTATAGTCAAAAAGTCTAATAATAGACGAAATCTATTCCCCATTTATCTCCATTGTTATCATCACCATTATAAAGTATATTAACTACTTCTTTACTATCTCCAATTCTTTCTTGTACAGATTCGCAAATTCTTCTTCCTACAATATTTGGGATTCCACCAAATGATCCTGACGTTTCTTCAAAGAATACTTTATCTTTAGTAATTCTTACATAACCTCCTCCCCAAACTGCCTTAAAATCTACATCGTAATAATCTGCAACATCAGGATGAGATCCAGCTGGTTTTATTAGAACATTAAATGTTCCGCAGCGAGTTTCAGCAAGAATAAAAGTAATCTGCCCCCATAAGTATTCAGGTTTTATTATCGCATCAATTGCTTCATCAGTTAGCTCAATTTCGAATTTTTCTAATGGATCTTCTATCATATTTTATCAGTTATAATAATAAGGATGTCAATTATTAACAATGATTACGAGGAGTGTTAAGCATTGTAATCTGGAATAATCTTAAAGCAAGCTCTTGATATACATATAACAATGCGTTATTTCTCTCTTCATAACTACCTTTATTTCGATCGAGAATAGCACTTTTTATATGTATTAATGTGAAAAAGATATCTCTTTCATTTTTCACATCTTGTAAAACAGGAATAAATTTATCTGCAATCATTTCTGCCCATGCCCTACAATTTTCTTCATTTGATCTATCACCAAAAGAATCTATTTTTATAGTATCTCCAATTTCGTCTGCAATATTATGTATTCTTTCTTTGTCGATTCCTTGTTCTTCCGAATGAGCATCAAGTATTTTTGTAAAAAGTGCTTCATAAAAATATATTCTTGCATATTGAGTTTCAGCACCATCATCTAAGTGTCCTTGATTATTTCTATCTAAAATGAAATCTATTTGTGAAATTGCATTTTCAAGTTCCTCTTTATCTCTTATTGAGGCTAAAAAAGGATAAAATTTTTCAACTAGCATTGTAGCCCAATCAGATTTAGTAATTATCAATCCATCCCTTTTCCTTTCATTAAAACATAGTAAGTGATTAATTTTTTTTCCCAATTCATGAAGAACTTGATTTATTGGATCACTGTGAGTAAGACCGTTTATTTCTTCGTAATTGTATAGATAATCCTCTGTAGAAAATGAGTTTAATAGATAAGAATATATCAAACCCCGCTCTATAGGATCATCACACATTGGATAAATATCGTCACATAGAACTTGTTCGAGAATAATTCTTCTAACATCTAATCTTACTATACTTGGCAAGTGACCAATATCGAATACTTCCTCAGGATTTATGCCACGAGTTTCTCGCATATAACGATAAATAAGTTCATCTGAGATTCTGTCTCTATAATGAGCTAGAATTTCACCTGATCTATGATATCGAAATGTTTCTGTATTAGTACTGTGATTTTCCATAATATATTTGGTTAATAATAATTATTGAAGACAAGAAATATGGTCCTCTTCTAGCACTTTTATAACTAATTCATAGTATTCAACATAATCTCTACATACATCAGCTGAATACCTTAAAGTGCTATGTTTATCTAAAACATCATTTTCAAATTTTCCCCTTTCTGCTTTAGCTCGTTTTCCTTTCCAAAGTTCTAATTGATGTTCAATTATCGAAATTAATGATCTTATTTCTGATTTATTTAATTTGTGAAGATTCCCCAGTCGATTTAGAAACGTAGCTACTTCTTTACGAGGGATTAATCTTTGCTCAGGTCCAATTATATCTTCAGGATATTTACATATAGCTGAGAAAACTTCTTGGATTGTATTACTTCTTTCAAGTACTAAAGTAGCTTGTTGTGCATTCATCGCTACTTCATCAATTGTTTGCCTAATTTCTAATGGTTCTTGAGTTATTTCACAACGCTGTTTTAGATTTAACGCTAATAGAAATTTATCCATAGAATGCCTATAGTTCTCTCCATTTGCCCTCCAAATACAATCCAATACTTTGCCTAAACGTTGATTGAATTCGGTGATATCTTCAGCTTTATCTAGGTAAGGGTAGAAGTTTTCTACCATCGCAGCAGCCCATTGTTCATCTGAACTAAATGGTGTTTCATCATCGAAGTCAACCAAGCCTAGGTTAAGTAAATAACCTATTTCATCTGCTATTTTTTTTAGCTGATCTGATTCAGCCCCTTTAATTTGTTCATTCATGATATTTAAGTTAGTAATAATTAAGATGTTTTCCATTCAACAAACATTGATCCTCTCCAACCTCTGTGAGGAGATGGTACAGTCCCGGAGATTTCATGTACTCCTCTAGGATTGCTACGTCTTGCTCTTTTTTGTAAGTTGAACTTATGAGAAACTGGATAACCGTTTGCAGCCCAATGATCGATTCTTTTTTTTCTGAAATTTCTGTGATTGTACTCCACAAGCCATGTCTCACCTTCAAAGTCAAAATTTCTACTTTGACCACAATTTTTTCTTAAATGAGAATATTCTTTTAAAGTCATGATTCTAACACCCATTTCATCTGCCATCTCTATAGCACTTTTACTATTAGAATCACAACTTGGTATATCCTCTCTTTGAGTTTGATTTAAGACACAGTTTCTTTCATTTTCTGGTGTTTCTTTTACAGCTGAACCAATATAAAAACCACGTTCAGTTTCTTGAAAGACACATGGCTCATGACCTGCTTTTTCCATTGCAATAATACTTCTTAAAATACTATCATCCGAATTTTCAAGGGTAGTTCGAATTAAAGAACATCTTGAATCATTCCTGTCAACTGATTGCAAATATCTAAATCGAATAAGTAGTTCTTGAATTATTTGATACCTATCGACTTCACTAAGATCATAACCAGGTTCAATAATTCTAAAATTAATTGTATTTAGAATTCTTGCATTTAATAAACCCCTTTCAATTGGATCATCATAAATTGCATCATCAACTCCTGCATCTTTGGCTCTATGCATTTGTCGGAGTAATGATAGATCTTCATTGCATAAATGTTGCGGATCAAAGATTTCTTCTGTTAATGGTTGTTTTAATTCCATAATATTTTGGATTAATAATAAACAGAGAACACCTTTACACAATCCTTAGGATATTGTAAAATAAGTATATAAAAATGTTAAAAAAATAAATAAAATGTTGTAAATATAACAAAATAGCCATGATTAATATCTCAAATAGCTTGAAAGAAATAATCCAAAGTAATCCTTATTTACAATTTGGATTTGCACATCGATTATTGAATCTCACACAACTGGCAAAATTTATTAAACCGATTGTTGAGTGTAGAACCAAAAAGGAAATTAAAACGACAGCTCTAGTTATGAATTTATCTAGATTACAAAAGGTATATACAAAAATAATGCCTCAAACAAAAGATTTTATTTTAGATAGTATTAATATTTCTTCAAATTTATTAACTGTTACTTACAATAAAACTGAATCAAACCAGAAGAATACTTCAAAACTGCACGAATTAATTAAAAAAAAGAATGGCTATATTAATATAACCGAAAGTAATAAAGAAATTACATTGGTTACTGAAGGTAGGTATTTTGATTTAATCGATAAAACTATTGATGAAAAACCTAAATATATTAATAAAGGAGTTTCAGCAATTAGTGTTTCTTTTAATGAAAAATATTATGATTATCCCGGTATTCTTTATGTTCTTTTCCAACAACTGACTCTACAAGGAATTAATGTTATCGAGCTTTCTTCGACATTTACCGAAGTGATTCTTTACGTTGAAGAAAAAGATGTTAAACTTGCTTTTGATACTTTATTTTATAGATTTGTAGGTCAGAAAACTGAATAAATCCCAGTCCGCACTTCGCTGCTTAAACATGCGATGAATGAAATGAATCGGATGATTAAGTACGCTTTAGCGTCCATAAGGAGCTCCAGCGATTTTGGCTTATTTAAGCCGCCAACCAAGTGCTTTCTACTTTTTTATCTCAGCCAGAGCTATTCGCTCAATTTCAAATACGTCTAAACCAAGGTTTGTCTTTTTTATATAACGTTCCTTCATCTCCCTTGATCCAATATCTTCAATAAGAGAAAGATTATATTTTGAAAGATAATCACTCATATCTTTCGGATCCAAGCCATAAATCCACATCTTAAATCCTTTAACCAACCATTTATACATACCCTTTTTTGCAGTATCATTGAGATCTTTATCCTCAATAAGACTCTTTAGAATGTAGGTAAAGACAATTTTACTACCAGGAGCAGCTAGCGCGATGTATTTCATAGTATTATCATTAGCTTCTTTTGAAATATATTGGGTAACTCCTTCCAATATAAAAAGAGTCTTAGAGTTCAAATTGTATCCTGCTTTTTTTAATTCAACCTCAAGATTTTGTTTCTCAAAATCAACAGGAACATAAGTAACATGGTCTGGAAGCTTCCCTAATATTTTTTTCATTTTAGCTTTTTTCTTTTTTATAACTTTGGGATGATCCACTTCAAAGTAACGGATTTTTGAAGCACCTGGAATATAATAAGCACGGCAATCCATTCCTGATCCTAAGTTAACCACTGTTTCGATTTCTTTTTTTGCAATATTATCTTTTAACACATCATCTATATAACGGAAACGGCAAAACAGCCAACCCGTTTTCCCAGGAGTACTTTTTTTCTCCCATTTCATAAGAAAATCAAATATTTTAGGTGAACGCATGAGAAATAGAAGAAATTTGTAAAAAGGTGTTAATAATTTTTCACAATATGGATCTTCAAAAAGCCGCTTTTCTTTTGGATATAACATTCCCATAGCTCTCGCAAAAGCAACACCCATACCTGTATCAATTGCTTTCATAATTACTACTTAATTATTTGTAATTCATCTAGATATTATATGAAATAAACTTCAATTCCAATCAAAATGACTTAAGCGAGCCTTAAAAATCACTGAAAAAAGTTCCAATATCCTTTTTATATAGTGAGTCAGACGGTTGGGGATATACAAATTCCAATCCGCACTTCACTGCTTGAATATGCGGTGAACGTAGTGAGCCGGATAGTCAAGTACGACGTAGTGTCACTAAGGAGCTCTATTGACCGGTTTGACGATTTATGGTATGCTAATATTAGGTAAAAATAAATAAAAAAAATGAAATCAACTGAACCAAAAGGGGATACTGGTGCTTTCGTAGAAAAAGAAGGTAGTAATGATTTAGAACAGATCAATGAAGAGTTTAAAATAGCTTTTGAAAGACTATTCGAAGGACGTACAGATAATCCTTTAGAACATGAAGATTGGCTTCGAATAGCCAGGGATTTAAATGCAGAAGGTCAATTTGCACATGCATATGCAATGCCTGCAACGTTTGGAGATTACCTTGAAAATGATGAATGGCCAAGAGGTGGATTAAGTGTAATCGATAAAAATAAATTAGCTATATTTGCTGTACAAGATATGACCGGATTCTATTTAAAAGAAGGAAGTAATAAAAGACGTTATTCACTTAATTTTAATTTTATGTTGGGCGATGACGAAAATTTTAACTTGGCGGGAATTGATAAAAATAATTTTACAGTTTCAATTAATGGTAAAGACTATCAAGTATCAATTGATGATGCTATTCTAGTAGAATGGGAAAATGGACAATTGAAAATTCTTGGTATTACAAGAGGAAATCATTTAGATGTAGAATCCAAAGATTCAGTAGAAGAGACGTATGGTTCTATAGAAATTAAACAACCAAAAATTAACCAGCCAACTGAACAAGTTCAAAATGAACCTCAAAATATTGCATCAGATACTAAGGATGCTGTACAAAGTCTTAAAGAAACAGATGATGAAGGATTTATAGAAGAAATGAATGGAAATATTCCAAAAATTCTTGAACAGCTAGCAGAGAAACAAGCAGAAAGATTAAAAGATAAATTAGCACAAAGGCAAGGAGATCAATGGCTTAAACCTAAAGATTGGGAAGATATGCAAAAGCATTTAGCTGGAGAAGGTCAAAGAGTACGACTGTGTAA
>JBHPDK010000018.1:0-25810 GCA_042577965.1 Patescibacteria group bacterium
AAGCTGGCGGGCACGTTCAGAGTTCGGTTAGTTCTAAAACTGACTATTTGGTTGTAGGGGAAAGCCCAGGGAGCAAGTTGAAAAAGGCGCAGGAATTGGGAGTTGAGGTGATGGAGGAGAAGGAGTTTGTGAAAATGATTAAATAAATTATTTTTCTAAATAGGTCTTGACAGAAATATGGGAATTTTGTATAGTCTCATCTTATTCAAAATATATTTATCTCATGGAAGAATTTAATGCTTTACCTGAAGGATTTGAAGGTCAACAGAAAAGATGTACTGAATTTGAAAATTTAGAGGCAAAATTACGCTATGATGCTTTAGGTTTAATAGAGATTGCTAGAAAAAGATATCTAAAACTGAACATAACTGTTCAGGATGCTCTTGACCTTGCGAGCAGAGAAGATGACGATAAAGAAGCCTTAAGAAAAGCCATTGCCAGTGAATTAAAAGCAGAACCTTTTGAAGATGAAAATGAAGGAGTTGATCTAAAATATCGGCGATTTATTAAAAATCTTTCCCTGTCAAAAAAGGAACAAGAAAGGCTTATTGAAATGGGTAGCTATAAAAGTTATCAAAGAGCTGCTAAAACAGCTAAAGAAATTCACTCTCAAATTTTACTTCCTACATACGATCAAATTGTTGAAAAATTAATGACATTTAGTGAAGAAAAAATGAGAGATATTTGTGAAATCATGGAAAAACCTGTTTTGTTAATAGTTCCGGATATCAGTTTTAATGAAAAGATCCGTGCTATGAATAGTAATAGACATTATAGAAGTACAAAAGCCAAAGGCTACAGCAGAAGAAAGCCTCAGAAACCTGCATATGTTATGCGAGAAGGTAGTTCACCATTCAATGAAATTGAAAAAGCTGAAAAAGTAAGAGTAAGCATAGTAGATGGCGTTGTACATCCACAACAAGTAGATGCTCCATATAATTTAGAAGAAAGAACTGATTATTATATTGAAAGATATGCTGAGAGAGGTATGCGCCTTATTTATACTGATGAGATGGCAGTGTTATTTCAACTTACTTTGAGAGAAGCAATGAAAACCGGAAATAATAAAAAAATTGTTGATAATACAGAGAGAGAAGATGGTTATAGTACATTAACAATATTAGATATAATAAAGGAACAATACGGTCCAATAGAATCAATACATAAAAAGAGGTACTATCACACTGGTGATATTAGTAAAAGGCGTCGTGAAAGGTGTGATAATAGGATGCCTCTTGCATATTTTTCCTCTTCTGAACATAGAATAGAGTTTTGTTATGCTATTGCGCGTGGCTCTGATAGAGGTGGTTCTGGTGGTTGTCGGGGTCGTGCTGTTATGGAAGTTATCTAAATTTACACGGCGGGAAATCCTGGCCCGGGCCTAAAGTGCATACTATACGAACTTCCGTACTGGTACGGATTTTTATAATATCCTAACCTTACTTGACAAAAATCTAAAAACTATATAGGATTCTGTCCTATTTGTTAAACTTTATTTTATGGCAAATGAAGAACAATTAGCTGCTGCACAAGCGCGAAGCTTAGATCCTGAACTTGATTCATATCCTGATCGAAGAACTGTGCCTCAAGATGATCAAAGTATTTTAGTTAATCGCCGTCATTTAAATAATAGAATTGTACCTGTTGAAAGATTCAGGGCTCTTTTATTTGATTTTGTTGAAGAGGAGAAAGAGATTACAAGAGCCGATGTAATAGCATTAATGGATGAAGCTGGGCAAAATCGTACTTTAACTAAAGAAGAGCGAGAAGAACAAGGTAATCCACCTTCTTTTCGTGAAAATGATCCTGATAAATTAGTTCATCAAACAAAAAGGCTGCTTTTATTTCAACTTGGATTTGGAATGGATTTGGAGCATGTTACAAAAGCAGAAATTATAGAGGCTTTAACTCCTAAAAAGGGAATTTCTCAATCTCTTTTACAACAAATTGAAGATATTGAAAAAATAAGTGATTTACCTGCCTTCATATTAGTATCATATATATCATCGTCATATCCTTTAGATTATTTTTATTTTATTGATGTATTTGAAGCTCATACTTTGGGAGATTTCTTTAACTCAAACAGAGCAGAAATGATAAAAGCTAACTTTCCTCCTGAACATCAACAAACTGTAGTAGATGCTTTAAAGAAATTTGAAGAATATTTTTTTAGAGATATTATTGGTTAATCCTCAATCAGCTCTCCTCCAAACATATCCAGAGCTGCATTTGCAAGATCCGGTTTTTGCTCATCAATTTTTCCTACCGCTGATTCAGGCTCTGGTTTTGAAGCTGAAAGCTGTACTTCTGCAACAGTGTATTTAACTTTTGCAGGTTCTTCAAAAATTTTTGCAATGGCATTTTCGATTTCAAGCGTGTTTTCGGTTGTATCAACCTTTTCTTTATGAAATTTTGAGCTGAATTCTATTAGGATTTCACCATTTTCAACCTGCACAGGTTTGCCGCCTTTAAAACTCATACGTACAAACGGTGTTTTGATTAATTCGATTACACGAGGCCAGTTTTCTTTAACATAACTTATAGTTAAAGGGATTTTCTCACGTGGTTCTGTGCGGTCCTGTTCAGAAATGTTCTTTTTAATAGTTGCATGTTCGCGAGTCGGCTCAGATATTTTCGCTTCATTCGCTTTGCTCATTCCAGAGACCTCCGCTGGCGCTTCGGTCTGTTCGCTCGCTGCTGGCGCAGCTCGCTCCATAGAGCTCACTTCGTTCGCTCCCTGCATTGTAGTTTTAATAACCGCCATTTCTAAAGGTAATTGTGGGATTGTTGAGTTTCTTAATTTACTATATGCATCCTGGAATATTTCAGCTGTATTAAGGGCATAACTGGTTTCTGCCATGTTGCCCTCTTCAGTTGATTTGAGCATTTCTACTCTTAAAAGTTCAAGAAAATCTTTTGTAAACTGTACGAGGTCTATTCCCTGAGCATATAAATTTTGGATTTCAGCCAGAGCTGCGTTAGTATCGTTATTCCGTAAATGTTTGTAAAAAGATTCCAGAGCACTGATTCCACTTATTCCAAGCACATCACGAACTCGGTCAAATTCTAATTTTCCTTCACTTGTTAGCTGTTCAAGTAATCCTATTGCGTCTCTTAAACCGCCTTCTGCTGCATGTGCAATTGTTTCAACTGCAGATTGCTCAACTTCAATATCTTCCATTTGGGCAATGTACATTAAACGTGTTGCAATTGTTTTTTTAGTAATTCTTTTAAAATCAAACCTCTGGCATCTTGAAATTATTGTTTCAGGAACTTTGTGGCTCTCGGTTGTTGCAAGTACAAAAAATACATGACTCGGAGGCTCTTCCAGCGTCTTTAATAAAGCATTAAATGCTTCTTTTGTGAGCATGTGCACTTCATCAATAATATAGATTTTGCTATTTGCACGAGTTGGAGCAAAATTGATTTTATCTTTAAGATCACGAATTTCATCAATACCACGATTAGATGCAGCATCAATTTCAAGCATATCAATCAAATTGCCTTCGCGAATAGACTCACACATTTCACACTTATCACATGGCTCAGCTTCTTCACTTAAATCAGTGCAGCAAATAGCCTTTGCAAGCAGCCTTGCTGTTGAAGTTTTACCTGTTCCTCGAGGCCCGCAAAAAAGATATGCATGAGCAGTGTGCCCTTCTTTTAAAGCATTTTGGATAGTTGTTTTTATATGATCCTGCCCAACTAAATTATTAAAATTTTGAGGACGATATTTTCGATAAAAAGAAACTTCAGACATGCTTAAAAATTTATCTTACTCGGGCAATTAAAATATCAAAAATTTTGCTATCTCACAAGCTGTTTGATCTTTCTTTTAAACTTTGTCTGGTCAAACTTTTCTGCTTGTTGCCTTATCTTCATTGGTTTGTATTTTTTTTCATTTAAAAGTAATCGAGCAAGCCCAGCTTCCATAGACTCAACAGTTGGCCGCATAAAAAATTCACCTGTTTCGCCCTCTATAACTGTTTCAGTTACTCCTCCACGACCAAATGCCAAAACCGGCTTGCCACAGGCCATTGCCTCAACAGGTGTAATTCCAAAATCCTCCTCTCCTGGGAAAATAAAAGCTCTACAATTCATAAAATACTGCGCTGTTTCACGGTCAGATTTGAATCCTAAAAATGTTATGTTAGGTCCAGCAATAGACTGCAAATAATCTCGCTGCGGCCCATCCCCAATAATTACAAGCTCCTTATTGATTTTATTAAATAATTTAATAGCAAGATCGATCCGTTTATATGTAGTCAAAGTCGAAACAATCAAAAAATAATTCTGATGTTTGCTGCCAGGTTTAAAACGCGAAATATCAACAGGAGGATAAACAACAGGCGCATCAGCTTTATAATATTTCATCAAACGACCCTTAACAGTTTTTGAATTTGCAATATATTCATCAGCGCGGTCAGCAGCAATCTGATCCCACATTCTCACTTTGTTTAATAAATAGGTGGCAAGACCTCGCTTCACACGTCCGAGGTTTTGCTCTTTCATATATTCATGAGTCCAATCCCATGCATAGCGCATAGGGGAGTGACAGTAACAAATGTGTTTGGTGTTTGAATTTGTGATAATTCCGTGCGCATAAGCAGAATTTGAACTTAAAACAATATCAAAACCTGACAGGTCAAACTTCTCGATTGCTTTTGGCATTTTCGGAAACAAATATTTTTGCCGTGATCGTATAAATTTTGGTAATTTTTGAAGATCAGAAGTCCGCACACGATCTTTAGGAAACACTTTGCCAACAGCTTTTTCGTCATATAGTAAAGTATAAATTGGCGCATCCGGAAACATATCAGCAAAGACTTTTAAAACACGCTCTGCGCCTCCAAGTTTTAATAGAAAATCATGTACTAATGCGATTTTTTTTCCAGAGACTGTAGCCATTTTTATTTCCAGTAATTTAATAATTGTTTGAGTGTGCGTGTATTTAACACGTCTTTTTTCTCAAGCCATCCTCTGCGCGCCATATAAATACCATAACTCATGTAAATCTGCTGCGAAGTATGATGAGAATCAGTCCCAATCGTAATCTTAACGCCCTTTTCTTTTGCCCTTCGCAGGTAAATATCTTTTAAATCGAGCCTGAGTGGCTGAGCATTGAGCTCAAGTGCAACTTTATATTCTTTTGCTGCGTCAATAATTGCATCCATATCAAGCTCATAAGGATCGCGCCTGTTTATAAGTCTGCCAGTTGGATGCCCGATTATTTTAACATAAGGATTCGACATTGCCTTAATAATTCTGTCAGTCATTTTTTCTTTTTTCGTAGTAAAGCCAGAGTGGATTGAAGCAGGGAAGATATCCATTTGAGCCAGAATTTCATCACTAAAATCCAGCTTACCGTCTTTTAAAATATCAATTTCGCAGCCTTTTAAAATCGTAAAATCTTTATATTTTTTATTGAGTTTATCTATTTCTTTGAATTGTTTGAGCAGCTTTTTTTCGTCAAGCCCCTTGGCAATTACAGAAGTTTTTGAATGATCAGTAATTGCAATATATTTATAGCCTGCTTTTCTACAATTCTCAGCAACAGTTTCTAAATCCTGAGTTCCATCTGAAGCATTTGTGTGCATGTGAAGGTCACCCTGAATATCTTTTAGCTCAATTGATTTTGGAAGTTTATCTTTTAATGCTGCTTCAATTTCACCATCGTTTTTGCGAAGTTCAGGAATAATAAATGGGAGGCCAACAGACTTAAAAACACTTTCTTCAGTTTTGCCTGCAATCTGCTTAGCGCCTTTAAAAACACCATATTCGCTTACTTTTAGGCCCTTCTTTTTAGCACGATCCCGAAGCGCAATATTATGTGCTTTTGAACCAGTAAAATAATGAAGAGCCGCGCCATAACTTTTTTCTTCAACAACTCGAAGGTCAATCTGAATTCCGGTGTTTAGAACAATGCTCGATTTGGTTTTACCATGCGCCAAAACCTCTTCAACATGATCGTAACTTACAAAATGTTCCATTATTTTAGGCGCGTCCTTTTTGCTGGCAGCAACCAGGATATCAATATCACCAACTGTTTCTTTGCGCCTTCGTAGAGAGCCTGCATATTCAATATTATTAACTGATTTTTTCTTTTTCATATAATCAATCATCAGGTTTGCCTCCTCTAACGCAAACGGCATTAAAGTTCGCTTAGCAAACCTTTGCATGTCATCAATTGCCTTTAAAATTGAAAGTTCAGTTCGTTCACCCATCCCAGGCAGAATGTGGATTTTACCGTTCCTGCAAGCCTTTTCCAGTTCTTTTGGACTTTTGAGTCCAAGGGTGATATAAAACATTTTTACTTTTTTTGGCCCAACTCCGCGCAAGCGAAGCATATCCAAAACACCACCCGGAATCTCCTCGAGTAAGCGTTGATGCTGATCACATTTGCCTGTTTCAATAATCTCAACAATTTTCAAATATAAATCTTTGCCAATCCCTTTAATTTCAAGAATTCTTTTTGGATCTTTTTTATAAGTTTTAGAGAGGTCAGTCGCAAGGTTTCGAATAATCTGCGCTGCCCTGTGGTATGCGAGTATTTTAAAGCGATTCTCGTCCTTTATTTCGAGAATATCCCCAATTTCCTGAAAGATTTCAGAGATTGTTTTGTTGATCATATAATCAGGATATAAGAAAACCAGTTTAATCGCAATTTGAACTTTTAGGGAAATGAAATTAAGCAAACCAGCCCTTTTACAAAATATCAGAATGTGCTATTATATAGAAGATAAAAAACCAAAAAAATGACAAAACAAAAAATAGAAAAAAAATCAGTTAAGTTTAAAGATAGTGTTAAAGTAGTTGTTGAATCTGCAAAACGTCCTAAAGAAATTGAAAAGAAACACAAGCTTATTAAAAAGCTTTTTTCAGGGTTTTTTAAGATAAATAAACCAGATTCATTTGTAGATACAGATGCGTTATTAACACAGTTTGCCAAATATAAAAAGAAAATCAACTTTGCTGATCCTGATGTGATTAAGGTTATTTCAAAAAGTAAAATACCTTCTTTAAAAGCAATTGGTGCGAGATACGCTGTTAAAGCAGAAAAAAAAGAATTAGAGCAATTATATTTAGATGATGATGATCCTCAGGTAATAAAAGAATTATCTAAAACAAAAAATCCTGAAACTGCGTTAAAATTAGCAGAAAATCCAAATACAAGCGGAGAAACATTAGATTCATTAAAAAATAATCTTTTTAAAAATTTATATCAGAAAAATGCGTCAATTGCATTAAAAGCGATTCTAGCAATTATTAATCATTCAAATGTTTTTAGAAATACTATTAAGAGCATGGTTTATTTAACAAGAAATTATTCAATTATTTCTTCAATTTTAAGATGCCGGAAATTATCAATTTATATTGTTACAGCAGTAGTAGAAAGGCATTACAGCCGCCCCAAAATTTTATTATTAGCATTAAAAACACGAAGAACAATTAAAAAACACTTCCTGTTTGCTATTAAAAAGTCAAATAATCCACTTGTTATTGCATACTCGGCAAAGCAGAAATATGCTGAAGTATTAGAAACATTGGTTGCTCTAAATAAGGGTGTGAATTTGGTATTTAATAATCCATATTTAACTGGTGCTTCTTTAATAAATATTGCTCTTAAAAATAATAATTTAGCAATATTAAAAAAGGCACTTATGCATCCAAAGGGTGTAAAAAATATTGCTTTATGGAATATAATTTTAAAATCTTCAGAAGGGAAAAATGTACTAAATTTCTTTTTAACAAGCAAAAATACAAAGCAACGCTTGATAATTGCACAGTCATATTCAGAAAAATTAAATGATGAACAATTTAAAAAATTACTTAATGATCCTGATCCAGCAGTTCAAAATGCATTAAAAAATCACAAAAATGAGCAAGTAAGAGTTAGGGTTTCAAAATTAACCACAGATGAAAATTTTCTTCTGGATAAAGCTTCTTTATCCAGGAGTACTAAGGTTAAAGTGGCTATAGCAAAAAGAGCAAAACTTTCTAAAGATGTAGAACTATCTTTAATTTCAAAATTTAATAAACAAGTATTTTTAGCTTTAGCCAAAAAGCCAGGGCAGATAACTCCAGAAACAGAACTAGCATTAGTAAAATCAAAAGACAGGAATATATTAATTGCTCTTAGTAAAAGAGCAACAATAAAACAAAAAGAAGTTTTAAACCTTTTAGCAGCTTCAGGAATTGAGGAAGTTGAATTAATTTTATTTAAAAAATATAAGAACCTGGATCTTCAAAAATTGATTGTTGATAAAACAAAAAGTATTAAAACACTCTTATTCGCTTTAGAAACAGGGCATATTGAAATTCGAATTGCTTTAGCAAAAAGAAATTATAGTAAGCAAAGAGCTTTGTTAAAAGAAGTTGCAACCGAAGTCCTTAAAGATCCACAATCAAGGGTTAGGGCTGCTTTGCTTTTAAATAGAACTTTTTTAGCAGTCTTATGGGAAGTATTGCATGATGAAACTCTGCAAACCCAAAGTAATCCATTCTTTTTTATCTTCAAAAAAATGCAGTCTGACCCAAACGCATTAGTGAAAGAACGACTTAAAAAATTAACTGCCAAATTAACATCAACTCAAAAAGAGGGAATAAAGAAATGGGTGATTAAAGAGTAAATAGAAGTAGTTCGATTGTATTCTTAATTGCATATTCCCATTTAAACTTCGCTAATTGGCTTTTTTGCGCATCTTTCATTTCTTCGCCTCTTATCACCCTAACCAGCCCTTCCTGAATCGACTCAATTGAATGTGGATTCACATAAACAGCACCTTCTCCTGCCACTTCTGGAATTGATGCAGCCTTTGAAGTAACAACAGGCTTCCCATATGAATATGCTTCTAAAATAGGGAATCCGAATCCTTCATACAAAGATGGAAACACAAATGCACTGCAATATTTTAAAAGAACGTGTTTTTCTTTGTCAGTTACATACCCTGGCATAAAAACATTTTCAAATAAATCGGTTTTTAATGATTTTTTTAGAATTTTGCTAAAGCCCTGGCCCCGCGAACCAGCCAGTAGCAACTTGTAATGGGGAAATTTCTCATTAAACCCTCTAAATGCCTTCATTAATCTGTATATGTTTTTTTTGGCTTCCAGACGACCAATAAACAAAAAGAAATGATCACTACGTTTTAGTCCTAAGCGTTCAAAGAATTCATTTTCAAATTCTGAGCCAATATGTGCAGGTTTGAAGTCATGTCCATGATAAATAACCTTCACCTTCTCGTCAGGACATTTGAAAAAGTGCTTCAAATCACGTTTTGTAGCCTCACTTGGCACAATTATTGTGCTCGCCTTCCGAACCGCCCGCTTTGTTTCGCGCTTAAGATACCAGTACTGAAACAACGAATAAGCTTTTCGCATATGCATAAAAGCAACATCATGCACTGTTATCACTGAGCGTCGAGGCGCAAAATGAGGCAAAACATGCGAAGGCACAAACAAAACATCAGGCCGCCTAAACAGCATCTCCCACGACAGCCGAACTTTAGTCCACAATCTTTTAAAAGGAATCACCCTATGTTTAATGTTTCGCGCCTTAAAAAGCATTAATTTTCGAGGCGAATAAAGCACTAATTCATGGTCGGACTCCTTTTTGAAATGTTCAATCAATCCATGAATGATTTTGACAGAATAAAGCTCAACGCCAGTGCCGCTTTTAACATTATATCTTGATGCATCAACTCCGATTTTCATTTTTTAGATTTTAATTCGCAGTGGGCAAGTGCCATTCCATAGATTAGCTCAAATCCCGCTTTTTTTAAAGTAATTGCAGCTTCATTCATTGTTGAAAATGTTGTGCAGATGTCATCGATAATTATTAATTGAGTGTTTTTGGGGAGCGAAATTTCAGGATTCAGCACAAATGATTTTTTGATATTTTTTTCACGATCATACTTAGATAGTGTTGCCTGGGATTTTGTTTTTTTAATTCGGATCAGAAGATTTGTGATTGGCCTGCCCAGATTTTCAGCAAGGATTTCTGCTTGATTGAATCCTCTATATTTAAGCCGTTTTTTGTGAAGGGGGATTGGAACGATTTGGGCATTTTCAGGAAGCTTAAAATGATCAAACAGGCTAGCGAGATTTTTTGAAATATCCTTATAAAAAGAATATTTTAGTTTATGAACAGCTTTTCGAAGTATTGGATTTTGATGGAGATAACAGGGAATGAAAAGTTTTTTGAAATTTGGATTTTGGATTTGAGGATTTGTGATTTTAATTTGCACAAAGCAATTGCTACATAGAAGTTTGCCTTCTTTTTGGCAATTTATGCAGGTTTTTGGGAATATGTATTTTAAAATCTTGCTAAACATGTTTTCAATCCTATCAACAAAAGATTAAGAAAACTTAAAAAAAAATTAAAAAATGTTATAATCATAAGCAGCAAATCTCTAAATTAAAATAATATGGCTAAAGAAAGTAGATTTTTACAAAGTGTTGAAACTTTACTCCTGGGTATGCTCCTTGGAGTTATTGCTTTTGTAATTTTAGGTTACACTGATGGACTTTTTCATGATATGAACCTAATAAGATGGCTGCCTTTAATTGAAGTGGAAGATGTAAAAATAGCTGATGGAATGGCAAAAATCACTGGTGAGCCAATGCTTGATGATGACCACATTTATTATAAACAAGTATTTGAAGAAAAAATTCGAGATGAATGGAAGGTAGTGAAAGTTCAGGAAACATGGAATAGTTTTAGTTTAAATGGAATTCTTATTAAACCCCAGGGCTCAATAGGGTATTTTGACTTAGAAGAAGTAGAAAAAACAGAACAGGGAGATATAAGATACACAGCTTATAAAGTTTCAGCTTATGATGATATGATTATTGTTGGAGATCTCCAAAATGAGGTTGTTGAAGGTGGAGAAGTATTTTTTATTACAAATAAATCTGATGATGTAATAGAAAGAGAATTAAGAGATATGATTCATAATGACTGGTGGGTTTATAGATTAGTTGCTTGGTTTTTACTAACTTTAGGTACAATTGCTTTGCTAACGCCACTTCTTTCATTTTTAGAAGTATTTTCTGAACTTGGCCCTCTTAGTAGTGTAATACTTATTTTTGGATCCTTAGCTATTGGATTTTTAATTGTGACTATAGAAACTTTGGTTTTTGCTTTCTGGTATTTGATATTGATTGTTATCTTTCTTATAGGTTATTTATTCTTTAGAGTCTATTGCTGTAAAAAGAAAAGAAACCCTATAAACATATTACCTAATTAAAAAAATAAGATGGTACTTCTTGAATCATTAAATCTTCCTATGGGGAGTAAGGCCCATGATTTTAATTTGCCTGGAATAGACGGAGCTGACCATTCTTTAGAAAGCTATAATGATGCTAAAGTTTTAGTTTTAGTATTTATGTGTAATCATTGTCCTTATGTACTGGGTGTGATTCAAAGATTAATAAAGTTACAGGAGGATTTTAAAGATAAAGGTGTTCAATTTGTTGCGATAAATGCCAATGAAAGTGATAATTACCCTGAAGATGGTTTTGATAAAATGCCTGATTATGCAAAAGATTGGGGAATGAACTTCCCTTATTTAAGGGATGAATCTCAGGAAGTTGCAAAAACTTATCAGGCGGAGTGTACTCCTGATATTTTTGTGTTTGATAATGAGCGCAAACTAGCTTATCACGGTAGAATTGATGATAATTGGCAGCACGAAGATGAAGTTACCAAAGAAGAACTTAGAGCAGCTTTAGATGCACTTGTTACTGAAAAAAAAGTTTTTGAAAAACAAAATCCATCAATGGGTTGCTCAATTAAGTGGAAATAGTTATAATAAACCCCGCTTTTAATAGAACAATAAAATTATGAATCCACAAGATAATACACAAGGTGCAACGGGCGATGATGCTGCTCAAAAACCAGCAGGTCCCCCAACACCTCCGCAACCACCAGCAGGTGGTCAACCACCAGCAACTGGTCAACCACCAGCAACTGGCCAACCAACTCCGCCGCCGCCACCGCCAGCAGGCGCTCCCCCTATGCCACCGGGAATGGGAATGCCACCAACAGGAATGCCTGGTGCAGCAGGGCAACCAGGAGGTGCTCAACCACAACCAGAAGATACAACTCCTGCAAATTTTCAACTGGGAGAGCTTTTTAAAGACGGAATTAAAATTAAACTTGCTGAGCATCCTGAAACTAAATTTGATGAAGACAAGTTTTTAGAACTTTTAGCTGCTTCAATTTCACTTTCCAAAGCTGAAAAAAAGCGAATTATAGATGCAATTCCAAAGCTAAAACAATGGCAGGTTGATGAACTAATGAATATTTTTACAGAAGAAAAGCAGAAATTCGCACAGCTTTCAAAAAAACACGTGCCGCAATTAGAAAAACTGGCTAAACAGCATTATGAAGAATGGCGAGATATTGAAATAGGTGAAGAACAAACAGGAAAAGTAGAGGAAGATCAGGCAAAAGCTGAAGAAATCCGGAAGAATTTAGGTCTTTAGAGAGCCTATCATCTCGATTTCATCTGTTACTTTATCTAACCTTAGATGGATTATTTCATTTGCATTATTTTGAATACCTGTAGGCGTGCGGGTTTTTAAATAATTTGAAGTAAATCCAATGGCATTGCCGTTTTTATCAATTTTTTCAATTAAAACACTATCACTTCTGCCAATATTTTTATGATAAAAATCCATTCTCATTTGTTTTTCAAGTGCGCTTAAAAATGTGCATCTTTCTTTTTTAATGTTATCGCTAATCTGTTCAGGCATATCTGCGGCCAAGGTGCCTTTTCGTTTAGAATAAGGGAAAATATGTATTTTGCTAAATTTAATTTTTTTAATAAAATTTACAGTTTCAATAAAATGCCCCTCAGTTTCACCAGGGAATCCAATAATCAAATCAGTAGTAATACTGATGTGAGGAACTGCTTTTCTTAAACTCTCAATCATTTGTTTAAACATCTTTGTGTCATATCTTCGCCTCATATTTTTAAGGATTTCATCACAACCGGATTGAAGTGAAATGTGAAGATGAGGGCAAAAACGCGGATCTTCTAATAATTTAAGGAATTTATTAGAGAAATTCTGCGGTTCAATTGAACTTAATCTTAGCCTCTTAATTTGTGTATCGTTTAGGATTTTTTCAATTAATTCAGCGAGATCGTGGTTGTTATCGTTGTATGTTCCAATGTTTATTCCAGTGAGGACAATTTCTTTGAATCGTTTTGAAACTTTTTGAGTTGCTTCTTCAATAATTTCATAAACTGGCTTACTTTTTTCTCGTCCACGGGCAAACGGAACAATGCAGTATGAACAAAAATTATTACATCCATCCTGAATTTTAATAAGTGTACGGGTTCTGTTTTGCGGCATTAATGAGTGATCGCAAGGCGCTTTATGGTCTTTTGCCAGTTTTTCTACAAGTTTTATTAATTCATCTGTTTCTTTAACAACATAATTAACATTTGGATGTTTTTTATAACCTTCGGGATTAACATTTGAGCCGCATCCAAAAACAATAACTTTTGCGTCAGGGTAAAGCTTTTTAAAATGCGAAATAGCCTGACGAGACTTACGATCAGCCACGTGAGTAACAGTGCACGTATTAACAACAATAAGATCAGCATGCTTTAATTGCCCACTTCCGGCGTCAATAACCAAATGTTTGCCTTCAAACGCATCCTGAATTTTATTGGATTCATACCTGTTTGCTTTACACCCGAGTGTTTTAATTACAATGTTCATTTAGTGATCTTTAAACTTGCCAGCATACTCTACTACAATTATACTTTCAGGTGAATATTATTTAAAAAATCACCCATGAAAAAATTTCTAGCCCTAATCACATTATCAATAGCAATTTTTGTATTTATAGGATGCACTGGTGAAACTGCGCAGCCAACAATTGAGCCAACAGCAACTACTACAGATGCTACTACAGATGAGCCTGAAGTTACTGAAGAACCAAAAACTGAAGATGTTGAAGTTATTACTAATGAAGAAAGGAGAAAGGCGCTTGATGAAAAAGTTGCAAAAGAAATAGAAGCAGATATCCAGGTAGGGAAAGACCACCAGGTTCTACAGGCTATTAGGGTTGAACGTGATTTAACTGCGGAAGATTGCGAACTCATAAAAGACCCAACTTATAAAGCAGATTGTTTAATTGCATTCGGAACTTAGTTAGGGTGAGGGGCAGTGTACATTTTCGTTATAGCAAAGAGGATAAGCTGGATCGTAAGTTAATATTCCTTCATGCAGTCCATCAGGATCAAAACAGGTTGCATAAACATACAATTGATGTGATCCAACATTATAAACAGAACAAGTTTCGGTTGTTGCTACTGTTCCCTGAATTGCATAATCATACCTGTTTCTACCTGAGCATCCAGTTAAAAAGTCACCTGAAAAGCATGGAACATCAGTCGATGTAACACTTGTCTCTGAATCATAAAATCTTGTATAAAAAGAGCCAATAGAATCAGCAGATTCTATTGCGCCATCTACTTGTAAATTTCCTTCGATTTCAAAATCTACATCACCGATGTTAGACTCAAATTTTACATTTGGAGAAGTTACAATAAAATATCCATCTCCTACACTGTCGTTATAGGCATCTATGTGAAAGTGATTCGCGGACTGCGCAATAAGAATAGCTAAACCAGCTGGATAGTCCCCTAAAAACATATAACCATTTTCTAGTACATCAATTTCCGGATTACCATCGCCATCAACATCTAATTCTAATTCGTTATTAATAAAGATTTTACCATTTTCATCAATTATTAAATCATCAACGTCATCATTATTTCCGTCGATTATTGCTATCCCATCAACCACTACACCAGAAAAATTAGGTGTTACATTTGCATCAGGCGGATCTAAAGTAGGCCCTGTTGTGCTTGTGCTAGGAAAGGAAGGAAGAGTAACACCAACCTTGCTGATACTAGAGGAGTCAAAAATTGGTGATGTAAATAGTTTATCTGAAAATGAGTATTCAGTGGAAGATGGCGGATCCGGATCATATGCAGCATTAATCACAGGAGCAATTGCAGTAGCAACAACTATAGCTGATAAAATTAAGCCAACTGCGAAGATTTTAAAAAGTTTCATATTGTTTATTTAGGGGTAAATCATCCCTAAATTTAACATGAAATTTTTTATCAGGCAACAATATCAATAAAAATCCTTAATACTTTAAAGGCGATCGATTCATCTTCATCTTTTACTAAAAGTTTGATTAAGTATTCACCTGGCTTTTTATAAATATGCGAAGCAATTGAAGAACTGTTCCAAGTTGTATCTAACTGAATGTCGTTTGCGCCATTATAATCAAAATCCCAGCGGTATTTAAGAGGGCTTTTGTCAGCATCGTATGAATTTGAAGAATCAACAATAATTAAGCCATTGTCGTTATTTTTAACATCAAAATCAGCTTTAGGCTCAGTATTTTTTCGGATATAAACCGTTCTTCGGTAATATGAACTTGCTTCTTCAGGGTCGCGAACTTCTAAAATTACATTTTTAAGGCCAGGTTCTTTGAAGTTATGTTTGGTAGTTTCGAGTGTTGAAAATTTAGAATCCCACTTTCCATCCCCATCAAAATCATAACGATATTTTAATAGATTGCTATGGTATTGATCATCTGATGAAGCTTTTGAATTAAATGTGAAAGTTGTTCCAGGTGTTCCGACTTCTGGTGTAACTTCAAAATATGCTTTTGGCGGAGTGTTTTGAACAACAATTATCTGTTTATAGATTGTAGATACATTCCCGGCTAAGTCCAGAACTTCCATTTTAACTGTTTTTATACCCGGCGTTTCATATTTATGGGTTGTAGTCTTGCTTTTTGAGAAATATGTGTCTGAATTGTTGTCATTTTCAAAATCAAATCGTACTTCCAATAAATAACCCGGAGTTTCGTAATCTTTTGATCTATTTCCGTCAAAAGTAAAGGTGGTAGCTGTTGTACCGGAATAATTATCAAAATTTCCTGAGTCATTTCTAACATGTAAATTAGCAATTGGAGCTAAATCAGTTTCATCATCTTCATAATTATAAACAAAAGGAGTTGTTGGATTTTCGCCCAAAGGCATCATGCTTTGCGCATGGGTTGTATTTGCCATTATTGTAAAGGCAAGTAGTAAGAATCCAATTTTATAAATATAATTTTTCATAAAAATTTATAAAAGGAATGCATTATGCATCATCAAGCGCAAATTGTCAACATTAATATTGACAATCGTTGGGATTATGGTACAATAAACGCCTTTAATTAATTAAATGTCAACGGTAAATCAACAAAAAATCGCATACGAAAGCCTTCATCAAGACCTTGGCAGTCTTGAGGCAGCACCTCCTATTTTAGATAATGGTGTTGATGATGTTCGTACTCAAATTGGCGATAATATTAAAGAAATTTTTGTTGAAGAACAATATGGGGAGCAAACCTGGAGGCCGTCTCAATGCATAGTTGATGTTTATCAGAATCACAAAGATGCTCAAATAAATAAACTTTATTATCAGATATGCGCAAAATTAGGCATTACAATTGATAAAATTCGTAAGCTTGATGATGTAAAAAGAACACGATTATTCAATTTAATTTCTAAATTGCGTCAATATCAATCCGGGGGGAATATAAAACTATTTGTTGAATTTATTAATGTAAATTTTAATCTTTCATTATATATCGATGATGCAGGAGAAGATTTTGACAAAATATGTCGAGCTTTAGATATACCTTACGAAAAACCAAAACTTTTTATAACTATTGAAGTTAATGGAATCAGAAGGCTGGTACCTTACAGTAGTAAAATGAAGATTCCAAAAAGAGCAAAAATTAAAGGTTTTGTATGCAGAGATAAAGGTTTTGGGTTTGATCATAATATGCTGAATTTATTTGGAAGCAGTTCAAAAACGCAGAGTGGTCATTTAAGCGGTGGACTGGGAGAAGGCCTTGATATGATAATGCTTGTTGCAAAAAGAGAAGATGCCAAAATCAGATTAGTTTCTTCATACGAAGATAAAAGCTGGATTGTTGATTTGAATCATAAAAAGGGCGAAGGTGATAATGTTGAATATGAAGTCAGGGAAGTAAGAACAAAGGGTAGGCCATCAGGCTCAATTACAATTTATGAACTGCCTGATAATGGTAGTACTTTTGTTAATGATATTAAAAATGAACTGGATCCAAGGATTGAAAAACCACACAGTGAACTTTTATTAGATCATTCTGATATTGTTTATCACAAAAGGCCAAATTACAGTATTTGCTACGAAAAAGAACAGGCAGGAAATTTATATGTTCAGGGATTATGGATTACAAAACAAAGAAAGGTACTTTTTTCTTATGATTTTGCAGATAAATTTGCTTTTGAAGGTCGCGACAGAAAAGCTATTAAGGAAAAATCTTTAAAAGAAGCTGTAAAGAATGAAATTCAACAATTAAATGATATTGAGCAAATGAAGAAGATTATTAAAGCTGAATCGTCTTTTGAAAGAAGAACATTAAACGAATCTAACCTGATTTTCATATCACGCAGCAAGATTCAAATGTGGCTTAAAGCATTTTTTGAGGTATTTGTTCCTGAAGGAAGCAGAGATAAAAATATAATTATAATGCAAGAAAATGTGGATTCAATGAAATTTGCAGATTATGGAATAACTCATGAAGATTATTGTTTAAAATTAAATACTGTCAATCTATTGTTATTAAGATCGTTTCTTAAAAACACAGGAAAGCTTAAAGGTTTCCCATTTAAATTTATTGAATTAGATAATTATATTGAACAAAAAAGGTTTAGTGATGAAGGAGAGAATACATATGAAGAAAATGAATATAACGAGGTGCTTTCTGAATGTTGCGCAGAGGTAAGGCATTTTTTACAACAGAAAGATATTCCTCTTCGTTTACATGGCAGTACAAAAAAAAGAATGCTTAGATGTTTAGATAATATTACTTTTAAAGTTTTATTTAATGAAAAAATTGAAGAACCTGTAGTTTTGCCCAAATTTAAAGGTAAGGTAGATAAAATAACAGGAGCTGAAGTTAAAGTAACTGTAAAATCCGGTACAAGCCCTGAGAATTTAAAAATATATGTTATACCTGAAATTATTAAAACAATCTGCAATACTTTTAGACATGATCAGACCACACAATTTTTAATTGATACATATGGACTTTTGCAATGTGTTGAAGATGTCAGGAAACTATTAAAACCTTATACAGAAGGGCTTAAAAGTGTAGCCAAAATCCCTGAAGCACAGGAAAATGATAATGGTTATTTGCATCTATTTGATCATATGGATGAAGTTAAGGATATTTTAAGAGATTTATTTGAAGCATATACGCCATTTGATGAGCTTGAAAAAGGTGAAAAATGCTTCCCTGATGAATTAGATCCTCAAGGGGATTATATTGATCCATTAAATTTTGCCACAGACTTAATTATTAAAAAATTATATATTCGTCCGGAACTTAGTGCTGCAATCCGCAATTTTTTGAATTCTTGTAGTTTGGCTAATATCCATGATGATCATCTTTTGTTTTTTACCAATGATCATAACGAGAAATACGAACTTGAAACAATAAACTTAAATGGAATAGATGATATTAATATAGATAATCCTTTGGAAGCACTTAAGCTGGATATAGGAGAGCAGGACCAGGATTATTATTATAAAGGTTTTATAACTTTAGAAAATGGGATTAAGGCTCCAATTAAAATATATTGTCTTAAAGGAAGCCTAGTTGTTGAAATTAATAATCAAATTGTTGTTTTTCACCAATATGTTAAACATGAAATAAACAATGAAGCTGTGTACGCAAAGCTTGTTAATACACTTGATGATGAAATGGTTTTAATGCTTATTGGTGAAGGAAGTAAAAAAGTAAAAAATATACAACTTAAAAAAGTTCAGCATAAGCGTGAATTATATGAATATGAAGATATTGCTGAAGAATTTGTTCTTCCTACCTCAATTGAAGCAGGGTACGCAAAGCAGTTCCATACTCCAAGGTTAATTATTAAAGATATTCTTCAAAATCATTTGGATGGGTGTGCTGAGGGTACAAAACCTGAGATGTATGCTTATGTTGTTGATAAATCAACATGGCAAATAAGAAAAATTGATTTAAGTAAAGAAGATGCAGGAGATAATGAAGTAGTAATTGCTTTTGATGTTCATAACGAAGGGGAGCCTTTTTCTCCTTATTATTTACAAAAACTTGGAGGAGGCTCAAAAAATGATCTTAACAAAGGACGTTTTGGTGAAGGATTGAAATTAATATCTGCTGCAGCAAAAAGAATGAATTTATTTTTAGAGTTTTCTTCAAAAGGCTGGAGAGCTATTCCAGGATTAGAACAGGAACAAGTGTATGTTCCGGAACTGGAAGCAAAACAAACAAAAAATCGGGTAATTTTTACAGTAAGGCCTGATTCTGAAGTTGAAAAATCCGGCACAAGATTTAGTTTAATTAATAATTTTAATTTTAAAGAAGGATCTTTACCTGTAAAGCAAAGAACAATTGTTCAAAAGTTTTTAAAGCATTCTGCTAGTAATGGTTTGGCCGACAAAGAATATACTGGTAATGATTTATGGCACGAATTTACGGAATTATGTAAGCCTCATATTAAGGATGATGAATTAAGACCTCCATATGAAAAGTTTTTCTGCTCTGAAGATGATCAATTAATAAATGAACAGGGAATAAGTATATTAGGTGTAAGTCAGGAACTTCAGCCAACAGAAATTTATGAAAGAGGACAACTTCTGGATGTTGAAATAAAAGGAGGAAAACCATTATTTGTAATGGATTTACAATTCCCTATTGTTACTAACAGAGAAAGAACAGATATTGCTAGTAAAAGAGTTGACGCAGCTTTATTTAATTTGTTATCAGTTACCAAACAGCCTGAAATATTTAAAGCATTATTTTTACATATTTTAAATGGTAATCCATTGTTTCAAAGACAACGGGAAGTAAATGTTTTATGTGGAACCTCTCCTTCATTGGATGCAGCTGCATCTATGGTAAGAGCTTTTCATAGTAACGATGTTGCTGGAAATAATAATGTGCTTTCATGTTCTGGATTATTTGAAGCAGGAACATCTAAAACACAAAATTCTCCATTATCAATTTTAGATGCAATTTATAGTTCTGAATCTGTTATTGCAGGAAAAGATGCAGCTAATTTGAATAAAAAAAGATATGCAATTTACACAGCTAATTGCAATCAGGCGCATTTTAAGGGCAGAACAGTGCATTTATTAGCAAAATTATCTAATTTTTTGTTTGAATATGTTAGTACCGCTGATAAAGCTATTTATTCTCAAAAAACAGAATTAGAATTATCTGATGATCAAAAAGATAAAATTGAAAATTTGCGTGAAGAGGTTATTAAAGCAATTAACAGAGTTTTTGGGGAACCCAAAACTGATACTATTGCAATTAGATTAAGCAAATTAATTGAAGATCCTGAATTACATACACGATTATCTGAATTAATATTTTTATTAAAACATCATATAAATGCCGGGGGAGATACAGAGGGATTTATTATTTATTTAAAAGCGATTACGCCTCAGATATATAGAGCTCTACCAAATACAATTGAATACGAAGAAGTATTAAATCAAATTGCACAAATTTTATCACTGCCATTTGATGAGTTACTGGAAATAACTGAAAAAGACTTCTTTCAGGATCTACTTAATAAAGAAGATGAAAAACTTCTTCAGGATTATATAAGGATGTGTAGAAAACATATACTTCGAGGAAAATCAGAATTTTTAAGTTTAGGAGGAACAAAACTGACCTTAATTGGAAGATTATTAAAATTCATATATTTTGCTGTACAAAGTCGTAATGATGATTTTATCAGTGCTTTAAATAAGGAGTTAGATTCAAGAAAGCATAAAATGATTAATATACCTGAGGAAGAATTTAGTGATAACTTAGCAGAAATATTTAATAAAATGAGAGTCGTAATTGAGTCTGAATCTGCATTTTCTGTGTATGGAGAAAGTGATGCAAGGATTTTTGGGGAAAGCTGGTTATTAAATGGTGAATTATTATTGCAGGATATGGATTATGGTAACCGAATTGATTTAAATCAGAGGCTTTTTAAATCACCAGAAACACAATTAATGCGTACTCTTATGCATGAACTTGGCCACATTCCTGATTACTCGGCAGGAGGTTTTGGTGATGGAAATTATAATGATTACACTAATGCATTCCAGGTTGTAAGGCTAAAACTCTGGGATATGCTAAGAAGGGGACTTGAAGCAGGTCCATCTGAAGAGACAAAATCCTAAATATCCTGAACCACTTCTACTTTAATATTATCAGGGACCGAAGGGATATTAGGTGACCATGCAGGCCAGCTTGAAATATCAACTTTATTAATTGAAGGCAGCTGCTGAATATAGGTCTCCGCTTCTTCAACGCTCTTTCCGACAATATGATTTTTAATGTTTTCAATTAATCTGCGGCCGTTTTCTTTATCAGAACTTATCTCGTACTGCTCGATACCTTTAATTGTTGCTGTAATTGTCTGCCGTGTAGGATTATCTCCTTCCTCAATCGGGATTAACCGATACGAAATGCTGTCAGTATCTATTTTAATGAGCTTCTTTTCCGGGCTTTTTGAAAGTTTAAGTTTTGCCCGTAGGATATTAGCAAGTTCATTATAATTATATGCGATTCCTTTTGAATATACTTCACCGGAAACCTCAAACGATTCAACCATTTGCCCTTCAAGGCTTTCATCTACAAATACAGATGGCTCACCAATTTCAATTGCCAGATTACCTGTTAATAAGCTAAGTTCAATATTTCGTTCCTGATTCATTTTAAGTACTGCTTTTTTGAGTTCTTCTTCTGCTGCATTAATAAGTTCAGCTTCCATTTTTCCTTTTGCTGCTTCTAAATCTTCAATTGAAACCATTTTATGTGTGATTGTTTCACCCCCGGTAAAGCCCTCTGTGCTTTCAGCATACATTTTTTGCCTGTTTGTTTCAGATAAACCAGGTAAGAAGAACTGAGTCGGCTCAATATTTCCTCTGTCTCCAATTATAAGGCCGTTTGCATCAAGTTCATCTGCAACCACATAAGCTTCAATTGTGCCTTTACCGCCTATTGAAGCAGCAGGCACAGTTAAACCTTTTTGAATTCTATACACTAAACCGTCTGAAGTTTGGAATCTTGTTTGCTCAACAAGAGGCCATTCTCTTGGCGAAGTATTAACTATTGTTATATTACCAGTTGCATTTTTACCCTGAAATCTATTACCGGTTGTATGATAAGTAATTGTTCTTTTAACAGTTGTCTCAGCCGGGAAGCTGGCAATGACATTTTGAGGATGAGTATCTAAATAAGTTGCATTGCTGGCCGCATCTGCAAGCGTTATGTTTGCTGATGATGAAATCGTATCAGATTTTGGCGTAAGTTTGATTGTTGCACCAGGAATAGCTATATAAACAATTAAAATTAAAATCAGAATACTTACTGTAATTAAAATTGTTAAAGCCTGCCTGTTTGGTGAAACAAGCACATATCTGTTTTTATCTTTCTTCTTTTTATCCATTTTAGCTTTTGCTGCTGGAGTGATTTTCTTCCCTTGACCTGTTACAATTTTTTTAGATCTTCTTATTAATTCTGCAATTGAGATTTTTTTGGATTTAAGCCTTGTTGGAGTTTCATCTTCATAAGTATTAATACTCGCTTCCAAAGGTGAAATTTTAAGTTGATCATCTTTAAGTTTTCCTGAAACAAGCGAAGGATGCTCACTGCCTTCAAGCTTATCAAAAACAGTAAAGCCAGCCCGTTGTGCAAGCTGCATTCCATTTTGATCATTAGTTATTATATAAACATTTTTGGCTAGATCTTCTGCTTTTCTTCTAAGAATTCTTAAATTAACAATACTTTGAAAAATCACAGCTCTTTTAGGCACAACAACATAAATATTTCTCATTTTATATTTTTTGAGCTTATCGTAAATGCTGGTTATTTCATCATCAATCTCAGTAAATAAAACCTTCTTTTTCGAAATAATCTTTTCTTTTAATTTAGCTGCTTTCACAGGATCTTCTTCCTGACTTGCAATGCTTCTTTTACGGACTTCCGGTTTTTTTGAGGCCTTTGAGGCCTTTTTTTTAGGTGGGTTCATTAAATTTGCATTAATCTTACGATCTTTTTAAGGATTTTTGATAGTACTTTTTCTTCACCAACGTATTCGAGCCCTAAATTAGCAATCGCAACAGGCGTTACATCCTGTTGATCTTTGAGTTTCTTAGTTTCATCAACCATATTACTCACCATTTTTGGTTTAATAAAGTCAATTACTGGTTTTAGACTAAAAGGCAGCTTTTTGTACCACTCTCTAGTCTCTAAAACTTCTTTAATTTCAGGCAAATGCGACCCACCTCCACATAATAAAATTTTATGAGGCAGAACATCCACATCTTCAAATTCAGCTAAAGTTAGAGCAACACCAGATAGCCATACTTCACAATCACTCTTCATAGCTTCACGTACAATTTTATGAGACTGCTTTTCTAACTTGTCGCTGCTATATGCGAGTTTAATATTTTCAGCTTCTTCAAATGAAACGTTTAAAGACTGAGCTAGACGTTTTGTAAAAGTTCGGCCTCCTAAAGTAAACATTCTTGTTCCATCAACACCTCCGTTTCGAACTATTGCGATATCAGTCGTGCCACCTCCAATATCAATAAACACTGCTGAAAAATTATTTGAATCTTCATTGCCAACACAACGCGCAACAGCATATGGCTCAGCAGTAATGGCCATTAATTCTTTGTTAAGCTCAGCTGCAATAGTCTGAAGAGCTCCAAAATGAACAAGAGGAGCAAAAGCATTAAAAATACTCACATCAACGTCCTTGCCCTGAAATCCAATAGGATTCGAAACCTTATAAGCATCAATCTGAACATCAACAATAGCAGCATTAACAAGCTTTACATCAATTTCGTTATAACCTGTTTCAAAAGCTAAATCGCTGCGCACTTTATCAAAAGCTTTCCACTGAATTTTATGCACAATGTTTTTAAGTTCGCTGAGGTCGATTTTAGTGTTAGGTTCACGCCGCGAATAGCTAAGCGTAGTTGTCGCGCCTTTAACCAGCTCACCTGCAATCCCAAGAATCATCTGATCACTCGAAACACCTGCCATTCTCTCTGCTTCTTTTATTGCTTTGTGACAATTTGAAATAACGCCGCCAATATCAGTCACAGCTCCGCTCTGCATATCACCCAGCCTTTGCTTGTGTCGGCCCACACCAATAACACGGCCTTTTGTGCCTTCAGAAAGGCAAACAAGAGCCTTCACAAACTCGGTTCCAATATCAAGTGCAAGATAAATATTCTTGCCGCCGTGTGATTTTCGAGAAAAAATTGACATAGAAAAGCTGAATATAAAGCCCAAACATTCTAAAGAAACTAAGAGGTAAAATCAAGATTTACTTAAACCAATCCCCGGCTTCATCAAAACTCACTTTCTTCATTTGTTTTTTCTCGTATCTTTCAAATCCCAAATCAATAATTTTATCAATCAAGTCGCTGTACGGAATTCCGCTTGCCTCCCACATTTTTGGATACATTGAAATTGAAGTGAATCCAGGGAAGGTATTAATTTCATTTATATAAATTTCTTTTGTTTGTTTATCATAAAAAGTGTCACAACGCGATAATCCGCTTCCATCAATCAATTTATAAGCCTTAATACATTGCGCCTGAATATTTTTTTCTAATTGAGGCTTAATATCAGCAGGAATCTTAGTTTTAGAAACTCCATTTACATATTTATCATTATAGTCATAAAACTCTCCACCAACTAAAACTTCACCAACACGCGAAGCTTTTGGATCTTCATTACCTAAAATAGAGCACTCTAGCTCACGAATATCCAATGCTTTTTCAACAAGAATTCGATGATCAAATTCTATAGCAAAATCAATTGCCTTCTTTAATTCATCACGTTTTTTTACTTTGCTAACACCCACTGAGCTGCCCATATTCGAAGGTTTAATAAAAACAGGGAGCTCAAGCTCAGTTAAAACTCTTTGCATAACTTCATCAGGTGATTTATCCCATGCGTATTTATTAAAGCCGATGTAGGGGATTATAGGTAATCCAGCTTCATCAAGAAGCGCTTTGGTAGTCAGCTTATCCATTCCAACTGAAGAGGCCATTACTCCGCAGCCTGTATATGGAACATTTGCCATTTCAAAAAGTCCCTGGATTGTACCATCTTCACCAAAAGGGCCATGCAGGGCAGGGAAGAAAATATCTACTTCAAGTTTGTCGTATGTGCCATCAGGCTTTAGGTTGAGTAGCTCTTTTGAACCACTTTTTGTATTAAGTGTGACTTCCTGAAGTCCTGAATAATCATTATTTTGAAATTGCTGAGTTGCTTTTTCACCTGTTAACCATTTTCCATCTTTAGTTATTCCTATTGGGATGATTGTGTATTTTTCAGGATTCATTGCTTCCATAATATTCTTAGCAGAAACAACTGAAACTTCATGTTCGCCAGACCTTCCACCAAATACAACTGCTACTCTTGTTTTAGACATATTTTTAGGATTAAATAGCGCAAAGAAAATATAGCAGAAATTTTGGTATCAGCAAAATTGCTTTAGCTGGCTATTTGTTGTATAATATAAGGATCTAATAAAATAAAAATGCCACTAAAAAAAGAAGATTCAAAAGAAAGACAGGAAAGGCCTACTCCGTCTGAACAAAAATCTGAAGAAGAAGCATTCTTTGAAGAAATGACAAATGAAGAGATCCCTTTTGA
>JBHPDK010000019.1:0-25400 GCA_042577965.1 Patescibacteria group bacterium
CTTGAAGGAATCTCAATAGTTTGATTTTCAGGCTGAGAGATTTGTAATTCGAAACCCTCACGTCTCATAGTTTCAATCAAGACTGCAATGTGCATTTCGCCACGACCATAAACTTTAATTGCGTCGCTATTTTTCATAGGTTCAATTTTAAGTCCCACATTTGTTTCTAATTCCTTTTCTAGACGATCTTTTAAATGTCGACTTGTTATATATTTACCTTCACGTCCAGCAAAAGGAGAATCATTTACTATGAACTCTATTGTTAAAGCTGGAAGATCAACCTTGATTGCTGGTAACGCCTCTGCATTTTCATCATTCGTTATGGTTTCGCCTACATAAATTTCAGGCAAACCTGCTATTGCCACTATGTCACCTGCCTGAGCTTCTTTTGTTTCAATGCGCTCCATTCCTTCATATGTAAAAATTTTAGTTACTTTGCCCGTGTATTTATCCCCATCTGCTTTAATCACAGCGACTGATGCATTTGGCAGAAGCACACCTTCATAAACTCTTCCAATTGCAATCCTTCCCAAAAAATTATCATATTGCAAAGTTGCTGGCTGCATTCGGAATGGCACTTCTGCCTCACTTTTTGCTGGTGACATATTTTCAAAAATAAAATCAATCAAAGGA
Source organism: Patescibacteria group bacterium (assembly GCA_042577965.1). GTDB lineage: Bacteria > Patescibacteriota > Gracilibacteria > UBA1369 > PNNO01 > JAUVDZ01. The sequence continues at coordinate 634 of JBHPDK010000019.1, forward strand.
GTGATATCTTTTTGCTCATCATTAAGTTCTTTAATTGCAACGCCCTTTTTTGCATTTGCATAAATATATGGGAAGTCCAATTGTTCATCAGTAGCCCCTAAAGATGTAAATAAATCAAAAGTTAAATCCACAACCTCGTCTGGCCTAGCCATTGGTTTATCAATTTTATTTACTACGACGAGAACTTTGTGGCCGAGCTCTAGGGATTTTTTAAGAACAAACTTGGTTTGAGGCATTGGTCCTTCATAGGCATCCACAACTAGTATTACAGCATCTACTATTTTAAGTACTCGTTCTACTTCTGAGCCAAAATCCGCATGTCCAGGCGTATCAACAATATTTATTTTTTTGCCTTTATAGGTGATGGCTGCATTTTTTGCATAAATTGTGATTCCTCGTTCCTTTTCCTGGTCATTGCTATCCATCGCTCTAACATCTAAACCTTTGTGCGTGTCAAAAGTATCACTAGCTTTTAGAAGCGCATCCACTAAAGTGGTTTTGCCGTGATCTACATGTGCAACAATTGCGACATTATATATATCCATTGTGTGTTCTTATGGAAGTTTTTGATATAAAATTTATCACACATATATAAAAAAGCAACATAAAAGCATTTTTGGCAAGTTGCAGGATGCCTGACGTCGACAAATTCACAAGCAAGGCCTTCGATTTGCTCATGCTATTTAATTAAGCTAAAACTATTTCAAATCCAGCGAAAGCGAATGAAGCGGAAAATGAAGAGCTTTATTTGACAAATCTCCGCATGGGCATGTAGTATGATCCCCATTCATATTTTTGCTATATGGGCGCTGATACTCCATCCCCACCTGAAAATCAAACTATTGAGATTCCTTCAAGAGCGGAGGTTCTTCAGGCCTTGTTTAAAGCCAGGTCTATTCAGCCACCAATGTTCGACAATCCTAATGCTCCAACAGGATTATCAGCTAAACTTTTTAAAACAGTACCATCTAAAGAAAAAGCTCGGGAATATATTACTGCAATGCTTTCTTTAATGATGCCGGATCGTGCTAAGTTTGATTCGCTAGTTGATGAGGAAACAGGTGAGGTTCGGAAGATGGTTCAGGATGATATAGGAATTTTTGACCTTATTGATTTAAGCAGAAAAATGGAATTATTTGATGAATTCAAAGTTGTTTTTGAATCAATTATGCTTTACAGAAAAATGCAATTCACTTTTCATAATCACCTTGCACATCCAGATAACCTGGATAATCCACAAAATATTTTTGCTTGCACTTTAAAATCTAATGCTGAGGCTGGCATGCCATCAACAATCGCTACTATAGGCTGTGGTGATGCTTTTGCAGAGCAAGCTCTTAATAATCTGGGATTAATAAGAAGTGCTTTAGGTATAGAAGTAGATCCAGAAGCGCGAAGAGATGTGAGGGGTCAATTATGTGATAATTTCCATGTTATTAATGTTTCATCAAAAGATAGGAATGATAAAGAACTTAAGGATAGAATTTTTGAATTAACCGGAACCAGGGATATCTACTTTTTTGGCGACAGTTTGCATCATACAGATGATCCGCATTCTTATATTGAACAAGCATGGGAACAAATCTCTCCAGAAGGATATTTAATCGTTTCAGAACCATTTAGATTTAAAGCTGATTATATTACAAAGGATGTAATGTTTCCTATAGATACAACTACGCATCAACAGTCTATGCAATCATTAACCGAACATGAAGTATGGATTAATGACTTAATTAATAAAGGAGGCCGCGTTGTTTCAGCAAAAATGAGATTTGGTACAGAAGCAGGCTTAAATGATTCTTATCACAGAGTATTTATTGTAGTGCAAAAGTCTGCTGAGGAAAATTCTGATCCAGCTGAAGAACCATGGTTATTTAAAGCAAATTGTCCTGAGTTTTATGATTTTCTGAATCCTATTTATAAAAAAGGCAAACCTACTTATAAATTAAACAAGCCAGAAGATTTTGATGAACAATTATTAATTGAGTTGCTTGAAAAGTTAGTAAGTCAGATGTTTACGCATATGACATTTCCTAATAATGATCCTATTGTTGCCAATTATCTTGGTGTTAGAAGATGGGCTGCTCTTAAAACTGCACATACAATTAAGGATTATATTTTTGCGAAATTTATAGAAGATGAAGAATCAATTGCCTATTTAGAAGAAGAAATCATAAAATATTTCCTTAATTCTGAAGATCTGGCTCTTTTTAACGAACTGACATTTGCTATCAAAGATCTAAATTCTGCTTACGAACTCGAACGATATTTGCTTCAGGTAATGGGTGATTTCTTTGAAAAACATCAGGTTCCGTTTTTAACAGAAGGCGAAGCTGATTTAATCGGAACGTTTGCTCAACAAATTGAACGTGATCCTAATATTGTTATAGCTCAAATAATAACCGAAACCAGAGCTAATGATATGATAATGACGATTGCAGAAGTAAATACCCCTGATGAAGCCAGAGAAATCGTAAGACGCGAAATTTATCCTGTAGTAGCATTTATTCGTTCACTACGACTCAAGTTAAGGGCTAAATCAGAACCAGAAGAAGAGCCTTCTCCTGACCCTGACGGGAATAGGCACAAATAAGCAAAAGTATTTGTTTAGAGGCTCTTCCTTTAAAGCCCCTTTTTAGTTGAACAACAAGCCAAAATTTGCTATAATATATAGAATGAAAATAAAAATTAACAAAAATAAAAATGCAATTACCAAAAAACATTCACTTAGGCTTGATTTTTCTAGGAATCATAGTCGCTTTTTCGCTATTTCAACTAGCGTTATTAGCACCTTCTTCTTGGCCAACTGATACAGATTGGAATCTGTTAACACACAACGGAAACGTATTAGTTGATGAAGAAGAAAGAGGAAGTTGTACTGATTCGACACGTAACGCGAATGTGCAGCAGTCAAACGATATTGGGTCTCAGGCAGATTGTCAGGGTCCAGCCCCTCATTACAATCCAGGTAACAACGGGCAGCCTGGATCTACTGATCAAAACACTTATTCTGCAGCGCTTTATTATGAAGATGCAAATGGTGATTCAAGTGGCTGTAGTAATATTGCTGATGATTATTTATATTTCAGAACACGTTTGGTAGGGGATCCACTCCAATCAAATCCTGCAAAAGGATTTACTAATGATTACTGGTGGTATTTATTTGATATTAATATGGATAATGCTCCGGATTTTTACATAAGATTAAATGGAAATGGTAATAAGACTGCTGAGCATTTAGATGTTATATATGAAACAAGCGGGGATGCTGACCCTACAGGTGAACCTGTAGTAGCAAACCATGTAAATCCTATTGATAATGGGATGGCTCGTGCACTTTTAACACCAGATAATGGAACAGTTGGTGATTATGATGAATCTTTTTTGGATTTCCAACTACCTTTAACTGATTTTGACGATAATGGAGGAATTCAGCAGTTATGCGAGGGTTCTACATTAGAAGTATCAAAAATTTCAACTTCAGCAAATCACAACAATCCATATCATAAAGATTATATTTTAGATTTATTACTGCCTTCTGACCCTATTGTCCTCGGAGATTCAAATTATGAAGTTATTAAAACAGTAAGTGGAATAGTAGGAAGCACAGTTGAATATGAAGTTAATATAAATAATTTAAATAATACGTTAACAGGAATACTTTATACTGATCCTTTATTAGGTGGCGGAATTTTTGTAACAAGTGCATATGGTGCAGGTTCTGGAATTCAGGTTACTATTGATGGAAATACCTTTAATATGACTAATTCTGCTGACAGTCCTGATACTGGAGGATGTACTTATTCAGGTTGCGAAGCTGATTATAATGCTACGACTCCGGGAGCTGTAACATTTACTAATGATTGGCTTTATCCATTTGGATCTGGAACTCCTTTATACGATTCAATTACATTAAGATATCAAGTTAATTACCCTTTAACCGGTACATATAGTAATCAGGGTTACACAGTAACTAATGAACTTACAAATAATGAGTACAGTGATGATCCTTCATATGATGATGGATCAGAATGCTCAGATCCTTCAGGTAATAACTGTAATGATGGCGATACCGGGAATGATGACCCTACTCTTGCAACTATTCATAATGATGATTTCGGAGATGCTCCGGATCCGACTTACCCTACTCTTTTAGCTAGCGGAGGTGCTTTTCATACAATACTACCTGGGATTTACCTGGGAGCGAGTATTGATTCTGAACCTGATGGTCAGCCTGATCCTTTTGCTTTAGGTGATGACGCATTTGACGGAAATGATGATGAAGATGGTGTTACTTTTATGTCACCTTTAATTCCAGCAACACCTGCAACTATTGATGTTGTGGCTTCTGCACCAGGTTTTGTAGAGGGCTGGATTGATTTTAATGCTGATGGAACCTGGGCAACACCTGGAGATCAGATTATGTTTGCGGTTCCGGTTGTACCAGGTTTAAATACTATCCCGATTATAGTACCTCCAACTGCAACACCAGGACCAACTTATGCAAGATTCAGATACAGCACAGTACCTGCATTACCTTTTATGGGCCCAGCCCCGGATGGTGAAGTTGAAGACTATTTAGTTGATATAACAGCAAATGCAAGTATTGGTGATTTAATTTGGGATGATGAAAACGGCGATGGAAATAAAGATGCACCAGAACCTGGACTTGATGGCATTACTGTTGATTTATATTTAGATGACGGAGACTCAGTTTTTGAGCCAGGTGCTCATGATGGAATACCATTAATGACTCAAACTACTGCAGGAGGTGGAGCTTATGACTTCTTTCCATTAAGCCCTGGTAGTTATTGGATTGATGTAACAGATACAGGAGGAGTTTTAACTAATTTTATTCAAACAGGCGGCAATACCTTACCTGAACTTATTGTTTTAGGGCCAGCTGTTGATTATAACAATGCAGATTATGGATTTTATGACACTCATTCAGATGATGATGGGGATGGTATTATTGATATAGTAGAATGCCCGGGAGCACCGCCTTTTGTTGCTTGCCTTGATACAGACGGTGATGGATTTCCAAATTATTTAGATATTGATGCAGATGATGATGGAATTGTAGATAATGTTGAAGCACAATCTGAAAGTGCATATGTTCCTCCAACTGGTTTGGATACTGATGGAGATGAACTTGATGATGCTTATGATCCGGACAATGGGGGATTCTTAATCACTCCTGTAGATAGAGATGTTGATTTAATTCCTGATTATTTGGATTTAGATACAGATGGAGATACAGTTCCTGATCTAATTGAAGGGCATGATGCTAATTTTGATGGAGTTCCTGATACATTACCAACAGGAGTTGATTCAGATAATGACGGCCTTGATGACGCATTTGATACTCTGCCAATTGGTGATCCATTAAATGAAATCGGTTCAAATTCACCTTTGCAGGATTTTGATTCTGATGGAGTTAGAGACTGGCGTGATTACGATGATGATGATGATTTAATACTTACAATTGATGAAGATCTAAATGGAAATAATGATCCAACTGATGATGATGCTGATTCAGACGGGCATCCGGAATATCTGGATTATAATCCAATGGGATATTTTTATAATGAAATATCTGGGCAAATTATTGCAGGGGCTTCAATTTCTGTAACCGGGCCAGGTTTAGTAACTATTCTTGAAGATGGCTCTAATGGTTATTACAAATGGGATTTTGATGGGACCCCTGGTGTTTATACTATGAGTTACACTTTGCCTGGTGGATGGGGTGATAGCATTGCTTGTCTTGCAACAACTCCTGCTTTTGATCCAACAGGGCAACCTAACCCGGTTGTTTTAGGGGATTATGAAGATTCATTAAATCCAGGTTATTTAACTTCAAATACATGTACAACGTATTATCTTGATTTTGATCTGGAAGCTGATGATCCAATTATTATTAATAATAATATCGCTTTAATGCAATTAGGTGGACGTCGCGGTGGCGGAGGTGGTGATGATGATGGTCCAGGCGGTGGTGAACCAGAGCCAGCAGGTGCACCGGAACCAGAACTGCAGGAAGCTCCGCCTGAAGTATGCTTAATGTTTAATCCAGACCGTGAAATTCACTATACTGATAATGTTGGCTGGCCAAAAGATTATGTGGATTTTTTAAGTCGAATATATAAAATCGGTGAACCAAGACAGTATATTATTAGTGGTGATGGTTCTTATCATGGAGATGAAAGCACTGCTGTAACAATTGTAAGACCCTTGGATTTTACTAACAGATTCGAAACAGTGAAAATAGCTTTAACAACTTTCTGTATTCCAATTAAAACAACAACTGAAAGACATGCTATGGAATTGGATCCAAATGCAAGACTTGGATTCCCTGATTTGCCACGTGATCTTCCAGTAGATCACCCTGACAGATTATGGGTATCTGACCAAGATTTGGAATTCGTTTTAAATGTAATGTATACAGCATATGACTTAGGAATTATTGATGGCCGAATGCAACCAAATGGAGATAATCTTGCAATGTGGAGTGCACCTATGACTCGTGCTGAAATCCTTAAAGCATTTGTAAATGCTGCAGATCTAAAGGGAGTGGTTTTAGCCTTAGAAGCAGACGAACAAGTTGTTGAGAACCCTGAAGATTATTATTACGATGCTGATCCAAATGCGTGGTATGCACCGTATGTACCATTTGTAGTTAGATATAAGATTGTGGCAGATGTTTGTATGCCAAAAGATGTAGCGGTAATTAATGGTTTTGATGACTATGCACCAACTGAAGAAATGGCTATAAGAACTGTTGCAGCTGTTTATTCATGTGATGACCTTGAAGATCCTGCAAGATTTACATTCGCAGATAATCCAGCTGTAAGGGCTGAAGTATTTGCGCTTACTGCGAGAATGCTTTATATCGCAAGTTCTTTTGACCATGTAAATCAACATTCAGGATTTAATATGACAAATCCGGGAATGATTGAACTTGTGTTTAATTATTTACAATTTGCAGAAAGAGCAGAGTTCTTATTCAGCATTAAAGATACTGATGCATTTAAAAGAGCTTTAGGTAACCTAGATCTAGACCAATGGCTAAAATAAAACTCAAAAGAGACTTAGGATTATTCCATGCAACTACAATTGGAGTGGGATTAATCCTTGGTGCAGGAATTTATGTATTAATTGGCGAAGCAACATCAACTGCTGGTAATTCTGTATGGTTAGCCTTTGTTCTATCAGCTGTAGTTGCTTTATTAACTGGCTTATCATACGCAGAACTTTCCTCTCTTTTCCCAAAAGATGCTGCAGAATTTACTTATACAGAAAAGGCTTTTAGCAAAAGTTTGGCATTTTTTATTGGGTATTTTGTTTTGATGTCTGCGATTATTTCAACTGCCACAGTTGCGATGGGATTTGCAGGTTATTTTAGTGCGCTTTTTCAGTTAGACCACGTGATTTATATAGCTATTGGTGTAATTGGTTTATTTTCGATTTTAAATTATAGAAGTATTAAAGAATCAGCATGGGCGAATGTAGTTTTTACTGCTTTGGAAATAATAGGGCTGTTAATAATAATTGGATTAGGAATATTTTTTATTGGAGATGTTGATCTAATTGAAATGCCTCAGGAATTTGGCGGTGTAATAAAGGCAGCAGCTTTAGTGTTTTTTGCCTTTTTGGGATTCGAAAGTGTTGTTAAGTTATGCGAAGAATGCAAAAAGCCGCGAACTACTATTCCTTTGGCACTTCTTCTTTCAATCGCAATTTCAACTGTTTTATATATTTTAGTTGCTATTTCAGCAGTTAGTATTTTAAGCTGGGAAGTTCTGGCAGCTTCAAAAGCACCTCTTGCTGATGTTGCTGCTTCAGTTTTAGGGCCGAATGCATTTGTTGTTCTTTCAATAATTGCTTTATTTTCAACAGGTAATACAGTTTTAATTAGTTTAATTGCAGGTTCCCGTACCCTCTATGGAATAGGGGAGAACTTTAAACTTTTAAAACCTTTCCATAAGGTGCATCCTAAAAGAAGAACACCTTATATAGCAATTTGGACAGTTATGTTTTTTTCAATCCTCTTTACTTTTATTAGAGATATTGGACTAATAGCTGAACTCACAAATTTCACTCTTTTTGTAACATTCGGTGTTATTAATTTGGCATTAATAGTGCTTAGATATAAATATCCAAATACAAAACGCAAATTTAAAATACCTTTAAATATAGGCAAATTTTCCATCCTTGCATTTGCAGGATTTCTTTCATGCATCTTTTTTATTTTTCAGCTTAATTTATCAATAATCCTTGGGGGATTAGGATTAGTAGGAATTGGAATTCTACTTTATTTACTTGTTGCTTTTTTCGAGAAGAAAATTAAATTCTAACATTGTAAAATTATTTACAGCAGGAGCTATCCCATTTTCAATAACTTCATATGTGAATCTTTCAAGAGCATCAAAGTAGGCTGTCATTTCAACTTTCAAGTCTTTATTTCTAAACCATCGTGTAACAAAAAATCCTTCAGCCTTGCTTCTAATTTTTTTAAGTTCTTTAATAATTTCTTTATACTTTTCGCCATAAGCTTTTATAGCAAATAATGGTTCTGTAGCTGCAAATGTAATTTGATGAAGATCAGTATGTGTGCCTAGTTGATACAATTGCTTAGATATTAAAACTTTAAGTATATTTTCAAAATCAACAATATCATTAGTAAGCCCTTTCCCCTCTAAAAATTCACCAATTTTAGGATGATCTTCAAGTGAAGGAGCAGCCTGCATTAACTTTTGTAATTCAATATCAGACATTAAATGAACTTTTGCAATTTCATCTTGTGTCATTTTTTTAATATTTGGTTTAAGCCCTTCTGGTGGATTTTCAACTAAATCTGACAAAATGATCCTTATTTCTGAACATAATTTAATATAAGTATTTTCACTGTATTTATTTTTTAATCTACTTAAATTAAGAAGTACAGAGCTTGCAAAAAGTTGTCTTAAAGCAGGAGTTTTTACTCTTTCTGTAACAACTTCCTCTTCGAGTCTTTTTCTTAAATCAATCATCTTACTTGGAATTCCTAAGTCATCTTGTAAATCAAAAAATATAATATCTACTTTTTTTTTCATCTCAGAAAGCCATTTTGTTTCAATAGCACTTTCAGGAACTATTAATGCATCTACTTGTTGAATGCTGTGCCTAACATCTTGATCTGCAATTCTTTGACGTTGTACCCCAGTACCAGTTGCAAAATCTTCGAGAGCAAGTGGCCTAGTGGTTTTTATTACTGGTATTCTTGGTTGAGTATCTGCATTATCAACAGCAAGAGGATCAACTCTAGCAATAGCTTTTGCAGATACTGGTGCTGCAGCTGTTTCTAGCACTGTATCTTTAATTCTTCCAATGGTAGCTCCTTTTACATCCGTTAAATCTATTTCTCCAGTTACTCTTGGACGTGTAAATCCTATACCCTCAGCTTCAATCATAACTGCATCAATACTAGGAATATGAAACAAAGTTGCATTTTCGTGTACGTATTCACCAATTTCTCTGATTAATCTAATCCATTTATCATCTAATATTTCAGCGGTTGGAGCTTTTGTATTGTCAATATATAAGCTGCCTGTATCCAACATAACTTCAAATATAATATCAGCTGTAAATGGATTTTTTCTTTTATCACTTTTTAATTTTACGCAGTATGCGAATAAGGGTTTTATATATGTATCGAGTGCTTCATCTAGATATGCTTTATAAGCTTTTCTTCTTCTAACTGTTTTAATGCCTTGTTCTAAATCTCTACAAAAATTTCCAAGTTTTGTAATTTTATCAATAAAGTATTTTTTAACTTCATCCTGAGTTGTATCTGCTGAAGCTATTAAAAAGTCAGAATCCTCCTGTAGGAAAGTATAAATTTTTTCGAGTAAGCCCTCTTCGATTTCGCTAAGCCGCTCTTTTTTGAGATTAACTTCTTGCACAGGTTTTTGAAGAACACTTTCATCTAAAATAAGTTTGAGGCTATTTATTGTTTCAGATCTTTTTGGATCATTTTCTCTTTCAGCAGAATCACTGGGGACTTTTGCAAAATATATTTTATCACCACTAACATCAACTTTTTCAATTTCATAGAATCCTTTAATAATTCCATGAACAAACCTCCATATAATGCTCGAATCACCTTCATTTAAGGTAACTAATTCAATAAATAAATCTCTAACAAGAGCAGAGTTACTAGCATTTTCAGACATCAAATACAAAATATGCCACATCTTCATTGCTTTTTCAGGATTTTCATAAAGAAGACTAAAAAAGAACATTGAGGCTTGCCTTCCTTTGTCCGCTGTTAATCCTAAATGATGAGCGTTAGTAATACAGAATTCGCGAATTTGGCTTTTCTTCTGCTTATGAGTTACTTTCTCTTCATTACTTTCAATATGTTCTAATAATTCAGGATTGAATTTTGTAGCCAAATATCCTTCAGGATTTAATTCACAACCATTACTAAATGAATGTTCTGGTAAGCGCATTTTTTACAAAATTAATGGTTTTTAGCTAGAATAATACAACCATTTTTTCGCTTAATCGTTACAAAATTGCAGGGCCGCTATCTTCTCCAAATTTAATATGTGCAAATAAAACATATGCTGGTAATACAACATTTTCCCAAACATTATTTAAATGGAGATTTAATCTATATAAATAATCATAAATAGCTTTTTCTCCATTTTTAGTTTTTGTCTGTTTAAAGGCAAGTAAAAGAGGTCGTCTAATAGCTGTTGCTTGTAAATATAGTGATTGAAGCTTTTGGTTAAATTCATCTAAATGCTTTAAAAACTCTTTTAATTCCATATTTTCAATTTCCATAAATAATTTATATGAAGGAACTTTACTAACTAATTCAATTAATTCTTCTCTAACATCTGCTAATAAATCTCTGGCTTCATTAATGTGAGGCTCTTTCTGAGGAAATTCAATTAAAAAAGGAATTGTATAGCACCACGAACAACTTTCTTTCCCTGATATTGATGGTAATTCCATTTTCAATTCTTCATTTTTATCCTGTGCACTTCTTTTTAAAAGTTCTTGTGTGACTGATTCAGGCAATTCCATTGTTCTTGCAGTTAAATATAATGTATTACCCATTGGACCATGGATATTAGGTAATAATTGTCTTGGGAAATTTCTATCTTTTCTGATTTCCCGATAAAAGCGACAGCACTCCATTGCAAAAGCTTGTTTTGTTGCTTTTGTAACTGCAAATCTTATTCTATTTCTGATATTAATTTCACTGAAAATTAATAGTTGTTTTTCAGGATTATTCAAATCAATTTCGTTATCTTGTAGTTTTTGCTGAAGTGTTGCCATAGCAGTTTTCATTAATTCTATTAGATAATCTTCAGCAAATCCCCTATATTCTTTACGGCAAATTTTTAAAAATTCAATTAATTTTGCTTCCTTTTCCAGAATATCAATATCACTTTCAAGGATTGTATCGATTCTATTGAGCACTTGCGCATAAGGAACAGCTTCCAGTTCATCAACAGTCATTTTTTCTTTATGTATAGTTAATAAAGAGTCGCGGGTAACCCTATCCATTAAAATAATGCTTATTAATGAATTCATTTCATCAATCATTTCGCCAACAGCTTCAATATCGATTTCAACAGCCTCATTTGGGATTTGAGCAGCAGGCTTGCTTGATTCTAATTTTTCCTGAGATTTCGAGCTCATCAAAAAGAGTAGTTTATTACCAGATATATATAACTATTTTAAACAAAAAAATTACAAATATTTCTTTGCAGAAGGGCAGATATCATTCAAATCACAATCAGCGCATTTTGGAGTAGGAGCCTTGCAAAGGGCTCTTCCATGTTCAACCAGGTAATATGCAAGCATTCCCCAGTCTTTTTGATCGAAGATTTTGATTAGATCTTTTTCGATTTTAACTGGATCTTTTTCTTTAGTTAATCCTAGTCGTTGCGATATTCTTTTAACATGAGTATCAACAACAACGCCTTCATTTTTTCCAAACCAGACAAATAAAATAACATTTGCACTCTTGCGCGCAATGCCAGGAATTTCAACTAAATCTTCCATATTATTCGGTACTTCACCATTAAATTTCTCTAAAATAGTTTGAGCTGCACCTTTAATGTTTTTCGCCTTATTTCTAAAGAAACCGGTTGATCTAATTTTTTGTTCAAGAGCGTCTAAACTTACTTCTGCAAAGTCTTTAATTGTTGGAAGTTCTTTAAAGAGCGGGGGAGTCACAATGTTCACCCTTTTGTCTGTGCATTGGGCTGAAAGAATAGTTGCAACTAAAAGCTCCCATACGTTTTTATGTATCAATGCGCACTTTGCATTTGGATACATTTTGCTTAATCGATTAAAAAATTCATATGTTTTTTTCATCGTTCTCCCATTACTTTAACAATTACACGTTTTTTACGGCGACCATCAAATTCAGCATAAAAAATTCGTTCCCAATGGCCCAAATCAAGCTTACCTTCAGTAATTGGCACAATTACCTGATGCCCAATCATCAGTCGCTTCAAATGAGCATCCCCGTTATCTTCACCAGTCTGATGATGCTTGTAATTTTCGCCATATGGAGCAATTTTTTCAAGCCATTCATGGATATCTTCAATAAGACCACTCTCTAAATCATTTATATAAACACCAGCAGTAATATGCATTGCTGAAACAAGGCACATGCCTTCCTGAACATCGCTTTCTGCAACAACATCCGCCACTTCATTCGTAATATGAACTGTGTCATAGCGATTTTTTGTATTAAACATTAAATATTCTGTATGAATAAACATAAAATAAAGTTAAGCGATTTAACTTTATCTTAACTACTGCTCACTTTCAACCTCCGCTTCTTCCTCTTCATCTTTTAAATAATCAGGAACATATTCTTCAGGAAGTTTATCCAAATCCAAAACAAACAAAGGATTAATATGTTTACCACTTTTAATGACTTCAAAGTGAAGATGCGCGCCAGTTGTTAAATAACCAGCACCTTTTGTCCCTGGAATACCTCCGGATAAGCCTATAACTTCTCCTGGCAGTACAACATCTCTTTCATCAATCATAATCTCATACATATGACCATAAACAGTAAGAAGACCACCTTTGTGAGCTAAAATAATATATGCATAATTAGTGTCTCCATTATCTTTAATTTTATAAACAACGCCAGCTGAAGGTGCCCTAACAGGAGTACCTTGCGGTATTGGTATATCAATTGCACTATGTGGAATTCCAAATACTGCATAATACGAAGGATCTCTAAAATAAGCACTAATCCCACGACTTGGATCAATAGGCCAGTTAAGCCTTTCACCTGTGGCAAAATCCCCAAGCATTTCAAAGTCATAAACAGCTCTAACATTTGGATGAATTAGATCCTGATAATCATCCGGATTAAAACTTTCACCATCTTCCTCAATTTTTTGTTCAATAAAGGCAAGATTTTCTTTTAATTTATTAATTTCCTCAATTAATTCCAGTTGTTCTCTTTTTGATTGTGCAATAAGTTCACGATAAATATCTTCTTCACCTTTTGTTTGTCTTAAAAGTTTATCTTTTGCATTTCGTTGAACCAGCATTGTCTTTTTTTCATCATCAAGCTGTGCATTAAGTTTTGTGAGCTTTTGACGAGTTTTCTGAAGCACAACCCTGGCATCTGTATATTCTTTTTTTGTTGTTTCAAGTTTATTAAAAATATTTTGGCCAGTTTGCTCAAGAATTGTGTAGTACTCAATTTTTTTAAAGGTATCGCTGATATTTGCATCACCAAGTAGCAATTTTGATGCACTTAAATCAGAATCACCATCTTTACTTAAAAATGAATTTTCCTGCAGATACAGGATTTTTAAATAATCTCTTAAAAGCAGTTTTTGGTTTTCAAGTTCAATTCTTTTAATATCAATTTCCTGTTTGTAATTGCCGATGAGGTTTTGTTTTTGTGCTATTTGTTTTTCAACATTTTTTATTTTTGTATGTGCAAGAGTAATTAAATAATCAAATTGCTGGAGCTGGCCTTTTAAAGTTGTAATCCTGTCACCAGTATCTAATAGCCTAACTTTTGCTTCATCTACATTTTTATCTATTTGAAAATAATCATTGCGAGCATTTTGAAGCTGATTTTTAAGCTGAAGAATAAACTGCTGGTTTTTTTGAGTCGATGATTCCTGAACCGGAATCTTTTTTTCTGTAGTTTCTTTTGAGGTTTCACTGCTTTCTTCCGCATGAACTAAAGCCAAATTAGCAAAAAGCAAGCTAAATATTAGCCCAAATGCGATTATTACCCTGATTATACCTTTAAAGGTCTTCATTTTTGTTTTAAATAAGCGTAGATTTATCTGTATATTATACCTTAAAAATCCCTTAATTTAAAGGGTAAATCGCAAATACAGTTTTAAAAAGGCTGGTTTAACTCTAAGGCTCAGTCTGGCTGGTAGACCAAGCCTGACCGGTAGACCGAGTTTGACACTCAAACTTAGGTAATTATTGATTTTTTGCTTGCAATAAAGCCAACGATCTATTAAAATTTTCATGCTTAATTTAATAAGAAGTTATCATGTCTAAGACTAAAGCAGGTGGGTCATCCAAGAATGGTCGGGATTCGACCGCAAAACGGCTTGGAGTAAAGGCTTGGGGAGGACAAGTTGTGCCTTCTGGAAGCATTATTGTTCGTCAGAGAGGTACAAAATTTCATGCAGGTGATAATGTTGGAATGGGCAAAGATCACACGCTTTTTGCTTTAAAAACTGGTGAAGTAAAATTTACTGAAAAAAGTACTACAAAATATGACGGACGAAAATTCAAAGATGTTTTCGTTAATGTGCTTGAAAAAGCATCTTAAATTATTTTATAATCCTATTTAGGTATGAAATTATCTCCTAAAGCCCTTGGGTTAGCACTTGGCATTACAACTGGTTTGGGTATTGCTGTAATGACACTTCTAACTACTTATACCGGGTATCTTCAACCATTAACTGATTTATTAATTGGTGTTTATCCATATTATGAAATGACCCTTACTGGTGCTATTGCTGGTTTAGCTTGGGGATTTATTGATGGAATGATTGGTGGATTAATTATTGCATGGATATATAATGTTTTTGCACCTGGCAGTGCATCTTAATTAAAATTTATGGCAGATTTTGAAATGTTTGGAGGAGTTGAAGACTCCGGCCAAATAGATGAGGCATCTTTTGAAAAATTTAAAGAAAGAGTCAAAGCAGCGCAGGCTCATATTAAAGCTCTTCAAAAAGGCGAACAGAAAGTACGAAAAAAAGAAAAAAAATTAATAAAAATACTTACCCGTTTTGTTAAAAATCATCAAAAAAAGGATATAATGCTTTTAATTGCGCGTCTTTTAGAGCAAAATATCCCGCCGATTTTTATTTTGAGTATTGTTTTATTGGGGAATGAAGATGTTCTTGAAGAAGATGAAAAGAAAACGCTACTTACAGGTGCGATTTCAGAGTCTCCGGATTCTAAAAGTATGTCGTTAACTCATTTAGATAAAGATGAGCTTTTGCCTGTTAAATTAAAAGTTAGAATTGATGAATGGCTTAAAAATATTTTGCAATCAGCTCTTGAAAATCCTCATAGGCTATTACAAACAGTTCTTGATGTAGAAGAGCAAATCAAATTACCTTTGATTCAGCTTTGTGCATTTATTTTACGTGATTATTTTGAGCAAAATAAAGAAGAAGCTGATTATGAGAAGCTTAAAGAATTCAGTAATTTTTTTATGAGTGGCATAATTAAAAAGGCATCACAAAAAGTTAAGGAACAAAAGGAACTAAAGGATATTGAGAACAAAGAGGAAAATCCTTCAGGCAGCAGATAAGCCCGCTAGATTTTCCATTGTTTACAATTCTACGCTACCGTAAAGTGCCTTTGATTCACCTCTTGTTTTTGCCCATTCCTGATCTCCATAACTATAATGCCACCATTCCTCAAAATAATTAGCAAAACCAGCTGCTTCCATTATTTTTTTAAACATCATACGATTTTTGTGGATTTTGCCCTCGGGATCATTAGAGAAGTGATTAGTAAAAGAGCGCTCTGTAAACTCATCAAAAGGTGTTCCCATATTTAATTCCTGATTATTTTCATCAACAATAGTTAAATCAATTGCGCCTCCGGTATTATGAGGAGAAGGGAATTTTGGATTACGGCTTGCAGGGGATACAAAAATTTCAACCATTTGGCAAAGCTTTTCATGAGCAAAATCAGGATGCTCCTTTTTAAGCCTGCTATAATAATCATCATAAAGAATTTGTTGTACTTTAAGAGTTCTATAGCCATCCCAAATTTTAAAATTATAATTTTCAGGAAGGTGCTTTTTGGCTTGAGTGAGCCTTTTAATAGCTCCCTGCCTTGCTTCCATTATGTCAGTGTTTGAATGTCCCCATTTAAAATAAATTGGTTCTAAAATAAATTCATTTTCATCAAATTTTTCAAGCGGCTCTTCACATTCTTTAATAGGGATGTGAATTTTATGATCGTGTATATGGTTTGTTAAATCGTCCATTGAGCGTGGATTATTCCAACAAGTAAAAAACCGTCTTCGTATTTTTCAAAAACCAGACGGAGCGCTTCCCAGTCCATTCCTCCGTATTGCTCATCAAATCCTGAAAAATAAAACTCAACATACTGGGCATCTGGATAAGCTTTGTCGATATTATTAATTGAGTTTCCTGTCCCAATAATTTTATTTAACGATATTTTTTCTGCATTAACAAAATCCTTATCATAAACAAATTTATCAAAATATTCTCCAAATGTAAGTTCAATTGGTAAACCTGATCCGTCATATGCGCCCCATTTATAATCTGTATTATCACTAAACTTGCCCTTAAGATCTAATGGCATAAAAACTATATCATTCTTTGTATTTATATAAGGATAAGGAGAAAAACGAACACCTTTATTTGGATGAATATATTCTGCCAGGCTTTTTAGATCTTTATTCTTAATAATTTCAATTACTTGCTGCGCAGCATCTTCAAGGTCAGTAATCTTTTTTGTTTGGACATTGTTTTGGACACATGCAGTTAAGAGAAATACACCAATTAAAGCGAGAAATGCGATTTTTTTCATAGAGAAGAGAGTTAAGGCCAAACGAATCATAACTTAAGCCAGCCGTATTGATCAAATGGCTAAAATGTGTTATAATAATAGCAGTATTTTTAACAAAAATTAAAATGAAAAACAAAAAATTGTTTTCACTCATTGTGACTTCAGTATCATTAGCTCTGCTTTTAGGGTTATTGCTGGGTACAGGATTATTTGCGAAAAACGCAAAAAATGATCTTTCAGGCAATGTAAAACGTGTTTTAATCAAGCCAAACGATGCAGAGTCTGATGTAAAAATTAAAAGCAAAGCAGAAGTTGATATTCAACATGAATTTAAAGGCAAATTTAGTGCAAATGTACCTGAAAATCTAATTCCTGAACTACAAAAAATTGCAGATGTAGAGGATGTGGTTGTTTTGGAACTTGCAAATATTGGAATCGCAAGTTGCGGTGACGGAGTTGCAGATCCATCTGAGAAATGTGGTGAACCAGGTTTAAATGCATGTCCGCAAGGTAAGGAATGCCAAAACTGTAAGTGCGTTAAGCAAAGGAATGAGCAACCTACTGAGCGTAGTTGTTTCCCACAAAATCAACTACCATATAATGTTGTTCAGGTTAATGGCGGTCAAGCTGGCGCAGGGCAGGGCATTGATGTTGCAATATTAGATACAGGAGCTTATAAAGAGCATATTGATCTTGATATAAAGGTTTGTAAAGATACAACCCGAAGAGGAATTAAAAATAATTGTAAAGATACTCATGGACATGGTACGCACGTAGCTGGAACAGTTGGTGCAAATGGTGGTAATGATCAGCAGGGAATTTATGGTGTAGCTCCAAATGTTAATATTTGGTCAATTAAAGTTTGTTATAGTAGTTATTGTAATGATGATGATATAGCTGAGGGAATTGAATTTGCTGCTCAAAATGGCGCTGAAATAATTAGCATGAGTATAAGTGGGCCTGAAAGCACTCCATTAATTGAAGAAGCAATAAAAAAATATCCTGATGTGTTATTTGTTGCTGCTGCAGGGAATTCAGGGCCAGCTGAAAATAGTATTGAATATCCAGCTGCTTATCCGGAAGTTGTTGCGGTTGCAGCGCATGATAGCAATAAAATTGTAACTAGTTTTTCATCAAGAGGCTTAACAGATGGTAATGACTTAGTAATTTCTGAAAGAGAATTAGAACTTTCAGGAGGTGGAAGTAGTGTTGAATCAACTTATAAGAGCGGATGTTATGCATATATGAGCGGAACTTCTATGGCTACTCCAACACTTGCTGGTTTAGCAGCAAAAGTTTGGCAGGGAAGTGCACAAGCTACTCGTGATTATTTAGTAAGTATTACTGAAGATATAACCCAGTCCTCAGGCGGAGGAGCAGGACCTGGTTACGATATAGCTTCTGGTTATGGGATGCCAGTCGCTCTATAGTTAAATTTGACAAAGTTACGGGAATCTATAATACTTAGATCTCGTAATTTTGTTATATGGAAAGAAAAAAGGGATTCACAAACCTGGCTTTGGGATTGTCATTAATAGCTGGCATTGCTTCTCCTGGCTGTGCTTCAACTGAAAAAGGTAAAACTACTACTTCAAATAAACCTGCAGCTGCAAGAAAAGCTAATGTAGCAAGAATCAGAACAGTTTTAGGTCCTACAATTTATAATTGTTTTGGTTTGCGTAAAGAACGCGATCAAACAGCTGAAAGTAGATGTTCAAAAAAAGCTAAAATTAAAAAATATAGAGAAAAAGGTGGAAGCTACTGTTTTGGTTGCCGTGAAGAAAAAGAAATAATTGAATAAAAAGAGGCCCCAACTTAAGGAGCCCCTTTTTTAAAAGTAAATTTTAATTAGTTAAAATTCTGTAAAGCATATCCATTGCGTATCTTCTGCTTAATTCCATTGGTCCAACTTCAGTTGGATCATCAAATTCAAATGGAATCCAGTCAAGATTTCCTGCAGAAGTTACCATTGAACAGTACCAGCAATCATCAGTATCAATTGTATAAACTTTATCTAAAGCACCTAAGAACATTTTCAAACCTTCTCCAAGAAGAACAGTGTTCCCTGGCTTTGCAACATTTCCAGCATATCCTTCAACAAAACCTTCATCCTTAGCAGTACAGAAGTATTTAGCATACCAGTCATCAATTACATCATTAAAGCATGCCTCAGCATTAACATCTACAACGCCGTAACCTTTATATTCGCGAGCCCTGAATGCCATTGCTAATAATTCAGCTCGGGTTAAATCATCATCAATTCTTAAATTTCCAAAAGAATCTCCCTGAACAATTGAACCATGATCGCATAAATAAACAGCAATAGCATAATGTGAATCTGTTGAGTTTATATCAAGCCAGCTTCCACAAGCAACTACTACTTCATCCTCGCAAGTTGCACTACAACCATCTCCATTTGTACTATTTCCGTCATCACATTCTTCTCCTGAATCTAATGTACCATCACCACAAATTCCTGGAGTAGGAGGGATTTCAGTGTGACAAGAAGAATCACAACCGTCTCCATTTGTTAAATTACCATCATCACATTGTTCAGCTCCTTCTACAAAGCTATTCCCGCATGCCTGTGCAACATAGAATTCATGGAATCCAACATCATAACCTCCGCCTGAAGGTCTTGATGTGCCAAAGAAGTCATGAGTTACGCTTGAAACGGTAGTTCCAATATCAACACAAGTTGATGTTGATCCTAATTTATATGCATCAGCTCCAGAGCCACCTGTGAATGCTGGATCACAATCTAAATCAGTAAAATTGTTTGAATGATCAGAAGCAACAGCCCAAGTAAAATTACCACCAGTAATATCTACAACAAGATTATTGTAAACATTATGTTCCTCAGTTCCGCTTGTAGCAATTGCTGCAGTTAATGCAGTTCCTCCTACAATTGTATTGTTATAAACTTCAGCAGCATCAGAAACTCTAATTGCAACTCTGTTATTTATTCCAGAATTCTGTATTAAATTATTTGTTACTTTAGCTCCGTCAGTTGCTCTAATAATTCCATAAGTACCTGCAGTTGATTGAGCAGAATTAAATTCGTTGTTTTTAACAACTGTTCCATTACCTCCAGCAGTTTCAACTACTGATTGATCTGAACTTACTAATGCAAAAACATTGTCTGAAATATTACCACTACTTCCAGAACCTGCACTAATTTTTACAAAGTAATTTAGTACACTCGCAAGAGCAAATCTACAATCTTCAACTGAAAAACTATAGCCGCCACCAGCTAAGTTAATATCAATAATTGAATTGATTCCTGATACTCCTCCAAAAGATAAACCAGTAAGAGTACCGGTGATATTTGTACCAGTGACCTCGCCCATAACAATTGTTTGCTGTCCGTCAGTATCCTGAACAGAATAATCTCCAGGGCCTTTATTATAACCACCAGCGATTGTTATGTTATCAAGGTTAACTAAATTCAGATCTTCAGTATAAGTACCCTGAGCAACATAAATAATTCCGCCATCCGTATCCATATCACTCAATGCTTCATTGATTGTAAGATAAGGATATGCAATTGATCCATTATTGTTTGTGGAATAATCCACCCAACTTAGTCCGTTTTCTACGTACTTAGTTTGATACGCAGCAGAAACAGGCTGAGACGCTACCACTATAAGACTCGTGAAAGCCAAAATTGGGATTAGCATCTTTGCAATTTTTTGTAACATATATAAAAGGTTAATAAAAAGACACTTAAACATCATACATTCATTATAACGTTAAGCAACAATATATTGTTACCAACTTGCCAAATAATACAAAATGGGGTATACTATACATAGTAAAACTAATATAAACAAAATGAAACACCATCACCACAAAACTCTCGAATTGAATAACAAGACTCTGCTTATTGCAGGAGCAATTGTTGTTCTGGTTGCTTTACTAGCATGGGGATTATTGGCTCAAAGACAACGTCTTCATGAAGCACCTCTTACACCTTTTACACGTCTTGAAATTTTAAAGGAATACAAGCCAGATTTATGGGTACCTCCTTGCGATCCTTTATCTGAAAAATGTGAGAAAGTGTATGAAATAGAAGAAAGTGTCAAAGGATTGGAAATAGATGAAAAATCTAGAAAATCATTTAGATAATTATGCAAAATAGACTTAAAAAGGTTCTATTTTTGAGCCTTTTTATCATATTACCGTTCCTATTTAATCCATTTACTGGTGATATTGAGCTTATAAAAGTTGTGTTTTTATGTGTTGCAACCTGTATTTTGCTAATTTATGCGGTTTTATTTATAAAAAAAGACGTCAAATACAGTAAAAAAGGCAAAATTTTACTTTATTCTATGCTTGGATTCACTGTTTTTGCATCGATTTCCTTATTTTTAAATGATTTTACCATTTCATTATATGGCATGCAGGGTAGGTATATGGGCTATATTGTGTGGTTTTGCTGTGTTTTATTAGCTTTTGTGGTTCCATATTATATTAAAAACACCGAATCCCTAAAAAGTCTTATAAAAACTCTTATTTGGGTAGGATTTGCTAGCTCTATTGTAGCTATTTTAATCGTTTTTCTGTATTCTGGAGCGGTTTTTGAAGGTAGATTAAGTGGTTTAACAGGTAATCCTAATGTTTTAGGAAAACTTTTACTATTTACCATTGTTCTGAATTTCGTATTTTTGGCTTATCCTAAAGGTAAAACGAAATTTTTATACATTTTTACTTTAATTTCGCAGCTTATAGTATTTGGAATGACAGGGAATAGGGGATCATGGCTTGCATTAGGCATTATTCTACTAATTTTATTACTCCGGAACCCAAAAAAATACATCAAATATGCTTCAATTGCCTTAATTGGTGCGATTCCGTTCATTTTGCTTATATTTAATCGAATAATCGATACTGTTTCAATTGCCACAAGGCTTGAAATTTACCAAAAAGCATTATCAAAACTATTTGAAAGGCCGTTTTTTGGATATGGATTTGATTTTAATCCTGAAATGCTGATTCCTAATGAAGCTTACACAAATAGCGTTGATAGAGCGCATCAGTTATTTTTGGATGTGGCCTTAAATGTTGGAATCCCAGGATTAATATTTTTTACTATTTTTGGCGTAATGTCGATTTATGTGTTAATAAAAGATAAAAATCAATACTATAAAGCCTTTGGCTATGCTTTATTAGCCTTAATTATTTCCCTTCAATTCAGCTTTTTTACTTCAATTTCGCTTCTATTATTCTTTTTATGTATTGGGATTGGTTTGCAAAGGGTGCTTCAAAGAAAATTCTAATGGGGTGAGTGTTTAACCTTTGTTCGAACTATTATGATTGAATTACCTCATACTGTGGCTCACTATATTTATTTATAAAAAAAGCCCCAACATATAATGCTAGGGCTTTAAATTTTATTTGAAAATTTAATAATTATCCACAATTATAACAGTCATCACCTTCGATTACATCGCTATAATCCTTAAGTAAGATTATATCTTCCACATCGATTGGTTCAGTAAGTTGCCATTTAACACAATAATCGTAACCGCTCAAACATACAAAACCAAGATCTTGAAAAACTGTAGCTATATCTGTGCTTTCTGCTTCAGGAATTTTCAAATCTATAGTTGCTCCTAATGTATAAATACCATCTTCAACTCCAAATAATTGATTTACTCTATCAATACCACAATCGTAAGCGGTAAATAATTGACCAAGGAAATATAAATGATCATATTCAGTAGCAATCGGATATAGTTCGGAACCGATATCCGTTGTTGTAGGAGCAGCTGTGCATAAATCTACTTCGTTAGCAGGAACTCTAAAAGTAAGCAACATTCTATTAACTAAAAATTGTGCTTCAGTTGATATATCTTGTTCACCCGAAGCTCCTAACGTATATCCTTCGGCTAGTTCATAACAAGCTACTGCAAGTGGACCATGGCACTGCATCATTTTTACGTTAATTCCAAGAAGTTCTTCAGTTTCACTGTTTTGTATCATAATAGTTGGATAATCTGCAGTGTAGCTTTCGGTTTCATAATATAGATCGCTTGTTACTTCCCATCCATCAGTCATCATGAATGAAACACCAGAAGTTGGGCTCACATAAAAGTTTAATGGATTTGGTTTTTGAAGTTCATCATATACATCAAGTGAATTATCTTTAAGTGTTTTCATTCTATAAAGCATTTCTGCAACTTCTTTACGGCTCATTGAATCCCCAGGGAAGAATTTACCACTTTCTACGCTAGTAATTTCTGCATGCTCTAATCCAACAAGCTCTTTGGAAAATGCAAATTCAGCATATGGACCGTACCAAGCTGATCTATCTACATCCTCAAATCCCCATAACAATAGTTCTTCATATTCCAGATAATCACCATCATTAAATTCCAAAACAGCCATTTTAATAGCTTCAACTCTGTTTACACATTGTGCAGGTTTAAAAGTCCCATCAGGATAACCTTCAACAGTTGCATCTTCAATAGCCTGGCTTACATAAGGCCAATACCATTCATCAGTTGAAGTGTCGCTGAAAATATTGTTTTGAACGGGATTTATGCTTTCAACATCCTTTTTTGAAGTTAAATAAAGCATTTTTAGGAATTCAGCCCTGTTTACACACTGATCAGGCTTAAAAGTCCCATCAGGATATCCCTGAATCACACCATTATCCGACATCCATGTTATTGCCGTTTCATAATCTGTTGTTTGGTCAACATCAGAAAATGCTGCATTTGCTACCTGGCTCATCAATAAAGTTAAAATTAAACCAGGAATCAGAATGAGTTTTTTCATATTTTAAGGTTAGTTATTAAAACCAAGGTATACAATAACACATTTTGTAATAAAAGTTGCGGTTTGATTGTAAAAAGTTCGAACAATGAACCATCAGTATATTTTAAAAAAACCTCCGCTCGAACCGAATTGAGTCCTTTAAATAAACCAAAACAGCGCTTAAATCTACTGGGGTGAGTGATGGGACTCGAACCCACGACCCTCTGGACCACAACCAGATGCTCTAACCAACTGAGCTACACTCACCATAGTATTTGCACGCAAAGGTTATTTTATATATAAGCCTCGAACTTAGCAAGTTATTCTCCGATCCTGGGATCGGTAAACCTATATGACAATGGAGGAATTCCATGCCCGGGCATAGTATACCTATTTCACTACTTTTTCTTCTTTTTGTAAATTAGGTCAACAAGTTAACGCAAAAAAAACACCCCCCGCTTGGGGGAGTGTTTCTTTTTAGACTTAGGAGTACCAACGCCCTAGAAAAGCCTCGATATCCTAAACTAATATATGTCTTAAACGGTTAAGACCGTTTAAAGTGTAGCTAGCTTCCTACCTTCTGAGCGTAGGAACGTCTCATAATCGTAATTAAGGAGTGTTGAATCGTAATTTCGCCATCCATTTACAGTTTCATTATAAGGATCATAATCGAATTCCTGACCTTCAAATACAAAATATTTTATGTAAATGTACTTTCTCCTTAATGTTTTGTCGTACTTGGCCATCTGCTTAAACTGAGAACCATGCAAAATATAATAATTGTAAGTTTCTGCAAAGTCTTCAAATGGATCAGTCATGGCATATCCTGTCACAAAGTTCGCTTTAACTGAGCCTTCTTTCATTTCATTTTCATTATTCCAGCTCAATTTATAGAACCTTAATGATGGATCATCATTATAAATTGGAATGCTACCATC
>JBHPDK010000020.1:0-23361 GCA_042577965.1 Patescibacteria group bacterium
CCTTTCCCTAAAGACGGATATTTAGACATACATGCTAATCCTGAAAATAATAATTCAGGAAGATTATTATTCCTTTATTCAGTTTCAAAAAATCCTGAAACAGGAAAAATGAACTATGCCAAATATATTAGTGAATTTGAAGAACCAGAGCCACCTGAAGTACCAATTGATGATATTAGCGAACTTGAAGATATGTTTGAGGATATGCAAACTGCTGATGAAGACGGAGACGGTATTCCAGACAGCTGGGATGACTTAACTGGTGATTTGGATGATGCTGTAGATGAAATTGGAGATGTAATAGACACATTTACTTGTAGCGGAGGATGTCTAGCCATACCAATTAATATGGCTCTGTTTGCGCCGGGACCAATAAATGGCATGGGTGCACCTGTAGGAGTTGATCCTACTGGGACACCTGTGTTCAGCTATCCTCCTGCATCATTATTTATATACTTAAGTCCGACTTTAACTGCTAGTCTTGGAAATTCAGTTTGCGTTGCTGGCAACTGCTGGACTCTAATTATTCCTTTGCTACCTCCGGGTGTCTGCGAACAGATTAATGAAGCTCTTACAAATGCAATGTCAGCAGCTTCTGATGCAGTTAGTTCTGCTAGCGGTACAATGATACTTAGCGGTGGTGGAGGGAGTAGTGGATCAGTAAATCCAAGAGACGGTAACGGTGGAATGACAGGAAGCTCATTATTAGGCAGCTATCAGCCTAGTGGTTCAAGTGATACAAATACAAAAGCACCTGGCTTTCCAAATGTAATTGCAGGCTGGTTTGCTGCTCAGCTTGAAGAAATAATGGTTAAATTATCTGATCTTCCTGATCTTTATGTATATTATCCTGATCCAAATGGATTTGTTTCTGAAGTACCTCCTCCTGGAGAATTTAAAACATTTAATGATGTTGTTACATATATCAACAAACTCCCGTTGATTGAACTTGAAATGAAGCCAATTCAGATGAAAGTTCCTTCTTTATCAATAGGTGAAATACAAAAAATTCAGGTGGATCTTCAAAAATTCCTGGCATCAATGAAACTGCAGATTCAAAAAATGAAATTTAATATACCTTGTGAAGG
Organism: Patescibacteria group bacterium; assembly: GCA_042577965.1. Taxonomy (GTDB): domain Bacteria; phylum Patescibacteriota; class Gracilibacteria; order UBA1369; family PNNO01; genus JAUVDZ01. Next base: position 1,089 of record JBHPDK010000020.1, read on the forward strand.
TTCTCTTAATTTAAAAAATAAATGCTTAGCTGCATTTGCGAATATTGATGCAGCACTTGGCAAAATCGATAAAAATCTTCAATTATTGGAAGAATACAAGCAATTCCCAAGAAAACTTCTGGAATGGAGAAATGCGAAAATCAAATACATAACTCAAATAATCTGTTACCTCGATACAATTACAACTTACATGGGAGGTTACTTTAAAAAACAGATAAATAAAATGAATGGATGGATGAATGTAACAGCTCAAATTAAAGATCTTCTTAAAACCTGGCAAAAGATTATCGGATTAATGAATGACTATATGAAAGGATGTGATCAGTGTACGACTGAACGCTACACCCTTATGGAAATGCTTTCAAAAATATTTACAGGAGCTATTCCGGAAATTCCTGTTGTTCCATTCCCTAAATGGCCGGATTTCCATTTTGATTTCTCTCAAATTCAAATGGGAAATAAAATCGTGCTTCCTAATGTTACGTTCAAAACTGAACAAATCATTATGCCTAAGCTTCCGGAAATTAAATTACCAGAGCTGCCTGCATTACCAACGAAGGCATTACAGGAAGGCTTAAATCTAACTCAAGAACAACTAGATCAATATGCTGCTTTGCTTGATCAATTAGCAGGTAATCTTGATCAAATTCCTGGATTTGATGTTCTTTCACAAATCCCGCAGCTTCCGGAGATTCCTGAGCTGCCTGAATTACCAGATCTACCGCCATTGCCTTTGCCGCAATTACCAGACCTGCCTGATCCTCCTAAAATTCCTGAAATTGCACCTGCTATTGAATCTGCATTAGACGGCTTATCAGTTGCAATTAAAATAATGTGCCTGCTTAAAAAGAATTTAATGCCAATTCCAATAAGCAATCTTAAGAGTCATATTGAAGCTGCAACCTCAAGACCAGGTAGCGCAGTATTTCCTATTGATTCCTTATTTTCTTTCCAATCCCCGAATGTGAATGTTCCGTTTGTTGAAAGAATTAATCTGATTACAAAAATTGATTTAAGGCTCGAAACAGACTTTGTTTATGAATCAGTTAATGAAATAGCGCAAATTTGGAATGGCGTTTTCACAGACCTAACTCAAATCTCAGCTGAGCTTACTGCAGAACTTGCTGAACTACAAATTCCGGATATTGAAATTCCGGAGATCCCTGAAATACCGGAGATTCCTGAAATTCCTGAATTGCCTGAAACCCCGGAAGTTCCTGAGACTCCTGCAATAACTCATAATTATGATCCGGATATCCCAATAAGGCTTGTTGCTACTCAGAGCTTTTATCAAAAAGAGGCAGAGCAAAAAAACCTTGATGATATTAAACTTTCAGTAGCTAAGCAGCAGCTTCCTGAAGAAATGAATAACAATTACTTTGCTGAATTAAGAAACGCGCTTATTGCTTTTTCAGATGCTGAAGAAAAATTCAATAATGCAACTGAATCTGAAAGACTTCTTGCTTTAATAGATAATGCACCACAGCTTGATAACTTTATTAATGCAAGACAATTGGCTTCAAATAAAATCCTGCCAATATCACAAAAAACAGAAAAAACTAAAAGCTTCCCTGGTATAAAAAATCTTTCCAGGTTAATTGCAAAAAATACAAATGCAATTTCACCTAATGTAATTGATGCTGATGAAGCAAGTAGTAGTGCAGGTCAGGAACTCAAAGGTTTATATGCTTACAATCCTGTAGCAGGTGTTAATGAGCGGATATTAATGTATGAAGGTGAGATCAGTCTTGAACATAATTCAATAATCGCAGATGTTGATGAAGACGAAGATGAGGATTTAATTTATTCTTATGGAGGTAATGTTTATTTAAAAGAAAATCATACTCAGCCTGCTTCGAGTAAATATAAACAATATAATTCTCAAAATGCCAAAGTAATTAATTTAGAAGATTTAATACCTTTGGGTCCTTCTGTAACCGGATACGATATTACTTATGACTCAGGAACTCAGGGTGATTTTGATTGGGATGGAATAGGAAGCGGATTTATTTCAGGCTATGAAATTATTTATAAAGACAGCCTTAGTGATTTTGATAAAACGCAGTATACACCTTCACATAAAGTTGTTGTTATTGAAGAACCAAAGAAAACAATAACAGTTGGCCTAGTGCGTGAAGACATCGAGATAACTACTGTTAGCGGCTCATTTACTGTAAATGGCGAGACAACTGACCTTTATTCATTTGCAAGTTATATTGAAACCAGCTCAGATCCTGGTACTAAAATAATTATTACTTTTTCTGACTCAAGTCAGATAGTACTAGGACCTGATACTGTTATTCAATTACCTGAATATGTTCCAGGAAACTTTGAAGTAACTGTAATTCAGGGAGATGCGCAGTTTAGAAGTAACTTTTTTACAAATATATTCCTTCAGGAAGGATCAAGCACAATAAATGAAACTGCCAATGTTAAACTTAATTTTAAAAATGATGATAATGTAGAAGTTCATGAAAATACTTATTTCCATGGATCAACAGTAACTGATGGTCTTGCATATATTAAAGAATTCAATGGACAGGCAACCTTAAAAGGTATGTCCAGACAAGTGCTTAATTCCCTTTCTTTAAAGGTAAATCTGCAAAAACGACAAATTATTCATACAATGGAAGACAGTGTACTTGTTATTACTCCGGAAGAAGGTGCAAGGCAGGTATTAAATATCAGTAAAAATAGAATGATTCCGATTTCTCAAAAATATGAAGGAGATATTGGATTCCAGGTTTCAAGTGGAAAAGTTGAAATCATTACACCTTCTGGTGAGCTTGATACAGAAGTTAATGTTGAAAAAGGAATGCTTATTCAGTTTGAAGAATTTGTTGAAATGCAAAGTGGCAATATGGAAATTGAATTCGCAAATGGTGCAACGACTGTACTTGGGCCTGAAGATACATTAATAGTTAAAGAACTAACTAATCCGGACAATCCATATATCAATTTAGATACCGAAGAAGGCAATTATTATTCTCAGATATTTGCAATTGATAAAAATGGAAACACAGGCAATCCAAGTGAAACCGAGCTTTTTGCTCCTCAGGTTTGTTCAGATGACCAAAAACCTTTTGTTGAAGCTGGCCCATCTAAAAAACAGGTAATTATTATGCAGACTTTAGAACTTGATGCTTCAAAAACATTTGATACTGACGGCAATATTACTAAATATTATCTCGATACAAATATTAACGAGGATTCTGATGAAGACGGTGACCCTGCTAATGATGAAGATTATATAAATGCATATAAAAGAAATCCAAGGTTCCTTGTTGGCCCCTTTGAAGAGCTTGGCACAGTTAAATTTGCTCTTAATGCGGTTGATGAATCAGGTAATATTGGTAAACAGATTATTGAAGTTGAAGTAATTGTACCTGATATTACTTTAGATGAAGTTTCTAATCGTCAGGATGTAATTACCGGATTTATTGAACCTTTAGCAGAAAATATTCCAATTAATTTAATCAGAAGCCGCGAAGGAATAGTTAAAAAGCTTGCGGATACGTTAACTGATGAAGATGGTGAATTTGAATTTGCTAATTTAGATTTTGAGGACATGATTCTGGTTAGAAATGCTGATGGGGATCTTGTGGCTCAAATTGATCCATTAACAGGACGCATTCAGATTTTAGATGAAAACTATTATGTTGATGTATTTGAAGCAATATTCCCGAACATGCCAACCAGAATGGTTGTACTTGAAAAAGGCACAAATGAAATCTTAACGAGTGTGTTGTTAATTCCTGATATGAACACTGATGTAACAATTGAGGATCCTGAAACCGTATTTGATTTGGATACTGTAGCTGGTTATGAAGGAACTCATATTAAAGATGTTAATCCGGATGATGATTTTATTTTGGACGGTCTTCCTGCTGATGATCCTAACTTTACAGGCGGAGCAGAAATCAGAAATCTGAATGAAGATTTAAGAATTTCAATTGTAGATTCAGGCGGTAATATTTACTTCTTTGATGAAAATCTTGATTTAAGGCTTAAGTCAGCAGCTGATTTAAGTGAGCCAATTGTTATTGAAGTTTTATATGGATCAGAAGTTCTGGCAGAGGTTTATATAGCTATTAACAATGGAAATTTAGCAAAGATTGTTTCAAGAGAAGAAATCGAGCTTCCTCCGGAAAACTTTATATCTGATTTGGATGGTGATGGTATGACTGATTCATTTGAATTACAATATGGATTTGATGCAAGAAATCCTGATGATGCTCATTTGGACCCTGATGGGGACGGACTTTCTAATCTTGAAGAATCAAGAATTGGAACAAATCCTTTAAATCCTGATACAGATGGTGATGGCTTTACTGACGGTGAAGAAGTTGCATGGGGTAAAAATCCTTTGGAAGCAGCGCATTCACCTTTTAATGATGTACCATTTGATCATCCATATTATGATTCAATTATTAATTTGTCTCAAAGAGACATTTTAAGAGGTGATATAATTGATGGTCAGTTTAATTTTAATCCTGATGCATACATTGCCAGAAAAGACTTTACAGATATTATTTTGAAGATGCTTTGTATTATTCCAAGGCCTGAAGCTCACGAGAAGCCTCCGCTTTATTATGACATGCCTTTTGAAACCGCAGATTACTACTACCCTGTAGTTAAAGAAGCTACTTTGCAGGGATTTGTAACAGGTTATGTTGGTGAGATTGATGCGGAAACAGGATTAAATCCGTTTAAACCTAGCGAAACAATAACACGTGCAGAAGCAGTTAAAATCGTTCTTGAAGCTTTGGAAAAACTGCAAATAATCAGCTTAAGAGATGTTCAGCCTCTTGAAGGAAAAATTTGGTATGCACCTTATATAAATTTAGCAATTGATCTGTCCCCTCGTCTGCTTAAAGAGAGCGAAGTTAAAGAAACATATATTCTAACCCGTGAGGAAGCAGCTGAGCCTGATAAGTTACTAAGCCGAGCTGAGTTTGCTGCTATTGCAGATCGTGTACTTACGGCATTTGATTGTTATTTAATTGATACTGACGGAGACGGAATGCCTGATTTCTGGGAACTTATGCATGGGCTTGATCCTAATGATCCAAATGATGCAGGGCTTGATTATGATGAAGATAGGCTTACAAATCTTGATGAATACAGATTCGGTACTGATCCTTTTGATCCTGATACAGATGACGGAGGAACAATTGATGGAATTGAGGTGGAACGCGGAACAAATCCTGTAGATTACCCTGAAGATGATCCATATGACCTCGTGGGAAGACAGGAAGGTTTAGGCGAAGATCCAAGAGCCGGGCTTGAAGAGGGAGTTTACGTTGTGGAAGCTGAGTGTAATTCGTGCCCTTGTATATCAGCTCTTGATCATAAAGCTGATTTAATTCCAGGAGATATATTCTTTGCTGTTATTTCAAATGAGGATCTCTCGACAATATTTGCGAAAAGTAATGAATTAATATTTCAGGGATTATTAAACTTATAAAAATGAAACAAAATTTTAGAACATTATTGGCAATATTAATAAGCATTTCAATTTTTGCAGGATATGCTGCGCCAGTTTATGCCCAGGATGAAACAGATACTTTGTGTCATCAGGAGATGAAGCCATATATTGCGCAAAAAAGTCAGGAATTCAGAACATATTTGACTTCGCATTTTCAAAGTAAGAAAACTAATTCGTCTTTACTTGAGCTTGCGCTTAAAAAATTCGATGTATACAAAAAAGATTTAGTTACAAAATATGCAACATATAATCCGCAGGCAGGTTTTACTGTATTAACCGAGACTTCTCAAACAATAAAATGCAACAAAATTGTACAGGATGAAATTGCATTAATGGAAAAACTTTTACGAAGTTATTTTTTACAGACGTCTAAAGTAAAAACCACTTCTGCAATGATGGAAAAACTTAAAGCAATAAATAAGAGAATGGATGAATTATTAAAGGCTGTAACAATGATGTATGGAAAATGGAAATCATTAAAAGGCCGTATTCCTTGTTTTGTTAAAAACTGTATATGATAAATAAAATTCACATAAAATCAGGTTTAACTTTAATACTTGCGGTAGCAGTGCTGCTTTCAGGCTTATACTTTGGCACATTATTTGCAGCAACAACAAATCCATACGACAAATCAGAGCTAACACTACAAGAAGTTGAAAAACTTTATCATAAACGCGTAAATGATTTGTTTAATTCAAAGTTAAAACTTCTAAAACAAGGCGATGAAGGTTCAGGTACAGCAGAAATTCCAAAAGGAGACGAATGTAGCGAAAATAATTACAGCACATACTGCATGGCAATTGCTGTTGCTGATGAATATGAAAAATATGCAGAAGCGCTTAAAAGCCGCAGACAATATATTACTCCGGGTGAAGAAACAGACATAACTAAACTTGGAATGCAGGCAATAAGTCAGGGTAAAGAAATTGAAAATGAACTTACACGTTCCAAACAGGCACTTGATATGGCACTTGCAACATACAACGAAATTCTACCTGCATACAGAATGCATTTAAAATACGAAAAACTCATTAAAGCACTTACAAAATACAATAAAAAGCTGTCTGAATTCCGAAAAGAGGTAGAAAAGCTTCCTCCTAAGTTTATTGATGTTACAACTGCTAAATGCACTTAATATATATGAAAAAAATACTAATCTACATATCGGCTTTAATAACTATCTTCGCTGTTGGAGCGATGATAGGTACAAGCTATGCAGCTTCAGGCAGTGGATCACCAATTGAAGAATTAGTTGCTGAAGCTAAAAAAGCAAAACGAGAGGCAGTTGCTCAGGATATGTATTTGGATGTTTATTTAAAAATAAATGCAGAGCCAGCAAAAAAAGCTGCTAAAGAATCTGCAAAAAAATTCAAGATGTCAGAAGAAGAAATGAATAAATTAATGAAAGAAGGTGATATTACATCAATAAAAGGCAAGGATGAAAACCAGGATTTAAAAGTGCTACAAAAGAAATATACTGAAATATTTGCTAATTATCACAATACACTCGCAACAGAGAATCTAAGAGCTGATTTGGAATCTAAAGTAAGCCCAAGTGAAATATTTACCAATGGAGACACTTCAGATTCGGATTTTGATCTGCTTTATGATTTAACTGTGATTGAAGTAATTCTATTTAATAAAGCTTCGTTTAGTTCATTTGGAGGGCAATTCCAAATGCCTGATTTTGATTTTACTGATAAAGATGAAGCTGACGATATCGCTGAATTATTTGGTTTTGATGAAGAAGATGAAGATGCATTGGATGCTACTTCCGCAAGTGAAGAAAGAGATTTTTCTGCATTGGCATGTCTGGAAGATGATTCAAATCTTTCTAATGCTTTAGATGATTTTGATGCAGCAGAAGCTGACAGAGAGGCCGGCCTTGACGATGATGAAGCAGGATTGGAAGAAATTGAGCTTGATGAGGATGGATTCCCTATAGCACCTTCTGACGACTGGTTAAAGAAATACTTATGTCCTGACGGAGCTTTCTTTTGTATTGAAGTTACATTTGATCTGGCAGCATCATCAATTTATGGGAAAACAGATAACTGTGTTGCATGCCATGTTCAATATCTAAACAAAGACATTGATAAAATGCTTAGCAAGCCAATGTCAGCAAATAAAATGGCTGGAAATCTGTTTGAAGTACCTAAATGTAAGTCTTCATTCACAAGCATTGGTGCAAATATGAATGTTATTACTATTGCTGTACCTCCTCCAAAACAAGCCAGAACAGACATGTATACAAAGATAAATATTGATACAGAATGGAAAAAATTTCAGGAAAAATATATTCCGTACTTTTATGATGCAGGTGATACAGAGCTTCCGGATCAAAATGATCAAGATAGAGCAAGCCGCAAAGCAGTAACTAATTCAACTGACAGTGCTTCGCTTCAGGAAATTGTAGCTAAAACTGAGGAAGTGATTCAGGGAGTACAAGCCGAAAGAATTGATGACCAGGAAAAGAAAAATACAGCAGTTAAGGCTCAGGTTCAAAATAAAGAATTCCAGACCTTAATTGAAGAACTTGATGGCTGGAAAACATATTTTAGCTCAATCAAAACAAAATTCGATGAAATGATTGAAGAATGTAATGGTCTGGCTAATAAAGCATATTGTTCTTAAGTTAACTCAATATAAATGAAAAATTTGATGAAAAAAATCTGGATGATAATAATGATAATAGCTGTAATGGGGCTTAATATCTCCCCTGCATTGAGTTTAGATACTCCTGATTTAGAAGAAGATTTTGGAATAAGCGCAGATGATGCATGTTTCGATGACTGGGAAACTTTTATTTCTGCGGCTGTTTCATACGATAGCTTTAAGGAATTCTGGAAAGATATGTTTGTCAGATACAACAAAAATATCTGCCATTATATGGATATTAGCAATATATTAAAGCAGATTGACGCTGTTAGAGAGCAAATAAAAAAGAATTTCTTAAGCTGTAATGCAGAGCAGGCAATACAATTAACTCAAAAATATTATGAATTGGAAGCTGAGCTTTATTTCTTGCGAAATTTCATTGATATTCCAAATAGTGAAATTCAGGAAATTGCAGATGACAGGGTTTTCTCTGAATTCAGATCAACATTTTATTTAAATAAAAAGTACTTTGATGATGAAACAATCAAAACATTATTTGATAAATTAAAAGAAAAATATAAAACCAAAGTATCTACAACATATGCAAAATGTGAAGATCCTGGCTTTGCAACATTAAAAAAGAAATGGGACAGTTTTGTTGAAAACATTAAAGCAATGGGAACGCAGGGCGGTTCAATAAAATCAAATTGGGGAAAACCAAATCTAACTCCTCCAAAAGGAATGACAGGCTTTATTCAGGGAATTGAAAATTTTAGGCTAAATAACCTACCTGCAATGAAAACTCCTGATCAGGTTATAGCTGATCTGCAGAAAGATAGCACTAGTATAGCAATAACGGATGCTCACAACGCGGTAGTTAAAACGCAGCAGGATTATTCAACAAAAGTAACGAGTACCTCGATAAAAGCCGAGTATGAAGCACTTTATAAAAAGGGCGGAGACCAGGTTGCTGCGGATTATGCAGCAAAAATACAGGAAATCATAGCAATTGTTGAATCAACATATGAACCATTTACCAAATTAAAAAAATGTGCAAGCAAATCAGCTGAACGCCAGTGCCAATAGCGAGCGCGCGGCGCGAGCGCGTAGCGGAGGTGAAGAATCTGGCTTTGCCAGTTCTGAACCGTAGCGAGCCCTATAAAAACAACAAATACAGCAGCTTAATTATATTCTAAAGCTTTAGCCGGCTTTACAAAAAACTCCCGGGGTAATTACGAAGGGAGTTTTTTGCTAAGGCTTTTCTAGGGCTTGTATTTTAAAGAGATCGAATTATATAGTAATTTAACGGTTCACCAATGCTAATATAGTTCCTTTTACCTTACTCTTAAACAAATCGTCGGTTTGAGGCTTGTTAATTTTTTCATTAATTTCTGTGATGTCAGATTTGCAGTATGGACAAACATCCTTAAGGCTCGAGATTGCCTTACCGCAACTAATGCAATTAAAGATCATAATTTAGATCACTTACTCAAGAATATAATGGTCGCTTTTTTCGTTTGGCAGAGTGCTTTCCTCTATTTCTATTGCTTGAGTGTCAGTAGTATCAACCGGTTCTTTAGAAGCCATGGATCTTTCTTCGAGGAACCTTTCAACATTGCTTTCTCTAATTCTCCATACACGTCCAAGCTTTATAGCTTTTAATTTTCCTGTCTTAATGTACTTAAGGACAGTGAATGGATGAACTTGCAGTAATTCTGCAACTTGCTCTGTTGTGAGTAACTTATCTGATACCACTTGTTTTTATTTTAATAAATTTTAACAAATATTATTAAACCTTATTAAAATTTTATCATTTTCACACAATTTTAGCAAGTTTCAGACCATTTAATTAAATCTGCCTAAATTTCAAACAGCGTTATTATATATAACACAACTTTAATAATATTTCAACAATTTTGGCAAGTTTAATTTAATTTTACACAATTTGATTAAACTTTACACAATTTGAACAAATCTGACTCAATTTTACACGATTTCAGCAATATTAGACATTTTCCTAATAAAATGACTACTTAAATTAATAAAAGCCCTTAAAAAACAAATAAAGGCTTTTTCGCTAGACAGTGATTTGTCTAGATTTATTTTATTTGGGTGGAGTTACTTCATTCAATCTTTCCCAGGCAATTCTTTGCTCTTCATCAACTTCACCTGCTTCCTCAATTCCAACTATAGTTTTAAATTCTTCCCAAATAGGTACAACATGTTCATCAAGGTCTAGACCATTTTTAATAGCAAACTGAGCTGCTTCTTTTGCTAATCGCTCTTTTTCTTCGCCAGATGACGAATTTAAAATACGAATCATATAAATTTTCAACTGATCAACTGGATCCCTAACTTCTAATGCCTGAAGCAATTTATCCACCATTTGAGTTTTAGCAATTTCTGGCAAAACTGCTTCTGCATCTGCATCCGTATGCATATAAACAACTGAACCTCTGCCACCAACAGTAGCTAATAAATATTGTTCAATGAATGATTCATAAACCTCAGTACGTGCGTCTGGTTTTTCAGTCATAATTAATTGGTTAAATAATAGAAGGTAATAAATTAAGCAGTTTTTTCGTACTACCTTCAAGATTTAGATTTAGATGATATATATGCCTGGATAAATTTAGATAATTTTTGCTGTGCTTCCTTTGCTCCTGCAGCATATAGTACCTGTCTTACTTCCTGGGCTTGAGCTTCAGTAATTTTTTCACCACCAAGAAGTCGATTCATAACATTAATAATAATTTGAGATTCTAACTGAACCTCTTCATCCTCAGAAAATTCATCTTCAGCGATTTCTTCTTCTTCAGATGTTGGGGGCCCTTCATCAAGAGGCATATTATATATGATTAATTACAGGTTATATATAACAATCTGCAACAAATCACATTACAAATATTTCAGGAAGAGTAAACCTATATTTCCGTATCTGTACGGAAATTCAGTAGTAAAAAATAATTCTTTACCAAAGTCAAATTTCAATCTATGATTTCCCTAAAATTCTTCTAAAAAAACCTTTTGGTCTTTCAGCTGGTGGTAAATCAAGAACATCATCTTCTCTGTGCTTACAAATTGTACTTGAACAATTACCGCAACATTTTTCTACTGCAAGTGAATTAATTGCAGCAGCAATATGCAAAATATCACGATGTGGAACCATATCATCAATTTTCGTACTATAACTTATATCTATTTCAACATCATTTCCTATTTTCTTTGTAGTTCTAGACATTGCCAAAGTTAGTATTTCTTTTTGATGAGCATTAATACATCTTACTTCCTCATCCTCATCAAAAGGTAGCGATAAAGCTACAGCTTGAGCAATACCTGCGTACTGTGCGAATTTAATATCAATTGAAGATGAAAGATCTAGATTTCCTTGTCTATGACATTCAGCCTCCCACAATAAATGATCTCTCAATGCATAATGTAATTTTTTTTCTGACATATTTAATGGATTAAAAAACAAGATACAACAATAAACTTGAATCGTATACCTGTCAAGCCCCAAATAACCGCTCTTACAAGTACTTTTTCAGCCACTGCCCTGTATACGAACCTTTTACCTTAGCCACTTCCTCCGGAGTCCCGGTTGCAACGATTTTTCCGCCTTCGTCGCCGCCTTCCGGTCCTAAATCAATAACATGGTCTACAGATTTAATAACATCAAGGTTGTGTTCGATTGTTAAAACTGTATTTCCTTTTTCTACAAGCCGCATAAGCACATCGAGGAGTTTTTTAACATCGTCAAAGTGAAGACCTGTTGTTGGTTCGTCAAGAACGTAAAAAGTTTTGCCTGTTGAGCGCTTGCAAAGCTCTGAAGAAAGCTTTATACGCTGAGCTTCACCACCTGAAAGTGTAGTTGCCGGCTGACCTAAATGAATATATCCAAGCCCAACCTCTTTTAATGTTTTTAGCTTGGTTTTAACTGAAGGAATATTTTTAAAAAACTCTAAAGCTTCATTTACAGTCATATACAGAATTTCTGAAATGTTTTTGCTTCGATATTTTACTTCAAGTGCCTCATTATTGTACCTTTTACCCTTACAAACATCGCAGGTTACATATAAATCAGGCAAAAAGTGCATTTCTATTTTTTTCATTCCATCTCCTGCACAAGCCTCACATCGCCCTCCTTTTACATTAAAACTAAAACGGCCAGCTTTGTAGCCTCGCATTCGTGCTTCAGGAGTTTGTGCAAAAAGTTCGCGGATATCAGTAAATACGCCTGTGTATGTTGCTGGATTTGATCTTGGAGTTCGGCCAATCGGAGATTGATCAATATTTATGATTTTATCTATCTGATCTATATTTTCGATTGAGTCGTGCTCACCAGGCATTGGTTTTGAGCCATAAATCACTCGTGACATCTCTTTTACCAAAATATCATTGATTAAAGTTGATTTTCCTGAACCAGAAACACCTGTAACGCCGGTAAAAGTGCCAAGTGGCAGTTCAACATCAAGATTTTGGAGATTATGCTGACGTGCGTTTTTAATTATTAGCTTTTTTCCATTACCCTTTCTTCTTTCTTTAGGAACCGGGATTTCCTTTTCTCCAGCCAAATACTGGCCTGTTACTGAATTTGGATTTTTCATTACTTCGTCAGGAGTTCCCTGGGCTACAACCCGACCGCCTTCTTTACCTGCTCCAGGCCCAATATCCAAAATATGATCTGCCTTAAGCATTGTATCGATATCATGCTCAACAACAATTACTGTGTTTCCAAGGTCGCGAAGTGAAACAAGTGTTTTAATTAGCTTATCGTTGTCATTTTGATGAAGCCCGATAGATGGCTCATCCAAGACGTAAAGTACACCTGAAAGACGCGATCCGATCTGAGTTGCCAAGCGAATTCTTTGAGCTTCACCACCAGATAAAGTATTTGCAGCGCGGTCTAAAGTTAAATAACTTAAACCAACATTCTCGAGAAAATTTAATCTATTATTAATTTCTTTTAAAATCGATTTCGCAATTTCCTCCTGCATTTCAGTAAATTTGAGATTCTGGAAGTAATTAAGTGCATCTTTTACTGAAAGCTGCGTAACGTTCGTAATTGATTTATCCCCTATTAAAACCGCTAAAGCTTCAGGCCTAAGGCGCTTCCCTTCACATTCCGGACATTTTAATATCCTCATATACATTTCGATTTTCTTTCGGATATAATCAGAGTCAGTTTCCCTGTATCTTCGCTCTAAATTAGGAATAACTCCTTCAAAAGTTGTTGAATATTCACCTGAAAAAACGCTTCCGTCTTCGCTTCTATCTACCTGAACTTTATATTTTTTATCTCCAGTTCCATATAAAACAAGTTCCATTTCTTCTTCAGTAAGCTCGGAAACAGCAACATTCATACTAAATTTATAAGCTTTTGCAACAGCTTCAAGAATTCGGTTATACCAGGTTAAATGTGATGTTGTAGCGCTCCATGGATTTATTGCTCCTTCAGCAAAAGTTAGATTTTTATTAGGAAGTACCAGTTCAGGATCAATTTCAAGCTTTGTACCAAGCCCATGACAAGTTTGGCAAGCTCCATGAGGACTGTTAAAACTAAAAGTTCGTGGTGAAATTTCAGGAATATTTATATTACACTTTGTACATGCAAAAAGTTCTGAATAAATATCAATTTTACCAAAATCATGATCCATTACCATCATTAAGCCATTTCCGCTTTTAATAGCAACTTCGATTGAGTCTGCTAAACGTGATCTGTCTGGATTTGGAATCTCAATTTTTTCACCTGAAGAAAGTTTTTTAAATTTTTGTTTAAAATCCTTTACAACTAAACGATCAACAACTATTTCGATTGAGTGTTTTTTATTTTCATCAAGATCAGGAATATTTAATACACTCATTACTTCACCATCAACCCGTACTCTTACAAATCCATCTTTTTTAATTTGGTCAAAAACCTTTTGATGACGCCCTTTTTTGTCCCTTACAACAGGTGAAAGTAGCAAAATACGCTTGTCTTTGGGCATTTTTGAAATAGTCTCGACAATTTGAGATGTCGACTGTCTATCGATTTTATCGCCGCACTTAGGGCAATGGGGTATTCCAACCTTTGCAAATAATAAACGCAGGAAATCAAAGATTTCAGTTACTGTTCCAACAGTTGAACGAGGATTTCTGGGTGCTGTTTTCTGATCAATTGATATTGCAGGAGATAAGCCATCAATTGAATCAACATCCGGCTTTTCCATAAGCTGCAAAAACTGCCTGGCATAAGTAGATAAACTTTCTACATAACGTCTTTGGCCCTCAGCATAAATAGTATCAAATGCTAAAGATGACTTACCAGAGCCACTTAAGCCAGTAATAACAACTAGCTTATCTCTAGGTATTGAAACATCAATGTTTTTTAGATTGTGGATTTTCGCTCCTTTAACCGTGATTTCTTTATTCACCATATTATAAGACTGAAAAAAAGTGCAGTTGTCAAAATATCACAAAAGCTTTGGTAAATCAAGTTATTTTAAGCTAATATAATAAAAGTATGGCAAAAATCATTGTTGCACATAGAGGCGGAAAAGAATTTTTTCATGAAAACACCTTAGATGCTTTTAAAAAAGCTATTACAATTGGTGCTCCGTATTTTGAACTTGATATTAGGCAAACTAAAGATAAAAAAGTTGTTTGTTTTCATGACCCTGAAATTCAAAATCAAAAAGTAGAAGACCTTAACTTTAAAGAATTAATTGATTTAAGCGGCATTGATGTGCCTTTATTTGAAGATGTTCTTAAATTAACAAAAGGTAAAATCAAACTTTTGTGTGAAATAAAAGAAGAAAACTATGAAAAAGAAACAATAAAGCAAATAAGGGCCCACTATAATATTGACGATGTAATTGTTGTTTCTTTTAAAGAAGGGATTTTAATTAAAATACACAAACAGGATCCAAAAATAAAAACCGGCCTAATTATTGGAAAAAGGAATTTTGATAAAATATTTAAAATTAAACACTGCGGAGCTAAGTATTTAATGCTCAGTTTTATTTATATTAAACTTAAGATACCATTTATTGCGAAATTATTTGGAATCAAGGTTTTTACCTGGACAGTTAATGATCCTGAATTAATAGTAAAATACATAAAAGATAAAAATATCTTTGGAATCATCACAGACGAACCTCAAAAAGCACTAAAACTACTTGCCGCTAGTTCTAACAGGAAGTAACTTTTTATATATTTTCATATTTTCCTTCTTCTCTAATAAAGAACTCAAGATCATATAGCCAATAAACAAGAAAGGAACAATAGCGAAAATCCATTCCATTTCAAGGAAAACATTAAACATTGCATGCAAAACAGATGCAACAACCAATCCTTCTAATACTTTTTCATCATGAAACATCACTTTTCTTTTAAAATGAAAGTGCTTATGAAAGAACTTGATTATAGGATGCCTCTTTTCGCGCATTTCTTTTTTAAGAATAGGATCAGCAAAGTGGGCAACGCCGTAGAAATAGCCAAAAATTCCGGAAAACATAACATGAGCAAAAGTAGAAAAAAGAGACCTAAATACAAAAGGGAACATTAAATCTTCAAATCCCCGGTTTACAATAATATTGTTAAAATAAATTGCATTCTCAATAAAAGCAAAGCCAAGCCCTGCAATTATTGCAAATTCAATAGCATCGTCAACACTTCTAAATAGAGGTTTATCCACAATCTTTACTGCAAACATCTTAGAAACCTCTTCAACAACACCCACTAGTAAAAAAGTAACAAGTACAGAAAAAGGAACAAGCATTATTGTAGATAATCCCAGGAAGTCCACATTTAGATTTCGCGTCCAAACAAATGCATTAATCCATGGAAAGAAATTCCACATATATTTATATAAAAGAAGTGGTGTAACTGACAAAGCACCTCCAATAAACGTAATTAATACGTATTTTTTAACTTCCGGATGCTTTTTTAGGAAGTGATATCCCCACATAAATATTGGTATAAACGCAAGAATAGTGGAGATAATTATAATTCCGGTTTTTGACGCGTAGTAAAAATCCACGAATTTGTGTTAAATTTATATTTTTAAATTATAACATAAAATTGGCGATTTAGCCAGCATTAATTGATATTGAGAAAGCAAAATTTTACTTCATATTCAATATAGTTCCGGCTTCAACATCAAAATTTGCTGAAGAATCAAACGATAAATCGTGATGTGTAGTAGTAATAAAAGACTGATGATTTGAAATAGCTTCTATTAGAAATTTTTGCCTTTTTTGATCAAGTTCTGAGAAAACATCATCTAACAAAAGTATTGGCTTTTGGCCAGTTTGCGCTTCAATAAAAGCAATTTCAGTTAATTTGAGCGAAATTAGTAAAGTTCGCATTTCACCGCGTGAAGCAAAATCATTTATATTTTTATTATTAAAAAAGAATTCAATATCATCGCGATGAATCCCTTTACGTGTTTGCTGGTAAGCAATATCCGATTCACGATTTCCCTGCAGAGCTTCAAGATAATCATCTTTTTCTGTATATGGATCCTTAAAAGAACAGCTGTAACTCAGGCAAATATCCTCTTTTGTATCTGAAATTTTATGATAGTTTTCTGCGCATGGTATATTGAAAAATTCAGTTAATTCAAGGCGTTTTTGATAGATATAAGACCCATACTGCGCAAGTTTATCATCCCAAACATTTAATTCATCATGTTTTACTTTACCTTCTGTTATTAAAAACAATGCTTTATTTCGCTGCTTAAGCAAACGATTGTATTGGACAAGTGAATCGAAATACATTGGATCAACCTGCGATAAAACGGTATTTATATATTGCCGCCTTAATCCTGGTGAAAGATAAAGCATATTTAGGTCTTCCGGATGAAACAAAACTACATTAAGTTGACCAATAAAATCTTTAACCGCTACATTTACATCATTTTTTTTAAGATTCTTCTGTTTTTTTGGACTTTGACTCACAAAAAATTCAAGGTCTGTGTCATCAAACTGACCTTTAATACGGGCATAATCAGCTCCCCATTTAATCATTGCCTCATGCTTAGATGCCCGAAACGACTTAGCCAACGACAAAATTGTTATTGCCTCTAAAAAATTAGTTTTGCCCTGAGCATTATCACCAATAAAAATATTCGTGTTTTTATTCTGATCAAACGAAAGCTTGAGCTTGTCGTAGCTGCGAAAATTTTCGAGTTGTATTGATTTAAGCTGCATGCGATTACCGGGTAATTTGCACCCATCATACAATAAAGGCTTTAATTTTGACAACAAGCCACAATTTAGCTATTTTTTATAGGTGAAAATAATTAAATAATATGGCTAAAAAGACATCTGCATCTGAAGATCTGGAAAAAATGCGTCATTCATGCGCTCATGTACTTGCACAGGCTGTGCTTCAGATGTTTCCTGAAGCTAAACTTGGATTTGGTCCAGCTATTGAAAATGGATTTTATTATGATTTTGAACTTCCGCGAACGTTAATTCCTGAAGATCTGCCGCTAATAGAGAAAAAGATGAAGCATATCATTAAACAGAATCAGAAATTTGAGCATAAAGAACTGCCGATTGCTGAAGCTAAAAAGTTTTTAAAAAAGACTGGCCAGGATTATAAAATTGAAGCTTCTGATGATTTAGCTGAGCAGGGCGAAAAAACTATTCAATTTTGGGAGAATATTGATCAAAAAGGCGAAGGTACATTTGTTGATATGTGCGAAGGCCCGCATTTAGAAGGGACAGGAAAGATAAAAGCTTATAAATTAACTTCAATTGCTGGTGCTTATTGGAAAGGTTCTGAAAAAAATCCAATGCTTCAAAGAATTTATGGTGTTTGTTTTGAAAACAAAGAAGACCTTGATGCTTACCTTAAACAGGTTGAAGAAGCGAAAAAGCGCGATCACAGAAAGCTTGGCAAAGAACTTGAACTATTTACTTTTGATGAAGAAGTTGGAGCTGGCCTGCCTTTATGGCTTCCAAATGGAACAATTATTGCTGATGCATTGGAAGATCTAGCTAAAGAAAAAGAAGCTGAGCAAGGCTATAAAAGAGTAAGGTCACCGCATATTGCAAAGGACTCGCTCTATCATAAATCAGGACATCTGCCTTATTATGAAGATTCAATGTATCCTTCAATGAATTTAGAAAACGAAAAGTATTATTTAAAGGCAATGAATTGTCCTCATCATCATAAAATTTACGCTGCAACTCCAAAAAGTTATAAAGATCTGCCTCTAAGGCTTGCAGAATACGGGCATTGCTACAGATTTGAAGATTCCGGAGCTTTATTTGGATTAATGAGAGTTAGGTCAATGGCTATGAATGATGCGCATATTTACTGCACTGAAGAGCAGTTTGAAGATGAATTTGCAAAAGTTATTGATCTTTACCTTCAATATTTTGAAATTTTTGGAATTGAAAAGTACGAAATGCGACTTTCACTGCATTCTAAAGAAGGATTAGGTAAAAAATATGTAGATAACGAGGATTTATGGATAAAAACCGAAGAATTAGTTCGAAAAGTATTGAAAAAATTAAAAGTACCTTTTGTTGAGGCAGAAGATGAAGCTGCTTTTTATGGTCCAAAGATAGATGTGCAGGTTTGGAGTGTAATCGGACGTGAATTTACACTTTCTACCAATCAATTGGATTTTGCAATACCTTTAAGATTCGATCTTAAATACACAGATAAAGACGGCAGCGAAAAAACACCAATTTGTATTCATAGAGCGCCCTTAAGTACACATGAAAGAATGATTGGATTTTTAATTGAACATTATGCAGGAGCCTTTCCTGCCTGGCTCTCTCCAACTCAAATAGTATTTTTACCGGTTGCTGAGCCGCACCAAAAATATGCAGAAGAAATGCAGCAAAAATTCGCAAAACAGGGCATAAGAACTTTAATCATGCCATCTGATGTAACTTTAGGTAAAAGAATTAGAGAAGCAGAAATGAAGAAAATCCCGTATATGGCTGTAATTGGCGACAAAGAGCTCGAAAGCAATGAACTGGCAATTCGTGACTACAAGACTAAAAAGCAAAATAACGAAAAAGCTGAAGCCTTCCTTGAAAAGCTCGTAAAAGAAATTAAAGAAAGAAAGTAAATTTAAATTTCGCCTGGTTCGCCTCCTTCACCCGGAGTCTCAGGAACCACTGCTTCTTCAACATCCCTGCCTCGCATACCTTCAAGCACTTCCATTTTCATCTTGTTTTTAACCTGTTGTTCAGGATCATCAGCTACATGATTAGCAAGGAAGTCTTTTTTTTCAATAATTTGGAGCATCTTTACACCCTGATCTTTCATTACCATTTTTTCAAATGCAGGGCCGAAATTTTCAATTGCACTTTCAATTTGCTTCTGCTCCTTATCCAACGTCGGATTATTTCTGATAGATGCTAATCTAATAAATGGAGTTTCTGTGAATTCTTTATTGTCTCCTTCCCCGTATGCAGTAGCTATTTTTATAATCAAGTCGTGCATTTCTTTTTGATATATTTGAAGCGCTCTTTCACTATCCCATACACAACCTGACCTATAGTCATGAGAACTAAATCTTTGCAGCCTTGATTCTTCTTTTCTTCTGTACCTGTTATCTAAAATTCCATCATATTTCATATAAGTTTGGAAAGTACTAACCATTTTCTGCAAATATTGATTTTTAAATCCAGCTTGACCTTGCTGTTCAAAATTTTCCTCTTCATCATATTTACTATTTAAACTTTGCAGCCTTAATCCAAATCCAATATATGCATTTTTATAACCCTGTACTGTGAATTTTTTGGTTTCACCTCCGGAAGATGCACATGCTGATTCTACTTCTGATTCTTTTAATGCAGGAATAAAGAAAGGTGAATCATCGTGGTCAATTGCATTAGCGTTTCTAATACCTTTTTCCAGACGTTTCTGGAATGCATCAGATGTAAGTACTTCTTTCCATAAAAACTCAATTGCTTCCGGCGGTGGTGCAATTTCCCCTGTTTGCTGAAATTTCTCAATCCATGGTCTTGTTAAATGTTCAAAGTCAGCTTTAATCCAGGGTCTTGTGAATATTTCACCGGTTTCCGAATCTCTCTTAGGATCATTATTTGAAGCACTAAAGAAGTCCATTGCAGGGAACTGATTCGAATATTTACTAATAAATCTACCTACACGATCCCAACCCATAATTGTTCTGCCATCAGGATTTTTAGCACTTGTTCCCATCAACATGTAGTAAATTTTGTCTTTACCACCTGCTTTACCAGCTTCAATAATAAACCTGAGCATTCCTTCAAATTCTGATGGATCCACATATTCACCCCTCATGTGTTTTTGTAATAGCACTGCAAGTTCTTTAGCGATACCACCTGTATTTTTCGGATCACTTTCTAATTCTTCTGCTTTGTTAAATGACTTCTGGATACCGTCTTCCAGAGCCCCGTCATTTTGCCGCTTCCATGCAATATATGAACTTTCACCCCAAATTGAATCGAGTGCTTCAGGTATAAAGTCAATTGCTGACTTTCCTGCAACATCCATTCCTTTAAATTTCTTACCTGTATCTTTTTCAAAAGGAAGATATGCATCTTTACCATATGCTGGTAACGGAATCTTATGATTTATATCTGTATGTTTGTTGATTGCTTCCCATAAACGACGTTCATCCCATCTTAGCTGACCTTTTTCAGCAAGCACATTAAAGCATGCTTTTGCCTGATCTTTATTGTTAGTTGCATAAAGTGTTTCTTCAATTTGCTTAATACCCCATTGATCCATAGCCTGCTTAAACTGATCAACTTCCTCGTTTTCTGCCTGCTGATTAACACGTTCAAATTCTGTTCCAAACCACGGGATGCCCTTACCAATAGCAGAATATCTGTTTTTTTGCCTTCGACGCCAGTTACGTGTGTAATAAGTATAACCTTCTTTTACCATCTGGAATAAATCATCAAGAGCAAAAACATAAGTATCTTTTACAAACTGCCTTAAATAACTGTGACTTTGTTTCAAAACCGGATTTTTTTCATCAACTTTAATTTTTATTTCAGGCTCGTGAATACCTTTTGCACCGCCTTCTCTTAATTTTTTGAGGGTGTCACGCCAAATACCTGTTTTTAAAAAGTGGTCCTGCGCCAATTCTGCATCTTCCTCAGCTTTTTTAGCTGACCTGTCACTGGCTTTCATGTATTTTTTCATTTTTGCACCTTCAAGTTCAGGCTTATACGGCTCCATGTCATATTCATAAACCCATTTAAGAAATTGAGGAAAAGTAAACTCAAGGCCCTGAGTTAATTTAACTTTGCCATTTACAGTATCTACATCTGTAATCTGATACAAAGGATTGCCTGGTGCATCTGCAAAAATCACCTCACCTTTCTTTAAATTAATCGGATCATGACAGTATTTGTCTCTTTTATACTCCTTATTCATATATTCATAATGCTCATCCAGTTTCTTATCAATTTCATCATAAGTCATTGTAGGCACTGCCCGGTTTCTGTTTAACCATCTTGCAAAATCACCAAGCTCCATTTCATCCTCTAGAACAAAATTAGCTGGATCAGGATTATCTGCAGGTGCGTGAACATTTATTTTTTGATCTAATTTAACTGTTTTATCATCTAAATAAAGAATCTTAACTTTTTTTGGAATCGGATACCTTCTCTGACTCGCTTCATCAAGCTGCCATTCATCATATTCAAGCTCCATGCCTTTTTTAAGCTGGATATTCATTTCATTCAGATAAGCAAGTTTTTCCTGGAATTCTTTTTTGTTTTTTATTTTTGGCTTCATTTGATGCAAAGTAACAAATTCCCGAAGTCTTGTCATGGACATTCTGTGTACTTCGCCGGTATTTTTACTTTCAAGCGCTACCCAAACACCTTTCATTGCCATCATATCCTGTTTTTTCAAAGGATCCTCAGGATCAATAGCGCGCTGTTTATCAACAAAAACATCTTTTAAAGTCCATCCTTCTGGAAATTCTTCAACAATTGGTGTTGAATCAGCATTCCATCCTTTAATTTCACGCCTTAAACCAGTGTATTCCTCACCTTTTTTTAAAGGAAGACCTGTGTATCTTTCCGCTCCTCTAAGCATTCTTTCTTCAATCTTACTCTTTTGACGCTTATCCATCATATCCCACATAACTTCTTTAACTTCATTGATTGTTTTAAGCATTTCAAATTCATGCTCTGCAATTTTATCCAAAACCTCTGTCATTTTTTGAGCATG
>JBHPDK010000021.1:0-22786 GCA_042577965.1 Patescibacteria group bacterium
TGATGATTGGGATCCAATGGATTATGGCCAGGATTTTGATTTTGGGCCGAAGGTCAGGCCCTTTTTTGAGCAGTTTAATGAGCTTCAAAATAAAGTTCCGCATTTTTCGGTTTATATTATTGGCGGCACCCTGGAAAACAGCGATTTCACCAATTGTACAGGCTATATTAAAAATTGTTATTTGATTTCTGAAGCTGATTATAATGAGGATTGTTATTATTCAAACAGAATCTTCCATACTAAAAATATGTGTGACTGCTCGAATTGTTATGAGAGCGAGCGATGTTATGAAGCCATAGATTGTATTAATTGTTATAACGTAAAATATTCGCAGGAATGCAAAAATTGCAGTGATAGTTATTTTTTAAAAAACTGTATTGGGTGTAAAAACTGTATTGGATGCATTAATCAAAGGCAAAAGGAGTATATGATTTTTAATGAACAGTTTTCAAAAGAGGAGTATGAGAAAAAAGCAGCTGAATTAAATGATCGAAACAAAGTAACAGAAATCCAAAAACAGGCTTATGAATTTTTTATGACTCAGCCTCATAAGGCAACTGAAGGTGTGAACAATGAAAATGTAATAGGTGACCATGTTTATGATTCTAAAAATGCTCAGCATTGTTTTGATTGTAAAGATTTGGAGGATTGCAAATACTGCGCAAAAGTTGCAGGCCATGTTAAAAACTGCATGGACTATACTTCGTGGGGATTTAAAGCTGAGCTTGTTTATCAGACTTCAGCATGCGGCGACAATGCTTATAATTTAAAATTTTGCTCAACCTGCACCACTAATAATTCAAACCTGGAATACTGTATGCAATGCACAGGCTGCACTGACCTGTTTGGCTGTTTTGGGCTTAAGAAAAAGAAATTCTGCATCTTCAACAAACAATACACAGAGCAGGAATACCGGGTTATGCGTTCGAAAATTATCGATCACATGAAAAAAACAGGAGAATGGGGAGAGTTCTTTCCAATTGAACTTTGCCCTTATGGAATCAACGAGACAGTTGCTATTGATAAATTCCCAATGACAAAAAAAGAAGCAATGGCTCGAGGCTACAAATGGAGTGATTACGAGATGCCTCCACAAAAAGTTGAAAAAGTTCTTACAGCAAAAACCGTGCCAACAACAATTGCTGATGTGCCGGATGAAGTTATTGACTGGGCAATTGAATGCGAAACCACAGGTAAACCACTTAGAATAACAAAACAGGAACTCGATTTTTATAGAAAGATGGATATCCCATTACCTTTAAGGCATCCAGACCAAAGGCACGCAGACCGTATGAAAAAACGGCCACAGTTTAAGCTTAAAGAAGCCAATTGTGACAGTTGCAATACGCAGATTTATGCGAGTATTTCTGAAATGCAGCCTCAAAAAGTGCTATGCGAAAAGTGTTATATGAAAGAAGTGTATTAAAAATTTGACTTACAATCTAAATGTTGATATGTTTTTTGAAGTATTTTTTAACCTTATAAATATGAAAAAAGCGTTTATTACTATTTTCGCAATATGCGGATTAATAGTTTTCGCTGGTTGTGCGGATAGTGAAGTCCCTGCTGCAGGAGACGACACTGACACAACTCCTGTAGTTGAAGAAGAACCTACTTATCCTGAAGGGCCTGTTGCTTTCGCAGAAGTTGGACTCGGCCTAATGGATGCAGCAGATGTATACGACCTTTTCACTTTCGAAGAAGGTGAAGGTACTTGTCTTGATCAGGGATTCCCTACAAATCTTACTTACACTTCTGACAACGTAGTAAAAACAGCAGACGAAGAATATGTTGAAGATATGACTATGATTGATTTCATGGGAAATCTAAGATTTGACGAAGTTCCATTGGAAGATGGCCCTGCAGCTTGTAAAATTACTGCAACAAGAGGTGTTACAAAAGTTCAGCTTTCTTGTACTAGAGGTGAAGATGATGCTGAAGAAGAGGTTTGCACCGGTACATTCAAGATGATCGCACAGTAAAAATTTATTCAAATAAAGGCGGACTATTTCATTATTGATTTGGTTCGTCTTTTTTTAATACACTAAATACAATATACTTGACATCATTAAGTTATTATTGTATAATGATAGCGTACGAAAATAAAAACATTCGCTTAAATTCTCTTAGATCCGCTTAGTAAAGAAAGATAAACAAAAACGAAATGACACACAAGAACAAACTTATTAATCAAAATCCATTACATATAATGGAAATTTTAAAAATAAACAACAACAACCTTATATATATATAAATTGAGTTGCCTTTTAGGCAGCTCATTGCCAAATTTTAATTCTTAACACAAAAACAAAATGGCAAAAAACAAAAAAATGTTGCTAAAACTCGCTGGAGGTGCTCTCGTAGTAGCTTTATTGGTTACAGCAACAGTACTTGTAGCGCAAAGCTCTCCACAAGAGCTAAAACAAAGTGCTGCACAGGTAGCACCTTTAGTTGAAGACACAGACGGGGACGGGGTTACAGACGATAAAGATAACTGTGTAACAACACCTAATCCTTTCCAAGAAAATTCAGATGGGGACGAATTTGGTGATGCATGTGATAACTGTCCAACAAAAACAAATTCTGGGCAGGAAGATTACGATGAGGACGGCATTGGTGATGCATGTGATAACTGTAAAGAAACATCTAATCCTGACCAAGCAGATACAGATGGGGACAAGCTAGGTAATGCATGTGATAACTGTTCAGAAAACAATAATCCTCTGCAGGAAGATAAAGATAAGGACGGCGTTGGTGATGCATGTGATAACTGTAAAGAAGTTGCTAATCCTGGGCAAGAAGATTTAGATGATGACGGCATTGGTGATGCATGTGATTCGGATTGGGACGGAGATACAGTCAAGAATGCAGACGATAATTGTCCATATATATGGAATGAAAAACAGGAAGATATCGATTCTGATAAAACTGGTGATGCATGTGATAACTGTTTAAAAACAGCTAATCCTTTCCAGGAAGATTACGATGGGGACGGCGTTGGTGATGCATGTGAAAACTGTAAAATAATACCTAATCCTCTTCAAGAAGATTTCGATAAGGATAAGATAGGTGATGCATGTGATAACTGTTGGGAAACATCTAATCCTCTCCAAGAAGATTTAGATGGGGACGGAATTGGTGATGTATGTGATAACTGTAAAAAAATTGAAAATCCTCTCCAAGAAGATTCAGATGGGGACAAAATTGGTGATGTATGTGATAACTGTCCAACAAAAACAAATTCTGACCAAGCAGATTACGATAAGGATAGGATAGGTAATGTATGTGATAACTGTGAAAAAATTGCTAATCCTCTCCAGGAAGATTTAGATGGGGACACAATTGGTGATGTATGTGATGAGGATATAGATGGTGATGGTTACATTAATGAAAAAGACAACTGTCCATATATTGCTAATGATCAAAAAGATTCTGATCTTGACAAGGTAGGTGATGTATGTGATAATTGTGTAAATATTTACAATCCTGATCAAAAAGATTCTGATGGTGACGGCGTAGGTGATGCATGTGAGAATGTGGATTCAGATGGCGATGGTGTTTATGATGACGTAGATGTTTGTCCATATACTCCAGGTACACCAAAACTAGAAGGTTGCCCTGTAGGAGAATTGACTACTGCATTCCTTCATCATGTAAACCTTGGTGGTGGAGAAACTGTTGTAGAAGTACTTGCTGATGTAGAAGTTAAAGTCATCGATCGTAATGCTGTGGATTTCCAAGCTGCATTTGGTACAAAAAATCCTAAAGGTAATGTTTATAATGAAGTATTTGAAAAGGATTATGGTTTGATTGCTACTTGTACAACTACAAATGAGGGTTGTATGGTTTTTGAAGAAGTAAAAGGAGATTACCTTGTTATTGGAAGAACTATAGATACAGAGTTGAGTCAATATGTTTATACAGGTCTTCCAAAATCTGCAGAGGACTTTGTTGTAGATATTGATGGTGACGGCGTAGGTGATGTAGCTAAAAAAGAACTTCATTTTATTAAAGTTACAAAGAAAAATGGAGATGTAGAATACAAAGGTGGATCAAAAATGGTTGCAGTTGATATTACAAGTGAATTGGATATTGTTTATCCATTAGACGCAACATGGGATGACTCTGTATCAGGCTATGTTTATCCTTTTATCTTTACTAGTAATGATAACTGGGAAGTTGATGTATGTGCTCAATTACCTGTAGGTTACGAAGTTGTAGGTGTATATGACGAAAACGGTATTTTAGTTACTACTGACAGCTGTTCTCAGGCATTCGTTGCTGGTGAAACTAAAGTTATTGCATTTGATGTTGTTCAAACAGGAAGTCCTCCTGAATGGGCATTTAAAGCAAAATTTAAAGTTAAAGGTCCAAGCGGAAGAGCTCAAAATCTTGACCTGAATGTACCTTCTCATGTAAAAGAACATGCACGAGGAGTTCCATTTGGAAATAATCCAGTTTTCAATTAATATCAAACATTAATTGTTAAATATAAAGAGAGGCGCGAATATGTGCCTCTCTTTTTTTATATAGAATCTTTGTGGGCGTTTGTGGGCGCTGGCGTTTGTGGGCGTTTTCACAAAAGGAAATCGATCATGATTTTGCTCGAGATCGTATAATTCGCTGTGTTGGAATCAGGGTGAGCGAACGTACACCATTTATTTTAAAAAGTCCAGCTAAAAAGCATGAAATCAGTAGGCAATTTTTGTATAATATTAGTGCAAATCTAACTTACTAAATATGACTGATAAACAAATTTATAAACTCTGCCAGGAATACGGCGGCAAGTCCCTAAAATGGGAGAAAAAATTTATTGCACTTTTGCCAATAGTATATAAAAGAAGAATCTATAAAAAATTCGGGTTTTGTTCTATCCATGAATTTGGAGCAAAATTATGCGGATTAAGCCACAATGTTGTTAACGAGGCTTTAAGACTGGCTGAAAAATTCAAAGACATGCCTGAATTGCTAAATTTGATGAACTGCGTTGGGGTAAGCAAATTAAGAACAGTAGCCGGAATTGCCGACAAATCAACAGCATCGCTTTGGGCAAAAAGAGTTAAAACAATGTCACGAAAAGCTTTAGAAACATTAATAAGAGACTTCAGGCGCGAACAAGATAATAAAATCACAAATAGTCAAAAAATCCCCGGGGATGGGATTGAAGAAAACTCAAACCTTCAAAATACTCAGCCACAAGCCCAAACCTTCGACTTCGATGACCTTCCTGAACTTTCAAAAAATCAAAATATGTCAACCCCAGGCAGCAATCGCGAACGTTTCGGAATGAATCTTGATCCTGAAACTATCATTCAACTTAGAATCATGAAGCAAAAATTTGAAAAAGAACAGGGTGAGCCGCTTTGCTGGGATGAAACCATGAAAATGGTAGCAAAAAAATTACTAGAAGAAGCCCAGGTTCGCGAATACAAACAGCGAGAATCAAAATCGCACAATATTCCAGCCAAACAAAAACGCGAAATGTCAAAAATATGCGAAATCGATGGCTGCAATAAGCCAGCTGAAGAAATCCATCATGTTGAGCCGTGGGTAATCACTCGCAACCACGAAGACCTTAAACCTTTGTGTGGGCCTCATCACGAACTCGAACATCAATCCGAATCCAAAATCGACAAAAAATTCAGAGCATACAAAATGGCTTCCTCTTACGGCTAATTAGCGATGATGGCCAATTGGGGCTTCGACAGCGCTGGTAGCCGACGGCCAAGCGGCTGCTTGCTGCCATGTTTTGTGCAAATTAGAGTGTAGTTGCCTGCTGCCACCTTCGTATTGACAAATATGCCTAAATGTATTAGATTGTATTCTATTTAAATAGAACTTATGGAAGGCATTGAAACAAATAATGGGCAACCGCTGGAGTACAATAAGCGTATTCCTGGGCTTAATCCTGATGAATTGCAGGTTGATGACTATTTAAATCTGGAAACTGAAAGCGGCTCTAGGTACATTTTTCGTGTTGTAAGTAAAAATGAGGAAGATAGGGTGGTAATCGAATTTATTTCAGGCCCTAATGCTCTTGAAGAAACGCAGGGTAAACTTGCTGATACTAAAATTGAGCTTGGTAAAATTTTGAATTATAAGGGTGGAACAACAAATATTCTTGTTGGAATTGTAGTAACGCAAGGGGCGCCTTATGAATATCCATATGTAAAACTGGAATATGATCTTTTTTTGGGAGAACCTGATTTGGAAGAACTTGATTCTGACCAATTACTGGTTGGAGATCATATTTATTTTGGAACAGAAGATGGGCAGACATATGTTGCAGAAGTAATCGATGTAAGCGAGGAAATGCCATTAATTAGATTTGTCGCTGGCAGGAATATATTTGTTGGAAACGAAGGTTATTTAGAAACAAAAAATTTAAGAATTGGTATGCAGTTTCGTAATACAGTATCAAGCACGATGCCTATTCAACACATGTTTGTTCTTCCGGATATGGATGAAAATATGCTGGATGTTATGGACAAAGAGTTGGTAATCCAGGAATTGGAGTATGATGCTGAAATCGAGTCTTTTTACATATCGCAATTGCAGGATGGAGACTGTGTGCACATAGAGACTGCTGGTTCAAATAACTCAACTTATGTTATTGCGTTCAACAATGGTGTTATAAAAATTGTTGGAGGAAAAAATGATTATGTTGGGGAGGTTGGCTCTTTTCTTAGGGGAAAAATCAGCATAGGCCATAGGCTTAGATCAACAATTGTCAGAACTTCCAGGATTAAAAGTATTAGAGTAACTAAATCATATTATGGGGAGGTTGATTCATTACGTCAAAACCTAGAAGAACGACAAATTGCTGCTGCAAATTGTCCTGCTAGCTCATTGTCTAAACCTGTGATGTGGTTTGGAATTCCAAGCGGAATTCATGAACTTGAAATTTTTGACGCACTTGGCTTGACTCCAAATGGCTTACAGATAGATGATTTACAGAGAGCCTGGGAAAAATATCAGCAGGCGAATAATCCCGACAATCATTGGGGGATAACGCCAGATGAATACAATAAAAAAATAAGACGATATAGAAGATTGGAAAGGCAATATCAGGATTTGATACAAACACTAGAGAGAATGAAAAATTCTTTAGAGGGGAAATAAAAAAAAAGGATGAGGACATAAATTGCCTCACCCTTTTATTATATTTAATATCGGTATTACCGTGGGAATGGTACACCAGCTTCTTGTGCAAAAACTTCTAAATCCCATGAAGTATATCCTTTATCTCCCCATTTAGGCATAAAAGAACCCCATTCAGACATAAAAGCAGATATTGCTTCCTGTTCTCCAGGTAAAGCACCATCACCAAAAGTTTTTTCAAATTCGCCAAGTACTTGGGCTCGTCTATCCCCAAAACCTGCTTTTTCACCTTCAAGCATTTTACCAAAGGCACTATCAGACTTTGCGAACATAGCCCAGTAATCTTCTCCAAATCCTTTAGGGGGACTAGATACAAAACCTTCAAATGTTGAAAGATGTTTTTTAAATGCTTCACTGAATGGTACCCCTAACTTAACAACGTCTGTTTTAACGGCAGCACGTAGCTTCGCAAATGCAACAACATCCCATTTATAATCTGCAAGTGCTACTGTTAGCCATTTTTCAAAGTCAGTCATTACAGTATCAAAGTCTTTCCCTTTAGTCATTACCCAGTCTTCATCTATTTGTTTCATTTGAAAATCCAAATCACCAAATGCTTTTCTCATAGCATCTTCTGTTTTTATTGTAAAAACATAATCCCCTTTTGCAATTGCCTCCAGATTGTCATCAATAATAGCAACTGCTTGCTTTGGATCCATTGTTTTTGTTAATTCGAGATTAACAGCCAGAATTTCTTGCTCTGCTACTGATATCATGTCCCCAGTGGTTGCTACATAATTAGCAACAGCAGTAACTGCATCACCCCCTTTAGCAACATAATCCCCCATTATTACAACAGCCTCTTCCCTAGTAACTGTCTCTTCTTTAGGAACCTCCTTTAGAGACAATTCCCCTTTAAAATATCCCCCTTGCAATGCCATTGTTGCAAGAACTGCAACAACAATCACTGTAAGAACTACGGCAAAGACTTTGCCGATTTCAAATTTTACAACTTTTTGTTCCATTTTTGTTTTTGTTAAATGATAAAAATAGAAAGTTATATATATATTAAGTTTTATCCTAATATAAATTATAGCATAAAATGTACTACTAGTCAATATGACCGTTTATAAACCTGATGCAATCACAAAACATTATGCCCTGAGCCTAATTGACTACTTGGCATTTTTATGTTATAATTTATTTAGTAAAATTAACAAAAACCAAAATGAAAAGTAACAAAAAACTATTTATTTCAATTTTGCTGGTGCTACTTATCTGTATAGTGGGGCTAACAATTGCTATTACCAGTATCAAAAACGATTTGGGCGCTAATTTACTTGCAGTTGAGGATGTTGAGAACGGAGACGAGATAAACGGGGACGACGAGGAGTGTGATGAAGAAGAAGGCGAGGATTGCGAGGAGAATGGCGACGACGATGATGATGATGATGAAGAGGTCTGCAATCAGGAAAGAGCAATGAAAAGTATTGAAAATGCTGAACGAAATATCGAAAAAGCACGGGAAAGAATTGAGCAAAAGGAGGAGCAGGGAAAAGATGTTACAAAAGCTCTTGAATCAATAGAAGAAGCTAAGCAGAAACTTGAGCAGGCGCGGGAAAAATTACAGGAAGGCAATTGTGAGGGTGTAGAAGATGCGAAAGGCGCTAAACACAAAGCAAACCTTGCAAAGGGCAAAGATGTTATATCTGTAAGTCCAAGAGCTCTTGTTGCAAGAGCATATGGAAAATGTATTAGTGGAGCAGCTACAAGCATCAAAGATAATGAATTAAAACGTGCTGCATTTAGAGAATGCCAGGCAGAATTTAAAAATAAAGTACATGATCAGATAGGGGATGAACTTCCGGATGATGATCAGGATGCAAACGAAAAAATACATGAATATCTTGATGAACTTCTTGAAGATATTGAGTATGAGGAATTTGATGAAATTTTCAATGATTATAACGAATATAATTTTAGTGGAGTTGATGCAGATGAGGTTATTGAAAAAATAGATGAAATATTAGACAGCGAAATGGAAACTTCTGAAAAAGTTGAGGCTTTGGAGGAATATCTTGAGGAATTAAAAGAAGAATCAGCTGATGACAAGTATGATGATGGGATTATTCCATTTGAAGATATTGATGACAGTGAATGGTTCTTTGCTTATATAGATATTCTTAAAGAAGAAGGCTGCATTCAGGGATTTGTAACCGAAGATGGCTTTACTGCTGAGTTTAGACCAGGAGACAACACACTATTTGGTGACTCATTAAAATTTGTTCTGGGATGCATGCTGGATGAAGAGCCTGAAGAAATTGAAGAAGATGACTTTTGGGCACTTGGATGGGCATTAACATTACAGGCTGAATATAGCGAATATATAAGCGAAGAATTTTTAGCTCGCGTTGAATCAGCCATTGAAAACCATGATGAATTTGCTGAAGTTATAACCCGCTCTGAAATTATCGCATTTATTTTAGATATACTCGAAATAGATGTCCCTGAAGCTGATCCCGAATCATCTTTATTCCTGGATTTGCCTTCGGATCATCCATATTTTGATGAAATAGTATATGCTATTGAACAAGGTATAATCTCGGGCGACGAAGAAGAAAATACGGTCCGCCCGGATGACGGATTAAACAGAGCTGAAATGGTGAAAATTATTATATTAGCTAATGAGCTTCTGTAGTATATGTTAATAATTAAAGGAATCATCGCTGTATTGTTTCAGGTAATCGGATTTGGCATTTTACTGCTCGTTCCTGCAGGATTGTTGCCAGGCGGCACCTGGTACTGGGAAAGGGCAATCTACTTTTTGGTCGGATATGGAATTTTTGTGGAAATCTTGGTTGTCTGGTTAGCCATTGCATCACCAGCCGGATTAGAAGCCAGATACAAAATAAGAGCCAAAAAGAAAAAACAACCCAAAGCGGACAAGATTCTATTACCTCTTCTCTCCATCTCCATGTTAGCGATGTTTGTCGTTATTCCTTTGGATGTCTTTTATCTTCATCTACTGCCTAAACCAGGATCAATATGGAGTGTTATTGGAATTGTTTTAATCGTTTTTGGATTACTTTTCAACCTAGGTTCCATCTATGCCAATGCCTTTATTACGCCAACGATTCAGGACCAGACAGACGAAGGCCAGAAAGTGGCAGATACTGGAGTATACAGCATCGTTAGGCACCCCATGTACTCCTCTCTGATTGTCCTTTTTGGTGGTATGGCCATTTGGTTAGAAAGTTGGCTTGGAGTGATCGCCCTACTTCCAATACTGGTGGTGATGATTTTTAGAATCAGAATTGAGGAAAAAACCCTGAAAGCGACTCTGCCCGGGTATCCCGAATATATGAAAAAGGTAAAGTACAGGTTATTGCCTTTTGTCTGGTAAAAATCTGGAGCCATCGATGGAGATTGAAATTTTCTTTACTTACTTTCTTCCTTCTTAATAATTCTTTTTATCGCTTGTACTAAAACAGTAGTTAATTGTTTGATTCTTGTTTGTAGTGCCTCACGCTCTTTACTAATCTTTACTTCTAAATTAACCTCAAAGTTATATGCGTCATCATATCTTTGAACCCCTCTTGCTTTATTCTTAGCTTGAGTAATCCAATTGTGAAATTTTGTGTATTCATTACCTACTGCCTCTTGAAATTGACTATACGTAGTTTTTAAGTCAGTTGACTTGAAAACTTTAGTAATAGAATCAACCGGTATTTTTGTAAAAGCAGCAAGTTTAGCTGGAGACTTTGCAACAGCCTTAATTTTGCTAAACTCTTTATTGTTTCTTTTTCCAGCATGCATAACATGGTCATTCATTTCTATTAAGAAGTCCGATCTTTTATCACGACTCATTATTTTCGCTTGTTTATGCTTTTCAATAGGTGATTTTGGAGGATTCATAATTTTTGGATTAATTTTATATTTATTTCTATTTACATTATAACATGTTCAAGGCTGTCTGTAAAGAAGGGTTTGATAAAAACTAAAGAAAGAGAATTTTATCTGGAGCCATCGATGGAGATTGACACTCCGTCGTACTTTCTCTACCTGCTCAATCAGTCGCCAAAGCTCCTGACCCTTCGGGCCCTCGCAGCTAGATCTAGCACAGCCAGTGCAAATATTATAAGCAAGTATTAATAATTAAAGTAACAATGTTGACAAAGTGTCTTACATGTACTAATATCACCACCTTGCATTACCCAAACATCATTTATTAACTATTAACAGACAAATTTATATAGTTCTCGATATCCTAACCACTTACAAATGGCAGAAGAAATAAAAACGATGGCGATTCCTGCAATGTTGAAACAAGCAGAGGACACTGGATTAATAACTGATGAATCTCTTGCCGCTCTTGAAGCGGAAAATCTTCAAGCTCAAGAAAAAATCAAAAATCTGAGAAGATTGCACAGAGAAAATAGTATATCTCGCGAACAGATGGAAGCAGGAATCAGAACAATACAACAAAAAATAGAAGCTAAGACAACCGCTTTAGACGTTGATAATGACATACTGCCCTAGCCTTCTTTTATGGCTTACTGGAGCCGTCGATGGGATTTGGCACACCCAGTGCATTGATTATAGCACGGAATGATATATAATTTTATTACTCAATTTAGTATTAACAAATACTATGAAAAAAATTATTACATTTATAATTTTATTTCTTCTTCTCTCGCATAGTGCGCTTGCTTATGTTTCTTATAATACAGGATATCCCCTTTTCAAATTTGGTTTATCCCAATATGAAGTTACAACTAATTCAGCTGGAGAAGGAATTACATATACAATAAACATAAAAGGTGAAAATATAACAAACTTTAAAAGTGAGAGTGCTGATCTTATTGAACAAAATAATAAAGAAATTAAGTTGAAGCCAATAACAGATTTTAAAGGTGAGTTAGGTGAATACAAGTTTTGGAATATTGCAGGCACAATCAATAATAGGTCTTTCTCAATATTTGGAATAACGTTAGAAGGTGATCTTATTCATAATAAAATTATTCCTCATGCCTCATTAGGCTTTATCATATTAGTCATAATTTCTATTACTATTATTGTGATTGTAAGAAAAAAGAAGAAAACTTCAACATGATATCAGGCAATATTGATATTATTTTTGGCTTGCACAAGCCAAAATGGAGCCATCGCAGGGGATTGACACTACGTCGTACTTAATCATCCTGCTCAATCAGTCGCCAAAGCTCCTGACCCTTCGGGCCCTCACAGCTAGATCTAGCACACCCAGTGCAGCTAGTATAGCATATGATATAATTTCATTAAGATACTAGTTAAGTGCAAAAACTTTGCCATCCATGGCAAGAAAAGAATTATAATTAAAATAAGGGGACTTTATGTCAGATAAAAAACAGCTTCCAATTTTCATTCGTTTTTTTATTAAGCTTTTTCAAATCATCCTTTATATACCGATTCAAATAATCTTTATTCCTTTTGCTATCATTGGAATAATAATTGCAGTTTACAAGGAAATGGGAAAAAGCAAGAAACTGGGTGTCTCCTTCTCGGCAATTAAAGCGCTTCAATATAGGTGGATGATGCATTATTTTAACACCAGACCGGACCCCCTTTCTGTTGCATTTATTAAAAAGTTTCCATGTGAATCACACTTTGGTATGTGGTCGGTTTTGGGAGCTCTTATCATTTCCGCGCGGTTATCTGGTTTCCCCGACATGCTTGGAAAACTTGTTGAACCAGGTAAAGAGAACGCAGATTCTACTGCGGGTATTCGGGTGCTCACGTTTGACAAGATAATGGAAAAATATGTTGATGAAATGGAGCAAATTGTCCTTCCTGGAGCTGGATTTGATCTAATAGCTTTGCACTTTACAAAAGGAAAAAATGTAAAGGTTTTTGAACTCGACCAGGTTAACACACTAAATGTTAAAGTTGAAACATTGAAAAAAGCAGAAATTGAGCACGATTGGATCACCTATATCCCGGTGGATTATTCAAGCGAACATTGGGTTGATAAACTCTTAGGAGCTGGTTTTGACAAAACAAAAAAGACTTTGTTCCTTTGGCAAAGCGTTTCTTTGTATTTGGAAGCTGATATTGTCAAAGAAGCACTAAAGGATATGGCTGATTTATGTGTAGACGGAAGTATCATCGCTCAAGACTTTTATTCTAAAGTATTCGCATCAGGTGAATATTCAAAAATGGCGAAAAGATATTTGAGTATAATAGAAAAAATGGGAGAGCCTGCGAAATTTGGTATAGATATGTCAAATGATCCCAAAGCAGCAGCTGAATCATTTTTAAAAGAATGTGGATTAAAAATGACAGAATATATCCAGTTCGGTGAAAAACTAGATATCGAACCTTTTTACTGCATTGTAGAAGCTGAAAAATTATAAGTTGGAGTCATCGCAGGGGATTGGCGCTCTGCGTACTTAATCATCCTGTTCATTACATTCACAGCATGCTTAAGCAGCCCTGGACCTCACCCTTACCATGTATAGATGATGTTGCTTGGAGGGCGTTTTTCGCTACAGTATGCCGTAAAGTTGGTGAGCGAGTTTGGTTGTGTGAGAAGTGCTAGAGGGGCACACCCAGTGCATTGATTGTAGCATTATTCAAAGAATCTTTACAAATTTGAGGTATCACTATAAAATTTCCCTCCTATAACCGTTTTTTTATGGATAATGATATCTGTCCAAATTTCACCAGAAATCCAGATGCAAGTGATGCAGATTGGGATAATGAAGTTGTTGGAACTTGTGAGCCTGAACTCTTACAAGGTATTCAAAGCGAAGTAGTTGGTCGCCATAAATTAGCTATATGTGCAAAAGATTATTCTGAATGTGAGAGAAATCCAGATAGTATGAATTGGATAAGAGCACAGCTTATAAGATTAAATAAGCAAGGAAAGCAAATAACTGTGTTTGGGAAAAAAATATTTGTTTGGATATGGCATTTACAATGTGGTGGAAAAAGAAGAATAAGATGCACTGAAAGAGAAAGCACACCAATAGATGAAGCTGCATGGGTAGATTTATGTAGTCCTTTTAATCGTGATCAAAAAGAAAGGTTAGAATTAGCACCCTTGGATAATGAAATGACTAGATTTTTAAAAGAACAAGGAACCGTTGAAGAGGTTGCGACTGCAATTTTAGTAGCAATGAATTTAGAATAAATCCAACATTTTCGCCTTACACAAGCCAAAATGGAGCCATCGCAGGGGATTGAACCCTGGACCCCACCCTTACCATGTATGGATGATGTAGTTTAAAGGGCTTTTTTCGCTACAGTATGCCGTAAATTGATAGAGCGAGTTTGGTTGTGTGAGAAGTGCTAGAGGGGCACACCCAGTGCAATTATTATATTTAATAAAATCACTTAAATCAAATTTGACATATTTAAATTCAATAGATATTATACTGTCTTAATTCTAAAAAATTAAAAACTTATGAAAGTAAAATTTATAAAATCTAATCCTGAGAGAAGTGAAGAGGCCCACGAAGAAATTGTTGCTCCTAAACTTAGTGGTGTAGTCAAAGAATTTAAGGGCCCTCATTATGGTATGGCTGTACCATATCATCTCTTACAACTTGAAGGTGATGATAGAAAATTCATGGTACATAATGTAGGAGCCTTGGAGTTACAGCCAGGAACACCCGTCACTTTACATTCTTTCAGGGGTTTTGAAAAAGAACAAAATCAATGGTTTCAAATATGTGCTCTCGAGATAAACGATGAAACAGGCCAAACATTAGCTATAATCAGAAATCATCTTAGTGCAGTTTTTGATTTTGAAGAAGACGGACAAGACACACAGTAATCCTTATTTATAAATTGAATTTTATGGCTTAATGGAGCCATCGCAGGGGATTGAACCCTGGACCTCACCCTTACCATGTATAGCTGCTGTTGCTTGAAGGGCGTTTTGCGCTACAGTATGCCGTAAAGTTGGTGAGCGAGTTTGGTTGTGTGAGAAGTGCTAGAGGGGCACACCCAGTACGTCGATTATAACATATAATACTTTTTTTTAATTATCAGTAACTACTCATCAACCTTGCTTTATTTAGCGTCTCATGTTATAATATATGATGTAGCAATATTAATTTTATATTATGTTAAAGGACAATCCTAGCAATACAGATCCCACTTGGAATCCGTTAAAGTCAATATCTGATAAGGACAATGCTGTTTTTGATAGAAATAAAGGCACACGTGCATTAGCTCTTGAAGCCATATTTAGTGGTACTTATGACGGTGCTGACAAAGGAGAACTTGCATATCAATTAGAAAGCGTAGGCTATTCAGCTAAAGATGCTGACATCTTAACTCCGTGGCTAATTCAAAAAAGAGATGAATTTCTAACAAATATTGGGGAAGAAGCAGGTTCTGAAGTAGCAAATTGGAATCCGTTAAAGTCAATATCTGACAAGGTCCATGCTGTTTTTGATAGAAATAAAGGCACACGTGCATTAGCTCTTGAAGCCATATTTAGTGGTACTTATGACGGTGCTGACAAAGGAGAACTTGCATATCAATTAGAAAGCGTAGGCTATTCAGCTAAAGATGCTGACATCTTAGCTCCTTGGTTAATCCAAAAAAGAGAAGAATTTCTAGCAAATATTGGTTAAATCTAAGTAATTATATTACACAATATGAAAATGGTTAGCTTTTTACATTTTCGCTAACGGTTTTTAGTCAAAAATCATGTCAAGTTTTCACGTACTAGTATGATTAGGCTCATTCAAGCTACCACGTATTTCTCACAACGTTTATTGTGCAAAATTGTATTTAAAATCCTTGAAATAAAAAGATAAAGTTGTATAATTTCAACTCTAAGTTAAACTTAACAAAATAACTATGCCATTTAAAGGTCATAAATCAGTTACAAAGCATGATGGAAGTACTCCAGACTCCTGGACAAAACTTACTTGCGGTCATTGTAATACTCAAATATCAGGGGCTGTAGTATGCGGATTATATGAACAGGCGTCAAATGTTAGATGGATACTATGTCCAAATTGTAATGATGGTTCAGTATTGGCTCGAGATCGCAATTTGTACCCAGGTGTTGTATTTGGTCCTAATATTGTAGGTTTACCTAAAGACATTAAAGCTGCATACGATGAAGCCAGGAAATGTATGTCTGTAAATTCATATACAGCTTGTGAATTGCTTTGCAGAAAAATCTTAATGCATATTGCAGTCGAAAAAGGTGCTAAGGAAGGAGA
This sequence comes from Patescibacteria group bacterium, assembly GCA_042577965.1. Lineage (GTDB taxonomy): Bacteria > Patescibacteriota > Gracilibacteria > UBA1369 > PNNO01 > JAUVDZ01. The sequence goes on from JBHPDK010000021.1 coordinate 16,326, forward strand.
TTCATTTTCAAACTACATTGATTTTATTGAAAATAAAGGATTTATAACTCCACCAATGAAAAAATGGGTAACTCTCATAAAAAAACATGGTAATAAATCCACACATAAACTTGAAACACCTGAAAAAGAAAGAGCTGAAAGCACAATAATGTTCACAGCAGAACTACTACGTTTGATTTATGAAATGGAGCACATGTCTAAAAAGTATAATCCAGTTAAATAAACCTTTTTAGTACTTCTTTGGAAAATATTTCTTCCCAGCCAACCATAAATATTGGTCTATTTGTTTAAGATTAAATTTCTTCAATCCGTAATGCTTTTGAAAATCAATTAAAATAGTTTTAAAACGATCATACTTCTTTAAGTCATCTTTTTTGAATGTTGAAAATCCATCTAGTTTCTTGAAGTACATCAGCATCTTCTCTACGAAATAATCATAAATAGGATAATCTTTAGGTTTATGGTGACTACAATACTTAGTTGCGAAAGAATAGAAATTCTTTTTTATATTTTTTTTCATTCTAACGACAGCTATTTTATTTACTATATCCAAATCACCTTGCTTCAGCTTTTTATCAATATTTAATTTCACTATATGTTTTGCAACCTTAAAAGGTGAAAAAATATTTGTGCTATAAAAATCATTTAATGAACAGACTTTTATAAGCACTTCATCTAAATCATTATTCTTTGGATACGTTTTTGTAAATAATTTTCTCAAACTACTCTCCTGTAAGACATAACTCTCTAAAGAATCCCATTTCTTTAAATATTTAAATATTTCTTTTTCTGATGGTTTTATAATTCTCATAATAAAGTATTTACAGTATCCCTGTATCTGCAATAATCACAATCTTCTCCAGATTCTGGAATACTTTCATTATCTAAGCACTTTTTTATATCCTTAATTGCTTTTTCTACCCAAGAATCATCACCTTTGTATGGCAATAAAGTAACATCAAATTCTAATTTCCCATCAAACGATTTGTTTGATGTAGAACCATTAGCATAAACAAAATAACCTGTATCGTTTACTTTGAACTTATTCTGTCTTAAAAGCCATTGATATACCTCCATTTGCCTTTTATAGCCGATTTTCCACTCATCATCTAATGTTATCTCGCCTTCTTTTGCAGTAGCTTTGTAATCAACTACAATTAGCTCTTCTTTAGGATTTATCCATACATCATCAACAGCACCAGTAATGATCAAGTTTGTTGGTTTATGAAGATATTGCACTCCTTTAAAGTTCTCCCTCCACTCATTCATCATTTCATGCTCAAATGGAATAGCATCAATATCATAAGCCTTCATATAAGGATGTGCTGACTCTTTTTCTCTATATATATCAAATTCCTTTTTAAGGAGCGTATCAACTGCAGAATTAAGCGAGAATGGATAACCTGGAGGTCTTCTTGTTCCTAATCGTCTATCAATATAAAAACAACGAGGACACTCTAGAAATAGGTCAATCTTAGATCGGCTTATTTTAAAAGGCTCTTCACTATTAGGATCATATAAGTTGCGTGTACGTTTTGGATTGTAGTATTCAGACATACTTAATTTTTCTAAAAGCTAATATGACGATTATAAACTCTTAAACTAGTTGTGAAAAGAAAAACTCACAGGCTTTACGTTAAGCCATTTTTATGGTATAATACCTTGATGAGATTATTCAAATAAAAGTATGATCACAAAACAACAAAAACAAAAAATTCAGGAGCTAGTAGATAAGTTTATCGAAAACCGTGCAGTTAATAAGTCTGAGATACAAGTCCAGACACACTACACCGTACCACTTTTAAAGGTGCTGGGGTGGAAGGAGAGTCAATTAGACATCGATGAAATTCAAGGTAATACTGGGAAATTCCCCGATATTCGTCTTTACAATAAAGTAGGGACATTATTTGTAATCGAATCAAAAACTCCTAAAGAAGATAATCTTGAAAAAGATTCATATATAAAACAACTTCTTGGTTATTGTGATGCAGAGGGTATCTACTGGGGAGCACTTACAAATTTTTCTAAGTGGAGAGTTTACTCTTCTTATCGAAAAACGATATATCAGGATAAAGTAGAGCTTTACGATAAACACGGGAAAGTTACAAATAAAGCATGGAAGTTATTTTCACTCTTATCATATTCGTTTATTAATGATAAAAAAGGAAGAATTGATGATGCCGCTGTTTACTACCCTGATGAAAGCGATATTGAACATATAAAAACAACTTTTTTTGCAAGTCTAGTAGAATGGCGAAATACTTTAAGTAAACATTTAAAAGGACAAAAAGGTATATCTTCACAGCGAAAAGCTGACTTCGAGACACAAAAGATTCTAGATAGATTAATTTTTATGAAATTCTGTTTCAATAAGAAAATTGTTTCTCAAAACCATTTATCTTCGGTTTTGCATGCTAAAAAAACACATAAATATGCAACCCTTAAAGATAAATTCAATGATTTAAATCTACAATTTGATTCAAGTCTATTTTTTCATAATCTTTGTGATGAAGTTAAGGTGAAAGACAGTATCATTGAAAATACTATACGGGGTTTGAATGCTATTGATTTTAGCACTCTAAGCGTACACATTATCGGTGAAGTGTATGAAAATTTCATTGGGCAAGTACTTCAAAAAAAATTAGGGACATTCTATACTCCCGAATATATAGTAGATCACATGGTTAAGACTGCTGTAGAGAAACGAATTAGTGGAATAAATGAGCCTAAAGAGTTAGAAAAGATAACCATAATCGATCCTGCTTGTGGAAGTGGAAGTTTTCTTATCAAAGCGTTTGATACTATATTTAATAAATATAAAATTTTATACAAAGGCAAAGAAAACATACCGTCAGATTTTGATATTAAAAGGACTATATTACTAAAGAATTTGTATGGCGTTGATTTGGATGAAAAAGCTGTCCAAATTGCACAACTCAACTTACTTCTGAAAACACTCGAAGGTACAACCGAAATTGAGAATGAAGAGCCATATCTTTTACCTGATCTATATTTAAATATTAGAGTAGGAAATTCATTAATATCTGGTCAAAATATCAATCTTACATCTAAATTTAAAGATGAAATTTCAACACTTAAAGATGAAAAGCAGGCATTTAAAAATTCAAAAAATGATAAAATAAAGAATAAACATAAAAAAGAGATTGACGAGCTTGAACGGTATATTAATGATCATCTTAATAAAAACTTAAAAACAACTTTTAAAGATTTTAAAAAACACAAACCATTTAATTATGAATTGGCATTTTATGAAGTGTTTGAAAATGGAGGCTTCGATATAGTAATCGGTAATCCGCCCTGGGTTTCACTAAAGGGTAAACATAAGAGTCTGACATATAATGAAAAACAACTAAACTTCTTTTACAAAGAATTTAATTCTAATAAAACAACACCAAATCTTTACGAAATGTTTGTGAGGAAAAGTTTAAAAATTTTAAATCATAAAGGGTTATTCTCGTTTATTGTCCCAGATAGAATTGCTGAAAATGAGCAATTCATTGCACTAAGAAAACTATTATTAGAAAATTACAAAATCGAAGATTTATGGTTTAGGGTTGATTTTCCAGGCGTGATAGCAGACACCTTGGTATTTACAATCAAGAATACTAAATCTAATGATTATAAAATTAGAGTTTCTGAGTACCCTAGTCAATCAGGAGACTTAATATCTAAAAAATTATATACTTCAAAAGAAGACTATCGTTGGTTCTATGTCGAAAGCAATATGTTGAAAATATTTAATCGTATTTTTGAAAACCATTTAGTTTTAGAGCTAGGTAAATTAACAAATAATATAACTTCTGGATGTGGACCTAAATCATCCAAAGTTCACATAAACAAAGAATCAGATCGTGAAATTCCTATTCTTAAAGGAGAAAACATTGGCAGATACTATATAAATTCAAATTTTTGGTTAAATTTTCGTAATGAAAATCTAAGTGGAAGAACAAAGGATAAAAATAAGCTGGGTGCTAGCAAGAAAATGCTTATGAGAAAAACAGGATCTGATTTAATAGCAACATTCGATGATTCTGGTATGTTCCCTGAACAATCTCTTTATTTTATATATGACCTTGATGAGGATACTTTACAATATCTAACAGCCCTGATGAACTCCCAAATAATGAACACTTATTATAGAAATTTTGCAGTAACTAACAGAAATTCTACACCCCAACTAAAACAAACAGATTTAGTTCAATTCCCAATAATCATTCCAAAAATGGCTATGATGAATGAAATAGTCATAAATTGTAAAAAAATAGCCAAGATAATGAAAAAAAGTCAGGACAATAAAGCTGTAAAAACCATCCAAAGAAGAATTGACAGCCTCATATTTAAAATTTATAACATTACAAAAGCAACAGAAATCGAACTACTCGGAAGTAAGACGAAAATGACTGGAGTCGCAAATAAATACAAGGAATTTAGCAATATTTTATCAAGAAAAGGACAAAAAAAATTCTGGGAATCAATCACCAAAAAAGAACGTCAACAAATTGTTGCTGGCTTCCTAAAACACAAAGAAGGCTATCGAGTTTCTGCCGAAGAAGAAAATTTCATCAACTCGCTTAGAGTGTGAAACAATGAAACACATTCCTTCTTACACAGAAAACAACCAGCATAGTTAGTATCTATATTAATACCAAAAGCATCGTCAATTTTGCAAAACGGACACTTCCCTACGTAAATATCATCTTCTATCATTTCAAGATTAAAAGACTCTGCCAATAATTCCCACAATGCTATTTCTTGCTGTCGTGTTATGTGCATTTATAATAATTAAAATGAGATAGTAAGATATTACAATTTTTGTAAAAGGTCATCTATTTCAAATAGACTAAAACGAATACATCTGATGTAATTGCATCTTACAAAACAATTATCTATCTATTTTAGATTTATTCTAATATAATTATTTATAATCTTCTCAACTAAGTTAGCTAATATGGAAGACCCTCTACACAATTTAATAAAATATATAAGGATTCTTGAAGATTCAAAGGATTTTAAACAACAGATCAAAAAAATAACTGATACTTATAAAGAAGACGTAAAGACTAAAAGAAAACATTCATTGCATAAAGACATACAAGAGTTAATGGCATATTTTTGCATACCTAATAAACAGGATTACCACTCATATTTAATACAATCCATACTCGATCCCGATAAATTTAAAAATATGCTTGTAATAGGCATACCCGCTTCAGAAGAGTTTAATAAGACGCCTTTTACATTTACATTTGAAGAAGGTGGCTTAATACTTCAATTAAGACAAAAACTAAACAGAAGTGATTGGGAGGATCTCTGGCATAAATATATTGAAAGCTATATGAAGAAAGAAGAATACTTTAAAGTTAAAAATAAAACTGACTATCTAAAAAGACAATGGGAAGATGTTGATTTATTGCTTAATATGTACAAAAGAATCCTAAACGGAGAGAAGCTAAAGAACTTGTTAGATGAATTAAACGAAAACAAATATCAAGCTAACACTACTGGTGAAAACAAAAAGTATCCTAGTTCTGAAGAAGGGAACATACGAAAGAGAATTGGAAAACTAAAGAAAGTTATTCAAGCTCTATAGGCTCTGTTAGGCTACTACGTTATAGGAACGATACAATTTTACCTATCGTCCCTACTGCTTTTGTGAAACTTCTATAAAATCTGTGGTGTAAGTATGAAATAGCATAATAATTATTATAAAACTGCTAATTCATATTCAATTAATAAATATTAACATGAATAATAAATTCATAACACACGATGCGTATTTAGCTTCAGTATTACTTTCAGAAGGGTTTGTAATTGATTCAATGGACAAAACAAACCTGAATAAAGTTTCTTTTATCTTTAACAGAGAAACGGCTTTAGATGATGTCATCCAAGCTTATTGGGCAAAAGAACTAAAAGTAGAGCCTCAAATGCTTTTCGCTAACTATAAACAGATTAAAAATCGCATTTATAGTCAATAAATATAAATATTTAACTTAATAAAAATGGCTACACGTAGGATGATACTTAAAATTGATGCAGAATCCCCTCAATGGATGAGTTTAACCATAAGGCAACGATATTTATATTGGTGTTTAACGCTTTTTGCTGATGATGATGGGATAACTCCTACTTGTTACGTTAGGACCAGAATCATATTTCCTGAAGATGAGACAGAATATAAAGACATTCTTCAAGATCTTTCTGACTTACAAGTAGAAGGATTGATATATAACTATCAAGGAGTAGATCATGAACAATACATAATAATTTGTAGATGGTGGGATAAACAGTTTATTGATAGCAAGTTATATAAAGAAACCGATTACCCTATCCCAGATAAATACTATCTAAGTAGACCTGAGAATCTTACCAAGAAACGTGCTAAACCTACCTTTTATGATTCTTCTAGTATTGTTCTAGACCAGAATAGAGTAGAAGAG
>JBHPDK010000022.1:0-22596 GCA_042577965.1 Patescibacteria group bacterium
AAGCGACCGGGGCCGGGGCGACCGCGGGGTCCTGGATGTCGATGACACCGGTTCCCGAGCAGATGTTGTAGATGAGCTCGAACGGCTTCCCGCCCGGCTGGGTGTACCCCCAGAGCTTGAACAGCTCGTAGGAGTCGTCCATGCGCTGCAGGCTGTTCACCATGATCGAACCCGTCGTGCCACCCTCGAGGGTGAGCTCGATGGGCCGTGGCCCACCAGCGTCCGCCGGGAAGAGGATGGCGAACATTACACCAGTGCTATTCGGACCGCTCGTAACGTTGTGCTGTGCCATGAGGCATCTCCTTTTTTCAATTCCGCTGGCTTTGCGCCAGGGAAGACGACAATGGACAAAAAGTCCTGGTTGTTTGCAAAGAAGCTTATTATGACATATAGTAAATAACTTGTCAATAGTATTTATTTGTGATACTGCTCATGGATTTCACGGAGCCGCTTGTTCGTAACATGTGTATAGATTTGGGTAGTCGTGATTGAAGCATGGCCTAGCATTTCCTGAACACTGCGGATATCAGCTCCATTTAAAAGGAGCTCAGTTGCAAAACTATGGCGGAGCACATGAGGAGTTACTTTTTTAATAATTCCCGCTTTAAGTGCTGTATTTCGTACAACATTTTGCACTGAAACAGTGGTAAGGCGCTTTTTTTCTCCAAGAGTTATGTCATCACCTTTTCTTGATCGTCCGTGATTAATAAAAAGCGGATCAAAATTATCCTGACGCTCATCCAAATATTCTTTAATAAATTTAACTGCCCTCTCTGAGAGAAAAACAATACGCGGCTTTCTGCCCTTCCCTCTAACCATAAATTCCTTTCGCTTCAAATCCACCTGCGATCTACTTAAAGACACAAGCTCAGAAACACGCAGCCCAGTCGAATATAAAGTTTCAACAATCGCCCGATCTCTTTTACCTTTAATAGTCGAAATATCGATATCTTTAAAAAGGCGTTCCAGTTCCTCGCGGGTAAGGTACTCAACTGTTCTCTCTGGAATTTTTTGGAGATCAATTTTTTCCGGAGGCAAAGTTTGTATATCATTTTTAGTAAGATATTTGAGGAAAGCCCGGAGAGCGATAATGTGGTAATTCTGGGTTTTCACACCAAGTGTTCGTCCCCTATCGTCTGAATATCGGTTTAGGTAAAGTCGATATTTGTGGATATCGTCGAGTTTAATTGAGCGCGGTGATTTATCACCGTACCATTCGAGAAATCTGGTGAGGTAGTGGTTGTAATTTTCGATGGTTTTTGGAGATTGATTCTTACCAACCTCAACGTGCTCGAGAAATTTGCGTATGTGATGCGAAAGTTTTTGCATATTTGTATTTTAGCGCGCTTACGTATTTTGCACAATATTTCTCGACGAAGTGGATTCGTCGCACGAAGTGGATTCGTCGGGCTACCGAAAAACATAAAAAAAGGCGGCCAGAGGATCTAACAAAGTAGATCATGGCCGCGCATACGAACACAAAGAGTGTTCCTGGCTAGTGGGTAGTTCCACCAGAAGTTGAAGGCCTCGTTGAAAGGTCCGGCTTCGGCTCCACGACGAGGACTTGCGTTCGCTGCGGATCATTGAACTTGAGCAACGCCGACTGCAACGCATAGTAGCAGTGAATGTCCTCCTGATTGTCGTACATGGTATGTCTTGTGCCATACCACCAAACCCTTCCTCCTTCCTCGAGGGTTGTTCGAGCATGCTCGAATTTTTCCTCTCCGATCACATCTTTGATTTCCTCGAGTTGTGACACTGTCTTAATCTTCAAGATTTCACCTCACTTGTTTAAGGAGGGGCCGCGAAACCAGAAATGGTAGCGGCCCTGGATTTGGAAGACTTCTAGAGGTGGGGGAGGGGGCAGAGCGGGTATCCGCCGTAGGGATCGCCTGCTCCCTCGGCTGTTGCGCGGCAGCCACCCCTGCACTTGTTCCAGCGGTCGCAGGAATGGCAGGGCTCACCCACGTTGGCCTGGGTAAGGTTGAACCTGTGGCACATGAGGTCGGACTGAAATGCCTTGCGAACAGGGTCGAGCTCGACGGCCAGATTGGCAAGGTCTACGTTGCTGTTAGAGCAGGAGCGGATACTCCCGTCAACAGCGAAGTAGAGCCCATTGTCGACGAAGGTGCGGGACCCGAACAGGTGCGGCATAAGCACCTTCTCCCGGGGATTTGTGAACTCAGGCGGAATGATCTCATCCCGTCCGCGGGCAGTGGAGTGCCGCCACTCATGCCCAGTGCGCTCGAGCTCACGAATGAAGTCCGCGAGCTGTTGCGAGGTAGGAGCGACATCCCAGTAGTCCGAATCGATGAGCTCTCCTGGAGCCAGGAGCTTCAGGTCCAAACCGATGCCGTTCCACCGACAGTACTCGACGAAGTCCGGAACCTGTGGCAGGTTCTTCTTGCGAACCAGGTTCTGCAAATGAAACAGAGGATCCTGATACCCAGCCTTCAAGACGATCTTGATGGCCTTGAACAGCTTGGGCGGGACCTCCTCACCGCGCCCGATCATCTCTGCCTGGAGCTTGAGATTCTCCGGCGACCTGACGTGCGACACGTTGAGCTTGCCCGTGACGTAAACCCTCCGCTCGTAGAGCCAGCTGGCGAGCTCTGGGGTGATCGCCAGCATGTTGGTGATCACGCGCGGCTTGATACCCCGGTTGAGCAGGAGTTCGATGTACTCCTGGAGGTGTGGCCACAGCAGTGGCTCGCCCCCCAGAATGTCCATCGTTTCCAACTCACACCCGCTCCTGTACTCTTTGCAGAGATCCAGGATGAGAATTGCGGATTCGAGGTTCATTTCGCTCTCGTCTCTCCGGACTACATAACAGCCCGGACACTGAAACTGACACTGGTTCGTGACCTCGATGATCCCGTGACGCAGCCCACTGTTACAGTTGGCAGGCTGATACTGATTATTGACCGATATTCCACACATACGAAGCCTCCAAATTTTTTCAAAGATCTAAAAGGTTCTCCCGACTACCGGGAATGAGCACTTGGCCCACTTTCGCAAAGGCATTATGCCAATGCAAAAAACCTTTCCTGATAAAATAACAATTGTAAATATACATATCGCAATAATATTGTCATACATTTTCTCTTGACTTTTCTTTTCTAATCAATTATAATATCAACGTTTTAACACATTAAAACTTTTAACTATACAAAGTTATGGCTAAAACAAAGCCAGCAAACAAGGAACTGAAGGATCTCTATGAAGCTGTATTAAAATTACAGACCACTAGCGAATGTAAAAAATTCTTTAGAGATTTATGTACATTGTCAGAGATAAATGCAATGGCTGAACGATTTCAAATAGTTAAATTGGTTGATGGGAAAACACCTTACAGAGAAATTAGTAAAAAAATTGGCTCAAGCACAGCTACAATCACGCGCGTTGCCCACTGGTTACATCATGGCAAGGGTGGTTATAAACTTGTGCTTGAAAGGCTGAAATAAAAAGCCAAAGCACTGGATTGTAACTGCCGCCCAAAGAAAGGCGGTTTTTTATTACTTATTTATTAACAAAAACTATCATGAACAAACTAATCGAACCAAAAATCCTAAAAGGCACGCGGGACTTTACTCCTATAGATATGGTTAAGCGAAACCTTACTATGGGTAAAATCCGGAAAATTTTCGAAAGTTTTGGATACTCCGCAATTGAAACTCCGATTTTGAATCCAGCTGCAACTATTTTAGGTAAATATGGAGAAGAGGGCGACAGGCTTACTTATAATTTTAAGGATGCTGGTGGAAGAGGCATTGCTCTTCCATTTGATTTGACTGTTCCATTTGCAAGATATGTTGCAGCAAATTACAGAGATCTGCCAATGCCTTTTAAAAGGTATCAAATCCAGCGGGTATGGCGTGCAGAAAAGCCTCAAAAAGGGCGTTTAAGGGAGTTTTATCAATGTGATGTGGATGTTATTGGAACAAGAAGTCTTATAACTGAAGCTGAAATTGCAAAAATTATTGTAGAAGTATTCACAAATTTAAAAATTACAAATTTTGTAGTTAAATTTAATTCAAGAAGGCTTATGAATGCGGTTTTAAAGGATTTAGGAATCGCTAAAGACAAAGTTATTCAGGTTATCAGAACGATTGATAAATTGGATAAGATCGGAGAAGAAGGTGTTATTAAAGAACTTGAAGAATTGAAAATTTCTAAAGCAAAGCAAATACTTGAATTTTTAAAACCTGAAAAAGATATCGAAAAAACATTAAGTAAACTGGAAAAATTCGATCTTGAAGAAATTAAAGAATTCATTAAATATTGTAAGGATTTTAAAATTCCGAAAAAATATTTGGAATTTGATCCTTCACTTGCTCGTGGATTGGACTATTACACAGGCATAACTTATGAGGTTATAAGCACTGATTCTGACTTTGGAACAATATGCGCAGGTGGCCGTTATGATAATTTATGTGGATTATTTTGCGATGAAGATTTTTCAGGCGTGGGTGTTGCTTTTGGTTTTGAACGAATAATGCTTCTTTTGGAACAATTGGAAAATTTTAAGGATGTAAAGCAGAATTCAGAAGTTCTTATTACTTTATTTGACGAGAATTCAAGTAAGGATGCTTTGAATATTTATGCAGAACTGATTCAGGCAGAAATAAATGCTGAAGTTTACTTTGAACCTGCAAAAATGAAAAAGCAGCTTAAATATGCGGATAAAAAAAATGTACCTTTTGTGATTATTCAAGGTCCTGATGAAAAGGAAAAAGAAGAAGTGACTATAAAAAACATGAAAACAGGTAAGCAGAAATCAATTCCGGTTAATCAACTTATTGACTATTTTAAAGGCTATATAACCAACTAATAATGAGAATTGCTATTCAAAAAAAAGGAAGACTCAGAGAGCTAAGTTTGAATTTTCTAAAATCACTTGGGCTTGAGTTTGATTCATCAGGAAATGAACTTATTACTAAATGCTTAAATGCTGATATAGAATTATTATTTGTCAGGAATAGTGATATTCCGCAGTACGTAAAGCAAAAGGCAGCTGACTTGGGAATAGTGGGGGAGAATGTTCTTGTTGAAAAAAAGTCGCGTTTAAAAATCATCAAAAGGCTTGGATTTGGAGTTTGTAGTCTTATTATAGCTGCTCCGGGGTCATCAGATATTCAAAATCTAAATGATTTGGAAGGTGAAAGAATTGCGACTTCTTACCCTAATTCACTTAAAGAATATCTGCAAAAAAACAATTTAAGTGCATCGATTATTGAAATTAAAGGAAGTGTTGAAATTGCTCCAAAAATAAATCTGGCAGATGCAGTTTGCGATATTAAACAAACCGGTACAACACTTAAAGATAACAATTTAATAGTCATAGATACAATTTTAAATTCTGAGGCTGTTTTAATAAAAAATAATTATTTAACCAAAGATTATGAAAACTTATTTACTAAAAAACTTGGGAACTAATGAGCTTAATAAGCTTGTTAAAAGGCCTGCAATCAAATTCGATGCTGTATTTGAAATTGTTAAAGGTGTGCTTTCTAAAGTAAAAAATGAAGGTGATTCAGCCATTAAAATGTATACAGAAAAATTTGACGGAGTAGCTTTAGAATCTTTTGAAGTAAAAGGAAATGAGATTGCAGAAGCATGCTTAAACGTACCTGCTGATTTAAAAAGAGCTTTTAAAATTGCAAAAACTAATATTGAAAAATTTCACGAAGCTAATACTTATGAGGGGAAAAAAGTGGAAACAAGCAAAGGAGTGATATGTTATAAAAAGAATGTGGCAATTGAAAAAGTCGGCTTATACATTCCAGGTGGTACTGCGCCTTTGCCTTCAACAGTTTTAATGCTTGCTGTTCCTGCGAAAATTGCAGGCTGCAAAGATATAATTATGTGCACTCCTCCGGATAAGAATGGAAATGTTCCGGATATCATTTTATATGTAGCTAACTTAGCAGGTGTTACAAAAATTTATAAAATTGGAGGTGCGCAGGCTATTGCTGCAATGGCTTATGGCAGCGAAACAGTTAAAAAAGTATACAAAATTTTTGGTCCGGGTAATCAATATGTTACAGCTGCAAAAATGCTTGCGTCAATTGATCCTGATGGCTCGGCAATTGATATGCCGGCAGGGCCTTCAGAAGTATTGGTGATTGCTGATAATTATAGCAGAGCTGATTTTGTTGCAGCAGATCTTTTGTCTCAGGCAGAACACGGGCCGGATTCACAAGTGGTTTTAGTATGCAATGACAATAAAAAATGTGAAGAAATTTTAGATGAAGTTAAAAAGCAGCTAAAGCTTTTGCCACGAAAAGATATTGCCAAAAAAGCACTTGATAACAGTTTTGCTTTAATAGTAGAAAATCTAGAGGAAGCTTTTAAATTTTCAAATAAGTATGCTCCTGAGCACCTTATTCTGAATTTTAACAATGCTGAGCAATATACAAATGAAATTATCAATGCAGGTTCTGTATTTATAGGGCAGTATTCATGCGAATCAGCAGGTGATTATGCAAGCGGAACAAATCACACTTTACCAACTTATGGATATGCCAAAAATTACAGTGGTGTAAATACTGAAGCTTTTGTAAAGAAAATTACATATCAAAAAATAAGTAAAGAAGGCGTTAAAAACCTTGGCCCTGTAGTTGAAAAAATGGCAGAAGTAGAAGAATTGCAAGGGCACAAAAATGCCATGACTATTCGCATTAATTCAATAACCTAAAAATATTTTGAAAAATTATGCAAAACCAAACATTCAAAATATGCAAGTATACTCTCCTCCTTTAGAAGGAAGACGAGGCATGCTTCAATTAGATTTTAATGAGCGGACTATTCCACCAAACAAACTGGTTACAGAAGCTCTTATTGATTTCTTCAAGGATGGTAACCTTCAGGTTTATCCGGAGTACGGCGATCTTAATAAAAAAATTGCCGACTATTCAAAGGTAAGAGAAGAGCAAGTAATGATTACTAATGGATCTGATCAGGGAATTGATTTAATATTTCGTGTTTTTACTGATAAAGGCGATAAAGTAATAATTCCTACTCCTAGTTTTGCAATGTTTTATCAGGCTTCAGAAATTGCAGAAAATAATATTGTAAAACCTTCTTACGATGAAGACTTGGCTTTTCCTTTGCAAAAGGTTTTGGATGAAATTGATAAAGAAACAAAGCTGGTTGTGATTTGCAATCCAAATAATCCAACAGGTACAAATGTTGAACTTGATGATATTAAAAAAGTTCTTGAAAAAGCTAAAGCAAATGATGCCCTTGTTTATATTGATGAAGCTTATTATGAATTTTGTGGAATTACTGGTGCTGGATTGATTAACGACTACCCAAACCTGATTATTTCCCGTACTTTTTCGAAAGCTTTTGGGCTTGGATCAATGCGAATTGGTTATTTAATTGCTGATTCAGAGCTTATTAATGAAATGCTTAAGGTTAGAGGTCCTTATGATGTAAATCAGGCAGCTGTTGTTGCAGCAAGGGCTTCGTTACAGCCAAAAGTATTAGAAGATGTCGAGGATTATCGTAAAGAAGTAATGGAAGTTGCCAAACCAATGGTTGAAAAATATTTTGATGAACGCGGCATCGAATATTTTCCGTCTTCAGCAAATTTTGTTTTATTTAAAACTGATGATCCAACAAAAATTTATGAAGGATTAAAAGAAAATGGAATTTTGGTAAGGCCAAGGAAGGGTCCAAATATTAATGGAACTATTAGGGTGTGTATAGGTACAGTTGAACAAATGAAGAAATTTATGGACATATTCGACACTCTTTTGCCTAAAAAAATAGCATTTTTAGACCGTGACGGTGCACTTATTTATGAGCCACCTGAAGAAGAAACAAAGCAAGGAGATGTTCCTTATCAAATTGATAGCATTGATAAATTAAAAATTCTTGATGGAGTAATTGAAGGTTTGAAAGAACTTCGTACAAAAGGTTATAAACTGGTAATGATTTCGAATCAGGATGGCATGGGAACTGAAATTTTCCCTCAAAAAGATTTTGAAGCGCCTCAGAATGAAATGCTTAAAATTTTTGAAGAAAATGGAATCAAGTTTGACAAAATTTTTGTTTGCCCACACTTACCAGAAGACAATTGCGGCTGTAGAAAGCCAAAAACAGGCTTAGTAGACCAATTTGTGACTGAAGAAAATATAGATTTAGAATCTTCATTTATGTATGGAGATCGTGACTCTGATAGGAAATTTGCAGAAAATATCGGTATTAAATTTATAAAGGCCGAAACTAATAAACCATTTAATCTAAAATAATATGCGTAAAGCTAAAGTCACAAGAAACACTAAAGAAACCCAAATTGAAGTCGAAGTAAATCTCGACGGAACCGGTAAATATAAAATCGATACTCCTGTTGGATTTCTGAATCACATGCTTGAATTATTTTCAAAACACTCTTTAATTGATTTGAAAATCAAAGCAAAAGGGGATATTGAAATCGACAAGCACCACACAATTGAAGATATTGGTATTGTTCTTGGTGAGGCAATTAAAAAGGCCATTGGCACCAAAAAGGGGCTACAAAGATATGGCTTTCTGCTGCCTATGGATGAAGCGCTTGCAGAGGTTGCGATTGATCTTGGCGGAAGGCCATATCTGGTTTGGAATGCGAAGTTTAAAAGAGAAAAAATTGGTGATATGCCAACTGAACTTTTTGAAGACTTTTTTAAAGCAATTTCAGATAATTTGCTCGCAAATATCCACATTAATTTGAAATATGGAAGAAATGAACACCACATGGCAGAAGGGATTTTTAAAGCATTTGCCAAAGCAATCAAGATGTCAGTGCGGGAAGATCCATATGCAAAAAATTTATTACCATCAACCAAAGGGAAACTATGATTCAAATAATTGACTACAAATCAGGCAACATTCGAAGCGTTGAAAATGCGCTAAATAAGCTGAATCAGCAATATGAGGTGATAGATTCACCGGATAAACTAAAGGATAATGCGAAAGTGATCTTTCCGGGAGTTGGAGCTGCAGGAAGTGCAATGAAAATACTTAAAGAAAAAGATTTTGATAAAGCCATTCCAAAAATTAAAACACCTTTTTTAGGGATATGCCTTGGAATGCAGCTTCTTTTAGAAAATTCTGAAGAAGATAATGCCAAGTGTTTAGGGATAATCAAAGGCAATGTTAAAAAATTCCCGAATTCAGTTAAAACACCTCAAATTGGATGGAATAAGGTGCAGCAAACTAAAGCTGACTCTTTATTTATGGACATTTATGATGATAATTATTTTTATTTTGTGAATTCTTATTACACAGATGTGGGTAATCAAAATGTTTTAGGTCGTACTGATTACGGGAGTTCATTTGCTTCTGTTATTAAGAAGGATAATTTTTATGGAGTTCAGTTTCACCCTGAAAAATCAGGAGATATTGGCTTTAAATTACTAAATAACTTTTGTAAATTATGTTGATATTACCAGCAATAGACATTATTGGCGGCAAGTGCGTTCGTTTAACTCAAGGCGACTACTCAAAAGTTAAAAATTACGCATATGATCCAATTAAAATTGCTCAAAAATTTAAAGCAGATGGCGCTGCATTTTTGCACATTATTGATCTTGAAGGTGCAAAACAAGGCAAGCCAGTAAACTTTGAGAAAATTATTGAAATTTCAAAAATTGCAGATTTGCAGGTTGGCGGCGGGATCAGAACAGCTAAAGATGCGCGAAATTATCTTAAAAACGGTATTAAAAGGGTAATTTTAGGAACCAGTGCAATTAAAAATCCATCAATAATCAAATCTTTAATTGATGAATTTGGATCTGAAAGAGTTGCTGTTTCAGTTGATGTTAAAAACGATGAAGTAATGGTGGCAGGCTGGATAAAAAATAGTGGAAAAAAATTAATCGAGGTATTGGGGGATCTTAAAAAAACAGGACTTAAGCTGCTTATTTTTACTGATATTGCTCAGGATGGCATGCTTAAAGGTCTTAATCTTGAAAATATCAAAAAAGTAGCGAAAAGTGGTTTTGAAGTAATAATTGCAGGTGGTGTAAGTACATATAACGACATAAATAATTTAAAAGAACTTGATGTTTATGGGTGCATAATCGGCAAAGCTTTATATGAAGGGAAGATTGATTTAAGTAAGTGTTTTCCGAATAATTTAGCTAAAAGAATTATCCCTTGTATGGATATAAAAGAAGGGCGGGTAGTCAAAGGTGTACATTTTAAAGAATTACGTGATGCCGGAGACCCTGTTGAACTGGGCAAAATATACTCTGATATGGGTGCTGACGAATTAGTGTTTCTGGATATTATGGCTACAGTTGAAAATCGAAAAACTCTATATAATCTGGTAAAAAAAATAGCTGAAAATATTAATATTCCATTTACTGTTGGAGGGGGCATTAAAAGTTTAGAGGATATTAGAATGCTTTTAAATAATGGGGCAGACAAGGTGTCGATTGGCTCATATGCTACTGAAAATTTAGACTTTATAAAAAAAGCTGCAAAGCAGTTTGGGTCGCAATGTATTGTGATTTCAGTTGATCCAAAATGGAATGGTAGTAAATGGGAGATTTATATTCGTGGAGGCCGAACTCCTACTGGTATTGATGCAATTGAATTCTCAAAACAAATGGAAGAGCTGGGTGCTGGCGAGCTTTTAGTGAATTCTCTTGATCGTGACGGAACAAAAAAAGGTTATGATCTTAAGTTACTAAAAGCAATTGTTGAGGCAGTGAATATTCCTGTAATTGCTTCAAGCGGGGCTGGGTGTGAAGTAGATTTTTTAAAAGCATTTGAATATGCAAATGTGGATGCGGCGCTTGCTGCAAGCCTTTTTCACTATGGTCAATTAACAATCCCTGATCTTAAAAAATATTTAAATAATAATTCTGTAACCGTAAGAATATGAAAAATCTAAATTTTAATAAAATGAATGGCTTAATACCTGCAATTGTGCAGGATTCAAATACCATGCAGGTGCTGATGCTTGGATTTATGAATCAGGAAGCTCTGAAAAAAACACTCAAGGATAAAAAAGTAACATTCTGGAGCAGAACAAAAAAGCGTCTTTGGCAAAAAGGGCAGGAAGAATCCGGAAATTTTCTTGAAGTTGAATCAATTACAAGTGATTGCGATAATGACACCCTACTTATTATGGCAAAACCAAAAGGGCCAACTTGTCACACAGGCAGCAAAACCTGTTTTAACTCAGATTATTCAAAGCAGGATTTTCTTGATGAACTTTGCTTAATAATTAAAGATCGAAAACTAAATCTGCCTAAAAAATCATATACAACTTCATTATTTAATGAAGGATTAAGCAAAATTTTAGAAAAAGTTGATGAAGAATCCAAGGAAGTAATTTATGCAGCTGAAAATGAATCAAAAAACAGATTAATTGAAGAAATTAGCGACCTTTATTATCACGTATTTGTTTTAATGGCTCAAAAAGATGTAACTTTGGCTGAAATTAGGGAAGAATTATTAAAAAGAAACAGGTAATTAAACTTTTACTTCGTTTCTCTTTATGTCATAATTCAAATCCCTTAATAAATTAAAGTGGATCTTACTCCGACCTGCAGCCGCGATGAACAAGAAGCATACGAATTTCAAATGCTGGCTAGTTATGCATTTAAAAGCAGGGATTCAAAAACAACACCAAAGGATGAAAGAACTGTTTTTCATCGTGACCAGGATGTTATTACGTATAGTGAAAATCATGACAGAATGCAGGGCAAATCGCAGGTTTTTCCTTCTTACTATCATGATCATTTTAGAACAAGGAGCACTCATACTGATCAGGTTCGGTCTATTGCAAAAGGTTTATGTAAAATTTTAAGGTTGAATCGTGAATTGGCTGAAGCAATTGCCTTGGGGCATGATTTAGGCCACACGCCTTTTGGACATAAAGGTGAAGATATTCTTGATCAAAAACTTATAGATAAAGGTATTGAAGAAGGTTTTGATCACAACAAACAAAGCTGGCGAATATGTAAAAAATTAGGCTGTAGTTATGAAACTCTTGAAGGGCTTTTAAAACATGAGAGTCCTTGGGATCCAAAAACTAACAGATATGAAGGAGATGAAGAAAAGCCTCTTTTAGAAGCACAAGTAGTAGATTTGGCTGATGAAATTGCATATACAGCACATGATTTAAAAGATGGTCTTAAAGCAGGAATTTTAAAACTGGAAGATGTTAAAAAACTGGAATTATGGAAAAGAGCAGAGGATGTTGCATTAAAAGAGACTTCTGAAAATGAAGATGAAGAAGAATATATTTCTAAATGTGTAAGTGCGATTATTCGTGTATTAATCCATGACTCAAAAGATGCAAGTATTACTAACATTCAAAAAAATAAAATTAATACTGTTGAAGATGTGAGAAATGCAAAAGAAAAGCTAATAATTCATAGTAAAAAAATATTAGAAGAACTTGAAGAAGCAAGAAGCTATCTTGATAAAAATCTTTATAAAAGCGATACAGTGGTGGGTTTATTAAAAATAGCTGATCATATTATTGGTCCTCTTTTCGATTATTACCTGAAAAATCCAAAAGAAATGCAGCCACATTATTATGACCGGATTGTTGAAGGAGATGAGCAAAATAATTTAATGGTTATTAGAGATTATGTAGCTGGCATGACAGATCAGTTTGCCATTGACGAAGCTTTGAAGCATAATATAATTACTCAACAAGAAGTACATGAAATGTCCCAAATGCAAAGCTAAAACTACTCGCGTACTTGACTCACGCGAAACCAATGAAGGTAAAACTACCCGAAGGCGCCGCGAGTGTCCAAAATGTAAAAATAGATTTACTACTTTTGAGCGTATGGAACACAATAATTTGATTGTGATTAAGCGGAATGAATCCCGCGAGCCGTATGTTCGAGAAAAAGTAGAAAAGGGTATTTGGAGAGCATGTGAAAAAAGGCCGGTTACGCAGGCGCAGGTTGATGGGATTATTCAAAGCCTGGAAGAAATGTGGCGGAATTATGGTAAAGAAGTGCCTTCAGATATAATTGGAGAAGGTATTATGGAAGCATTAAAAAAACTTGATGAGGTTGCATATATCAGATTTGCCTCTGTTTACAGAAGTTTTAAAGATATAGCGAGTTTTCAGCAGGAACTTGAAAATCTAAAGGAATAGTTGACTTAAGATAAAAAATATTGTACAATATAATACTGGATATATCTAAAATAAAACAAAAATGAAAAGATTTCTGACATTCTGTTTCGCCTTAATTGTTGCAATTTCAGTGTATGTCTGTGGAATTTACACAGTTTCAGCGCAGGATTACAAAACACCCCAGCCTAATGTTTGCTCTTATGCATATCAGGATGATGTAAATTTGGCATATGACTATGAATATCTAGGATCCAGGAAAAAGCTTATTGCTGAACCTGGCGGATATGAATCAGTAACATTATATTTTCAAAATACTGGCACTATCCCAATGTTTTCAGATGACAGCGGATGCAGTTTTAGACCTTTAACCAGGCTTGGGACAGGAAACGAACGTGATAGAGAAAGTATTTTGTTTACACTTTATAGTGCGGAATCAGAAGATACCGGATGGATTTCGCCTAATCGAATTAAACTTGATCAGGAAATTGTTAGGCCAGGTGAAAGAGGCTCATTTACTTTTACTATGAAAGCACCTTTAGATAATGCTTTATACAGAGAATATTTTGATATTGTAATTGAAGGAACCCAGTGGATTGAAAAACCATTTGCTGTTAATTTTGATATTGGTGAGTTTTTTAATGAAAATCGTGAATATATTAAATTTGTTGGTGATTCGCGAAGAATCGATGATGCAACTCTTTTAGGTGAAAAATCTATTGAAGTGGATATATCTGATCAAAGAATGTTTTTAAAAATCGGAGATATCACTGTAAGAGAATTCCCTATAAGTACAGGTAAATGGAGCACTCCAACTCCATATGGGTATACCCAGATTTATTATAAACAGGAGGTACGTGTAGGGGCAGCATGGCCGCATTATATAATGCCAAAGTGGATGAACTTCAGACATAATGGTTATGGAATTCATGCTCTACCAAGTATTTCATTTGATAACGGCTACTTTTGGACCGAAGCTCTAAACCATATTGGCCAAGCTCGAAGCCACGGCTGTATAAGGCTATTACCTAATGATGCAGAATTTGCATATGACTTTACACCGGTAGGCACATCTGTTTGGGTGCACGGTTAAATCTAAAAAATGAATGATAGAACCATTAAATCTGAAGCACTTGAAGCAGAAACTTCTTCTGAGGAATTATTGAATTTGATGTTATTGCCGCCTAAAGAAATGGCAGAGCATTTTAGGGCTCTAGAAGAAAAAGGGGAATTAAAAGAATTTCTTAAAAAAGCATTGCAGGATGAAACCTTTAAAGCATACTTAAGTTATTACCAAAAATGGTTTGAAGTCTATGTTTCAGAAGAAAACAGAGGTCTTGTTGATGATATTATTAATACACAAAGAGAAGAGGTGGAAGATGTAGTTGATGAATTGCCCCTAGGTTTAGAAAAAAAATATACTCCAGAAGAATTATTTATTATTTTTTCTAATTTAATAGCAATTCAATTTACTTTTGGATGTCAGCAAAGTTGTGACTGGTGTGGCCTTGATGCAGTTAAAAAAACCAGAGATTATATTCCGTTTCATCAATCAGAAAACCTTTTAGAGCAACATGGTGAAACAATACAATATGCCCAAAAATTAATTCATCATGCTTTAACTCCGTATTTTGCATCAGATATTCGAGATTATCGTCCACCGAAATCCGGTAAAAAGCCGCAAGATATATTAGCTCTTTTATTTAAACATATTGGTAAAAAAAATGTGCACATTACAAGCCGTGGGATGTCAACAAAATTTATGGCTGAATACGTTCAGGGCACTTCTGGTCCAAGAATAAGCACTCTTGGTTTAAATGAAGATCAAAAAGAAAAAAGAAAGTTACAGATTCAAAGCATGGGATTCAAAGATGCTCATTATGGAATAGAAACTCCAAGAAAACTAGGACTGAACCTAATTAGAGGTAGTAAAGTAAAAGGAATCCAAATCCAATCTGGTATAATTTTAACGCCACGTGGATTATATAATAGTTTGCCTACAGATTATGCAAGTCAACAAGCCCCTCAGGGTCATATAATTGTACCTTTTAAAGGTTTTGAAGTTCCTGAAGATAAAAAAGAAATTGAAAAAGGAAACAATATAAATGAATATCTTTTTCATGGAATTGTATTAAAAAAGTTCAAAAATCCGATTATTGATCGTGGAATTACTTTGGATAAACCTAAATATGGTGATAAAGAAACTAATTATGCTCTAATACTTTATAACAACTCAATCTATTATGTGAGATATACAGATGAAGGTGTTATCGAAGATGTAAACAAATATCAATTGGATGAGTACGAAATGCGAGACAAAGAAGATATTACAATATACGCTAATCGTTTAGCAGTGATGCATAAAGTAGCCAAATCGAAAAAAGAAAAAGACGAAGTATTACAAAAAACCTCCAAAGCAGTGCTTGCTGAATTAATGAATGGAAATATTGGATTTAAAAAACAAGACGAATTTAGCAGGGGATTTTCGGGAATGCTGTGGAACCTGGATTTGAATTTTATTCAATCATGGCCAGATGATAAGGTTCGTGAATTACTGGAAAAAATAAATCCCATTGGATCAGGAAAAATTAATTGTATATCTCATGCAGCGATATTTAGTACTATTATTATATATAGATTAATGGAAATTCATCCTGAACTTGTAAAAGAATTTATTATGAAAGACCAGGAAAACTTTTGGAGATACACTTTTCATATGCACTATAATTCTCAAATGATGCGAGATATACTTGTTTGGGCAATTGAGAATAATTGTGTTTTTACAAAAACTGCATTGAGTGGCTTAGAGTATTTTAAGGATCTGGGACTTCTTGATGCGGATGAGCATGATAGATTAGAAGAACTAGTTAGTTAAAGCTTCAAGAATTTCATGAAGCTGCTCTCTTGTTGCTGGTACTCTTGGTCTATCCAAATTTGTTGTAGTAGCAAGAGCAAGTGTTCCATCCGGCTTAACAATAAATACATAATCCTCTCTATTGTAAGGATTTTGAGTAACGCAGCTGGCTTGTAAATAAAATCCACCATCACCCCTTTTTTCAATAAATATATTTGTATATTCTTCATCAGTAGAAAAAAAATCAGGCCTTCTTTTCACAAACCGATCTTTGAATCCTAATAAATTAGTAATTAAATCAAGAGTTTTCTCTTCTGGTAAACTGAGCGTGTCAGGGCCCATAATTATTTGATTAGAGGCAACGATTATATAAATATTTTTCATTCTTTGTCAAATTCTTTGAAGAGTTTGATTTTTTCATATATAATCAGTTTCCGTAACTTTAATTTTTTAGATGCCGGAAACAATCCTAAAAAACCTGAATGATAAGCAAAAAGAAGCTGTGCAGTATGAGCTTGGGCCTTTAATTATTATTGCCGGAGCTGGTTCAGGGAAGACCCGCGCACTTACACATCGCGTGGCATATCTTATTAAAAAACATGGCATTGCACCCTGGAATATTCTGGCTGTAACGTTCACAAACAAGGCAGCAAACGAGATGAAAGAAAGGATAAAAAAGCTTTTAAAAGGTGCTGGCCAGACAAGTGAACCTACTGTTGGAACTTTTCACTCGACTTGTGTAAGGATTTTAAGAAAAAACATCCATCTACTTGATTATGAAAATAATTTTACGATTTATGACGTGGCTGATCAGCAAATTCTGATGAAAAGAATTATGGAAGAGCTGCATATGGATCCGAAACAAATCAATCCAAAGGCTCTTTTAAATCATATCTCAAATGCTAAAAGTGAGCTTATTGATGCTGAAAAATACAAATCTATGGCGCACAATTATTTTACTGAGCGCGTGGCAGAAGTTTACGAGCCATATCAACTTGCGCTCAAAAAAAATCAGGCTATGGATTTTGATGATCTTTTAATGAAGACTGTTGAACTTTTTAGAGATAATCCGGAAGTGCTCGATTATTATCAGGAAAAATTCAAATTTATTTGTGTGGATGAGTATCAGGATACTAATCATTCTCAATATGTTCTTATAAATATGCTGGCTGAAAAATATCGAAATATTTGTGTGATTGGGGACTCCGACCAGAGCATTTATAGTTGGCGCGGAGCTGATATCCGAAACATTCTGGAGTTTGAAAAAGATTACAAGGAAGCCAAAATTGTGAAAATGGAGCAGAATTATCGTTCAACTTCGATAATTTTGAACGCAGCTCATGAAATCATCAAAAAGAACAAAAAACGTAAAGATAAAAAACTTTGGACAAAGCGAAAAGGCGGCAATAACATTACTTTAATTGAAGCGCGAAATGAGCGGCATGAAGGTGAAACCATTGCAGAAAAGGTGCGGGAGATGACGCACGATTACGAGAGCCCTCCTTATAGTGATTTTGTTGTTTTATACAGAACTAATGCGCAATCGCGTGCAATTGAAGAAACTTTTTTAAGATACGGCCTGCCTTATCGAATTGTCGGCGGTATTCGGTTTTATGAAAGAAAAGAGGTGAAAGATATGATTGCTTATCTGCGTTGTGTGCAAAATCCAAGTGATTCGGTTAGCTTGCTGAGGATTATTAATGTGCCGGCGCGAAAAATCGGAACCAAAACAATTGAGGCTTTGCAGACTTATGCTGGTCGTCATGGAGTTTCTTTATGGGATGCAATGCGAAGATGTGAGGAGATTGCAGAGCTAAATGAGGGGAAGGTGGCGAGCGTGAAGGCGTTTGTAAAAATTATGGGAAAATTGAGGAAAGCGAATGATGGCTTTTCTGCTTCTGGGGTAATCAAACATGCTTTTAAAATAACAGGATATAGCGAGTTTATTATGGATGGCACACCAGAAGGTGAGGCTAGATATGAAAATATTGCGGAACTCATTTCAGTGGCTTCAAAATATGATTTATTAGATCCTGGCGTTAGTCTGAGCGTGTTTTTGGAAGAAATTTCGCTTATTGCTGATATTGATAGTTTGGATGAGAAGGATAACGCAGTTATTTTAATGACAGTTCACTCTGCAAAAGGCCTGGAATTTGATAATGTATTTTTAATTGGCCTTGAAGAAGGCATTTTTCCGCATTCTCGAAGCATGCTTGAGCCTGAAGAATTAGAAGAAGAAAGGCGTTTAATGTATGTTGCGGTTACAAGAGCTAAGGAAAATTTGTTTTTACTTCATGCGCGTCAGCGAATGCTTTATGGAGAGGTCCAATCCAATGCTCAGTCACAGTTTATTAGTGATATTCCTGAAGAATTTGTGGATATTTTTGGCAGACCACGCTCGCATATGTCTATAGGTTCAATTGGCGCAAAACCGGTTCCTGTTGAGGAAATTTCGCCTACTGTAGACCTTCGGGATGGTGATAAAGTTGTCCACACTACTTTTGGAGAGGGAGTTGTTGTATCAGTGCAGGGCGAAGTTGCTGCTGTGGCGTTTAAAGATCCAGAGGTTGGCATTAAACGTTTGGCTTTGAGTGTGGCGCCTTTGGTGAAGATTGAGGAATAGCGCTCTGCGTACTTAACTTTCCGATTCGTGCTGCGCACTCATACGCAAATTTAAGCAAAAAAAGGCACAGCAAAACTAACAGTTAGTTTACTGTGCCTTAAAAGTTCCTCCTTTTTGAATTGTGTGAATTATGTAAATCCCCCCCCCGGGGGGAATTTACGCTTCGCGCCCGAACGGGCGCTCCATAGAGCTTCGCGCACTAGCGTGCGCTTCGCTCTGCTATCAGCCGAACTTGCGAAGCACCACTGCGTCTGCGACCACGTAGGTGCCAGGGGTGGTACCGCGCACCGAGACCGTGTACATTGTGCCAGCGCTGAAGTAGCGCATGCCGATGTACTTGTAGAAGTGGCCGCCGGTCTTTTGGGTGAGGTTGCGCGCTTTGCTTCCGTTGATGGAGTACTCGGCGTTGGGGTCCTGGTTGGCAGCGTCTTCGAAGGTTACGAACACACCGTACAAACCGGACTGCTTCACTGAGAACTCCCAGGTGAAGTAGTTGCTGCTGGTGCTCGACGACACGTAATCGCGGCGCATGTCCTTGCCTGCGTACCCGTAGGTGCCGAGTTTGGTCAGCCACTGAGTGCCGGAGTAGTAGGTGTAGGCCGTGTCGAACATGTTGCTCAACGTGGTCTCGCCGTTGTTGTCCAGCATGGACATGTTGTAGCTGAGGCCGGACTTGATCCACTCGTCGGTGTAAACCTTGCCTTCAGCGAAAGTGAAGGGCGTGGAGTGCGACTCAACATTGGCTATGTCCGGAGTGCTGCTGGTGGTCCTACGCACCTCGATGTGCAGATGGGGGTTGGTGGAGTAGCCGGTCTGGCCAATCTGCCCGATGTAGTCATGCATCTTGACCAGGTCACCTGCCATCAGATGGTCGGTGGTACCGTAGCGGAGGTGGGACATCCGAATGGCGTACTGATTGCCTTCGTCCCAGATCAGGAGCGTGTTGCCCCAACCGTAGTTGTTGAGGACATTGGAACTGCTGTTGTTCTGGAAGTCCATGACTCCGTCACGGAGATCCACGATCGTGCCGTTCACCGGGGAGTACAGGTTAATGCCGAAGACATCGTTCGAACTGTTGTTCTGCCAGTCATCGAGGTCGAAGTCAAAGGCGTAGTAGTGGTTCCCCTGGTGCGAGTAGCTGCCTCCCTGCCCCTGCGTACAGTGCATGTATTCACTGTACTCCACAGGCATGAAGATCAGGGGGTCAGCCTTGCTTGTGCTGTTTAGGCACAAGATCCCACAAAGTAGGGTTGCCGCAGTCAGAATCATCCGTTTCATCTTTCTCTCCTTGCGCGACACTTCGCGCTAATTCAAGGGCTTGTTCCTCAAACACACCATGTGTTTCAGAATCACCCTGGTTGTACATATACATTTTTACAATACCTTCTTCTAAAGGTACAAAAATAATTGCTTTATATGGTTCGTATTTCGATAAATTATTTAAAACAAACTTATGTGTTCCATCATCTAAAATAACCACATCAAGAATCGGAACTGCTGTATTTTCTTTAATACGGTTCATTTCAGTTTGGAAATCACGTCCAAATAAATATGATATATCAGCACTATTGTCTAAGTTATCCTGGACATACAAATATCCATCTTCATTCCAGTCACTCATTTCTTCTAAGCCTGGCGGCAGAGTATACGTGTACTCATGCATCATGAAACTAGGACAATCAGCCTTATCACTTAACATTGCTAAAATGTATAAAAAAATTCCAAAGATTTGATCCATTTCAAGGGGCGTTAAATTTCAATTGAACACCAACACATTATCATAACTTTTTAAAATATTTTTAAAAAAAACTTAAAATATGATAAGCTGAATTCCGCATTCTCAAAACATTAATAAGGTTTATTAAATGAAAATATTATTTATTGGTGACATTGTGGGAAAACCAGGAAGAAAAACTGTTAAAGAATTCCTTCCAGATATAAAACAGGAGCATCAGCCTGACCTTATTCTTGCAAACGGTGAAAATGTTACGCATGGCCGGGGAATTTCTGACGAAACAGTAAAAGAACTTCAGGGATACGGCATTGATTACTTCACTTCAGGCAATCATATTTTTGCAAATAAAACAGTAGTGCCAAAACTGGATGATAAAAGCTTTCCTGTTATTCGTCCTGCTAATTTTCCTCCAGGCAATCCTGGCAGGGGCTATCATATTTATGAAACAGCTAAAATGCAAAAAATCCTTATTATTAATTTGATGGGAAGAGTATTTATGAATCAGAATTACGACTGCCCTTTTCGCACAACTGACGCAATCCTTGAAGAAACAAAAGGTGATCAGCCAGCTGCAGTAATTGTTGATATACATGCTGAGGCAACATCCGAAAAAATAGCACTTGGGCATTATTTAGATGGCCGCGTTTCAGCTGTTATTGGAACTCATACGCATATCCCGACTGCAGATGCAAAAATCCTTGAAAAAGGCACTGCATACATAACAGATGTAGGTATGGTTGGCACTGAGGATTCAGCTATAGGGGCAGATAAAAAGCCGATTATACAGGGATTTTTAACACAAATGCCTTTTAAATATGAAATCGCGGATGGACCTTCAACCTTTAACGCAGTATTATTAGAAATAGATGATTCAAGCGGTAAGGCTACAAATATCGAGCAAATTATTAAACGTTACGATAACACTTAAAATATGAATTCAAAAAGACAGGCATTATATACGGTTTTAGCTTTCTTTTTTGTTTTTATGGTTGGATGGTATGGAGGGCAATACTATCTGCAGGAACAAGGGCGAACAAAATTTTTTACTACAAATAATGGAACAACTATTGTTCATGATTATGATAATCCTCAGTCTGTTGATTTGGGGCTTTTCTGGAATGTGTGGGATAAGTTAGAAGGATCATATTTAGAAGAAGGCCGTGTGCAGAATGATCAAAATTTAATTTATG
Source organism: Patescibacteria group bacterium (assembly GCA_042577965.1). GTDB lineage: Bacteria > Patescibacteriota > Gracilibacteria > UBA1369 > PNNO01 > JAUVDZ01. The sequence continues at coordinate 21,496 of JBHPDK010000022.1, forward strand.
GATCAATTAAAGGGCTTGTTGATTCTTTGGATGATCCTTATACGGTTTTTATGACTCCGGATGAGACTAAGGAATTTGAGCAAAGTTTAAATGGAACTCTGGAAGGAGTTGGAATTGAAATCACAGTTGAAGAAGGGCTTTTAATTGTGATCTCGCCTCTTAAAGATTCGCCTGCAGAAAAAGCAGGCATACTGCCCGGAGATATTATTTTTATGATTGACTCCGAAATTGCAGCTGATATGACTTTATTTGAAGCTATTATGAATATCCGGGGTGAAAGAGGTACGCCTGTAACTTTAACTATTCTTCGCGAAAATGTAGATGAGCCGTTTGAAGTTACTATCACGCGTGACACTATTAATGAAGAAAGTGTTTATTATGAACTAATGGAAGAAAATATTGCTTATGTGGCGATTAGTCAGTTTAGTGATAATACTACTGAAGAATTTGATAAAACAGTTCAAAATATTCTGCTTGAAGATCCAAAAGGTTTAATTATAGATTTAAGATTTAATGGTGGAGGTTATCTGGATATTGCTGTTGATATTTTATCTGAATTTTTAGATGGAGAAAAAGTTGCTGTTCAGATTGTTACAAGAGATGAAGAACTTAATGAGACTATTCAGGTTTGGGATGATGCCAGATTACCGAAAATTCCTATTGTTGTTCTTGTGAATTTTGGGTCAGCATCAGCATCTGAAATTTTAGCAGGCGCTATTCAGGATCATAAAAGAGGACTTGTAATTGGTGAGCAGACTTTTGGAAAGGGTAGTGTTCAGGAAGTTGAAGTTCTGGAAGATGGCTCAAGTTTAAGGCTTACAATCGCTAAATGGCTTACACCTAATGGAAGAGATATTGAAGAAGTTGGAATTGTTCCTGACAGAATTATTGAAATTGACTATGAAAGCGAGATAGATACTCAGCTTCAGGAAGCATTTGACTATCTGCTAAATCTCTAAAATATAGCCTACGCAGTGGATTGTTTTTAAATACTCTTTTTGTTCTATGTTAATTATTTTTCTTAAACGTGCGATATGCACATCAACTGTGTTTGAAAAAGGATTAGCATTAGGACCCCAAACATTATCAAGAATAGTATTT
>JBHPDK010000023.1:0-22411 GCA_042577965.1 Patescibacteria group bacterium
ATTTAAATGCTATCAAAAAACATTTAATAAAAGTATTTAAGGCATTAGCAAATGCTAAAAGTGATAAGGATAGGGAAAAGGTATACTCAAAACCGAGAATGAAAAGATTAACTAATTATGAAAAATATCTTAAAAAACATAAAAAAGATATTAATACAACAAAGCAAATCCCAAGATATTTAGCTTTTGTAAGGCAGGAAGCCTTAAAACTTTAGGATTCATAAATATTGCTGAATCAATACCAACAACATCTTTTCTACTATGCACAAAAAACTTCCACCATGCCTGATATAGAAAAAGTTCCACAAAAAGATGGTAAGGTTAAACGAAAATCCGTTGTTATTTTAGCAGCATTTAATCCAACAACAATCTCTTCACAAATTGAACGCAAATAATTAAACAAGAATTTTAGTATTTAGATAGGCCTATAGAATTGATCTTTTGGCTTATTTGTGCTAAAATATTAAGAATATAAAAATAAATATGATTCAATTTATTATAAATCATCCGATTTGGACATTAGTGCTCATACTTACGCTGTATGTATTATTTAGGCGTGGAGTTTGGCTCTTTAGGTATTTAGTAGCTATAAAATGGGGGAAGAAGCTTGTTTATATGCGCATTACTTTGCCCCGCGCAGATACAGCCAAAGATAAAGATAGACAGGTTGAAAAAGACTTTAGAGAAAAAATCGGAATAATGGAACAGTTTTACAGAAATGTTCATGAAATAAGAGAGCTTAATTTTAGAAATAGAGTTAGAAACTTTATTTATAATTTGGATGTTGTTTCTTTTGAACTAGTTGCACAATCAAAGCAGGTTGAGTTTTATGTTATTACGTATCCGCATTTTCAGAAATTAATAGAAAAACAAATTACTTCTTATTATACTGATGCAGATATTCAAATAACAGAGCCTTATGTCATTGACCCTAAAGGCTCTAAGGTTAGATGTTATTATGCTTATCTGGCTAAACCGTATCATTTTCCAATTAAAACATTTAAAAAAATTGAAAATGATCCTTTAAATAACCTTACAAATGTACTTTCTAAGTTAGGAGATAAAGACAAAGCCGTATTTCAGTTTATATTAAGTCCACGTTCTGATAAATGGCGTAAAAAAGCTGAAAAAGCAGGAACTGCATTATTTTTAGGAAAAAATAAGGCTTCCGGAATATCAAGAATACCTGTTTTAGGCTGGATATTTACAGCGTTTCAGGGATTGGTATTTGGTTACAGTAAAATCAAAGGTAAAATGAATACAGGAGCACCAGAAGGTGGTCAATACGTAAGAATGCTTCAAACAAAAGAAGAAGTTGCAAAAATGATTGGTGAAAAATCTCAACAGGTTGGTTTTGATGTTGCTATAAGAATACTCACATCAAGTGATGATGCGGCAAAAAGTAGAAGTTTAATGAATAACATGATGTTAGCATTAAACTTATTTAAGTCTGCTGCCATGAATTACTTTCAAACAAAACGTATATGGTTTATTGATACTATAAACACAAAAATATTACTTCATGCTTTTAAAAATAGATTGCAGTCATTTAATCTGATTCCAGGAATATTAAGAGAGAGATCAAGTCTATTAACACCTAGTGAATTAGCTGGTATGTATCACTTCCCAAATAGTCGTTATAACATGACGCCTGTAATTAAATGGCTTGCTTACAAAGTAGTTCCTGCTCCTGTTGATCTGCCAACAGAAGGGATTTATTTAGGTGATAATGTGTATCGTGGAATGCGAAGAAAAGTTCGAATATTGCGTGGAGACAGAACAAGGCATCAATATATAATTGGAAAATCTGGTGCAGGTAAATCTGCTTTTATTAGTTTTATGGCAAGGCAGGATATAGCAAATGGAGACGGAGTTTGTGTGGTTGATCCACATGGTGATCTGGTTGAAGATATTTTAACTTATGTCACTAAAGAAAGAGCAAAAGATGTAGTTGTGTTTAATCCAGCGGATCAGGAAAGGCCAATGGGTTTAAATATTTTGGAAGTTAAAACACCTGAAGAACAGGATTTGGCTTCATCACAGGCCACAGAAATATTTATTAAACTGTTTGGTGATGAAATATTTGGTCCTAGAATTCAGCACTATTTTAGAAATGCATGTTTAACATTAATGGAAGATGAAGAAGAAGGTGCAACTTTAATTGATGTGCCTCGTATGTTTGTTGATGATGATTTTATGAAATATAAAGTTAAAAAAGTGCGAAATCCAGTTGTGAGGTCTTTTTGGGAGCATGAATATGCACATACAGGTGAAAGAGAAAGGCAGGAAATGATTCCGTATTTTTCATCTAAGTTTGGTCCGTTTATTACAAACTCAATTATGCGTAATACAATTGGCCAAACTAAATCTGCGTTTAATTTCAGGCAGATAATGGATAATCAAAAAATTCTTTTAATTAATTTATCTAAAGGTAAAATTGGTGATTTAAATACACAGCTACTTGGATTAATTGTTGTAGCAAGAATTCAGATGGCAGCCATGAGTCGTGCAGATATGCCTGAAGATCAGCGTAAAGATTTCTATTTATATGTGGATGAGTTCCAGAACTTTGCAACTGATAGTTTTTGTTCGATTCTGTCTGAAGCCCGAAAATATCATTTGTGTTTGATTATGGCGCATCAATATATTAAGCAGCTTGTTAAAAAAGAAAATTCGCAGATTAGAGACGCGGTGTTTGGTAACGTTGGTACAATGATGTCATTTAAAGTAGGTGCTGATGATGCAGAATATATGGCTAAGGAATATGCTCCTGTATTAACAGAAGCTGATGTGCTTGGTATTGCAAACTATAAAGCTTATATTAAATTAAATATTAATAATACAACATCCAGACCTTTTTCTTTAGAAACAATTTGGGATACAACAAATCAAAATAAAAAAATTGCTCAGATTGTTAAAGAATATTCAAGAATGAAATATGGCAGGAAAAAAGAGTTTGTTAATCAGGAAATCGCAGCACGTATTGGAATTGATTTAAGCTAATCCATGAGTAAAAAACCAGTTAACATTTTTGATCAATTAAAACAAGCAAAGATATTAATTTATGCAATTATACTTTCTTTGTTAATTGTAACAATTGGATTTGGAATTAGTTTAAAAACCACACAGGAAAATATTGCACAAAAAGATCTTCAAATAAATGTTTTATCTACTGAAATAGGGGAATTGAAAGAGGAAAACTTGTATCTATATAATTATTTACAAATCAATAGAGATATTGTTCGCGAAGGCTTTGATATATTAAATAATTCTTTTAATGAATTTGTTCAAAGCGAGCAGGAACAGTTAAAAAGTACTGCCAGTGATTTTGCAAAAGTTAAAAATGAACTAATATCATCAATTTCAGAAAAAGAATTTGAAATTAATAATCTTATAGAAAAAAATACGAAATTATCACAGGAAATGATTTTTCAAAATTATGAAGATGATATAGTTAATATATTAATCCTCGGAACGCACGATAAACTCACAGATACGATAATTATTGCGAGTATTAATCCTTCTAAAGAATCAATTTCTTTAATTGGTGTTCCCAGAGATTTATATATAAATGGCCGAAAAATTAATTCAATTTATACAGTTTTTGGTTTAGATAAGATTCAGGAAGAACTGCTAAATATAACAGGGATTTATATAGATAAATATGCAGTAATCGATTTTGATGGATTTATAAATATGATTGATATTATTGGTGGAATTGATTTGTATGTTAAAGAAGATATTTATGATCCGTATTTTCCAAATGAAACAAATGGATTCACGGTTTATGAAATTGAAAAAGGTTCACACCATTTTACAGGCGCAGAAGCATTAATGTATGCAAGAAGCCGCAAATCAACATCTGATTTTGATAGAAATGCCAGGCAGCAACAGGTAATTCAGGCAATACGTGTTAAATTAAAGAGATTTAATTTATTAGAAAATTTAGATATAGCAATAAAACTATTTACAGAACTAACTAAGTCATTAAAAACAGATATTGATGTATTTGAAGCTTTATACTATTTAAATCATTATCAAAATTACAGAATTGAATCAGGAAATGTTTTAAGTACAGGGAATTTATTAAATTCTTCAAAAACAATTGAGGGTGTGTATATTTTACTGCCAAAAAACGGGGATTATTATGAAATAAAAAAACAAATAAGTGAATTGATAAAAAACTAGGTTTAATGCATAATGGATTCCGATATTAACCTATATAATATGAAAAATTTATATATAGCTATTTTAGCAGTTTTTGTTTTAACAGCATGTAATGGTGGAGGATTTGTCGATGAAACTGTTTATAATATTCCATCAGATATTGATGTAACTTATTCTAAAGGAAATATTAATGCACCTGTGAAGATTGTTGAATTTAGTGACTATCAATGCCCTTTTTGCGCAAAATTTACTTTAGAAACTCTACCCGAGCTTCAAAAAGATTATATTGAAACAGGTAAAGTTTTGTTTATATTTAAAGATTTCCCTCTACCAAACCACAGCTTTGCTCAAAAAGCCAGTGAAGCAACTTATTGCGCAGGAGAACAAAATGAAGAAAAATTTTGGAGTATGCATGTAAAACTATTTGAAAATCAGCAAAATCTCACTAATGAAGATTTAATAAAATATGCTGAAGAATTAGATCTTGAAAGTAATGCATTAATAAATTGCCTGGAAACGGATAAATATCGTGATCTAATACTAAGAAATCGTCAGGATGGTTTGAAAGTTGATGTAAATGCTACACCTACAATAATGATTAATAGTGAAAAACTTACTGGCCATCAGCCTTACGAAAACTTAGCAAAAATTATTGATACGCAATTAAAAGGAACTTAAAAATTTACCACCAGACTTTTTTGATTTTGAGCGTGTAAGCAATTATATTTGCTAAAAGTGATAGTAGAGGAGAGATTATTAATAATGTGATAATAACTTCTATTGGTGGTGTCATAATTACAGATGAAAGGAGTAATGCTCCTATTACATAGTCAATTTGATCAAAAATAACCCATGGTTCACCGCTTTTTTTACCTATTCTTCTTTTTATAAAACTCTTTATTAGATCACCTAATAAAGCTCCAAAACCTAATAAGAAAGCTAGTACCCAAATATTCACTTCATATTCAAAATAATAATAAATTCCCAAATAATTTAAAATTGCTCCAATTAATATTGCAGCACCGGTGCCTACAACAAAGCCTCTATAAGTTTTTGTTTTGCCAAATACTTTTTCGTTGATTGGTTTTGCTAAAGACGGGAATATTTTTAATCCACTAGCAATAACAGGCATTGCATTAGCAAAGTATGCAGGAAGGAAAAATATTAATGAGAACTTAAGGAGTTCTAAATAGTACATGATAAGTGCGTGATAATTTCCGCTTCGCTCGCTCCATAGAGCTCCGCATACTTCGTATGCTGCGCTCTGCTGGTAGCAGGGGAGGGGATCGAACCCACGACCTCGGGCTTATGAGTCCCGCGCTCTAACCAACTGAGCTACCCTGCCATATTCATGTGCGAATTATATTTTAAAGTTAGCAGCCTTTTATAGCAAGTTTTTTTGTAAGTTGAAGAGGCGACCGTCAGGGTGTGACGGCCGCCAGCTTCGCGTACAGAGCATCAGTTTTTGGTTTTTTAGGCCTCCTCCTGAGCTTTGCACGACAATGATGTCGGTGTCGAGGTTTTTGGTTTCCTGTATATGTACAGGATGTTCCAGAAGAGTAGTAGGATCAGCACCAGGCTGATGATGCCAATTCCAGTGTAGAAATTCACCTGCATGGCATAGATTGTGAATCCAGTGATCGTAAATGCAAGCATAAAATAGCCAATGCCTTCACGATCAAACGCTTTTAGCGACAATCCGGCTTCCTCAGCCTTGTCGCGAAGCATCTTGGAGTAGTCCACCATAGTGAACAACGTAATAACAACCATAGACGCAGGAATGCTCCAAGGCGGATAGATAGCAGCAATGAGCAAAGAGACAACAACTGCGATCTTTTCGAGCATGTTTCTGTCGACTTTCGAATTTTTCAGCTTTCTCGACAGAAAAAGCTTCCAGGTCATGACTGCAGCAGCAACAATGATAGCACCCCACATATAGGGCCTGGCACTTGGCGTGAAATTCCAAAAGAAAAGCACACCACCACCAAAGCCCAAAATGTTAGTACGTATCTTGCCAGCAAAGCTGGTTTCCATCACTAACTGTTCCTTGTCTGCCTTTACACGAAGTAAAGACAGAACAACATCCCTACTCAGGATGATGAACAGGATCATGAAGTCAAACCAGCCGAGCACTGCAAGCATACCCAGAAGAGTCGCATTCTTCACTTTGTCCGCAGCAGGATCCCAGAGGGATCCAAATTTGGTCTGCCAGCCGTTGGTGCGTGCGAGCCATCCGTCGAGCATGTCTCCCAGGAATGACAGAATAACAATTATTGCGCCCAAATAAGTTGCGGTTTTATTATTGGAATGTAGAGAGTTGTAGATTACGCAGATTCCAACCACGCCACCAACCATAAACAAACCAGTCAGCAGATTAGGAATTTGCTTTGCCAACTTACTCCAGTTCATTGATCTGACCCCTATCTTTTTGTAGACGACGACATCTTTCTACCTAAATTCGATTATTTAAACAGAAAAATGTCGTCAAATCCGAAATATCAAAGACCCGATTTGAAAAAATCAACAAAAATCTACACCAAAAATTGACAATAAATCAAGTTTTAATACATTTTTGTTTGCATAGTAAGAACAATTCTCCCAGGAATAATCAAATTTGGATCGTTTTTATGAATCCTATCGACTTGTGGATTACTATGCATTGGTTCAAAATAATATTCATTTCCTTCTTTATAAATCCTTTTAATACCCATCTGGTTATTATAAATTATAGTAAATAATTTCCCACTATCATCTCCAATATCATTATCAGGTATTTGCTCAAATACTATAAGGTCACCAATATTAAGACCAAATTCAGGATAATCTCTAATAAAAACCTTAACTGCTACTAAGCTATCAGCAGGTTTAAAAAATTTCAAATGTTCTCTTAAATATGACTGTGATAAATAAATGAATTCTTTAGTACTTTTTTTTAACATAATTAATTCATCTGCTGATTTGTTTTGAGCTTTAGTGATATCAACAAGTGGGATAGCAATAGCATCGTTTTTCATATCTGTTTGCATGTTTCTATCAATCATTGATACCACTTTATCCCATTTTTTTGCTTTATCTACATAATGCATTAAACCAGGAGCATCTTCACCAAAAAAGAATCCAATCGGTTTATTTAAAAATTCTGCTATTCGCAGTAACTCTGAAACTTTAGGGGTATATCTCCCTTGTGTTATATTTGATACATATGCTCTGGATTTATCAATCATATTAGCTAATTGTGTTTGTGAGAGCTTTGCTTCTTTTAATCCTTTTTTAATCCTTTTTGAAATAAAAGTATTAGTATTTTGATTCATTTTTATAATTGTTAACATGTGCTTAACATATTATTTACCCTGATGCAATTTTTGTAAAGATTAAATTATTTTCTTTACAATATGTAAAATTTTTGTTTATAATTTTTATGGTTTTAGAGAAATTCTCAATTTTATTGAGAAGAGAGAGGCTTAAAACAAAGGGCATCTAAAAGGTGCTTTTTGTTTTATTTTTGATTATAATAAAAAAGTCATTTAATCAAATATATGAATATTCCAAATGTAATTTCAGTTTTTAGGGGCTTAATGGTGCCTTTTATTATCATTATTTTATTTGTGGATTTTACTTACCATCATTACATAGCTTTATTTTTGTATATTTTTGCTATGGCATCAGATTTAGTGGATGGATATATTGCCAGAAAATATAAATTAGAAACTCCATTGGGCAGATTTCTGGATCCTTTAGCTGATAAATTAATTAGCTTATCAATGATCGTTACACTGGTTTATTTAAATATATTCCCTTTATGGATTTCTTTATTCATTATTTATAAAGATATAATTATTGATGCTGTAGTAAATTTAAATGCATCACTTAATATATTTGTGGGAGCCCCTATTGGAGGAAAATTAAGAACTTTATTTTTAAGTTTTGCTATAATTGTCGGGATTTTAGCTCTGGCTGCGCAGGATGGCTTATTTATAGAAGGAGTTGAGGTTGAATCACTTAAAAATGTTACTTATATATTACTGCTAATATCATTCTTTATAGGTTTTTATGGTATGAAAAAACATGAAAGCAATTTTTTGGGAAAGATAAAGGAAAAATGGGAAGAAGGAAAATAGGTTCGGCTCGCTCCATCGTTCGTGTCTGTTGGTTGCGGGGGCAGGATTCGAACCTGCGACCTCCGGGTTATGAGCCCGACGAGCTGCCACTGCTCTACCCCGCGATAGTGTAAAGTTATTATAAAGCCGGAATGCTTAAAGTCAAGATGAAAGCTTACCTAAAAGGATTTTCTTCAAAAATAAATATTTTCCATTTTTCTGTATTTGATAATTTATCCAAATCTCGTTGGCCAATTGAATTAAAATCTAAATTTCCGTCATCACCTAATTGATTATCATTAGAAGCAATTATTATGACTTCTTCACCAGGATTAATAAGACCTTTGTTTTGTTTTAAAATTTTATCAATATAAGCATCCGAAGTAACATAATCAAATTCTTCTACCAATTTACGATTTTCTTCTTCAATTTTTAAATTTTCTTTTTCAAAATCTGCAATATAAATATCTATTTGATGACTCTTGTAAAAGGCAAGAGTAAGCGAATAAAGCAGGTATGCACTCAATATAATCAGCCCGATTATTATAAGATTTGTAAAATTTGATGGTTGATCGTTTTTTTCCTGCATGATATTAAAAGATGTGAGCGAAAAAATATTATCATATATGAATAAAAAAATACATTTAATCGGAATAGGTGGAATAGGAATGAGCGGACTTGCTCAAATTCTTAAAGAACAAGAGAATCTCGTTAGAGGTTCGGATATCGAAGAGTCAGAAATAATTGGAAAATTAAGAACAGTACTCGGTAAAGAAAATTTAGAGATAGGCCATACTCCAAAATTGTTACATGACGATACAGATAAAGTTATTTATTCATCAGCAATCCCTCAAGATAATCCGGAATTAGTTAAAGCCAAAGAATTGGGGATTCCAACTTTAACATATGCTCAGGCTATTAAGGAATTTACAGAAAATTCTTACACAATTGCTGTTTGCGGGACACACGGCAAAACAACAGTAACAGCGTTTGCATCTTTAGCTTTATTGGCTGGAGATAAAGATCCAACAGTAATTATTGGTTCAGAATTAAATGAGTTCAAAGGCGCAAATTATAGATTAGGAAAGGACAAATACTTTATTGTTGAAGCTTGTGAATATAAACGTAATTTTTTAAATTATTCTCCAAATATAATCATTCTAACTAATCTTGAAGCTGAACATTTAGATTATTTTAAAGATTTGGATGATTATAAAAACGCATTTAAAGAATTTATAGCAAAATTACCAGAAGATGGTTTTTTGATTGCAAATGAAGATGATCCTAATGTAATGGATGTTGTGAAAGATGCTAAAGCTCAGGTTATTTTCTTTTCAAAAAATGATGAATTAGTAAAAGAAATTAATTTAGAAATTCCAGGAGAATTCAATAAATTGAATGCTCTTTGTGCGCTTAAATTAGGGCAAATATTGAATATCGATCGCTCTAAAATGCTTGATGCATTTTCAAAATTTAAAGGTGCGTGGAGGAGATTTGAAATACTAGGAAAGTTTTATAATATGACAGTAGTGAGCGATTATGCTCATCATCCAACAGCTATTGAAAAAACTATTCAGGCAGCTCATCAAAAATATCCTAATTCAAAAATTTGCTGTATTTTTCAGCCTCATCAATATAATAGAACTAAAAATTTCTTATCTGAATTCGGAAAAGCTTTTAAAAAAGCCGATACAGTAATTTTGCCAAATATTTACGAAGTCCGCGACAAAAAACAAGATATCGAGAGTGTTTCAATTGAAGATTTAGTTGAATCAATTAAAAAAGCAGGAACTGATGCAGTTGTTATTTCAGAATATGATAAAATAAAACATTTTCTTGAAGAAAATAGATCTGAATTTGATGTTTTGTTAATTATGGGAGCAGGGGATATATGGAAATTTGGCGAATATTATCTGGCTCAAAATCCAAATAAATTTTGTGAAACCTGCGAAGATTAAATGTTTTTCCAGATTGTTCCTTTGGGAGTATCTTCAACCAGAATGCCTTTTTGTTTAAGTTCGTCTCTTAATCTATCAGAGGCTTCCCAGTCTTTAGATTCTCTGACTTCTTCGCGTTGTTTAATTAAAGCCATCAATTCATCAGAAAGTTTTTGTTCTTCAGGAATTATAAAAGCAAAAATCTCATTAATTAGTTCTAAATATTCCAGAATATATGCTTTATCATTTGTTGTTAGCTGAGTTTTTTCTGTATAAACATTTATATCTTTAATTAAACCAAAAATTGCAGCTAAGCCTTCTGACGTTTCAAAATCATCATCCATACCTTCCTCAAATTTCTTTTTAGATGTTTCTACAATTACTTTAACTTCCTGCGATAGCTCTCCTTCGTTACTAACAGACTTTATATTTCTAACAAAATCATGAATTCTTTCTAAACTCTTTTGCGCTTGCTCAACTAAATCATCAGAAAAATGAATCGGCGCTCTGTAATGTGCCTGAGCAAACAAATATCTAAGCACGAAGCCATTTATTTTCTCAAGTGCATCTTTTAAGGTAATAAAATTACCAAGTGACTTAGACATTTTCTCGCCATTTATATTCACATAGCCATTATGCAACCAATATTTACTAAAAGGTTTGCCGTGAGCCATCTCACTTTGAGCAATTTCGCATTCGTGATGAGGGAATACCAAATCAACTCCACCTGCATGTATATCTATTGTTTCACCAAACAAGGATTTATTCATTCCACTACATTCAATATGCCATCCAGGTCGTCCTTTACCCCAAGGGCTGTCCCAGGAAGGTTCGCCTGGCTTCTCTTTTTTCCATAATGCAAAATCCTGAGGATTTTTTTTATTATCATTAACTTTAACTCGTGCGCCCATTTGTAATTCATCTATTTTTTGTTTAGAGAGCTTTCCATATTCAGGAAATTTTGAAATATCAAAATAAATACCATCTTCAAGTTCATAGGTTGCTCCTTTTTCGTCAAGTTTTTTGATTATTTCAACAATATCTTTTATATGCTCGGTTGCTTTTGGTTGAATATCCGGATCCATAATTTTTAGATCTGCATAATCCTTTTCAAAATATTTAATTACTGTATCTGCTAATTCTTTAACACTAATACCTTTTTCATTGGCCCTGTTGATCATTTTATCGTCGATATCAGTGTAGTTTGATGCATATTTAACATTATATCCTCTGTATATAAGATATCGTCTAATAATATCAAAAGAAGTCGCACTTCTACCATTACCAATATGTCCATAATCATAAACCGTAGGACCACATAAATAAAAAGTAATCTCATCTTTATTCTGCGGTATAAATTCTTCTTTCTTCCCGGTTAATGTGTTGTAAATTTTAATCATACGGCTGGTAATAACAATCCAACTAATATTCCACGTACCAATTCAATAACTAAAAAAGCTACAATAGGGCTTATATCAATCATACCTAACCTTGGGATAATTCGTCTGAAAACTGATAAAACCGGTTCAGTTACTTCAAATAAAAATCCTGAAAAACCGCTTTTGCTGCGCATCGGTCTTATCCACGAAAGAATCACTCTAATAAAAATTGCAAATATAAGTAATTCAGCAAATATATTTATAAACTGTGCTAGGTAAGTTCGGACTTCCATTTATTATTTATTATGGGCCGAAACTGATTTTAACACACTTTGTCGTACTCGCTCAACCTACTCAATCAGTCGCTTGCGCTCCTTCTTCGTAGCTTGATCTAGCACACTTTGTTTTTAAATTTAAAGTAAAGCTGTGAAACTAAAATTGAAGCTAGCAAAAACCAAATCATTTCTGGGCCTGTTGATTCCATATCAGGAACTTCAGTAGGCTGTGCTTTTACGTCGGGTTTTTCTTCAGGTGGAACAAACATTGGAATCTCAGTAAAAGGGATTCCACTCACAATGCTGCTTGAATTTGAACTTTCCTGTCCTGTGTCATCAACTGCTGCGACAGCAAAAAAGTATTCATTTCCATTAACTAAATTTGGTATATACCAGGTAGTATTATCTTCTAATGTATCAACAACCTGTGACAAATTTGAAGGAGTTAAACCAAAATAAATTCTATAATATTCTACACCTGAATCATCACTGGCTGCCTGCCATGTTAATGTTACTTTTGAATCACTTGAGGCACTTTGTACTCCAAATACATCAGACGGCGGCGTATCAACTATTTCTTCTGGTTCTTCTTCCTCTTCTTCACCTATAATTGTTCCTTCACCAGATTCTGTAATTTCAATGGTAGCAACATCTGTGTAAGAACCTTCGTTCCCAAGTTCATCAATTAAAATAACATCAATAGGATAAGTTCCGGTTTCTAAAGGAGCCTGAATAGATGCTATATATTTTGTAGAATCTGTAGGATCCTGTTCAAGTTCAGCTATATCAACATTAAATACAACTGCACCCTGAAATACATTAGGCTCAGAAGTAACTGTAATTTCCAGTATTTCACCTGTTTTTATGCCTGTGTCAGGCGAAAATTCAATATCTTCAACTTCAGGAGCACTTGTATCTATTTCAAATGTTATTTCAGAAGAAGTATATTGAATTGTATCTGCATTATCTAAACCAAGAGCCAAAAGTGTATGGCTACCATCTATTAATTCATCTGTCTGGTAAGAAAAAGATTGGTCATTTTCAACTGAAGTTTCACCTAATGGAGCATCATTATCAAAGAATTGAATTGTTAAATCAGTAGAGGGCGCTGTTCCGGTAATTGTAATTTCATTATGACTATATGTGCCTTCAGTAGGGCTGGAAATCACTAAATCAAAAGCACTTGGGGTAGTATCAGGAAGAGTTGTTCCTGATCCAACTAAAATATCAACTTCACCACGAATAGTGAAATTACTTAAATCAGTAGCAACAACATGATAAGTACCTGGTTGAACAAAAGTTAAGGAATTACCTGCTCCGGCGAATGTATGACTCCCGGAATCAAAATCAATATCAAAACTATAATCATTTGGAACAGTTGCATAAATACTGTTTGCACCTTCAACTGAAAAATGAACTGTACCAGAATAATTTGGAACAATAGAATTTTCAGAATCATATGCAGTTAAATCAAATTCTGTATCTGAATTAGGTAAAATTGTTGTAGGCAGATCTTCAAATTCCAAAGTAGAAACTTCACCAGCAGCAGCATAAGCAGTTTCAATCCATCCACCAACATTATCAAGTTCTGTAAAAGCTATTTCAAGTCTTTTATCCAGAACTACATTTGTTGTTGTATCAATAAATGAATACACTGAAACACCCATAGAAGCAGATGATAAAGCAAAAATTATTGATCCGTCTTCATTTGTATAAGTTTTTTCTGAAATTCTTACAATTTCATCTTCAGCTCTGCTGGAAATTACTGCAGCATCATGTCCTTTTATGGGATTATTTTGATCATCTTTAAGAGTTACAGTAACGTAAATTTTATCTATTCCGTCAGCTGTAGCTAGTAATTTTGAAGGCTCTATCTTTGAATTTTTTGATGAAACACTATCTGCATAAACAGTAAAAGTATTAAATTTTCCATTTAAACTGTCTTCCAGCCTGGCTGCAACCTTATATTCGCCAGCCTGTTTAGTGTGAAAATCATATAAATTGAACTCTGCGATCCCACTATCAGTAGAATCAACAGGAATTGCAAGTTCGCTTCCATTTGGTTTAACTATTGTAAATATTACTGTTTTATTCGGGAAAGTTCTTGATGAATATATTGGTGCTTCATATCCAGCAATTGTATCCATACCATAAGCTTCAATTTTAAATGGAGTGGTTTCTGCATACACAACAGTAGCATTGAATACAAATGTTGTTAGTACCGCAAAAGCTAAGTATTTTAATTTGTTTTTCATTTTTATAAGTTTCTTAAACTTCTTTATATTATAACAAAATTTAGCATTTATTACAATGTTTTAGCCTCAGTTTATTGATTTTTTCGCTCCATTTGACTAAGATCTTCTAAGATATTGATTAATTTTATATATGGATACTGTTGATTTTATCTGGATGGATGGGGAGTTTATCCCTTGGGACTCCGCAAAAATACATGTTTTATCCCATAGCTTGCATTATGGTACAGGGGTTTATGAAGGAATCCGTTTTTATGAAACAGAAAACGGAAAAACAGCTGTTTTTAGATTAAAAGAACATATTGATAGACTTTATATTTCAGCAAAAGCATTGAATATTGAAATTCCTTATAAAAAAGAGGTAATTCATGAAGCTGCTTTAGAAAATATTAGAAAAAATAAAATAAAATCCGGTTATATAAGGCCAATTGTATTTTATGGATACGGTAAAATGGGATTGATGCCGCAGGGTGCTAAATTAAATGTTTGTATTGCAGTGTGGCCATGGGGATCTTATTTAGGAGAGGATTTAGTTAGAGTGAAAACTGTTTCAATAATAAAAATGCATCCAAATAGTACAGTTACAACTGCTAAAATTTGTGGTCATTATGCTAATTCGTTACAAGCAAAACATGAAGCTATAGCTGCAGGTTATGATGAAGCTCTGTTATTGGATTACAAGGGCAACATTGCAGAAGGGCCTGTTGAAAATATATTTATGGTTAAAGATAATAAATTGATAACTCCTAAAGGAGGCAATATTTTAGAAGGCATAACCAGAGACTCTATAATGAAAATTGCACAAGATAGCAACATTGAGGTTATTGAAAAAGACCTTATTTTAGATGATTTATTAGCTGCAAATGAAGCGTTTTTTACTGGAACTGCAGCAGAAGTAAGCGGAATTAAACAAATTAATGATGTAATGATTGGTAAAGGGGATTTAGGGCCTATTTCGCAAAAATTAAAAGCTATTTATACAGATGTGATTCATGGTAAAATAGACCAGTATTCTGATTGGCTTACTTATGTTTAAAAAACTCATTTTAATACCATTACTGTTTGTTTATCTTTTGTCAGCTTTTACTGCATTTGCACAAGCTGAAACTGAAACAACAGAATCTCCAACATTTATAGGAGACGCTGCATTTACAGCTGTTATTAATGCATCTGATTCTGTTCAGCTAAATAAAAATATAATTTTTGATGCAACTAAAAGCACACATCCTGATGTAAATGCTAATATCGCTTATTCATGGGATTTTGGCGATGGTAATAAAAAAGAAGGAGCTGAAGTTGTTCATACTTTTACAGAGCTGGGTCCTAAAACCGTTACTTTAATTGCAAATGACGGTATACAAACCCAAACAGCAACAAAAGATATATTTGTTCATAAAAAAATAATAATTTTAATTACTGACAGAGCTGATTTAAAAGAAAGAATTGAGGGTTTTACAAATTATGCTAATGACCGCGACAATGAAATTTTAGTATATGAAAGCTATGATTCAGCAACTGAATTTATTACAGAAGAAGTTTTAGAAAGAAAATTAAGTGAAAACATTGATAGTATCAGAAAAATAGATGAAATAGTTGTGTGGACTGAAGGGAATTCAGGATTAAACGCTTTATCACGTGTTAAACAAAATCAGGCAGCGCTTGATCCACCTTTAACATTTGATAAAAAAACAATTTTAGTTCTTAAAGATGCTGATGAAAGCCTTGGGCAATTGCAAAGACAATTTGAACTTTTAAAACCGGATAATATAATCGTTGCAAAAGAGGCAGCTTTTTATGCATTAATCGATAGCCCTGATACCACTCAATTTATTGAAAGACTCACTAATGATGGTTATGAGTTTAATTTAATTAATCAGGAAACCAGCAAGCTTCAGCTTTGGAATTTCATGTCTTATTTTGTAAATTATTTAATAGATAGTGGAATTCCTGCAAATACAGTTATATTAATTTTAATGTTACCAGTAATTGCAACGATAATTTCATTCATGAAGCAAATAGTAGGGCTTACAACTTTTGGTGTTTATACTCCAACAATTATTACATTAACCTTTTGGATTTTAGGTTTAAAATTTGGAATTTTAACTTTGATAATTATCTTTTTAGTTGGAACCGGAGCCAGATTTGCTTTGCGTAAATTCAGACTTCTTTATGTGCCTAAAATGGCCATTGTTCTAACTACTGTAGCTTTAAGTATATTCGCATTGTTGATTATCAGCATAAGATTCAATTTGTTTGATGCTCAGTTCTTCTCTCTTTCTATATTTCCAATGCTTATTTTAAGTACTCTTACTGAAAAGTTTATAAATGTTCAAAGTGGAAAGGGATTTAAAAGAGCCATGATTTTAACATTACAAACTGTACTTGTAGCTATAGTTGCTTACATTGCTATTGGAGGTGAAATCGATTTATTCTTATTCAAATTTAAATTCAGCGCATTGCAGGGATTCATGCTTTCATATCCTGAAATAATTCTTGTAATAATAATTATAAATATATTACTGGGACGATGGGCTGGACTTAGATTATTGGAATATGTTCGATTTAGGGAAGTTCTAAGACATGTTGAGGAAGAATAACCGCCTATTATGTTTTTACTTAATGACAAAGGGTTACTCGGTTTAAATGCAAGAAATCTTGATTATATTCGTCCATATAATAGAAAAAAGACTATTAAAATGGCTGATGATAAGCTTAAATCTAAAAAGTTCTTATCAGCTAGAGGAATTCCAGTTCCAAAACTTTATTCTGCAATTAGAACTAAACAGGATTTAGAAAAATTTGATTTTAAATCTTTACCAAATTCATTTGTATTAAAGCCAAATTATGGATTTGGAGGAGAGGGGATTATCCCGATAACCAATAAAAGAGAAAATCATTGGATAACTGCATCTGGCAGAAAAATTTCAAAAGCTGAATTAGTAGATCATATTTCTGATATTCTCGATGGAAGATATTCAATTTCAAATGTAGGGGATACTGCTTTTTTTGAACAGCTTATTATTTCACACGAAAGTTTAGGCAATTATTCTTTCAGAGGTCTCCCGGATATTAGAGTTGTTGTTCATAATTTAATACCTGTTATGGCAATGCTTCGTTTGCCAACTAAAGAATCTCAAGGTAAAGCAAATTTACATTTAGGTGCTGTTGGTGTTGGAATTGATATAGCAAAAGGCGAAGCAACTTATGTTGCTTATAAAGATAAAATTATTGATGAAGTACCAGGTGTAGGCCCAATTAAAGGTCTTAAAATACCTTATTGGGATGATATTTTAATGATAGCTTCTAAAAGTCAGCTTATTACGAATCTTGGTTATATGGCAGCTGATATATCAATTGATAAAACCACAGGCCCTGTATTATTAGAGATTAATGCTCGTGCAGGATTAAGAGTGCAGATAGCTAATTTGGCTCCTTTAAAAAAGCGTTTACAAAGAATCGAAGGTGTAAAAGTAACAACACCTGTTAAAGGAGTTAGAATAGCAAAGGATATGTTTGGAAATGTTGTTGAAAAAGAAGTTCAGCATATTTCTGGTAAGAATGTAATAGGAATCGAAGAAATTGTTGATGTGTTTTTGAAAGATGGCACCAGGAGAGTAAGTGCAAAAATGGATTCAGGAAGTGAAAGAACAATTATTGATGAACAATTTGCAATTGAAAACGGACTTCAGGGAGAAGGTTATGAATATGATGATGAGAAATCAACTGTTAAATTAAAACTTTCTGTTGAAAATGAAAGAATCCAAACTGTTGCAGATATTGAAAAAATTACTGACAGCAACTATACCTTAATAATAGGAAGAAGAGATTTAGCTAATTTCTTTATTGATCCTTCAAAGAAAATTCAAAAAGGAGAACTTCCTTCAGAAAAAACAACCAAAATAAAACCAAAAAAAGAAATTGCAGTGACAAGTACTATAAATTTTGCACAGTTGGATCAGAAACTTATTAAAATTGATGAAAAACTTAAACTTCTTTTCCATTTAAGGCCAATCAATTTAAATGAACAAAAAACAGAGTTCTTTAAGAGCTTTAAAACTAATCCGGATTTTGTTTATCCGGAACTTAATTTTGATATTTTCGCATTAAAACGAGAGCTTGATCAGGTTATTGCAGATGATAGTCCTTTAGGATTATTGTTCGAAAAGAAAAAGGGTGAAATTAGAAAGAAAATAAATCTGCTTGATTTTAGAGGATATGCACAGGAATTCACTGAAAGTTCTATAGAGCTTTATGGCCAGCCAACAAAGGAATTAGTTGATGAAGCTAATGAATTATTAATTAAATCAGGGGAAGCTTATTCTCAACCACAAGGTAACATTACTGCTGAAGAAGCAAAAATAATAATGGATAAAGTTTTTGATACTTATGGATTGCAGAATTGGGAAGTGAAAATTAAAGAAACAATGGTCTCAGATGCAATTGCAGGTAAAAACAATAGACTCTTTTTGCGCAAAGGAGCACTGTTTACTGAAAGCAGAATTGATAATTTAATTATTCATGAAATTGAAACCCATATTTTAACTGCTGAAAACGGTAAAGCTCAGCCATATGAATTATTTAACAGAGGGCTTGCAAATTATCTGGAAACTCAGGAAGGACTTGCTATTTATAATATATTAACTCAAAAACACGAAGAAGAAAAAAATCTTTATTTGTCACTTTCGTTGGTGATTGCAGTTGATATGGCTTTAAAGCATTCTTTTGTGGAAATATTTGAAAAAATGCTTGATTATAAAATTCCTCCTGAACGCGCATGGCGTACCGCTGTAAAAGTAAAACGCGGTCTTGAAGATACAAAAGAACCAGGAGGTTTTACAAAAGACTTTTTGTATTATAAAGGATACAAGCAAATTAAAGAGTTTGTTGCAAAAGGTGGCATGATAAAAGATTTATATAGAGGTAAATTTAATGCAGACGATGTTGCATTAATTTTAAATGTATCTGGGATAAAAGAACCAAAATATCTTCCAAAATGGCTTTAGAGAATTAACATTGAATCACCAAAGCTATAAAAGCGGTATTTTTTTGTGATTGCCTCTTTGTATGCTTCAAAAATGAATTCTTTGCTTGCAAATGCGCTAATTAGCATTAATAGGGTACTCTCAGGCAAATGAAAATTAGTTAAAATTGCATCAATTGCTTTAAATTTATATCCAGGGTAAATAAAAATATCTGTTTCATTGCACTGTTCATGAAATCTGCCATTTGAAAAGTTTGATTCAAGCGTTCTCACTGCAGTTGTACCAACAGCTAATATTTTTTTACCGCTTGATTTGGCTTGATTTAAAAATTCAGCAGTTTGTTCGCTTATGCTATACCATTCTTTATGCATTTTATGATCTTCAATATTATCTGATTTAACAGGTAAAAAAGTACCTCTACTTACATGCAGGGTAACAAAAGTTTTTTTAATTCCTTTTTTATTTAAATTTTCAAATACTGAGTCAGTAAAATGAAGTCCTGCGGTCGGAGCAGCAATACTTCCGGAATCTTTAGAATAAATTGTCTGATAATCCTCAAAACTTGCATCAGAATTCTTTATATAAGGGGGGAATGGGGGATAGCCATTATCATCAATCCAATTGCTCAATGATTTAACATCCATAAATTCAATTTTTCTTGTGCCATCTTCAAATACTTCAAGTACCTTTGCTGAAATTTTTTCTTTTTTCCCAATTACTTTAAATCCTTTATTTATTTGAAACTTTTTGCCTGGTTTAACCATGGTTTTCCATACATTTTCTTTATATCTCTTTAATAAAAGAAGTTCACCTTTAGAATCATCGATTTGCACATATAAACGTGCAGCAATAACCTTAGTATCATTTAGTACAAGTACATAATCATCATTTAATATTTCAGGTAATTCATTAAATATTTTATTATTTATTGATTGTGAATCACGATTAAGAACCATTAATTTCGAACTATCCCGGGGTGAAACAGGATTTTTTGCAATTAATTCCTTTGGCAAATTATAATTAAAATCTTTAGTTTGCATTTTCAGTAGGACTTACACTTTCAGTTGGGATTGTAGGTGCTGCAGGCGCTTCTGGTTGCACAGGAGGTTGTGCTGGAGGCTCTGTTACTACTTTTGATGTTTGTGCTTGTGTTTGTCCGGTATATTTTAATGCCATCAAAGTAATGTCATCAGCTTGTTCTGTATTGCCAACAAATTCTGAAAAATCAAGAGCTATATGGTGAGTTATGCCTTCAGGCCCATATTCAGACACATATTTTTTAAATAATTCAATTAATCCTTCAATTTTAAACATTTGCCCTTCATTATTTTGAGCTTCAGTTATTCCGTCAGTGTAAAGTACAATAACATCTCCGATTTCTAATGGGATTTCCTGTTCTTTTACAATTTTACTATTATCAGGAGTCATTCCAAGAGCTATACCACCACTTTCTATAGACTCAACTTCATTGGTTTTTGCCCTATAAATTAATATATGCTCATGACCCGAACCTACGTAAGTCATTTTTTGCGTTATATGATCCCATCTAAGCATAACCATGGTCATAAACATTGAAGATTTAATACGGGGTTTTAATTGCCTATTTGTATTAACTACGATGTCGTAAGTACTTTTATACATTTCAGTATAAGTATGTAATAACGTATTTACCATCATCATTACCAAAGCAGCAGGCGCACCATGCCCTGTAACATCACCAACATAAAAATATGTTGCATCTTTAGCAGAGATATAATCAAAACTATCACCTCCAATTTCAACAGCTGGTCTTGTTTTTGTAACAACTTCCAAACCAGGTACCTGTGGGCTCTGCTTTGGTAAAAGTTGTTGTTGAATTTCAGCAGCAATATTAAGTTCCAAGGACATTCTTTTTTCTTCTTTTATTTTTTTTGATATAACCTCAAGGTTTTCTGTAATCTCATTAAAAAATTGAGCAATTATGCCGATTTCATCAATCCTGTTAGTTGAAATTCTTTTATAACTCTTACCTGTTAAAATTAACTTCATCTGCTTTGTTAATTTTTTTAAAGGACTGTTAACTAATTTATAAAACAAAAATGAAACAATAAAAAAGAAACCAGCCAGACCAATTAAACTATATACAAGAGGAAAATCCATGGTTAATCCCCAATAATAATATGCAGCGCCAGCAGCTGCAACACTAAAAATTAGCAGTATTAGTGCGAATCTTCTTGTTAAATTTTTTCGAAACCAGGTAAACATATTTAAAATGAATTAACTGCTTCTTCTTCAGATCCTAAGCATGGAATCATTTGGTTTAATCCAACTAAATTAAAAATATCCATGATTCTTTCAGAAGCATTTATAATAACAATTTTTTTATTTTGTGCAGTGAATCTGTTAAAAACATCAGTAATATAACCAATTCCTTCACTATTAATGAATGCAAGTTCCTTTAAATCTAAAATCAGATTTGTATAAGCATAGGTAGCCAGAAATTGCTCCATACTTTCTCTGAAGCTTGTATTTGTATCTCTATCAATTTCACCATTAATTGATAGAACCTGATAATTTTTATCAGCTACTACTTCTTTTGGTACTAAATTTACTTCAGCCATTATAAGTTGGATTAAATTGTAATTGAAGTCTGTCATCAATATTCTGTACTTCTTCATGATCATTTACAAGTTCATATGCATTTCGAAGCTTTAAGAGAGTGTCTTTGTCAAGTTCATCTAAGTTAATTACGTGTGAATTTGCAAATAATTGATTTATATAAGAACAAACATTTTGTCGAATATAGAATGCAATTTTTTTCTTTATATTCTCCGGCAAGATATCAATTTCATATTCAATTCTCTCTCTTGTTTTACCTGAAGAATAAAGTAAAGATTCGCAAATTACAGGGATTCCTTCTTTTGCTGATAATTTTGATAAAGCAATTGCCGAAATTAACCTTTGATCTTTATCATCAGAATATAAATACTGCCTTAATCTCTTTTTTTCCTGCACAGCACCTACTTCACCAATTACATAAATTGCTTTTAATTTAGTTTCTTTATCTGTACTTAATAACATTTTTTTAAGTTCCTGATATAACTTTATTTTATATTTTGAGTACTTCCATAAAGCAATAATTGTATTTCCTTTTATATCAGGATTCTCTGAATTTAAATATGGATATAGATAATGTATTAAATTAATATCATCAAAATGAGTACATGCTCCAATGCAATTTGCTTTAATCTGAATATCCTCAGACTTTAAAAGATTAAGTATGAATTTTACAATTTTTTCATGATTTAATTTAGCCAGAATTTTAATAATAATGGCTTTAACA
>JBHPDK010000024.1:0-21975 GCA_042577965.1 Patescibacteria group bacterium
TAACTATACTGGAATTTTACCTAAGAAGTCAACGGAGATTGACTTTCTTCTTTAAGATCAAAATGATTTTCTAAAACTTCAATCACTTCACTTAATTTTGCTCTAAAATATCTATGTTGTTGAAGCATTTTAATAATAATATCAAGCAGGTCCTTAGGAATTTCAACATCTGATCCTGCTTTCTTTAAAGCAAATAAGACATTATGATGACCAATATCTACATCATATTTTTTCTTAAATATTTTAATAAATTCCTCATAATCATTTCCTATTAATAATTGCAAAAGGGTAATTCCAAATGCAAAAACATCAATTGCAGGATTGTTCATTTTAATTGCCCAACTATCATAATCGTAATATTCTGTGTCAGCAAAAGATGGTGTTCCTCTTATTCTTATCCTTCCATCAGGGTCCGGATCAATCATCCCTGTTCTCATTAATAATTCCTGATCACATAATATTCCCCTAACTCCGGATTCACTACTTTGATCAGGCATAATTAAAACATGCTCAGGCTTTATATCTCTATGTACATGACTTTGAGAATGATACTGTCTGCATTTTTTCATTGTATCCACCAGTGCCTTCATTTTTTGTTGAAAAGTGTGCTCTTGAGTATCTAAAATTGTAGGACAATCAGATAAATCTTCTACAATTTTTAAAAATTTTCTTTTTCCATCAAAACCAACACATCCTACAATCCTCTCGTAAATTGAATTTTGCGTTGCAGGAAATATTGTTTCCCCCTTTGGTATGGGATGATGAGGATTCCCTTCTTTTAACAATAAGTTTCTTTTTTCTCTAACTTGTGAAAAACCATTACCATTTGGATCAAACTGCTCAACTGAATAAACATCACAATCAAATTCTGCAGCAAGAACACCTGAAACAGTTAATTGTAATCTTTGATAAAAAGACATTAATACTTCAAACAATTCAGCTTCAGAGTCACCTGCCACTTGTGTTAATTCACCTCTATTAATTGGATAATAAATTCTTTGACCTTCTAATCTGGTCAAACAAGAGCTTCTAACCATGTCCTGAATAGAACTAGCAGTAAAACTATCTGCGCCATCATTATTTAAAAGTAAGTCTTTTATTATGTCTGATGGTGTTCTTATCTCGCGAAAAACATTATCTGTATCAATCTGTCTAAACATAAAATATATTAACCTGAATATACAAAACGAGATTCTACCTAATTCATTACAAAAATCAAGAAATTTTTTTAATAATTTTTTTAGAAAATCTTAATAATTGTTCGATATGATTTAAGCCCATTAACAATCGGCTATTATGAATAAAACCAAAATCTATGCAGTTTTATCTGTTTTGATCCTTTATTTGTTCTTTATTCAAAAGCTATACGCTGATTCGCCTGCAACACCTGATCCAGGTGTGGAAAATTTCGCAGGTTTATTAATTAATGAAGTCAGCTTTAAAAACTCTGAGCATGACTGGATCGAACTGTTTGTTGTTAATGGGGGCTCTATAAAAGGTTTGAAACTTTTTGATGATAATAATTTTATAAATATTGAAGAAACAATAACAGTAAATGCAGGAGATTATATTATGATTTATTTTAAAGCTGATGAAAATTTAATTGGTTACGATGGTGAATTACTGGTTATCCAAAGTACAAAAACAGGCTTAACAGGAACAACAGAACAAATTGCATTAATAAATTCAAATGATGAAACTATGGATTTTATTTGTTGGCGGAATGCATCACCCACTTCAGGTGAAATCCAAGAATTTAACGAATTAATTGAAGGGCAGTGGATTTATGGAAATATTGAAAGCTGCATAAACAGCGATCAGGTTTCAAATACAGATTCAATTGCCAGAAATACTACTGAAGATACAAATTCTCCTGAAGACTGGCAGATTTCAAATATCCCAAATCCAGGACAGCAAAATTTTTTGGAAGAAGAACCAGTGCCGGAATCGGAAGAACTGCCAGAAATAAATTTACCTACATTAGTATTTGAATTTGAAGAAGAAACCGAGCTCGAAGAAATCTCAAATGAAGTCAACTCAAATGATGAAGAAAACGAAAACATTTGCACAAATGACA
The DNA here is from genome assembly GCA_042577965.1 of Patescibacteria group bacterium. Classification (GTDB taxonomy): domain Bacteria; phylum Patescibacteriota; class Gracilibacteria; order UBA1369; family PNNO01; genus JAUVDZ01. The sequence continues at coordinate 2,078 of JBHPDK010000024.1, forward strand.
TAATTATTAATGAAATTCTCCCAAATCCATTAGGAAAAGATTCAAATATGGAATGGATTGAATTAAAAAACTTAAGTGATAAAAATTGCACTTTATCCGGCTGGATAATTGACGATGAAGATGGCGGCAGCAAGCCATATACTTTAACTTCAAATGAAGAAATAATTTCACATGGTTTTATATTATTACCTTCATGGAAAACAAAAATAAATCTAAATAATTCTGATGAATCTGTTAGACTTTTTTATCCTGATGAAAAAATTGCAGATGAAATCAGTTATGATAAAAGTTATGAAGATCAAACTTTCTCCCGAACTGAAAATAATGAATTCGAATGGACAATTAAACTTACACCTTTAACTGAAAACTTATTTATTGAAAAGGAGGAATTCGAAGAAGAGGAGGAAGATGAAATAAAATCAGCTACAAAAGATCAAGAAAAAATAATTCGTAATGGGGATTTATCTAACTCTATTTTTATTAATGAAATATTTCCAAATCCAGATGGGACTGATAAAGGAAATGAATGGATAGAACTTTATAATGATTCAGAAGAAACAGTAAATCTCGGAAATTGGAAAATTGATACAGGTGAAAATTCGAAATCAAAATATATTTTTCAAAACAAGGTAATAGGCCCTCATGAGCACCTCCTCATTTATGATAATGAACTTGCGTTTTCCTTAAAAAACTCAAATGGGGAGGTGCGTCTGCTCGACTTTCAAAACAGCATAATTGATCAAATTTCTTACGAGAAAGCCCAGGAATCAGAATCTTTTACAAAATTCACAATAATAAATGACGAAACTAAAGAATTTAAATGGGAATGGACAAAAAATACTACGCCAGGAATGCAAAATCCTCAAAAAAATAAATTTGAAGGTGAAGTACTCGAATTTGATGAATTAAATTCAGTACTTTCTTTAAAAATTGACAGTACAGAAGAAGAATTAAAAATAAATGTTCTTAATGACGGAGCATCAAATTTCAAACAAATCTTTTTAGAAGGCACCAAAATTGCAGCAGTTACTTCAGCGGATAATATTTTGGATGAATATGAAATACTTGAACAACCAGAAGAAAACGATCAGCAGGAAAACACGCATAATTATTTGCTATACATTTTATTAGGAATTATACCTTTAGGGATTGGTGGTTTTTATTATTTAAAAAAATCTGGAATTTTAGTTCTAAGTAAGGCATAATTGACGTTGCATGTAATTAAAGTTTCTTATGTCTGATGATTTAGATAGAAATCCCTGGAGGTCAGTAGGCCTAATCCTAATAGGTGCTTTAATTGGATATATGGTAGGCAGATTTGCTTTTACTACTGTAGAATCAGTTGATAAGCCAAAAGAAAAGGAGCCGGATCCACAAGAAGAAGTTGTTCAGCCTGAGCCACCAAAAATTCAGGAAATTAGTGTAGATGATGATCCTTATATAGGAAGCAATACTGCACCAGTTGTAATTATTGATTTTAGTGATTATCAATGTCCTTTTTGTAAAAAGTTTTATTCAAATATTTATCCAAACCTTAAAAAAGATTTTATTGATACAGGAAAAGTAAAATATGTTTACAGAGACTTTCCTTTAAATATTCATCAAGCTGCTATTGGTGCTGCTGTTGCAGCAAATTGTGCAGGTGATCAGGGAAAATACTGGGAAATGCATAATAAAATTTACGATACACAGGAAGAATGGAGCAAAGCTGAAAATTTAAGTGAAGTATTTAGCGGTTATGCAAAAGAAATTGGTATTTATACTGCTACTTTCAAAACCTGTTTTGAGTCTGACAGATACACGCAGGAAGTTACAAAAGACAAAGAGGATGGGAAATCTTACGGGGTTCGGGGCACTCCAACTTTATTTGTGAACGGAGAAATTTTAAGAGGTGTACCGCAAAGTTATGATTCTTTTAAAGAATATCTTGAGGATGAATTTGGGCTTTAACTCTTATAGCTTATTTAAGACTTTAAGCTATGATAAAATTACTAAAATCTTCGCGAAATAAACTCATTATTTTAGCTGTCTTATCAGCAATTTTAATTGTACTTACTTTTTTTGTTGAAACTCCTTATTTATTTGGGATTTTAACTTTAATCATTGCATTCGCAAATATAAGAAAGCTAAAATTTAAATCAGAAATGTTAAGAGGCCTCGCAATTATTACATTGTATTTTTATAGTATTACTTTAACCTTATTCCCCACCCTGACGTCTGAAGTTTCAAGACCGGTTTTATATATAGGTCTTGCTTTAATCATTTTAATTTTAGAAGGATTAAACTTTTACAAAAAATCAATTAATAAAAAATATGGGAATGTATTAGACGAAATAAAAAAAGTTGAAGAAGAATATAAAATAGGAGAAATAATTGAAGTAAAATCAGGAGAAGTAATTCCTGCGGACGGAATTATTATTGAAGGAGAAACTTTAGTAAATGAAAGTTCGATAACAGGAAATGAAAATATGGTTGGGAAAAAATTTAATGATGAAGTTATTGGAACAACAGTAAATATGAAAAACAGAATTGTTATAAAAATAACTCAGGTTAATGAAAATTCTGTTATTTCTCAAATGAAAGATTTGATTCGCGAAAATGAAAAAGAAAAAGGCACATTACAAAAAAATACAAAAAAAGCTGAAAATATTTTAGGGATTATTGTTTTAATAATTTCCCTTGGAGTACTTGTTTTTTGGCTTAAATATAACGGTTCTGCGTTTATAGGAATTTTATCAATGTGTAGTGTTTTATTAATTGCTGCTCCTGAAATTTTTTATAATTCTGCAGAAATACCAATTAAATATGGAATAAATAAAAGTACAAAAAAAGGAATTTATTTTAAAGGAGGAAGGGTTATTGAAAAATTAAATAAAGTTACGCGGATTTTGTTTGGAAAAAGAAAAGTAATTACCAAAGGAGAACCTGAAATAACAAATGTTATTCCAAAAGAAGCATTTAATGAAAAAAGATTTTTAATTTTAGTAGGATCCCTTGAGAGTTTATCTGCGCATCCTTTTGCTCAGGCTATTACAGAATACTGTGAGAAGAATAAAATAAGTTACAAAAAAGCACAGGACCATAAAATTATTGCTGGAATGGGTGTAATTGGTATGTTGGATAATCAGGAAATAATTGTAGGAAATTCTAAATTGATGGAAAAATATCATGTTAAATTGTATGGCAACCTTTTGCAAAAAGCTGATGTAATGTCTAAAAATTTAAGAACTCCGGTATATGTTGCACGTAATAGAGAACTTATTGGAATTATTGGGATCACAGACAGAATTAAAGAGCATGCAAAAGAAGGGATTTCTAAGCTAAAAAAATATAAATTAACTTTAATTACCGGTGATGATAAGCAAATTGCACAAGGGCTTTCTAATGAACTTAGAATAAAAGAATTCTTTTCGGATTTAGATGAAATGGAGAAACTTGAAGCTTTAAAAAATTACAGAGAAAATAATGATATTGTTGCATGTGTAGGGCACGGAAAAGAAGACAAGGACTTTTTAGATGAAGCTGATGTCGGAATTGCACTTGGCTCATACACTGAGCTTTTTGAAGAATCTAATGATGTAACTTTAATTAGCGATGACCTTAGTAAAATCAGCGAAGTAATGGTTTATGCAAAAAATATTAATGAAAAAACAAAGCAGAATTTTCTTTACACTCTTTTGTATCATTTAATTTTACTACCAATAGCAGGCGGATTATTTATTCCATTTACAGGACTAATAATGCACCCGGCCGAGGCTGCACTTTTAATGAGTCTTTTATTTGTTGTGATTGCAAAAAACAGTTTTAATCTTCAGTTGGATAAATAACATTACCGTCATCATCCTTTAAAGTAATCGCTTTAGTTGGGCAGGTTGTTGCAGCGTTCATTAAATGCTCATCCGTGTCTGATTTTGGATCAAGAATGTAAGCTTTTCCGTCATCCCCAATTTTAAAAACTGTTGGAGCAATTTTTGTACAAGGCAATGAGCCGATGCACTTTGATTTATCAACTTCTATTTGCATAGAAATTAAAGGTTATTAACTTTGAAGAACTTTTGCATATTCAAGTTCATAAATATGTAAAAATGCGAGTAATAAATTCAAAATAATTGGTCCGTAAATAATCCCTTTTGGTCCAAATGCAAATACTCCACCTAAAACTGCTAAAAATGTTAAAAGCGGATGCACTGGTGCTCGACCTTCAATTAAATAAGGTCTTACAAAATTATCAACAGTAGCAACAACTAGTGATCCCCATAATAAGAGCCCGATACCACCTACCCAATTACCCATTGCCATTAAAATAATCGAAGCAGGTACCCATATAATTGCTGTTCCAAATAAAGGGACAAGTGAGAATAAAGCAGTTACTACAGCCCAGAAAATAGGATTCGGCATTCCAACAATCGCATAACCAATCCCAGCTAAAGTACCCTGAATAATTGCTGTAAAAAAGATTCCAAAAATCATGGCTAAACTTACTTCTTTAAACTTTTTGAACACAGCTTTACCGTGTTTTAAAGGCAGCGGAGTTAATGCAATAATCTTATCAACAATTCCAGATCCATCTTTATAAAAATAATAAAGTGCAAAGAAGAAAATGATTAACCCTAAGAAGAAATCTAAAATATTACTTAAAATTCCAACAACAAAATCTTTAAGATTCTGACCCCATTCAGCAGCTGTCTGACTAACTTTACCCAAAAGATCCAAATCAACATTATCAATTCCAAAATTCTGCACATAAGGCAGAACATTTTGCCAGGTATCATATAAAAAGTATCCTTGTTCCCATTTAATATAATCATCAAAAACACCTGCAGAAACCTGCATTGAAATATGTTCAAGTGCATTAATTATTTCAAAAGTAAGAAGAGTCAAAATAAGCGCCAAAGGCAGTGCAATAACTAAAAGCGTGAAAACACATGTTATAAAAGATGCAATCCTTGAATTACCTCCAACTGTTTTTTTAAGAAATCTATAAACAGGAAAGAATATCGTTGCAAAAATCGCAGCAAAAACAAGGCTGGTCAAAAAGAAGCTATACATCACATAGATATAGTAGAAAAGTACAATAATAACCAGTAAAAGAAAGTATCCCGCAAAATTTGGAATAGTAAGATTATATTTTTTAATCAAAGTTAAATTTTGTTAGGTGCTACTTACTATTTATAGCAAAAAAAAGCAATATTGTTAAATACTTTCGCTTCGCTCATTGCATTCGCTCTGTTTAAAACACATCATCCAAATCCATAATCACCCATTGATCCGATGTATCCGGCTTGCGTTTAAGTATAATCTCGATAATCGGCCTTGAGAGCTCCTCGAAATTTTTATTGTGTCCATCTCCAACAATCCTAACTGTTTTTACCTTTCGTGTAATCTGAAAATCCAACCTATTCAAACTAAACTCCACTATTCGCTGCTCACCAATCTCAACTTCATCTCTCCCAAGATCAACGTAAAGAGGACCACTGTCATCTTTTACAAATTCAGCACCTGCTGCTTTTACTCTTTCAAGTATCTCTTCAAAACGATCTTCTGCGGCAGCACCTGCAGTTGAATCGATTTCCTTAATTGGTTTGTCATCGTGTTGCATGTAGAAAAGATTAGAAAATTCTTATTCCGCTTCGCTCGGCCTTACGCCTCACTCCGCTCTGGCTGGCTACTTAAGGTCTAGTACCCTTTAGATTATTTTAAATACATTATACAGTATATGACTTTTTAACATAAGGAGAGGTCATAATCCTTAGCAAAGCAGAGTAATTTGGGATAAATTTTATTTTATCTCCTATCTTAAGAATTGAATCGCTCTTTATAATCAAATGATCACTGCTTGCACCTAATATTTTTATATTTTTCTTTAAAGGAGTAATCCCATCTGAGTCAACGTCCTGTCTACCAATATCAAGTATTGCTCGATAAATTAATCCTTCATCTTTAATTATTGGAATTTCACCAAATGCATTTTGCGCAATTTCTCCATCAGGAATTGATTTTTTTTCCTCGAACTCAATAACTTCAGTTGTTAATACAAAAGCATCAAGATTTAATTCTGGTATTGGTTTTCGGAGCAAAGTTTCAAGGCCAAGCATTATAGATTCACCTAATCGTAAATGATTTATGTTATATGTATCTTTTGAATTTCTTACCCAACTGATATTTGCAGAATTACCCCCTGAAATCCAATCAACATTAGGGAAGCTTTTTGAGATACTGCTTAACATCTTCATTTTCTTATCTGAAGGAATTACTCCTCCATAACAAGCAAAATTAGAACCAATTCCCTTCAGATAAACATTATTCATTTTAGATATTTTTTTTGAAATCTCTAATGCTTTTCCAGAATCAATTCCTTCTCTTAGATCTCCCATTTCAATCATTAATACTATCCCATGATGTTTTTTTTGTTTTTTTGCTTCTTTATCGATCATTGAAATAATTTCGATACTGCTATTAAGGCTATAGTCAGAGAACTCAACCACTTCATCAATTTCACTTTTAGAGGGAAGTCTTAAAAGAAGAAATTTTGATTTTATTCCTGCCCTTTTAAATTTTTTTATATTTTTTATTCTTGAATCTCCTAGAGAATCAGCACCATTTTCTTCAAGGATTTTTACAATCCTGGTATCACCTGCAACTACTTTTACAACAGGTGTAATATTTATTTTCTTAGCTTTTAAATATGTTTTTAGCGTAAGATAATTTTCTGAAATCTTCTTAAGATTTATTCTTATTTCACTCATGCTAATCCAAGGTTTACAATTTTTAGAATCATCGCTTCATAAGTCATCACATTATTTATTTTGCATGACCGTGGAAGGTCCCCATAGTTTCTATCTAAACCTGGTATTAAATTTGCTTCAAGGAAATAAGGTACTTCTTTTCCATCCATTCTAATATCAATTCGCCCGTAGCCGTGAGCTCCTAGGGCTTTAAAAGCATTTTCCGCTAGCTTAGAAACATTTTTACTTACCTTCCTGTTTTTTATATAAAGAGGCTCTTCAGTGTCTGCTTTTTTTACCTGTGAACCACGTACTTTCTCTTTCGCAGAATTTGGAACAGGAATTATCTCTATCGGCATTACTGTAAGATTTTTATAATCATTTCCAATTATTCCCACTGTAAACTCCCGCCCACTTAAATATTTCTCTACTAGCGCAGGAGTGTTAGATTGTCTAAAAATTTCTTTTACTTTTTTCTGATAACTTTTAAAGTCATTTACAATAGAATCAAAATCAATTCCTTTTCCCCCACCCTGACATAAAGGTTTGATAAAAAGTGGGAATGGAATTGGCAAATCTTCGCTTTTTGAAAATTGATCAGGCACAGCAATAAAAAATATAGAAGTATCTATATTTGCTTTTTGAAGTATTTCCTTAGCCTTACTTTTATCAAAATCTAATTTTAAAGCTTCCTTTGGGGAGCCAGTGTATTTAATATTAACTTTATCTAAATATTCTGATAACCAAATTCTCTTGGCTTTCTTGCCATCATCATTTTTAAATTTCACACATTTAATACTTGAAAATACTAAATCAGGTGATCTTTTAACTAATTCTTCTATTTTTGTTATACAAACATTTTTATAATTTTTTATTAGAACTTCATAAATCATATTACAAGTTCTTTTTGACATAAGATTCAATCCATCAATACCCGTTACAACGATTTCAATGTTCTTGTTTATTTTCTTCGTGGAGTGCATAAATACATATTAAAAATTAAGGCGATTGCTCAAAAGTGAAAACAAATACACCATTTTTCCCCGAAGATGAAAATGCGAACCTAACAAGCAAAGATAACAATACATCAAAACCAAACTTTTAGCAAGTAATGGCAATACTGGACCTTGATTGCCTCTCGCTCTACGTGCTCGAGATTAGTTCTTTTCCTACTCGATGAGTCCTCAAAGAGGCCTCACTCGTAGCAAGTGGAACTGAATGGCTGGGGTGGAGGGATTCGAACCCCCGAATCACGGGACCAGAACCCGTTGCCTTACCACTTGGCTACACCCCATTGTTGACTATTGACCTTTAACGACCAATTCGGCTTCATCCAGGATTATTGTTTCTACTTCTTTAACACATTTTGCGATCTTATTGTGTAAACTCGGAACCTGATAATCGCAAATTTCACCACCTTTTTCAAACTCTCTTTCTGCGCTTTCCATTCTGCGTTTTATCTCTTCTTCCGGCAGTTTACCACGTTTCTGAATACGGTCAATTAGATCTTGCTTATCAGGAACAGTGAGGAAAATTGAAACCAGATTTTCGCTTGGCAAAACCTTTTGAATTGATTCCAATCCCTGCATATCAACTTCTCTAATTATTACTTTACCCTGCTTTAATGCTTCAATTATCGGAGCTTTAATTGTTCCGTAGCACTCCTCCTGGTGAACAATTGCATATTCTAATAATTCATCTTCTTCAATCATCCTTTCAAATTCATCTTTGCTAATAAAATGATACACAATGCCATCTTCTTCTTTTGGCCTTGGTTCACGAGTAGTTGCAGAAATAGGATATTCCCATTCAGGATGAAGTTCCTTTAAATGACTTATTACAGTGCCCTTTCCAACACCAGAAGGCCCTGCGATTATAAATAGTTTTCCTATAAGTTCTTTATTTTCATTCATATCTTATGATTATTAGCCTTTTTATTATAAATATTTTAACAAAAATTGCTAGGGAGTATTGAATTTTCCCCTTTTTAATGCTATAATATAAAGATTTGAAGATCTTTAAAAAACAGAAATAAAAATAAAAAGCCGGGAGAGAGCGGATTATGAAGCCATTTTATGAGCATTATCATAATCTTTCCCCTCCTTACTTTTCGATGGCAGACGGCTACTGCCACCTAAAGTAGTCTCCTTCTAAAGGCCTCATTAGAGACCTTTAGAATGGTAGGTTCTTTGATTCACAAAAATCAAAAATAAAAGAAACAAAAAACAAACCTTCGTTCCACACTAAAGTGGACGAGACCAAAACAAAAACAAAACAAAAGACGATGGTGGATCCGTCAAAAAACAATCCATCCAAAGAACGGTAGGGAGATGGCCTTAATTAAGTTTTCTTAAGAGGCCACCAGTAATAGGACCTCTTAGTCGAGCCTGTTGCTACCGCTCTTTGATCCCTTAGAGTCCCAGTAACGTTAAGTTGTTGATGTGGCGCTAAGAGAGATGAAAGAGCTATACGTTGAGGCGTACTTCACACCTCTGCATTACCCCCGCTTATCGCGGCCTTGCATGTGCCCCTGAAGTGCGCCTCTTACTTTTATTTAAAAACTTGACCATATTATATCCAACTAATATGATGAAGGAAGCTTAATAATTTATTATGGCTTCAGTATTAATTGTATTTGGAAGCACAGGTGGAAACACAGAACTTGTAACTGACGAAGTTGCTCAGATTTTGAACGAACAAAAACATAAAGTAACTGTTCAGCGTGCAGAATTAACAAATGAATCAGATCTCTCAAACTATAATTATATAATTTTAGGAAGTTCAACTTATGGCCAGGGGCTTTTACAGGAACATATGGCTAAATTTATTTATTCAGTAAAAGATTTAAAAGGTAAAAAATGCGCTGCAATAGGGCTTGGGGACAGTAAATATAACATTGAGTATGTTGTTGAAGCTGCAAAAATTCTTGAAGAACAAATTAAAGAAAAAGGAGGCGAAATTTTACAACCTGCTTTAAGAATCAATAAAACTCCGGTGACATATTTGAATACTAATGTTAAGGACTGGGCTGAAAAATTATCTAAACTTCTTCAATGAAAAGAACTGTTGTAAAAATAGCTGGTGAAAGCGGAATGGGGCTACTGAGTGTGGGTCAAATTATCTCAAATGCACTTAAAGATCTTGGATACTTCGTTGTTTCTGACCGTGAATTTCCATCTTTAATCAAAGGTGGATACTCAAATGTTCAAATTGACTTTAGTACACAGGAAATTCACAGTCTTTCTGAAAAAGTTGATATAGTTGTTGCGTTGGATCGTCATGGACTTGTTGAATATTTGGACGACATAAAAGAGGGTGGAATTTTAATTCATGGATATGAAAAACATCAAATGGTTCCGGAATTAAAAGCAAAGGCTTCCGAAAGAAAATTAAAAGTTTTATATTTACCTGCTCGTGAAATTGCATATTCATTAGGAGGAAGCAGTTTAATGGTGAACATGGTTTTAATGGGACTTTTATGGAAAGTTCTTGGATTTAAAATAGATGATATTAAAGATGATGTTAAGAAAAAATTTGCATCTAAACCTAAACTATTAGAAATTGATCTGAAATGTATTGACTTCGGATATGATCCGGATTTGAAAGATATTCCGGTTTTGAAAATTGAAAAAAACAAAGAAGTACCTGAAAAAATCCTAATTGATGGAACAAAAGCTTTATCACTTGGAGCAATTCAAGGTGGGGTTCGTGCTTATTATGCTTACCCAATGAGCCCTGCAAGCGGCATATTAACTTATCTTGCTGCTACTTCGCATGATACCGGAATGATTGTAAAACAGGCAGAAGATGAAATTACTGCTGTTCAGTTAGTTATGGGATCAATGCACACAGGCTGCAGAAGTTTTACTGCAACATCAGGTGGTGGATTTGATTTAATGACTGAAACAGTTTCGTGCGCTGGAATAACTGAAACTCCACTCGTAATTGTAATTGGTCAAAGGCCAGGGCCGGGAACTGGTTTACCAACCTGGACGTGTCAGGGAGACTTGGACTTAGCAATTAACGCAGGTCACGGAGAGCATCCAAGAATTGTAATAGGTTGCGGAGATCCTGTTAGTTCTTATGAATTAATGCAGCATGCTTTGAATCTTGCTGAAGAATATCAAACACCAACAATGGTTCTAACTGAAAAACATTTACTTGATTGTCACATGACAGTTGATCATTTTGAACATAAAACCATTCCAATAAAACGCGGACTTGTTACTGATGCCGCAGAATTAGAAAAATTAGAACCTTCAGATAGATTTGAAATAACTGAAAGTGGAATATCGCGAAGATGGATTCCTGGTTCAGCTAAAGCTCATTACTACGCAAACAGCGATGAACATGAGCCAGATGGTTCTTTAACTGAAGAAATAAAGCCTGTTAAAGAAATGATCCAAAAAAGACATGTAAGAAAGCTCGAAACAATTCGCAAAAATTTACCTGAACCCCGAATTCTCGGTGTTGAGAAAGACGCAGATATTTCATTTATTGGCTGGGGAAGTTCAATTAATGCAATAAAAGATTCAATTAATGCTTCAGATAAAAAAATAAATTATTTACATTATGATTTTGTGTTTCCTTTAAAGACTCAGGCTGCTATTAAGTTTTTTAAAGAAAATAAGAACGTACATTTAATTGAAGGAAATCTAAAAGGACAACTTGGAAAAATGATTGAAGCTGAAACTGACAAAAAGTTTAAAGATAAATTCTTGAAATATGATGGAAGGCCATTTTATTTTGAGGATGTTATGGATTATATTAATAAAAATACTTAAATATGCCGTCAAAAAGTGACATAAAATCTGTACTTAGCGGACTCACACAGAAAAAAGATACATATGTAAGATATGAAACTGATGAAGTAATTACCTGGTGTAGTGGCTGCGGAAATTACAATATTCAAAATGCTTTAAAACGTGCACTCACTTTAGAAGGCTTTAAGCCTGAAGATGTTTTAATGAGCTTTGATATTGGATGTAATGGAAACGGTTCAGATAAAATTGGAATGAATACTTTTCACGGGCTTCATGGCCGCTCACTGCCACTTGCTGCAGGCTGCGCAATGGGTAATACAAATCTAAAAGTTATTGCCTGCGCTGGTGATGGAGGCACAATGAGTGAAGGAATTAATCATTTAGTACATGCAGTAAGAAGTGAATACCCAATTCTGTTTATTCTGCATAACAATCACAATTACGGCCTAACCACAGGTCAGGCTTCCGCTTGTACACCAAAAGGATTTCCTATGAACGGATCTCCTGATGGCCAACTTTTAGAACCAATGAATCCTTCGGAATTTGTACTTAATTTAAATCCATCTTTTGTTGCGCGTTCTTTTAGCGGTGATGTAAAACATATGACAAAAATGCTTCAAAAAGCTCTTAATCATAAAGGATTTGCATTTGTTGAAATCTTACAGGTGTGCCCTACTTATAATAAAGCAACTCCTCAAAGCTGGTACTGGGAAAGAATTAAATATTTGGAAGATGTCGATGGATGGAAAGCAAACAGTATTGAAAAAGCAAAGCAGTATATTCAGGATTTTGAAAAAAATGTTTATCTTGGATTATTTTACGAGAATAAAAACGCAATAGATTATGTTCATAAATTACCTTACCTTGCTGATTACAAAGGTAATCCAGCAGAAGAAGTTGCGCATTTTGATATTAAGCCGTTTCTTAAAGATTTTGAGTAATCATTTTCAAAAAATACTCATGAATTTTCGTGTTGTCTGTTAATTCAGGGTGGAAAGTTGCTGCTAAATATTTTCCCTGACGGACAAAAACAATGTCTTTTCTAGAATTTCGCGCTAAAACCTCAACATCTGGTCCAACTGATTTAATTTTTGGTGCTCTAATAAAAATTCCATGAACCTTGTGGTCATTAAATTCAAATTCATCCTCAAAACTATCAAGTTGGCTTCCATAAGCGTTTCTTTCAATCTCAATATCCATAAAACCATGCTGTGCTAATAAAATTGCTCCAGCGCATGTTCCAAAAATCGGAAGCTTTTTTGCAGCAGTTTTAATTTCTCCAATCAAAAGATTCATAGTTGTACTCTCCCCTCCTGGAATAATTAAACCATTAAGACCTTTTAAATCTTCTTTTGTACGAACTTCGCAAGTCTCAACTCCCAACTTATACAAAATATTGATATGTTCAATAAAATCACCCTGAAGGGCCAAGACTCCGATTCTAATTTTACCAACCTCTTTCGGCATAACGTTGTTCTAATTCATCAATTTGTTTACTTTCCATTGCTTCTCCTAAATTTTCTGAAACTTTCGCTAACTTATCCGGATCATTAAAATGCGTTACCGCCTGCACAATTGCTTTTGCTCTTTTTTTAGGATCACTTGATTTAAAAATTCCTGAACCTACAAATACACCGTCAACACCAAGCTGCATCATCATTGCAGCATCAGCAGGTGTAGCAATTCCACCAGCAGCAAAATTTACAATAGGTAAACGCCCGAGTTTACAAACTTCATTTACTAAATTAACAGGAACTCTTTCTTTTTTTGCCCAAATCTTACGTTTATCAGCCTTTGCCTTTTGAAGCATTTTGATTTCATCATTCACTGTGCGCGCATGACGAACAGCTTCAACTACATTCCCTGTTCCTGCTTCACCTTTTGTACGCATCATTGCAGCGCCCTCGTCGATTCTGCGAAGAGCTTCTCCTAAATAAGTACATCCGCATACAAACGGGACATCAAATTCTTTTTTATTTATATGAAATTTCTCATCAGCTGGAGTTAAAACTTCACTTTCATCAATATAATCTACTTTTAAAGCTTGTAAAATTTGTGCTTCAACAAAATGTCCGATTCTTACTTTTGCCATAACCGGTATGCTAACTGCTTTTTTAATCTCTTTAATTAATTTTGGATCACTCATTCGCGCAACTCCACCTTGTTTTCGAATGTCAGAAGGCACTCTTTCAAGAGCCATTACAGCGCATGCTCCTGCAGCTTCGGCTATTTTCGCCTGATCAGCAGTTACAACATCCATAATAACTCCGCCTTTAAACATCTGAGCTAAACCTTTTTTTAATTTAGAAGTGTTTTTCTTCATAAGTAATCATTAAAGCGCACGATCATTATATATAAAGTTATTTTTTGATCAATCCAAAAAAGTATTGATTAAATCATATAATCAATTAAACTGATTCTCTAGTAATCTACTCTTAATTTAATTAAATGGTTTGTGAAAATGAACAGGGAAGACCTGAAGCAACACCTGCGGAAGCCGAAGTTGACGACAAAGTAACTAAAGTTGATGAGGAAGTAAAAAAAATTAGAACAAAAAAAGATAGAATAATCACAGTTGGATCAAATTTTTTGTCTCCACCATATTAAGCCCAAGTTGCCTTTGTTATCAAGTATCATTATAATTTGTTATTGAATTAACAATAATTTTTTATTATGACTCCATCATATACTGATCCAATTGAGCAACTTATGGAAGAACATGTTCTAATTTTAAGAATGATTGATTTAATTGATAAAATTATTGTTAAAATTAATGAAACTAATAAGGTTGAACCTTGTTTTATAGACAGAGCCGTAGATTTTTTTAAAAGTTATGGAGATAAAACTCATCATGGAAAAGAAGAAGATATTTTATTTAGAGAATTAGGACAAAAACCTTTATCAGATGAACACAGAACCATAATGGGAGAGCTTTTAGAAGAACACGTTCAGGCACGTGCAATGATTAAACATTTGGATGAAACAAATGAAAAATATCGAGCAGGTGAATCAGGATTATTTCAGGAAATTCTTAAAATTCTATCTGAACTTTCAGCGTTTTATAAAGCTCATACAGAAAAGGAAAATACAAGTTTTTTTAAGCCTGCAATTGCATATTTTACTGATCAGGAAGTTGAACTTATGTTAAAAGAATTTGCTGAGTTTGATAGAAGTGTGATTCATATTAAATATAAAGAACTTCTAGATTCCTTGGAAAGTGAAAATGCATAATGAAGTGAACTTGACTTTTTCACAAGTCAGTTTTATAATCAACTCCAAATTGTTAGATTTTAGCTCATTAAATACCATCTGTCCGAAACAATAATGGGCTTTTTTCGTTTCTTTAACTGGCGCTTAAAGCCAAAACCATGAAATTAAACACACAAAGAACATTTAGGTTTTACTGGAAGCACGTTAAAAAATTCAAATTTTTATCGGTTGTTTTGGTAATTGTACTTCTTGGTGCAACTGCAGCAAGCTTAATTGCGCCTTATTACTATAAAGTTTTATTCGACTTAATAGTTGATGAAGGTGTTAGAAGTGATATTGCCAATCAATTAGTAGGCATACTAGCGATAATTTTTGGATATCACTTTTTAGAATGGTTCTTTTGGAGAATAGCTGTGATTGGAAATATTTATTTGCAATCGAGAGTAATGGGTAACATAGCTAACGAATGTTTTGAACGTTTACACAATCACTCATATAACTTTTTTACCAGTAATTTTACCGGTTCATTGGTAAAAAAAGTTAATAGAATGGTACACTCTTTTGAAAGTATTGCTGATAATATATATTACGAACTCGTTCCTCTTGTTTTAAAAGTGGTTGTAATCTTTATTGTTTTATTTACGATTCAGCCGCTTTTGGGAATTGTGATGATTATATGGACATTTTTGTTTGTATTATTCAATTTATTATTCAGTAGATATAAATGGAAGTACGACATTATAAAAGCTAAAGCCGGTACTAAAACAACTGCACAGCTTGCTGACACAATCACAAATTCAATAACAATAAAACTTTTTGCTGGCCTTAAACATGAAGTAAAAAAGTTTGTGAAAATTTATGATGACTGGGTTAAAAAAACCAGAAAAGCATGGAATTTAGACGAAATTGCACGAGCAGTTCAGCACTTTGCAATTATTGCTCTGGAATTTATAGTGTTTTTTATTGCAATAAAATATTGGACAGAGGGCGATTTAACTGCAGGTGACTTTATATGGGTGCAGGCATACTTAATTACACTTTTCGAAAAAATCTGGGGCTTTGGAAGAATAATGAGAAACATGTTCCGTGACTTTGCAGATGCAGAAGAAATGACAGAAATACTGAATACAAAATTAGAAATACAGGATGCAAAAGACGCTAAAAAACTTAGCATTGTTAGAGGTAAAATTGAATTCCAAAAAGTAAGATTTTCTTATGATAAAACTGTAAAAGTTATTAAAAAATTAGATCTTAAAATTAAATCAGGTGAAAAAATAGCTTTAGTTGGTCCATCAGGAGGTGGAAAAACAACTGTCACAAAGCTAATATTACGATTTTTTGATATACAACGCGGAAAAATATTAATTGACGGCCAAAATATTAAAAGCGTTACGCAGGATAGTTTAAGATCACAAATAAGTCTGGTTCCACAGGACCCAATACTCTTCCACAGGACATTGCTCGACAACATAAAATATGGAAGAAGGAACGCTTCCGAAGAAGAAGTGATTGCAGCTTCAAAACTTGCTCACTGTCATGAATTCATTCAAAAATTCCCTGAAAAATACGAAACACTTGTTGGTGAAAGAGGCGTTAAACTCTCAGGAGGCGAAAGGCAGAGAGTAGCTATTGCACGCGCAATTTTAGCAAACAATCCAATCTTAATATTAGACGAAGCAACTTCTAGCCTCGACTCTTATTCTGAAAGCCAAATCCAAAAAGCCTTGGCAAATTTAATGAAAAATAAAACAACTTTGATAATTGCGCACAGGCTATCAACAATTATGAGTGCAGACAGAATAATCGTATTCCAGGATGGTGATATTGTTGAATCAGGAACACACGCTGATTTAATATCTGACAAATCAGGACTCTACAAAAAACTTTGGGACTTACAAAGTGGAGGTTATGTTAAATCTTAAACATCAAGCTCCATATAATCCATATCTTCATCTTTCTTTTTGATTTCGTTGAATGCTTTTTGCTTACCTTTTACTTTAAATCCGCTCTTTTTATAAACTTTATGTGCTCCAATGTTATTAACATGACACGTTAAATTAACCTTAACCGCTCCTTTTTCCTCTTTTAAATACTTTGTTGCAACTTTAAACACATCTGTACCATAACCCTTCCCCCATTCATCCTTCTCCCCTATTACAATGCCAATTCTTAAATTCCCATCAGGATTATCCAATTCATGAAAACCAACATTTCCGATTAATTTATTATTTTCCTTTATAAAAATACTCCATACTTCTTCATTTGGATCTTTTTGAATCTTTTCAACCCATTCAATCTCTTCTTCAACTTTTTTAGGCGGTTTTATCCCAACCATATATTTATTTACATCAGGATCATTCACCCATTTCATAAAAATTTCAGCGTGCTTTACTGACATTGGTTTTAAATAAATTCTCTCGCCTTCAAGTTTCATAAATGCTTAATTAATGCTATTAATAAGTATAGCATATATATAATTATTGATAATGTTTAACTGGATCGCTGATATTCTTGTTTACGATGTACTCAAACTTCCATTAGAAGACAGGTTGGCCTCAGCACTTCACTTTTTTATTTACGACAGTTTAAAGATTCTTGTTTTAATCTTTTTAGTTGTTTCAATAATTACTTTCTTACGAACTTTTTTTAAAGACGAATCTTTAAGAAAATTTATGCAAAAAGCAAAGTTTGGATCAGGAAATCTTGCTGCTGCTGCTTTTGGAGCAGTTACCCCTTTTTGCTCATGCTCTTCGATCCCAATTTTTATTGGATTTTTAAAAGCAAGAATTCCGCTTGGGATAGCCTTTTCATTCATGATCACATCCCCGCTTGTTAATGAAGTTGCCTTTGTAATAATGGGGGGCTTATTTGGATGGAAATTAGCATTTTTATATGCAATTTCAGGTATCGCACTTGGAGTTATAGCAGGATTATTCCTTGGATCTTTAAAACTTGATAAAGAAATTATCTTGAACAATGGCTCTGATACAAAAAAATTAAATGAAATGCCAAAACAATTCAGAAAAAAGATTAATTTTGCATTACAGCAAGGACTAAAAACATTTAAAAAACTTTTACCTTATGTAATAGGTGGTGTAGGGCTTGGAGCAATTATTCATGGATACGTCCCTCAGGAATTCTTTATGGAATTCATTGGCAAATACAGTATTTTATCTGTTCCTATTGCTGCGCTTGTTGGAATTCCAATTTATGCAGGATGTTCAACTGTAGTACCTTTAATCTTTAGCATTACAGCAAATGGCGTGCCCCTTGGTACCTCACTAGCATTTATGATGTCAATTGCAGGACTATCTTTACCAGAAGCAGTAATTTTAAAAAGAGTAATGACAATAAAACTGCTAGCTATTTTCTTTAGCAGCGTTGCAGTTGGAATTATTATTATTGGATATTTATTTAATTTTATTACTTAATAATTACAGCTCAATACTGCATGTGAAGTTCGGACTTCTCATAATCAATTTTATAATTGCTCGCACATATCTTTGTAATTATCTATTTCATCTAATATATTTTCCTCTTCATTAGGTGAAATTCCAATATATTTCTTTGCTTCATCTAAATAATTTACTGCATTTGCTCTTATCGGATCGAACTTATCGCAACTAACATCAAATTCATATCCTTTAAATATTGCTTCATTCCATACATGATTGTAATACATTGCAGCACTATCAACCATCCCAAGAGCGAGTCCATAATAGAGCTCTCCTAAATCCTCTTCAAGATAAACAACGCTTTCTGAATATATGTCGTTTACAGCATTAGCAAACTCTTCAGAATTAATCAGATCACCAAATGCAGTATCAATTTTTTCTCCTACTTTTTTATCATACCTATTAATAATTGCAGATACTTCAGCTCGGTTTGCATAATCACCAGGCCTAAAATACCCATCCGGATATCCACGAATAACATCCCACGAGGCAAGAGTCATTACATCTTCATAAAACCATTCATCAGTTGGTACATCAGGAAAAGAGGAAACTACTGCATAAACTGAAACACAAGTCATAAAAAACATTCCTGCAATAAATACAATTAATGCTTTTTTCATGTTGATAAAGTTAATGTTATCATTAAGATATTTATAAACTAATTCTTGAATAATATCAATCCTTGAAAAATTTATAAAAAGAAAGCACTTCGTTATTTATTGAAGTGCTTTCTGAATTTATTAAATATTAAATACTATATCTTATTACATTATTAATATTCCCACCTGCCCATATGGTCATAAGCTCTTTTGTTAAAGTAACAAATTCAGATCTTATTGCATTTTGAGCCAGCTCTTGTTCTGAAAAGTTCAAATATTTATAAATCATGCTATCAGTAGTCACATCTTCTAAATCAATATCGAGATTTCCTGACTTTGTTAATACTTCCCATATCTCTGATCGGGTTGCCGAATTATATGGTTCAAAAGAAAGTGTATTTAAAATTGTTTCAGGTAGAAAATTGTCTTCATCAGCTGAATGAAGTATGCGTGTCCAGAAATCTTTAAATTCATCATCAGGATATGCTTTATTCGGCCAATCTGAAAAATTATGTTTCACTGTAATTACTGGTTCCTGGTTTATAACATGACAGAAAGATGTATGAGCAACTTTAATTACTTCTCCGATTGTGACGAATTCATCTGGTCCTACTGTTGCCTCAGTAAAATAAGTAGTTTCAAAAGAATCATATCCACTAAGTATATATTGTTCGAAATTTATAATTTTAATATTTTTAAATAATTCAAAGATTTCGAATGATAAATGAGTATTTAATAAATCATTAAATCTTAAGTTTCTTAGTTTATATTCTAAACATTGCCCATTACTATTCGAATAACTATTTAAAGAATTATTTTCTTCTGGTATTTGCTCTTCAGGGCTCTCAAAACCAACTAATTTAGCTTCAAGTATACAAATTGAGCTACAACCATCTCCATTCATAATATTTCCATCATCACATTCTTCATTATTTTCAATATTATGATTTCCACATATTGAGCTGTTTATTCCACCTACGTCAAATGTATCGAATAATTCTGATATACTAGTTTCAATACTTGGTGGATTTTCTTCATCATCGTCATTTTGTGGATAATAGTAAGATCCACCACCTCCACGACGTGGATTATCTCCAGGGTCTCCAGGGTCTCCAGGGTCTCCAGGGTCTCCAGGATCTCCAGGGT
>JBHPDK010000025.1:0-16452 GCA_042577965.1 Patescibacteria group bacterium
CCATCCATGTTGGCGGCCTTTTGTGAAAAAATCTCTGGCTAGTTTAATAATACCTGGATCTACATTTGTATATGCGAAATCAATTGCTTTTTTCTCATATTTGGTATCCCAGTTTCTATCTTTATACACTAGTCTCCACTTTGCTTTATCTCCGGTTAGCCATAAATCAACTGCTTTTCTTATACCAGCTTTAGCTTTTTTTAGACTTTCCAGCATTTTACCTTTCTTGAATTTGCCATCCGGACCTAAATCTTCCACAGTTAATAAAATCAGTTTTGGATTCACATGTTTTATTGCGTCTATATTTACTTTTTCCCATCTTAAAAGATAGGCATTTAGCAACATATTTAAATGATATCTTTCAACATACTTTTTTTGCGTTTTATTATATGTTTTGTATTCTTTATTGAATTCATCACGAACATCTGCAACATGCAGTTTAAGAGCAGTTAGTAATTTATCACGCATTTTCTCAGCTTCAATAGTCTCTTTTATTTTATCAACTCCTTTTTTTAGTTTAACTAAGTATTGTCTTTCTATTTCTTTTACCTTTGCCAAACTTCTACCTTTAGTAGCTTTATTAAAAGCAATAGATAACTGTCTTGCTGCTTTGGCTGCGCCCGTAAGCCTGGGATCCGATTTTCCACGATATGATTGAATCTTTTTAATAGCTAAAGCTGCAGCCTTTGTTTTACGAGTAAATTTAATTTTTATTTGAGCTTTTTCTTCTGCTGGGGTGAGTTTTAGTTTTGGAGCAGGCCCACTGCCACCCAAATATATTTTATAAACTAGTCTGCTGTAGAACATTGGATTGAAATTTGGTGCTGAAGTTGGTGTTTTCATGATTTATTAAATTAAGTTTTATGCAAATACTGTATCTATTTTTGGCCCAGTAACTTCAGTAAGAGTTAACACATCACTGGCTACATCCATTCCATCTTTAATAAAATCACACTTATTCCCAACCATATGAGGCTCTATGGTTCCTAATAATTTCTTAGATGACTTGTCAGAAACTATAATTCGTTTTGACCAAGGTGTAGGATCATCTTTATCAATATAAGAATAATCAAGCTTATATTTACCTTGTTTATCTTGTGCTGCTATTCGTGCTCTAAACTTTTTTAAGTTTTTGTTTATTTTTTGAGCACTCATGCGGTTACTATAAGCAACGAAACCCCTAATTTTAGGCACTAAGAATTTTGTACCTGCAACAAACACTGCTTTGCCTCCGCCATCAAGTTTAACTGTTGTAGTTGCTGTTTCTGGATCAACAGTGATTTTTATATCAGGCCTTCTTTTTCCTTTAAGAATACCTACTCCTATTCTACCTTTAGCTCTCAAAGTATATCCCTTTGGCATTTGTCCTTTTTCTTTAAATTTGTTAAGTGTGTTTACTGTAACCTTTAACTGTGGATTTTCTTTTAAGACGCTTAATTCTACACTTCTTTGTTGACCAACCTGACTATTTAAATATTTAAGTAAATGTGGCATTTTTATTAAATGTTTGGAATAAGTTGTGAGCCATTTTTCTGCTGCAAGATCGCCTTTTTTTGCTCGTAAATAAATATAATTATTATATTCTGCAAGAACTTTTTTTGGTGCTTTAATATCACCACCTCCAAGAAGTCTGACAATCATAAGAAGGCGTGCCTCAGCACTTCCTTTAAATTCATCAATTTTTATAAGTGCATCTTGTAAAGTTTTTGCTCCTCCTAACATTTTTTTTATTTGTGCAAATTTTGGTCCTTTAAATTCTTGTTCAATTTTTGCTCGTAATTTTTTTGGGAAATCTGTTAATGATAGATCAGGTTCTGCTGCCACACTTTCCATATTAAATTTTACATTACCCAATTTTGTTCCTTTAGCTTTTAAAGATCTTACATATCCTAAAATTACTCTTTTTTGAGCTTCGAATCTTTTTTGGCGTAAGAGCTTGTTTGCTGCAGCACTCCCGTCAGGGCTTGAAAAAACTGCAATATTTAAATATAAGGTTTTACCTGGCTGGAGTAATTTTTTTTCTATAACATGTGTATCAAACCATCCAATAATTGAAGTTTGAGCAGATACACTTAAAGTAGTCTGACCTGGTAAAAAATAATTTACTCCAACTTTTGCATCAAGATCTCCTTCTGATGCAAACGCATCTTCACTTTCTAAAATTCTTTTTACTGCATCTGTCATTTCTTTATTTAATACTGTTTGAAATTCTTTAAATGGTTTAGAATCTTCATTAAGTTCCCCTGCATAAATTCCAGTTTTAAAAGCTTCAGCTTTATAAAATACGTCTTTACTGAATTTTGCTGCTTGTTTAGCATATATTGCTAAACCAATTTCTCTCATTTGATCCAAATCAGATAACAAAGTTATTCTTTTTCTTTCTTCATCAGTTAACTTAGCTGTTACTTTCTTTTTTTCTTCAGCAGTTAACACAGGTGATCTGTCTTCTGGCCTTCGCATTGATATTATTCTTTTCTTTTGCTCTGCCCTTCTCTTATATAATTTTTTTAATACTTGTTTTCTCAATAATTTGGCTTTTTTGTCATATTTTTCCACAAAATTATCAACAAATTTTCCCGCTGATTTTTTATAACGAGGAGGTTTGCCTAAACTTTTTTCTAAACCTTCCTTTCTTTGTTTTTTAATTTCTAACACTGTTTTTTTAATGTCTTTTCTTGCTGCTTCTATTTTTCCTCTGGCAACACTTACTGCCTGCAAATATCTCGATTTAGGTGTGCTACCTTTTATTTTTTCTTTAACTACAAATTTTAAATCATCATGTAAGACTTTGGTCTTACTACCTGGTTTAAATAATACATAATGCAATTCTGCACGTATTGATTTTGCTTCTTTTAGGTCAAGTCTGGCTAATTCTCTCGAATTTGCATCTGGAAGTACTTTTAAATATTTCACAATCTGCTTTCGTGTTTTTTCATATTGAGCTTTTAAAGCTGCAGCTTCTTTTTGCTCAGGTGTTAGTGGCTTTTTTACTTTTTCAGCTCCTCTACCTAATGATGGTATACCTATGCCTCCACCTCCCCCAAAGAATACTAACTTTGTTGGTGAGCATAATGCGAATGTGCATGCATTATACATGTGTGTGTTTTTGTGTGTTTTCATTTTTATTTTTAGTTATTTGTTTATTATTATAAATCTCTTAAACATATATTATGCCTCCAGTTGAGGTATCATTGTTTTTTTTACTTGTTCTACTAAAGCACGATTCCGTGCTTTATCTCCAAATCCTTTTTCTTTTTTAGCAAGTTTAAGGAATAATTTGTAATGTTTTAATGCCTTTGCCTTATTTCCAAGCCATTTATAGCAAAGAGCGATTCGTGTGTGGATCTTTGCAGTTTTTTGGTACTCATCTGCTTTTTTAAAAAGTGCAATTGCCTCATTATAGTTTCCCAAATCAAACTTTTTAATACCTTGCTTAAAATACCTACGATACACATCTTTTTTTAGAAATTGGCTATCCAATACAGCCATCTCATAACTATTGAAATCTGCACCTTGTTTCTCCGCTTGTGCAACAGCTTTGTTAAAATATTTCATTGCTTTACCTTTTTTCTTAAGGCTCAAATAACACGATCCAATTTTACTAAGGTATTTATAATCCGGATTTTTAGCAAATGCATCCTTATAAACTTCAATGGCTGCACTATATTCTTTCATATCATAATACAGGGTCTCTGCCCGTTTGGATAATTTGCTTGCTGCTTTAATTTCTTCAGGTTTTTTACCAGTGCCTTTTGCGACCTTTGGCTCTTCTTTTTTAGGAGTAAGAACCTTAACTTCTGCACTTCTTGCTCTTCCAACATTTTTATGTAAAAAAATCAAAAGATCATCATTATTTTTTAAAAATTTTGATTTAGCCTGCAGCCATCTTTCTGCATCTTCATGCTTGCTGTTTATTTTAATTCTCATATACGTATTGTATTCTCTTAATACAGCTCTTATATTCTTCTTCCCTGCAAAAAGCGCTATCATACCACTTAATTTTGATGCCGGATCATTTTGTGAATTAATTTTTTTAATAACATCTTTTAATTTTGTATCAGTACCATATATTAATTTCATTTCTGCATATTTAGGATCTGTTGATTCATACTTCTTTTTAAATCCTCTAGGTAAATCTAACATTTTCAGTTTTGGTTCAACTTGCTGAGTTGTGATTTTGAACTCAACTTTTCCTTTCCATTTATCACCCATTACCTTAGTTAAAGCGCGAATCATTGCTGCCTTTTTTGCCCTTGCCCTTCTTTTCCCCAGTTCTTTATTGTATTTAACGCCCCCTTCAGCACTTGTATTACCTGAAATATTTATAGTTACCTTTTCACCTGCATTAATTTTTTTCTCAATATTATTCTTCACAAAATTTTCATTTGCTGTTCTTGTTTCTTTATTTTCCTTAACAGTAGCACCAACACGTGCATAAGTAAGTAGTGTTTTTTTACCTTCTTCGGGCATTACATTTATTCTTTCCATTTCATGTTCAATAAAATTCTCAACTGCTATGTCAACTTTATCAACATGAGGTTTAACCTTGGCATTCATTTCATCAACTATCATTTTATACGGACTACCAGTATATTTTTTAAATGCACCTAAAACATATACTAATTTTTTTATTAATTTATCTGTTCCAACCATAGCTAATTTTGATCCATAATTCATTGCCTGCTTCATAGCTTCCTGTGATATTCCTGTGTCTTTGGAATAATCATCCACCATATCTTTAACAATATCGTTTGGTAGGGTTTTGGTAAAAAATGTTTTTAAAGCTGCATTTCTTATTTTTTTGATTTTTGCTGATTTAGCTTCCAATTGTTTTAAAAAAATGGCTTTTTGCTTTTCAAAGCTTTGAGGTATAAGTTTTAAAGAAGCTAATATGGCCTTTAAAGGTATTTTTGTGTTGTCATAAGAATATCGATTTATTTTCAATTGCCTACTTACTAGACTATCGTTTCCTAATGTATCTGCCTTAAATTTTGCTATTAATGCATCTGCCTTTTTAGGATCAAGTTTTTTGAGCTCCTTATATTCTTTTAATTTATTAATTGATTTAAAACTTTTTTGGATCTTTTCATTTACACTTTTCGTTGCTTTTTTATATTCGAGTCTGTCAGGCACATCGGGAAGCTTAGGAAGATTATCTGCAATATTCCGGGTGAAAAATACCAACTTTATTGGCGCGCATAATGCGAATGTACATGCATTATACATGTGTGTATTTTTTTGTATTTTCATTTTTATTTATTTTAATAAAAATTTATTATGTTGCTGCTTATCCCACTACAATGTCGTACCCTTGGGTGTTGGTTGCTGGAGGTAAAATCAACATATCTGCGCCGCGCTGATCTTCAATGTTTTGAACAAATTTTGCCTGCGCACCTGCTTTTGGATTTTTAATCTTTTTCTTAAGGTCTTTTATTGTAGTTACTTTTTCCTTAATTTTTGGATTATCATTCCATGCTTTCAGTGTTTTTCTCCATCCTTCAGCCTTACTAACACCATTCCCATCAGGCCCGACAACAATTGCTACAACTTCAACATCATAATCCCTTTCAAGACGTGAATTTTTAGCTTTAAGTGCTTTAAGTGCTGATTTAGCTCTTTTCTTTGCAATTCCGAGGTTTTCATTAAAGCTACCGGTTATTACATCAGCTTTTCCTCTAATAACAAGCTTAGGTTTTTTACCTGTTCCTTTCGGATAAACCTTTTGCTGAAGTTCTTCAATAAGTTTTGCAGTAATTTTAGGCTTCATTTTAGGCCCGATTTTAGGAGAATTCTTAACATATTCATCTAATGAATCCTTAAGTACTTTTTTAATATTCGCATCAACATTCTGAAGATTAGGAGCTAACCTTACATCAGTTCTGTTCATACCTAATTTTGCAAGTTTCACCGAAGCTTTTGCTAAATCAATCTTAGTAGTTTTTGTGGTTGGCATGTTATCTCCAAGAATTCTAAGAGTTGCTTTTCCACCGACTTTTGTAACTTTGAGTTCTTTTACTGTAGGATTTAATGCAAGATCCTCAATTTTTTTAATTACATCAGCTGGATTCATTGCTGTAATATCAATTTTCTGTTTTTTAATTTTTAAATAAACCTTACCTTGAGGTGCTATTTCAACAGTACCTACACCTTTCTTTTGATGGTAAAACGCTATTGTACCTTCATCTTTACCTTCTACAAGATTTGGATTACCAAATTTAATTTTAGTTTTCACAGCTGCTTTAACTAAATCTTTTTGAAGTTTGTCTGCCCTGTTTTCAAATTCAAGACTCCTTTTTACTTCCTGAGGATTAATCCCAGCTGTAATTCTTGCTCTGAATCTCCCTCCATTTGCACGAAGCAAATCCGGAAGCGGTGCATATTTACCTTTTTTAGCCTGTTCTCTGGCCCATTTAAGATATACCTCGAGATTCAATGCAGAATATGTGTCAATTCCTTTTTTACCACTAAGAGCTCTATATGCCATCCCTGGGAGTGTACCAAATGTCGCAGCCTGATATCCAAAATTCGCCAATGTAGACAGAGTAGATTTAGAACGAACATCCGATTTACCAACTTCTTTTTTTCCAGAAAGAGCACGGAATGCCATCCCTGGAAGGGTATACTTTGTTAATGCCTGATATTGATAATTAGACGCTTTTTCCCAAAGAGATTTGCTTGGAATTGTTTTTTCATACTTTGTATCCCATTTGTTGTCTGAATATATATCTCTTTCATCTTTATTATTCTGTGCATCTGCCCATCCATCTAATACCCGCATTATATCTTCTTTAATTGCTGTTAAATCTTTAAATGCTCCTCCTCTTCGTTCTTTTAAATCTTTAAAAATTTTTAAAGCAATATTCATATCAACTACTCTATTTATTGCTTTATTATTCGCATTTTCCCATCTAAGCATATAAGCACTTACTACATACATCATATGTTTGTATTTACAATTCTTTCTGTATCTTTTTTCTTTTACAAACAAATTCTGAAATTCTGTAAATGTTTGTTTTGTTACATTTCTTAGTTCCTTTTTGCTTAATTCCTTATGACTCAAAAGTTCAGATAAATTCTCAATTCTGCTATTAAACTCATTGGTTTTTTTAGCAATATTAGCCTGATGTCTTGCTAACTGCTCTCTTGTCATTTGATTGCTCATTCTAACTGCTGCAGTTGAATAATATGAATTTATTTCTGCACGCATCTTATTTGTAGTTACTTTATCCTTTTTTCCTAACTTACTTTCAAGTCTACCAACAAGTGCTTTTTTTGTTGATCTGCAGTCTTGTTTTGCAATAGTAATAGTACCAGCATTGACTCTTTCTTTACCTGTCTTTAATTGAGCACGAGCAGTAGTTTTAGCCTGTTTTGGCGTGTAACTTACTGTTGGTGTAGGGCCACCGCCTCCAAAATCTATATCGTAAACTAACCTGTTGTAGAACATTGGATTGAAATTTGGTTTTAACATTTTTGTTTTTTGTTAATAATATTTTTTGCCTTTTGGGCTATATGTTAAACGTTATTTAGTTTTCCAAGTAGGTTTTCCAGCTCTTTTTCATCGCTTTGCTTTTGTATAACTTCTTTTTTAATCCTAATATCTTTTAAGAATTTTTCTTTATACATTTTGATTTCTGATACAAATCCCTGTGCAATCTTCATTTTTTCCTGAGTTGATTCATCCTGCTCCGCACCTTCATCTCCAAAGATATCTGCAAATGGATCTTCTTCTTCCTCTTTAGCTTCTCCTTCTGTTGTAGCAGCTTCCTCAGCTTTTTTAGCTTCAAATTTTTTATCAATCTCTTCAAATGCAGTTACATTTGTTTTTAATTTTTTAAGAACACTTTTTTTAAAACTTAATTTCTGGGCATCATCTGCAATTGCATTTTTGTTAACTGAATCAATTGCTTCGCGTGCTGTTTTTTGCATTAATTCAAGAGGATCGCCTTCAGGGGCTGCTCCGCCTTCTAAGTCAACAGTGCTTGGTAAACTTGGTATATTTCCTGTATCACCCATTTGTTTTAATTTTTATTTTATTTCACCCATTATTATAACATTTTTCCGCGCTTAAAGCAATACCATAATCGCCTGTACATGCTATAATCCTTTCGCTATGCATTATATTGAACAAACTAAAATTTGGGCTGAGTTCCGCAAAGCTGCGAAAGGCGAAAAATATTTTACGGTCAATGATGATGTTTTTGTGCAAAAAATGCCGCTTCCTTTAGGCAAATGCTGGCTTTATTGCAATCGTGGCAAATTGGTTGATCTGCAAGATCTAGCTCGCGAACAAAAAGCAGTTTTTGTGCGCTTTGAATTTCCATATCTTAAAGGTGAGGCTTCTGATATCCCAAAAAATCTTAAAAATGCGCACGCTCACTATCAACCAGAAACAACTCTCGTTATTAATTTGGAGAAATCCGAAGACGAAATATTGGCTCAAATGAAGCAAAAAGGCAGGTACAACATCAAGCTTGCTGAAAAAAAGGGTGTAAAAATTCGCGAATCTGATGATGTGACCGAATTTCACAAAATCCTAAAACAAACAACTCAGCGCGATAAATTCAGCGGCCACAACAAAGAGTTTTATCAAAAAATGATCGATATTCTCGAACCGCACGATGGGGCAAAACTATACGTTGCAGAATATGAAGGCGAAGTGATTGCCGGAATTATTGTGACTTTTTATAAAAACACAGCCACTTATTATTATGGTGCTTCATCTAACCAGCATCGGAATGTAATGGCGCCATATCTCCTGCAATGGCATGCTATTCGCGAGGCAAAAAAACGCGGATGCAAGTATTACGACTTTTTAGGAATCGCGCCTCCTGAAGCCAAAAATCATCCATGGAAAGGTGTAACTGAGTTTAAATTAAAATTTGGTGGCGAGGTTGTTGAATATGAAAAATCCAAAGAGATTGTGTTTCAACCTTTCTGGTATTTTGTAATTCGATTAATTAAAAAGCTACGTGGCTAGAGCTTTCTGGCAAATCCCCTTCCACTGCGCGATCAACAAAGAGCACACCATCCAGATGATCGGTTTCGTGCTGAATTACGCGTGCATTTAAACCTTCAAGTTCAATCACATTTTCGCGGCCTTTAAGGTCTAAATATTTCACACGAATCGCGCTAAATCTTTCAACTGGTTTGTAAATTCCAGGTATGCTAAGGCAGCCTTCTTCGCCAACTTCGTGCTCTTTAGAGTGCCAGAGAATTTCAGGATTTATCATTGTGACCAGCATTTCTTTTTCATCTCCTTCATTAAGGGTGGTTATAAATAAGCGCTTG
This sequence comes from Patescibacteria group bacterium, assembly GCA_042577965.1. GTDB lineage: Bacteria > Patescibacteriota > Gracilibacteria > UBA1369 > PNNO01 > JAUVDZ01. Next base: position 9,292 of record JBHPDK010000025.1, read on the forward strand.
TTTACGCCAACCTGAGGGGCTGCAATTCCAAGGCCATTCGCTTTTTTCATTGTTTGAACCATATTTTTAGCAAGTTTTTTTATAGTTCGATCAACCTTCTCAACAGGAGTTGATTTTTTTCTTAAGATTTCGTTATTTTCGCCGGTCTGTATTTCCAGAATACTCATGAAAGATTTGCTTTAGGTGATTTAAATTCCATTTCAAGATATGATCTTATAAAACTTTCTATGTCTCCGTCAAGTACTTCTTCTGTTTTTGCTGTTTCATATTTTGTTCGATGATCTTTAACCATTGTATAAGGATGCAAAACATAGCTGCGAATTTGATTGCCCCATTTGATTTCTTTGCGACCTCCCCTTAGATCGTCGAGAGTTTCAGCTGCCTGCTCATGCATTAAAGTTGCTAGTTTTGCTGTTAGGATCTTCATAGCGTGCTCCTTATTTTGCAGCTGACTTCGCTCATTTTGGCACTGCGCAGTAAGGCCTGTTGGCGTGTGAGTTAGGCGAACTGCAGAATCAGTGGTGTTAACAGACTGGCCACCATGTCCACTTGCTCTAAAAGTGTCTACTCGCAGATCTTTTTCGTCTATTTCAAGGGCTTTTTCGAGATCCAGCTCCGGGAGTACCTCAATTAATGCAAATGATGTCTCACGAGTGTGTTTTGTATTAAAAGGCGAAAGTCTAACTAATCTATGCACGCCGTTTTCAGCCTTTAGATAGCCATATGCCAGATATCCTTTGATCATTAAAGTTGCAGATTTCAGGCCAACCTCTTCTCCTTCGGACTTATCTAAAATTTGCGCTTCGAATCCACGCTTTTCTGCATATCGTAGGTACATTCTTAGGAGCATATCAGCAAAATCCATGGCATCTTTACCACCTGTGCCAGCGTGAATCGACAAAATTGCATTATTTTTATCATATTCACCGCTTAAAAAAGACTTAATGCTGAGGTCTTTCCATTTTTCGTCAAATTTTTCTACCATTTGGTGCAATTCTTCTGCTTCTTTTGGATTCTCTTCAGGCGAAATCGACGCAACAAGAGCTAAAAGTTCATCGCAATCGCGTTCAATTGTCTCCCAATCCTCAATAATTTTCTGAAGCTCGCTAAGTTCCTGGCTAATCTTCTGTGCCTTTTCATTATCATCCCAAAAACCAGGCTCACTCATAAGAGATTCAAGCTGAGTTACGCGGTTTTTAAGCTCCTGCGGATCAACTGTTTTTAGAGCTTTCGCGATCTCAGTTTTTGCGATTTCGAGTTTTTCTTTTAGTTCGTGCATGCGCATATTATACTATCTTCCATCTTTAGTTGCATCAAAAAAGCACCAGAAGCTCTAAGTGCCTCCAGTGCTCTTATTAATAATGATTACATTTCTGCCATCAGAGACTCAAAATATGATTTCTGTTGTTCAGGAACTTCAAATTGCTGTGACAAAGGTAGTACAACACCATTCATTCTTACTCTTTGATCCTCTTCATCATCTTTTGGCCTAAAAATTGCTTGCTCTGCTAATAGTTTATTTAAAGCTTCCATTGCTTTTTTACCTTCTTCTCTTATTTCTTGTAAAGTCCATGAAATGTCTTTTACATTTAAATATTTCTTTATTTCTTCTAAACAATTTTCTTTATTAGCACCAGGAGCAGCTTCGCTAAATGCATATAATGCTTTCCTTACAGCCTTACCTACGTGTCCCTTATATACTTCAACTTTAGTAGCTTTAAATCTATACATACAAACTTTCTGATTAAGCTTCCTAATGAAAACATCCAAAGCTTCTTCTGCGCGTTGAATTTCTTGAACTGCAGCCTCTAATTCACCATTTGCTGCTTGCAGAGCTTTTCTCTTACCAAACAATTTAGATCCTGCAGCTTCTAATCTTTTACTAGCTTGCTTTCGTTGTTCGTAAGTATCCATTAATGCACTTATTTCTTCTGCATTTTCTAGTCCCATACATGCTTCTAAAAGCCTTTCGAATGCCTGACATATTTCATATTGCATTTGAATGTAAGCCAGGTAGTGAACAATTGCAGGTATCACATGCCATAAACGTCCTTCTGGAGGATCACCTTCATTCATCACACCAGGTTCAAGTCCTTCTCTCACACCTTCTTGCCATTCTGACCCAAATAGGTCTTTAGCGAGATTTTCATAAACTCTTTTTTCTCCTTTTTCTCTATCTTCTGCTATTTCTCTTTTGTAAGTTTCAGAAGCAAATTGATTTAATTCTTCGCTCCCTTCGCCGTTTAGCACGCTTTCAAATCCACCTTCTGGAGATCTTCGAAGTCCTAGATAATAATAAAGGTTTTTATCACTCATTCTAGAACTACCATCAGCATTTGCTTCAATTGAGTTAAGGTATATTAAGTTTTCTCGCATAAATTCTTTTACTGCTGCTTCTAATTTTTTAACTAATTTTTCATCCAACTTTTCCTCACCTGCAAAAACAAACTCCCTATCTTCATTTAGTTGCAAGGTGTCCTCCACCACAGTCTGCTGGTTTAGTGATTGATACCTTGTTTTTATTAAATAATTTTCATCTTCAACTTCACCTTTTCTATATAATTCCATTAAGCAGTAACTATAAATCATGGCAATTTTCTTTCTGTCATAGGCTCCTGTGTATAATTCTTTCATGGCATTTCTTCTCATTTCCATTGCAATAATATCCATTTTATCTTCATTTTTTAGATATTCTCTAAGGTCATCTGGTTTTTGTTTTCTATTTAAATCATCAAGTACTTCATACCATTCACTCCGTGCTGCTTCACTTCTATTTTCATCACAAGAATCAACAATTGCTTCAAAATCGCTCCTAACATTTGATGACTGACATAATTTAACAAATTCAATTTTTACCATCATTCTTACGCGCTCATCAACTTCTTCTAATAAAGTTTCTAATTCTCCAACAAGAATTCCATATTCTTCAGAGTCTAAAAATGTATCGATCTGCTCTGGCGTCGCATCAGTAACTGTTGAGGCAAGCTTTTTGTAATAGCTTTTGCGAGCTTCGGTTGGGCTTTCGGTCCCTGCAACTCTAACTGCATCTGAAGTTACAGCTTTAGTTAAAGTAGCAATAAGTCGGGGATTCTTTTCAACAATGTCAGCCATTGTTGCATCAAGTTCTGCTATATCTTTTGTTGATACAGCCCCGATCAGTTTTTGTAGTTGCTCTGTTTCTTCACATGCAACTACGAGGTCGTCCTCTGGTGATCCTCCAGGAAGATCTGGTTGTGTTTCATCAGTCATTTTATAAAGGTTAATAATAAACGTTTTAACACGTTAAAACATAACAAAGAACCACATTGTATCATAACTGTCAATTCTGTCAACCCCTATTTTTGATTTTGTTTTATGGGGCTTTCTGGTATCTTAAATTGGCTATGGGAACTGCCAGAAAAATACTATCAAATACAGCTTTTCAGATAATGGGATGAGCCGGAGTCGGCCTTCTAAGCCTTGTGGTAATTAAAATTATTACTTCTTATTTGAGTGTAGGAAAGTACGGTGAATATACAAATGTTTATGAATTTCTGGCTTTATTCGCGATTATTGCGGTTCCAGGTTGCATCCTTAAAAAAAACACCGGAAAGCATAGTGCCTCCGGTGCTCTTATTAATAATGATTATTCAGGCTGTTTTTCGAAAGCCTGCCTTTGTCTCATCAGATAATTCAAAATTCCACCTATATGCTTTTTCAATTGTTCCACCTTGAGCTTTTAATTCTTCCATTTCTCTAATTGCTTCATCATACAAAGCCAGTAATTGCTGCGCTTCCTTCATTACCTGTTCACGAGGCTTTGTTGTTAATCTCTGAACCCTTTCAACTACCCTGTCATGTTCCAGTTCTGTATATATATAACTCATTATTCTCCTTTTACTTAGCTTAAAATCTTTTTTAAGAGCATTAGCCGTTTCATTGGCAAAATTTGTATATTGTTTTTCAGCTTTACTGATAGCTGTCTTTGCTTTATCAGATTTCTTTTTTAATTCCTCACGTTCTGCCCACCACTCTTCATTTAGTCTTGAAGCTATTTGATCATTAAAAGAGTCTATGGTTTCAAGTCTTTGCTTTAGATTATCAAGCCTTTCAACTGCTGCATCTATAAATTTAACTAAAGGAACATCCTCTGGAACATTTCCTTTGAGCTCCTTAACATCGCCATCTTCAAGAGAGTATCCTTTATCTTCCCATTCTTCTCCACCATTTAATCTTTCTTGATTTTTTTCTACCTGCTCTTCTCTTTGTTTTTGTCCTTCAAGAGCTCTTTTATTATTTCTGACTACTCTTCCGCAAATTGTATTCATCCCCTGACATTTTTCCTCAGATGTCTCTAAAACACCGGTTTCACGATTGAAAAATACAACCCTGGAATATTCTATAATAGCAGGAGGATAAGTTTTTCCTTCCCGGGACATTTTTGCATTAATTACAGGTAGTAATTCTAATATAATTTGCTCGATTTCTTCTCTAACAGCGTCTCTAACTTTCTCATTTGAAACATTAATACCTTCTAATAATCTTGCAGTTCTTAATTGATAACCGCTCATCTCTGCAAAATTCATATAATTACCCCGATCATTATATGTAAAAGAATCCAAAAATTTATCATCATCAATACCCAATTTTTTTAAATCTCCCCGCTTAAACATTCTCCATAAAGCATAGGAAGGTAATGCATAACTTAAATTATGTGACTGTTCATTTGCTAATAAATCTAAACAATGTAAATCAAATAATTCAAAATCCTCCTGTTTTATCATGTTATTTTGTTCTCCCCTTAAAACTCCCATATCCCAATCTCTTCTGGTTGGATCGTGTTCACTACGTTCTCTACGATTCTGAGTTGCTTCTGATATAAATTGTAAAAATTTATCAATGTCGTTGTTATAAAAGAAATCTCCCCCTTCATATGTTGGTATACGATGAATAGCACTCATTATTGCCTGTCTTTTAACTATATCGTCTGTTTCTGCAAGCTTAATCATACCTAATTCAGCAAGCATTCTTTTTGAAGTAACCATTCTATCTCTACGCTCGAATTGTTCATCAATTTTTCTTTTAATCCCGGCATATTGTTTGTGACTTAAAACTTCCTGAATGTCATCAGGATGAGCCCCTGTAATTTCGCAAATCAAATCTTTTGTAAGCATTTTCACTCCTTCTTCATCATCTGCTTCCATAACTTCTTTTAATCTGTCGTTGAGAACAAGTAATTGCGATGCCATTTCAGGATGATCCTCAATAGCCTGATCAAGGATCGCCGGATCCTTAACCATTTCAGCAAAAAGATCTCCAAATTTGCTTAGATCATTTTCGTCAGGAAGATCTGGTTCCTCAGGTGTTGTTTCATCAGTCATTTTATAAAGGTTAATAATAAACGTTTTAACACGTTAAAACATAATACAAGAATACAACTATATTACAGTGGTCAAATCTGTCAACCCCTATTTTTGATTTTGTTTTATAGGCCTTTCTGGTATCTTAAATTGGCTATGACTGTTGCCAGAAAAATACTATCAAATACAGCTTTTCAGATAATGGGACGAGCCGGAGTCGGCCTTCTAAGCCTCGTGGTAATTAAAATTATCACTTCATATTTGAGTGTAGGAAAATATGGTGAGTACACGAACGTTTACGAGTTTTTGGCTTTATTTGCTATTATTGCGGATTTTGGGCTATACACAATTGCAGTTCGCGAGATGTCTAAAGATGAAAAGGACATTCCAAAAATTCTTGGAAACATTTTGACTATTCGAGTTTTAGTTGGAGTGATTGTTCTAGCTGGTGTTATGGTTGGTGGATTCATGATCCCCTCTCATCAGGGAACACAAATTCCTTTTGCAATTATGATTGCTACAACTGCTTCGTTCATTGCTTTAATAAACGGCACAATGACTTCGGTTTTGCAGGAAAAGTATAAAATGCAATACGCTGCAACCGCTCAGATTTTTGGTAAAATTATTCAGGTTAGTTATATGGGGCTTGTTGCTTTTGTGCTTTTTAATCTGGACAAAGCGAATGGATTTTATCACTTATTCTTAGCTGGAATTTTAGGAAATTTAGCAATGCTGATTTTTACAATTTTTGTAATTCAAAGATACACACCTATACGATTACGTTTTGATCGCGATCGTATAAAATATATTTTAAAACAAGCTGCTCCTTATGGCCTGGCCCTGTTTTTTAGTAATATTTACTTTAGGGCAGATGCGATTTTGGTCTTTAATATGCGGGGACGGGAAGAAGCTGGTTTATATGGAGTTGCTGCTCGTTTATTAGAGGCTTTGGCTATTCTACCGATCTTTTTTATGAACGCGGTTCTGCCGACTTTAACTAAACATATTAAAGAGAAGCGCGAGTCTTATAAGAAAATTCTGCAGTATACCTTTGATTTTCAGCTCATTTTATCATTGCCCTTTTTAGTCGGAGGATTCATTTTAGCAATACCTTTAATACATCTGATTGCAAAGCCAGAGTTTGTTAGCGATTTAACTGTTGGATTTTATGGATCCGATATAGCTTTGCAGATAGTGCTGTTTAGCTTTGTTTTAATTGCTTTGAATGTGATTTTCAACTTTACTTTAATAGCAATCGGCAAACAAGCACACCTTGTTTGGATAAACGGAATATGCGCCACCTTTAATATAATAGCGAATTTAATTGTTATACCTATTTTAGGATTCAGAGGAGCGGCAATGGCAACTGTGGCAAGCGAAATTTTAGTGTTTATACTTGTGTTTACGACTGCGCGGCGATTCCTGCCATTTAAAATACGACTTGGTCGGGCAATGCGGATCGGGCTATCTGTGGGGGTGATGGGCTTGATTGTCTATTTGCTTCGGGATCCAAGTTATATATGGATGGGAAATTGGAATATTTTATTATTAATACCTTTAGGCGCAGCTGTTTATAGTGGAGCGCTCTTTGCAACACGAGCAGTTACCCGCGAACAATTGGCAATGCTTCGGAAATAAATTTTGGATTTTTAAAGTTACTTAGTAAGTGCGACTTACTTGGTAAGTATAATTTTAGATGTTGGAAACCCGCCCTCTACCGTGATGGTGAGAGCGGGTGGGTTGGACTTGAGTCAGTCGAGGAGGGCTAGGAGCCGAAGGGGCTGGTCGGGGCGGCCGGGGCGGCCGGAGCCGGCGCGGGGGC
>JBHPDK010000026.1:0-15296 GCA_042577965.1 Patescibacteria group bacterium
CATCTTCAACCATTTGTCTAAATGCTTCTCTTAAAGCTTCAAGTTCCTGCATTTGATCCCAAATTGCTTCAACTTCTGCTCCAAGAGTATCCAGTTCAGCTGAAAGTGCTTCTGCTTCAGCCCAAATTGCATCACAATCAGGAACTTGAAGCTTTAAGAGAAGCATTTAGACAAATGGTTGAAGATGCTGGAGGTATGACTGATGCTGATTGTGATGGATTTGAAGTTGGTCCAGGTCAGGCTTGGGGAGTTGCTCATTTATTTGGAGATGTTCAGTGGTGTTTAACAAGCTCTTCTCAAATTCCGGCACTTACAGATGCACTTGCTGATTTCTGGGAAAACAATAGTTCTAATCACTTACCTTCTGAAGCAGCATTAAATGCTAGTATGGATGCTGCTACTCAAGCATATATGGACAAATTAGATGAGTATCTTGATAAACTTGCTGAATACGATGAATGCCTTGAAGAACTTGCTAATCTTCAGGCACAAGGTTTATGCCTTGAATAATAGTTTATGAATTAGTAAAGAAGCCGTCCTTGCATAAAGGGCGGCTTTTTTTTAATATAAGACGGCTATGAAGAATTTAAGTTATGACATTTTAATTGTTGGTGGTGGCGGAGCGGGCTTAAGGGCAGCTCTTGAATGCTGCAATAATGAAAATTTGAAAGTTTGTGTTATTTCAAAAGTTCACCCATTACGCAGCCAGACCTGTATGGCGCAGGGTGGTATGAACGCTGCAATAAATGGCTCCACAGATGCTCATATCAAAGACACAATTAAAGGCGGTGATGACTTAAGCGATGAAGAAGCAGTTAAATTGTTTTGTGAAAAAGCCCCGGAAGCTGTATACGAACTTGAAAAAATGGGGATGATTTTTAGCAGAAATGATGATGGAAAAATTTCACAGCGCGCTTTTGGGGGCAACAGTGAAGTCAGAACCTGTTATTCTCGTGATTATACAGGGCATAATTTAATGACTACTTTATATACAGAGTGTCTTAAAAATGAAGTTGAATTTTTAAACGAATGGTTTGTACAGTCGCTGATTGTTGAAGATAAAATTGTAAAAGGTGTAAATGCTTTTGATATTGCATCAGGTGAATTCTACGAAATTCATGCTAAAGCAGTAATTTTAGCTACCGGCGGTGCAGGCCAGATTTATAGAAACACTGTAAATGCTGTTATTTCAACAGGAGATGGAATGGCTCTTGCCTTTCGTGCAGGATGCGGTTTGCGAGATATTGAATTCGTTCAGTTTCATCCAACAACTCTGCATCATAAACCTTTATTAATTTCAGAAGGAACAAGAGGAGAAGGCGCTCATTTAATAAATAAAGATGGCGAAAGATTTGTAAAAGAACTTGCTCCCCGGGATATTGTTTCAAGAGCAATTGAAAAAGAGATTGAAGAAGGCAGAGGAATTGATGGCGCAGTTCATTTGGATTTAAGACATTTAGATAAAGAGGTAATTTTAGGTAAATTGAGCCAAATTCATAAAATTTGCTTAGAATTTGCTAATCTTGATTGTACAAAAGAGCCGATTTTAGTTAAGCCTGGAGTGCATTACATGATGGGAGGAATTGCTGTTAATATTGACTCTGAAACAGAAATTAAAGGACTTTTTGCTGCTGGTGAATGCGCCTGCATTGGAATTCATGGTGCAAACAGGCTCGGCGGCAATTCTTTAATGGAAACTGTTGTTTTTGGAAAGCATGTTGGTGAAAAAGCCTTAGAATTTGCTGATAATGAAGCTCGAAAATCAATTAAAGAACATTCTGAGCCTCCTAAGTTTGATAATGAAGGGAATGAAAATCCATATAAATTAAAACAGGAGCTTCAAACTGAAATGCTGATTAATGCAGGATTATTCAGAAATCATGAGTCGCTTACAAAAGGCCTTGAATGTGTTAAAAAATTCCAGAAAAGATATAAATCTATATCTATCCCAAATAATAAAAATTATAATTTTGCGTTATACGAAGCTTTTGAGCTTAAAAATATGCTGGATATTGCGCAGGCAATTCTTGAATCAGGTTTAAAAAGGCAGGAAAGTCGCGGAGCTCACTACAGAACTGATTATCCTGAAAGGGATGATATAAAATTTAAAGAACATTCATTAATTTATTATGGCAAAGATTAAAATTCAGAGATTTGATCCAAAAAAAGATGAAAAGCCATACTTTAAAGAGTATGAGATAGAATGCAATAAAAATTTTACAATTCTTGACGCTGTTATTTGTGTTAAAGAAAATAATGATGCAACTCTTGGATTCAGGCATTCCTGTAAAGCTGGGATTTGCGGATCTTGCGCTATGACTGTAAATGGAAGAGCAAGATTAACATGCAAAACATATCTTATTGATGAAATGGAGAAATTTGGGGAAGTGCTGGTGCAGCCAATTGGGAATTTAAAAGTATTAAAAGATTTAATTGTTGATATGGAGCCTTTTTATAAAGAGATGAAAGCCGTAAAACCATGGTTCGATAAAATTAGTGATGTTAAGGTCAGGCCGGATGATGTTAAAAAAATTGAAAAATCTTCTGAATGTATTTGGTGTGCTGCGTGTTTTTCTGATTGCCCTTCCCGTGAGGTTTCAAATAAATATCTTGGACCTGCTGCATCTGTTTTAGCTCAAAGATATATTGATGATGTTCGTGATGACAAAAGGCGCGAACGCTTACGAGCTGTGGTTGAAAAGCAATTATGGATGTGTGCGCACTGCGAAAAATCCACTGAAAACTGTCCGCAGAATATTGATCCGCAGGAAGTTATTTCAAAATTACGGGAAGAATCTATAAAAGAAGGATTAGTGCGAAATGTTGGAGCAAGACATGCAAAAACAATTACCAAACATGTTAAAAAATACGGAGAAATTGTTGAATCAAGGCTGCCTTTGGGTGCTCTTGGCCCATTCAAAATATTTAAAATGATTCCTGTTGCAGTGCGGATGATTTTAAAAGGCAAATTCCCTCCCCTATTTATTAAAAAAATTAAAAAATGGGACGAAATGAAGAAAAAATAAGGTATGCATACTTTCCTGGCTGTGCATCAAAACAATTAACAAGCGATTATAACGACGCAACAAGGCTTGCATGCAAAGAATTAGGAATCGAACTGGTGGATATTCCGCAGTTCAGCTGCTGTGGGGCTGGTGTTGTTAAAGAAGTTGATGGCAAGTTCAATACTGACATGAACGAGCGGAATTTTGAGCATAGTAAGGCGAAAGGCCTGGATATTATGACAATTTGCAGCACATGCGTGATTAATTTAAGAAAAGATCTGTTCAAGCTGCGAAATAAGGGGAAATTTGAAGATTTCAATGTAAAACACTGGCTTTGGGTGTTAACTGAGGATTTTGGCATTGAAAGGCTTAAAAAAGCTATAAAAAAGCCTTTAACAGGTGTAAAAGTAGCAACTTATTATGGCTGTCATATTTTAAGGCCTTCGAAATACGTAAAAGATCATCAAAAAACAGATAATCCTTATAATTTTGAAGAATTTGTTGAGGCTTTAGGTGGAACTCCGGTTGATCTACCTTCAAAAATCGATTGCTGTGGATTTCATGTAAACATGGTTGATAGCAAAGCAGCGAATAAAATGAGTGGTAAGTATTTGGAAGATGCAATTGATGGCAGGGCTGATTTAATAATTACAAATTGCCCGTTTTGCCATATGCAGATGGATTTGTTTCAAAACAAATATAAAATCCCTGTTCTACATATGAGCGAACTTTTATGTATGGCTCTTGGAATAAAAAAGCGGCACCATTAATTAATTTACTTCTTTTTTCTTCTTAGCCAAGCACCTCCAAATGCTACTCCAATTAATGGAATAATTAATCCAGGTCCAGTTTCAGGTGTTACTGGTGCTGCAGCATGTGCTGCTGCAATCTGAGTTGTAGTTATTGGAATTACCTCAGTTGGTGGGGCACTCACAACTTCTGTTACATAAACAGTTGTTGGATCTCCTGGGACCTCAATAATTTGTGTAGGAGGAGCTGGTCTATATACAATTGTTGGGGGTTCATCTTCTGGTGGTGGCGGTGTATAAGTCAATGAAGGTGGCTCTTCTTCTGGTGGAATATAAGTTAAAGAAGGAGGTTCTTCTTCTGGTGGGATATAAGTTAAAGAAGGTGGTTCTTCTTCGTCTTCCTCAGGAACTGAAACAGTAAATGAATCAGTACATTCATCTATTTTAGTTACATTCCCTGCATCATCAGTTACTCTGGCTGTAACAGTTACTGTCTCGCTTCCTCCTGGTAAAGGCCCCCCATTCATTAAAGTTGTTAAGTTATTTGTTGATAAAGATGTTACTCCGTCAAATGTAATATCTCCGTTTGATGAAGTATACAAGAGGTCAGTATAAGAACCAGGTTCAGCATCTAAACTAATTCCCAGTGTTTCATTCACAAAACCTTCAGAAGGCATTTCAAGTGTTGGAGTTCCTGGCTGATAAGCAGAGGTAGGTGTAACAATCTCAAGTGAATTACAAACCGGAGTTACAACTACTGGCCTTCTAACTTCAATACTTGCCTGACAAGTATCTACTAATGGTAAACCAGTAACTTCAATTGCAGTAACAGTAATAATATCTGATTCTCCCTCTGCCGGCCCTCCCTGCAAAGTTACTGATTGATTAGGAGAATTGTAATCAGCACTGGTTTCATCAAAAATAACGGTTCCAAGTTCTGATTCATATTTATAATCAGCAATATTATCATCACTATCTACTTCAATTTCTAAAACATCAGTAGAAGGATTAAAATCATCAGTCATATCAAAAGAAGTACCATCGAAAGGCGGCTTTAATGTTAATGAACTACAATCCACAGGCACATCAACCGGTGCACATTTTTCATCAACCACTAATTGTAATATTGATTGAACTCCGCTTGAATAACTGTCAGCATAGGCAATTCTAAGAGTAGAATCTATAACATTAAACCATGTAACTGCATTTGTAGCTGTTGGGAAATAATCTGTTATTACAGTTTGAGGATTTATTAACAATCCTTCAATTTCAACACACTGACAAGAATCCACATCATAACCTTCTACAAGAATTCTAAACAAATTTTGTTCTGCATTACTAAGACCAGATTCTGATGTCATTTCTCTTGCACTTAAAATCTCTGCACCTAAACTAACTAAATCAAAATACATATTACAATCAGGGCAAATGGTCTGATACTTAGTTAACCTTGTTAATCCACTACTCGTATTACCTGTACTTAGATCATGTATTAATTTATATATTTCAAGTGTACATGCATCAGTACAATTTAAAGTTTGATAAGAACTCAAAGCAGCAATATATTTAATCCAATTACTATTATTATAAGCTGTAACCATATCTGCAAAAGCACTTTCACAGGTTTCAGTTGTAAATTCCGGTATAGTTACCTCAATAACACTAATTGATGGTTGTTGCTCTATTAAACCAGTGTATGGCTTAGCTTCATCCGTTGTAACAAAAGAAGGTAAAATACATGTTGCGTTTGTTGTATCCAAAGTTTGACCTGCCGGACAAATACATAAAGGTTCAGGTGAGAAATCACCTGTTGTTGCTAACGGAGGTGTCCAATTAGGATTTTCAATTACACCACCTGCGGTATTACATACACATTCTGATCCATCTGCAGAAGGGACCATACCTAATTCAGTTGGACATTGTAATACTGCTGTTGCACTTTCTGATGAAGACTCAGAAGCTGAAGTCCCTCCTGGAACACCTGCAGCACCCTGGAATCTTTCAGAACTTTGAGAATAGATTAAAGCTCCTACTATAGCAGCAATTACTACTATTCCTGCAATTATTGCAAATATTTTTCCTGTAGTGAAAAAAGGCTTTTTTTCAGCTTGTTCTTTAGCAGGCTCAGTAGGCACTGGAGCAGCAGCAGGCGCTTCTGGAACAGCTGGCGCTTTATTTTCCTCTTCAGGATTTGTCATTAACGGATTTTCCATATGAATTTTTGTTATTTGTTTTTTTTGATTTATATAAAAATGGCATAATACCATTAGGATATTATACCATTTACTTTACTTGGAGTCAAATTTATTGACTTTTATTGTTGTACAAAAAGAACTGCAATTGCAGGTGCGAAACTAGTAAGTATCAAAGACATTATCGCAAGCAGTCCAACTATTTGCACAACTTTCTTTTGTCGCTTATTTAAAGCCATAATTATTGGGTTAATTCACCTGTTACGGTTATAAATTGACTAGATGTATCCACAACATTTTGAGCATCCGCAATCTCTAATACAATTTCATATGATCCTGGACTTTCAAAAGTATGATTAGGTTTATGTTCAGTTGATGATTCTCCGTCACCAAAAAGCCATTTGTACTTAGCTATTGTACCAGTTGAACATCCTGGATTAAATACTGTTGTTAAAGGTGCATCACCTGTTGTTTTAGAAGGTTCAAAACATGATTTAAGAGGAACCTGACGAACACTAATTAGAATTTCTGCTGTTTCTTCTTTATTATCACCAGTTCGTACTTTAACTTTGGCTGTGAAATTACCAATTTTTGTATATTTATATGTAACTTCTCCTATATCACTTCGTTTAGGAGTTCCATCACCAAAATCCCACTCAAAACTTACAATCTGGCCATCAGCATAAGTTGAACCAGTTGCATCAAAATCAACTGTTAATGGCACAACACCAGAAATAGGATCAGCTGCAACAGTTGCTTCAAGCCCTCTTGATAATGCTTTTACTAAGATTACTTCTTTATCTTCGAATCCAGCTGAATCAATAACTACCAGAGAAACATTAAAATTACCTGGCTGATTAAATGTATAATTAGCGTTTAATCCTGCAGCATCATACTCCCCATCATCATCAAAATCCCATTTATAATCAACAATATCATCATCAGGATCAGTACTTGGTGAAGCATCAAAATTAACTTCCAAAGGTATTGTTCCTTCAATAAAATTATCATCCGGACTTGCTTTAGCAGGATTAGTAACCATTCCTGCAACAGGAGAAGAAGGTGCTAATTCTACTTCAACCTGTAACTCCTGCTCAGCAGAAACGCCATCTTCGTCAGTTACACTTAATAAAACCTTATAAGTCCCTGCATCACTAAATGCATGTTGAGCAGTTCTGGTTCTTTCTTTGCTTGTTCCGTCACCAAAATCCCATTCATATGTTCTAATATCACCTACAGGGCTTGTTGTTTTAGATGCATCAAAAGTATATGTTTTGCCAACATAATATGCATCTCTATCTGCATTTAATACTTCAATTACCGGTAAAGGGATATTCCCTAATTTAACATTAATTTCCTCTTCAGCAATATTTGAATCATTATTAGCGTTTGTAACACGTAATTTAACTGTATAAGAACCAACTTTTTCAAAAATATGAGTAAATATTTGCTCTCCTTCTTCAAATCCCTGACCATCAACTTCCCATGCGTATGATTTAATATTTCCATCAGGATCAGTAGACTCAGATGCATCAAAAGTAATAGTTAAAGGTGCATCACCTTCTAATTTATCAGCTTTTATTACTGCTACTACTTGTTCATCACCTATTGTTACTATGTGATCAAGTGACTGAACACTTTCATCACCTGTATTTTTATTTCTAAATGTAAGTGTTAATTTAACATCATATCTTCCATTCCCTTTTTGTTTATATTGATGCACTTCAACACTACTTCCAGGCCCTGACTGCCCATCACCAAAATCCCAGTGATATGAAATAATGTCATAAATAGTGCTGTCATAAGGAAGGTTTGAAGCATCAAATTTAACTTCAACCGGAGCAGTTAGATTAATAGTTGATGTTGGCTCAGTGATTAAACCGCTTGGTGTAATGTCTGTTGGTATCTGAAGAGAATTCAAATAATACCAGGCACCTACCCAAAGTCCAATAACTACTATCAATAAGCCAAACGCTCCTCCGGAAAGCACATAACCTTTTTTCTTTGTTATTTTATCGTCTTTTCTTGCCATCATTGCCTTAAAAATTCCTCCGATTGAAAGAATAAATGCAATTAAAGCACTTAATCCAAAGAAGAAATTCACAATTAATATAAGAGTATTAACAAGAGATGCCTGATCAATACCAAGTGCCTGTGCAAGTGCACTAGGCCCTGATCCAGCTGCTCCTACAAATACAAATATCAAAACTAGCAATAAGATTGTTCCGCATCCAAATGCACCTCCGCATCCAATTAATAGCTTCTTGTTTCTTGCTTTTTCTTTTTGAATTAGTTCTTCTTTTGTCATAACTTTTTTTGGAGGGCCTTGTGGAGGCTTAGCCTGTGGTTGCGGCTGAGGTTGTTTTGCTGGCACAGGTTTTTGAGATACAGGCGCAGGCTGCGGCGCTGCTGCAGGCTGTTTTTTTACTGGCTGCTGTGGCGCTTGTGCAGGCTGCTGTGGCGCAGGTTGCTGCGGCGCTGTTGGTTCTGTTCCAAAACCTGTAGCAGGCTGTGTATTTTGAGGTTTATTATTATCTTCCATATTTATAAAGTTATTTTTTGCTTTGCGAATAAGAAAGCTTTAAAAGGCTTAAACTAATAATACCAAATAAAACCAGGCTTACAATAATATATGGTAATTCTCTATTACTTAAAGGACCCAATAAATGTGTCTGTAAATCTTCCAAAGAATTTTCTTCAAACTCAACTTTTACTTCTTTAACATCAAAAGAACCCTCTTCATCATAAATTGTTAATCTAACTTTTATTTTTTCAGTTTCAGGATTAAATGTTGTTGTGTAAATCCCAGGATTTGTTGTCATATAATCAACATCATCAGCTTTTCTTCCATTATCATTAGAATCAACATATACATTATTATCAAATACATATCTTACGATCTCTCCTTTTGATTTAGAGAAATCAAAACTAACTTCATCAAAATCTCCTGTTAAATAAACAGTATTGTCTGATGGATTAACCTGAGGATGAGTTTCAAAATCAGCTTTAAGGCTGATTCCAAGTTCTTCTTCAATCTCTTCTAATGTTTTTACATTAACAAAATTTACTATTTCGTGCTCATTGCCGAATGTATCAATTATAATCAATTTTGCTCTATAAATACCTGGTTGTTCATACACCCAAATTGGATTAGCTTCCTGGGAATCAATATCATTATCTAATACTCCATCGCCATCACTGTCAGCACTTTCCAGTTCGCTAGCAATATCAAAATCCCATTTGTATCTATCTAATTCAGCTCCGCTTTCTTCATCTGCAACTGAATTATTAATAAATCCAACTGTATTTTCACCAATTTGCTGAATTTTAAATGCTGCAGTTGGACCCTCAGAAAAAACATCTACAAAAATCTTAACCGGCATAGATACAGATTCAGCATAATTATTATCAATAACTTTAAGCCTTACATTCACTCCTTCTAAAGCAGGCTCAGTATATGTATGTGCAATAGTAGATTTTGTTGTTTCTTCATTATTTCCAAAGCCGTCTCCTTCAAAATCCCAAATATAACTTATAATTTTACCATCCGGATCATATGAACTACTTGTAAAATTAATTGATTCACCAAGCATAAGACTTGTTCTATCCACATTAAAGCTTGAGACAGGAACATCATTTGGTCCGTTAATTACTGTTACAGTTGGAATCAAATTGTCATCAAGAATTTCAGAAGCACTGACTTTGAAATTCTCCTGATCTGTCATCTGTATGCCGAATTTATAAGTAGTAGGATCACCTTCTTTGCCTCTTGTTCCTATTGTTACAAATGCCTGCGGACCCTGAGTTATTGTATGCCCCATTGATAATGCAGAATCTTTTTCATCATAATACCACCATAAGTATTTAACGATTTGTCCGTCCGGATCATTTGCTCCGATTGCTTCAAGTTTCACTCTTACTGGTGTTATTAGTTCTGTTTCCTGTGTAACTGCAGTGAATGCCTGCATTGTAGGAAGCTCACCAGCAACATCTATAAGTACCTGAGCAGTTGAAGTTTTTGTAAGATCATTTTTATCAAGAACTTTAAGAGTAGCAGTGTAATAACCAGTATCTTTAGGGCTTAAATCAGCGTAAGTATGAGTAGTTTGTTTGTCTGTTGATTTTTGTGTATCTCCAAAATCCCATTGATATCCGAGTCTTCGTCCTGTTCCATCTATATTAAGTGATCTTTCTGCATTAAATTCAAGAACTGTTTTTCTGTTTACTCTGATAGATTGCGAAAGGTCATAAACCTCAACCCCATCAACTTTAAGAGCAATAACAGCTAAAGGACTATCAGCTTCCCCTATTACAATTCTTCGCTTAACACTGTTTTCGTTGTCTTCTCTGTCAAAAACCGTTAATTCTACATCGTAAACACCTGCAGAAGTATATATATGACTTGTGTCAGTTCGGTTAGCTATCATATCTCCACTTACTGTTTCGCTACCATCTCCAAAATCCCATTCATATGCAACTGCGTTTTCTGAGAATCCAATAAATGAAATTTCAGACTCATTATTTGAATCAAGAATTCCAGCTGCCTGATCAAGATTCCCATAAGAAACATCCAGAATACTATCTACCACAACTGTTTGTTCCTGCGCTACACCTGGATTTTCAGGTTCATTAACATCATTTATATCAAGGGTAACTTTGTATTCGCCTGTTCTATAAAATTTAAGATACATTCTTG
Source organism: Patescibacteria group bacterium (assembly GCA_042577965.1). Classification (GTDB taxonomy): domain Bacteria; phylum Patescibacteriota; class Gracilibacteria; order UBA1369; family PNNO01; genus JAUVDZ01. The sequence goes on from JBHPDK010000026.1 coordinate 10,643, forward strand.
AATTTATATCCCCTTCAGGGTCATAAAGACCAGTTTCAGGATCAATGAAATCATAATCATCATCTATTGCATGCACTTTCCATTTATATGTATAAACCCCTGTCTGCATATTGCCATCAGGATCAAAACTCTGTGTACCATCAAAGAAATAAATATGAGGTTTGCTTGAATCAGGAACACTATAAATAAATTTAGCTTCCGGAGGTTTTGATTCAACTAATAACTGTGTACTGTCAGTTGCTGTACCTCCAAGATTATCTGTTACTTTTAATGAAACATTATAAACACCAGGACTTTCAAATGAAGTTGTAAAGCTCTCAGTTGATTCCTGTGCAGAATATTTAAGTTGCTGATTTTGAACATTCCAGCTATACCCTGTTATCTGGCCGCCATCAGTTGATGATTTAGCAGCATCAAAAGTTACGTCTTCATTAATAACAGCCCTTGTATCAGGTGATACATCAATTCGTGCTGCCGGAGAATCAACCACAACTTCAAATACTTTTCTGTCTTTTACGCCACGTGAATCTTCTATTTCAATAATCACAGGGTAAGTGCCGGTTTCACCGTAATAATGAGTCTGAACATCCTGAGCAACCATTTCTCCAAAAATCTTGTCACTGCCATCACCGAATGTCCATGAAATTGTCTGTATATAAGTTTCACCCGCTTCCTGAGTTTGTTCAGCCTGGAATCCTCCACGGGTTTCTGAAGCATCAAATGTAATACCAATATCACGAGCTTCTGTTAGTGTTGTATTTAATCTGTTTTTATCAATAGTTAAAAATCCGTCTTTGTAAAAACTCATATATCCAAGTTCTCTGTCCCCTATTGTTACGTTTAAATTAATTTGTGATGCTGGTGGCTTAATTGAAATCTCTTTATAAGCAACACCAGATGCAATTCCTTTTGATGCATCACCTTTAATTGTAAGTTTAATTATATATGAACCTGTTTTTCTATAAACATGAGAAGCTGCAAACTTATCTTCAACAACTGTTCCGTCTCCGAAATCCCACTTAATATCTTCTTCACTAATACTTTCATAATCAGGTCTTATTGAATCCAATGCATCAACATTAACAATTAATGGAGCATTTCCTGTATCAATATCTGCAGAAATAATTGCACCAACAAACTGAATATTCTGAACAACAGTATGAAGTTCACTTAATGCTTCCAAAGCATCAATTACTTTTTGATTACTTGGGATATCATAACCAGTTGGAATTAACAGCTCAAGTGCTTTAACAGCTCTTGCATATGCAACTCCAAAATCTGTTTCTGCGGTTGTAACTAATCCTGATTCATCAATTCTGTTTTTTAAGTCATCCAAATCTTCAAGAATATTTTCAACTTCATTAGCAAAATCCAAAAGGTTTGCTTTCCATATACTTTCACCTTCAGCGCCTGACTGAGTTAATAAATTATCAATATCACTCTGTAGCTGATCACTATAATCAAAGAACCAGCCAGTCCATTCATCTTCCAATTGCTGTTGAGATTGTCTTAAGAAAATATCAACATAGTCTTCTGCATATTTAGCTGCCTCTGTTGTTCTGCTTAATTCACCTGATGCAGTAATTATATTTCGAAGTGATCTTTTAATATCACCCAAAAAGATGTGAAGCTGCTCCGCGTGATCCACATAAGGTACAGCTTCAAGATCAGCAAGCGCATCATCTACATCAACATAATGAGCATATGCAGTTGCTAAATCCTGCGCAGCTCTTTGAACCTGAGCTGCAGCAGCAAAAAATAATCTTTGTATTGCCTGAGTCTGATCTCCTGTAAGCTCTTCAGGTGCTCCTGATAAACCTGTCGTAGTTCCTGTTCCAACACCAACATCTGTTCCTTTTCCGATTCCTTTAATTACAGTATTAACTAAAGCAAAAGAAATTAAAATTATCACAATACCAACAATGGCATATGTAACACTTTTCCTTCCTTTTGTTGTTTTTTCTTCAGCGCCAGCAGCAGTAAGATACATAAATCCGCCATAAATAATCATTATAATTGCTGCGAGTCCTAAAAATCCAAGTACAAAATTTACAGCGTTAACCACAAAATCTCTTAAATTAGTCTGCTGAGTTAAAGTAGGGTCATATCCTTCTGCTGAAGGTGGCTGAAGCCCACCCTGGAATTGAGTGAAACTTGTTGCCTCCTGCCCTCCGCAGCTAAAAAAGCCACCTGTTGACTGTGAAAGTTCGCTGCAAAGGTCAGCTTGTGCAGTTGGTATACTTACAAAAAATGTCGCAATTAAACTTGCTACAAATAGTACTGCAATATATTTTGATATTTTTTTCATTTTTTTATGTTTATTTTTCTTCTTATTATAGCAGAAAATTAAGATTTTTTCAATATCTAGGCACCTGGTTCAAATTTAATTATTGCATTTACAAGCGCAAATGCACCAAGGCCTAAAACAAGCGCAATAATCGCACCAAAAAGCACTTTTTTGGCTTTTGTTGTCTTTTCTTCATTACCAGTTGCTGCTACATATAAATATCCTCCATAAATTGAAGCAACAAATGCAGCAATCGATATAAACGCTGAAACAAAATTAGTAAAACTAACAATTAATTTAATACCCTGCTGTGCTGCCGGAATCTTTGCTCCCTGATCCGGAAACAAGAAATCCTGCACAACAAATTCAGCAATACCAATTACTAATAATCCAACAATAAGCCATGTTATTTGCTTTTTAACTTTTGTTTGAGCCTCCTCGTTCCCTGCACCGGTCAAAAGCCGGAATCCCGCTATAATAAGCATAAAAATAGCTAAAGCCCCTGCCAGCATCATTACAACATTATACATGCCTTTTAGCTGAGCAGTACCTGCTCCGGCTGCTGCCTGAACAGATCCTTCACTTGTATAAACTTCACCTTCCATACCAAAAAATATCTGTTTCACAATCACATCAGCAACCATTATCATCACAAAAGCAACAGTAATATAAATTAAATGATCTTTTTGTTTGGGCCATACTTCATCAATCTTTTTACGGGCCAATATAAGCCTAACACCCGCAATAATAAGCATAACTATCGCTATTGCTCCTATTATCAGCTTCATAAAATCCATTAAATAAAAGAAAGCACTTGTTATATTCGAAACTCCTGCTTTATTTATTGATTGCCCGTGTTTTTCTATATCATAAGTTGGAAGTTCTGTTGTTTCCTCAATTTCTTTTAAAAATCCATCAAACTGAGCCTGAGCAATGTTTGTTTCAAAAGCATATTTAATTCCCAGGCATATTGAAGCTATTGCAAGAACTAAAGCTAATGATGTCAGGAATTTTTTTATTTTCATATTATGGATTAAACTTGCCGGCAACAATTGTACTTACAACGGCAAAAGCACCGTAAATAAGCACCATTCCAGCTATAGATAGTATTATTAAACGTTTTGCTTTATTCATTCTTTCTTCATTTCCTCCTGCTGTTGCATACATAACAGCGCCAACAATTAACATCAAAATTGCAATTGGTGAAATAAATAAAACAGCCATATTCGTAAATCCAATAACTTCAGATATTCCGGCGGCTGGACTTATAGCAGGCTGAACTCCGGTCATGGAAGAATATCTTGCAGGATCCACAATAAATAAAACTTTATCAATAAATGTGCTGGCAACTATTATCAAAACCAAACCTACTGAAGTATAAATAAGATTCTTTTTATCCAGACCAATACTTTCTTCATTCCCTGCAAGCCCTATAAGCCTGATGCCGTTCCTAACCAACATCAAAACTGCCACACCACCAATTAAATATTTAATGAATGTAATAAAAATACGTGTTGTTTGCTTAAATAATGCAGCCTGCTGAATTATATTCTGTGGATCCTGTAAAAAGCCTCCCCTTGCACACTCAGTTTCTCCTGGTGCACATGCAACAGATAAAACCCTTGATACATCATCAGCAAAACCAATAACAACCAGCCCGATTATTGCATAAATTATAGCTGATTTTTGCTTTGTAACAACATCTTCACTATTACCAGCTACAATTAATTTCACTGCAGAAACTCCAATAAATAAAACAGCCAAACCACCTAAAATCCACTTGGCATTTCTAACAAGTCCACCAAAAAACTCAGCAAGCATTCCAGTTGGGGAGGTCTGCGTGAGTTTAGGGAATTCTTTGTAAGCTGTTGTATCAAGCGGTATAAAGATTGCGTCTTCTTTGCCTGCGCCAGGTTGAATAACAGTAGTGCCTGGTGTAGGCCCGGCTGGAGTCGTATCACCAAATTGACCCGTTGTAGCATCTGAATCCGTTGCTCCGGTTTGGCCGGCTGTTGAACCTGAATCAGTTGTTCCAGTTTGACCTGTTGTTGGATCATCTGCAAGTGCCAATGGCGAAAACATTGCTAAAACAATTGCAGCAAGAAATATGAATGCTGTAAATTCTTTTAAAAACTTTTTTGTTTTTTTTTGTTTTAGCTTGGTCATATGTAATTAATTTATTAGTCTCTTGCCTTTGGTTCTTTAGATTTTGCTGCTGGTTTCTTTTTTACTGCTGATTTTTTCTTTCTTCTTAATCTTGCCCTATACCTTGCTCTTGCTTGTAACCTTTTTATTGCCTTTGCTTTTGCTGCTTCCTGTATCAATATCTGCAGAAATAATTGCACCAACAAACTGAATATTCTGAAC
>JBHPDK010000027.1:0-15279 GCA_042577965.1 Patescibacteria group bacterium
ATTAAAATATAAACAAAAAGGAATAACAAATCTTAGAGTATATGATTTAAAAATGAATTTGAACACCCGTGAAGTTACGAGATATGGAGAAAATCACTATCTAAGAAATAAAGAATTTCAACTTTTAGAATATTTAATGAGGAATCATGATACTTTGCTATCAAGACAAGTCATTCTTGAAAATGTATGGGATAGAAATGCTCATCTAATGACTAATACTGTAGATGTGCACATTAATTGTTTAAGAAAAAAAATAGATAACGAAAACCCAACAAAGCTTATTGAAACCGTTTATTGCACTGGTTATATATTGCATTCAAAACCTTTTTGCAACAACTAGACCTCATTTTTGTTATAAGTAAACCCTAAGTTCTTCACCTAAATTTTAGATTAAACTATAATAGGTTAGTGAATGCAAATTTGATATATTCACGATTTATTATTTAATTTAATTGCAAATGGATACGGCTCAAACACCAGTTAAAACATTTCAAAATGCTCAAAAGATAGTACAGGATCTGCTTATTCTCCTTTCTCAAAAAGAAAAACACGTAATTAAAAGACGGTTCAATTTAGATAATACATACAGAGCTACACTTGAAGAAATCGGTAAACATTTTAATGTTACAAGGGAAAGGATTAGACAGATTGAAAAGAATGCATTAACAAAACTACAAAGGAATGTAGGTAATACTGAGCTTCATCAAATCAATGAATTTATTAAATACCTTCTTAAAGAAAAGGGCGGAATTATGACTGAAGATGATTTATTTGCATCATTAATTTCAATTCTTAATAAAAACGATGTAGAAGTTAACCGCAATGCAATCAATCTTTCACTTACATTAGATAAAGATTTACAAAGAGTTCCAAATACAATTAATTACTATCCATATATTAAATTTAGTGAAGTTAAAGATTCATCTGTTAAACAAATCACTTCAAAAACTATTGATATACTTGGAAAAAAGACAGACATTCTTGCTAACAGTAAAATATTCGATGATCTAAAGAAACATTTTAAAGAATTGGATGCTTCAAAACTTCAACAAATAATTTCTCTTTTCACATTAGATAAAAGATTAAAACCAGTTGAAAATGGTATTGGGCTTGCAACCTGGAGGCACATCAATCCAAAAACACTTCGGGATAAAATTTATTTTGTACTAAACAAAAACAAGAAACCTCTTCATTTTATTGATATTGTGAATAAAATTACAGAACTGAAATTTGATAATAAAAGAATTAATCTTCAAGCTGTTCATAACGAACTTATCAGGCACGATCAATTTGTATTAATAGGAAGAGGTATTTATGCTCTTAAAGAATGGGGATACAAAGAAGGAACAGTTGCAGATATAATTGGAGACATCTTAAAAGACGGTAAAGCTAAATCACAGGAAGCTCTTATAAACGAAGTATTAAAACAGAGGCAGGTTAAGAAAATCACAATCATTCTTAACTTAAAGAATAAGCCTCAGTTTGAACGTGTTGGTCGTGAGCAATATAAATTAGCTAAAAAGAAATAATTAGAGTCTTATAAACTCTTTAGGCATTTGTTTCTTTTGCTTTCTAAACTTTGTTTGAAGTAATTTAATTTTTGTAATAACTTCTTTTATAAGCTGTTTATCAAACTTTTTTCGAGCGCTTTTAAGCATTTCTAATGCTTTAAAGTTATCTTTTTCAATCTTCACTAATTCCTCTAAGCCTTTTATTGCAGCCTGGTATTTTTGTTTTTGATATAAAGTTGTTAGTTCTTCAAAAGACTGATACGTGAAATCCATCTTTTGAAATTTTCTGGCTATTTCTTCTTTTTTAGATAATTTATTAATTAATTGTGTAATTTTATTAGAATCAGGATCAACATGCTTTAAATGTTTAATAAACTGCGCAATTTCATCAAATTTATTGCTCTTTAAAAGAAAACCATTCTCCTGGATTTGCTGATCGATATATAAAGTACGTGATTCTTTAAGCATTTTTTGCGCTTCTTCATTTTCCGGAAGCTTCATTAAAATTCTTTTCAAAGTTGTTATTGCTTCTTTATAGTTTTTTTCATTCAAATATTTCTTTGCTGCATTCATATAATCATCTAAAGTTTGCTTCTGTGTTTTATATTTTTGTTTTGTTTCTAGTTTTACTGCTTTTTCAAGCTGTTTCTGGATTGGAGCATAACCTGGTACAAATCCCTGCAACTCTTTTAATTTAGAAATGATACTGGTGTATTTGCCTTCCTTCCATAAAGGTTTGAGATTATCCATGTCTTTTTTAACAACTTCCAGATTCTTTTTATACACCAGTTTTTCAATTTTACCTTGAGCTCTGTTTATTCGAACACTTTCCGGATAATTCAAAAGTAATTTATTGCAAAGATCATAAGCTTCTTTTAGCTTATCTGCTGTTATAAGTCCTTCAATTTCTTTTAAGCCCTGGGCTTTTTCGTTTTGCATTTTTATTTTTATTTTAGTATATTATACCATAATTTTGGCTCACAGACAAAATAAGAACTTCCTAGGAAGCCCTGACCCATTGCTTTTGGCTTTTAAAAGCCAAAAAATGTTAAAGTTCTGAAAGTTCGCTTTCGATTTTATTAATAGAATTCGTGGTTTCTTCTAAGCGCTTCTTTTCCTTTTCAACAACCTCTGGTGGAGCACTTTTAACAAATCCATCATTATCTAACTTTGAACTTAATGTTTTTTCGAATCCTTTCAAATTTTCGAGTTCTTTCTGCAGACGCTTTTTCTCTTTATCTGTATCAATCATTTCATGTAAAGGCAGATAAACTTCAAGTTCGTTTGTTAGAAGAGCAATTGCATGATCGAGTTTTTCACCTTTTTCAAATATTTCTAACTCCCCTAGCCTGGCCATTCGCATAAGTGGCTCGCGTTTTTGTTCTAAAAAGTCTTTATATTTAGCAGCATAAATAACCGCGTGGATTTGTTTTGCAGGATCAACCGAGTGCTGGGCTCTTGCGCTTCTAATATCAGCAATAATCTGATGTAAAAGCTCCATATTTTCTACTTCTTTTGCAAAAATTAAATCTTTATTAAACGCAGGCCATTCTTCTTCAATAAGCATTTTATCTGAATGAAGATGCTCCCATAAAACCTCAGTAACAAAAGGAATAAACGGATGCAAAAGTTTAAGTAGATTTTTGATAACAAATGTAAGAACATTAGGATTCAAATGCTCCCCTTTACTAAATTCAACGTACCAGTCGCAAAGCTCGCACCAGGTAAAATTGTAAATTTTGTTTCCTGCCTCGCTGAATTGATATTTATCCATATCATCAGAAATATCTTTAATCAGATATTCAAGTTTAGTTAAAATCCATTTATCTGCAGGTGACTTAATATGTTTTTTAGGATCAAAATCTTGTTTTAAAGCTTCCTCATCAATATTCAATAATGAAAATCTAACTGCATTCCAAATTTTATTTACAAAATTCCTATAACCTGCGATTTTCCCTTCATAAAGCCGCAAATCATTACCTGGGGTAGATCCGATTACTACACTTAACCTAAGTGCATCAGTTCCGTATTTATCAATCATCACCAAAGGATCAATACATGTAGAAGGATCAGACTTTGACATTTTTTTACCATCTTGAGTCCTGATTATTCCATGTAAATAAACTTGTTTAAAGGGTACTTCGTTAAGCGCATAAGTTGTCATAATTATCATTCGAGCTACCCAAAAAAATAAAATATCATAAGCAGTTTCCAGAACATTTGTTGGATGAAAATATTTAAGATCCTGCGTTTCTTCAGGCCAGCCAAGTGTTGAAAAAGTCCATAACCCAGATGAAAACCAGGTATCTAAAGTATCTGGATCCTGCTTTAACTTTGAGCTTTTACATTTTATACATTTATCAGGAGCATCAACTGATACAATTTCCTCATCACAATCCAAGCAATACCAAACAGGAATCTGATGTCCGTACCAAATCTGGCGGGAAATGCACCAATCGTGTAGGTTTTCCATCCAATGAAAATATATTTTATTGAATCTTTCAGGAATTATCTCAATCTCGCCCTCTTTAACAACTTCAATCGACCGCTCTTTGATTGATTTCATTTTCCCATCATGCTTAATTACTGGCTTATCTACTTCAACAAACCACTGTTTGCTTATTAATGGCTCAATTGGAGTTTTACATCTATAACAAATTGATAAATTATGCATAAAATCTTCCTGTTTTTCCAAAAGTCCCATTTTCTCAAGATCCGCAACAAATGCTTTTCTGCATTCTTTAGTTGTCATACCAGCAAATTTGCCGCAATTATCCATCATTCTTCCCTGTTCATTAATAACAGATTTTGCTGCAATACTGTGCCTCTTCGCAATATCAAAATCAGCAAAACTATGAGAAGGTGTAACTTTTATTGCACCTGATCCAAATTCCATATCAACTTCTTTATCTGCAACAACTGTTACTTCAAATTCTTCATTTGGGCTGGGAATCGTGAACTTTTTACCAACATCTTTTTTATATCTTGTATCATCAGGATGCACAGCAATTGCTGTATCCCCAAGCATTGTTTCAGGCCTTGTTGTTGCAACTTTAAAAGGTCCGTATTTTATCCAATATAACTTTTCATTAACTTCTTTATAATCAACTTCGTCATCTGCAAGAGTTGATTCGCAGCGCGGGCACCAGTTTACAATTCTATCTCCTCTATAAATTAGGCCATCATCGAACATCTTTTTAAATACAGTTCTGACTGCTTTTGATAAACCTTCATCTAATGTGAATCTTTCGCGAGTCCAATCACAAGAAGAACCCATTTTTCTGATTTGCTTTCTTATTGTATCCCGTGAATTTTCAACAAATTTATCAACTTCTTCTAAAAACTTCATGCGACCTAAATCATGCCTGCTAATCCCCTTTTTTTCTAAATTCTTTTCAACTCTGTTTTGAGTTGCAATTCCAGCATGATCCGTTCCAGGAAGCCATAAAGTCGGCTTACCTTTCATTCTATTATGACGAATCATTATATCCTGTAGAGATAAAAATGATGCATGGCCTAAATGAAGGGTTCCTGTAGCATTTGGTGGTGGTATTGAAATTGTAAATGGCTCTTTATTTGGATCTATTTTTGGAGTAAATGCACCGCTTTCTTCCCATTTTTTATATATTTTATCTTCATAAGTTTTTGCAAGGTATGCCTTTTCTATTTCTTTCACTGTCATTTAGGTTATAATCTTAAATAGATATATCATAAATTAGAGTTTATTTAAACCGCAAAATCACGTATAATGTAAAGAAGACTTAATTACTATTGATGGCAGATCAAGGACAACAAAAACCAGTAAGCCCGGAAAATAAACCTGAAGCTCCAAAGGCTCCTGAGGCACCTAAACGAAAAGAAGCTAAAGAAGTTAAAGAAGCTACTATATCAGTGGGAATTGAGGCTGGTGAGATTATTGAAGGAGCAGAAGTTACAACTGGCGAGGTTTCAGAGGGTGAAAAACAGGCAAAAGAAGGTTATGCAGGAGGCGGCGCTGGCACTGCTGCAGGTGCAGCAGCAATTAAAAGAAAAATGGCCGTGCCTTCAATTGGAAAAATGACTAGACAAGTTCAAAAAGAACTTAAAAAAGAAATTAAGTTTTTAAATAAAAAAGTTAAAAAAATAGTAAAAGAAAGAGATGCAAACAGTTTAAATAGCCTTGTTGCCCGATTAAGAGAACTTCATAAAATTCTATCAAAACTGGCTTCTGCTACAGCAGATATGATTAAAGACCTTTGGATTTCTTATGTGAAGGAAAAGAAAACTAAATAATTTAAGATAATTCAAACATTCGATCAAGCGCTTGTAATGCGCTTTTTTTAGTATCTTCATTGACGTTAATTTGATTTTGAACCTTACCTTTGTTCAAACTTTCTAAAATCCACAGCAAATATTGAGGCGAAATTCTATCCATCATTGAACACATGCAAATTGGAGTACCAATTAAATATATTTTTTTATCTGGATGCTCTTTTGATAAACGCGAAACCAAATGAATTTCAGTACCAATCCCCCACTCAGAACCTGCCTCGGCTTCCTGAATTGTTTTGACTATGAAGCTTGTAGAGCCCATTAAATCAGATTTTTCAGCAACTTCTTCAGGCACTTCAGGATGAACAAGTATTTTTATATTTGGATTTTTCTCCCGAAGCTTAACAATATCTTCGCCTTTGAATTTTGCATGAACAGGACAATATCCATTCCATACTAAAATTCTAGCATTTTTTATTTGATCTTCTTTCAGATCGCCATATTCTGCTGCCCTATCCCAAAGTGCTATTTGGCTTTTATCTAAGCCAATTTTAGCTGATACATTTGAGCTTAAATATCTGTCCGGGAAAAAGAAAATCTTTTTATTTTGATCAAAAGCCCATTTAATAATATTTTCAGCATTCGCAGACGTACAAACAAGCCCATTATGACGGCCGCAAAAGGCTTTTGTTTCAGCTGAGCTGTTAATATAAGTAATTGGAATAACATCATTTACATCAATTATCTTTTCTAAATCTTTCCAAGCTTTTTCAATTTGATCTACAGGAGCCATATCAGCCATAGGGCAGCCAGCTGAAAGATCAGGCAAAATCACAATTTTATCTGAACCTGTGACCATATCTGCTGTTTCAGCCATAAATCTAACTCCACAAAACACAATATATGGACTTTTTGATTTGGCTGCAGTTTGCGATAAATACAAAGAATCACCAACATGATCTGCGAATTGAACAACTTCGTCTCGCTGATAATGGTGCCCAAGAATTAAAACCTTATCACTAAGAGCCTGCTTTGCTTTCTCAATTAAAGGCAGTGTTTGCTCATCAGAAAGGGCTTTATACTTTTCAGGAAGCATGATATAAGAATGGTGATTAACCGGTGCCCAATATTACCATGAAAAAAGATCGCGCTCAAATTGCAAAACAGCTTTTTAATCAGAAAGATCAACTTGTTCTTGATAATCTAGTATATAAACAATGGGTTTTTAAATACACCTTTTTAGAACTTGAAAAAGATTTAGGGCAGGCCGGTGATATAACAACGGAGAGCGTTGTTCATAATAAAGTAGATGGTGTTGCACGAATTTATGCTAATGAACCAGGACTTATGGCTGGAAGCACAGAAATTGTTTACTTTTTGATGACTAGTGATCCAACATTCAGACCTCGACTTGAATCATTAGAAGTAATTCAAAGCCTTCAGGATGGCAAAACATTTGAAAAAGATGATATTTTACTCGAAATTAAAGGAGATGTTCGTAATATCCTCAAAATTGAGCGAATTATTTTGAATTTTCTTCAACATATGTGTGGAATCGCAACTTATACTAAAAAATTGATTGATATTGCAAAAGAAGCAAATCCAAAAGTTTTAATTGTTCCTACCCGCAAAACTACATGGGGACTTTTAGATAAAAAAGCAGTTACTATTGCAGGCGCTGGCACTCACAGACTAAATTTAGAAAATGCAATTTTAATAAAAGACAATCATATTGCTCTACATAAAAATATCGAAAAGCTCCTAAATGGCTTTAAAAAACCAAAAAATCCTTATGCGTTTTTTGAAATTGAAATTGATGAAAAAGGCCAGGTTTTAAAAACAGCGCGCAAACTCCAAAAACTCGATATTCCAAAACCACCTGTGATTATGTTTGATAATATGAAGCCCAAAGATATTGAAGAACTAATTGCCCTTCTTAAAAAAGAAAATCTTTATGACGACCTTTTATTTGAAGCTTCAGGCGGTATTAATAAGAAAAATCTCGCATCATATGCCCGGTCTGGCGTTGATATTATTTCAATGGGAGCCCTTACACAAAATATAAAGCCCGTGGATTTGTCATTGGAAATAAAGATTTAGAATCTTTACTAAATGCTTAAAATATGCTATGCTTAGTATAGTTATAAAAATAAAACTTAACTCAAAAACAAAATGAATCCAACACAAAATCCAGAAACTACTCAAAGAAGAGTTCCTGAGACACAACTTTCTAAAGAACAAATTAGAGAAATTATTCAATCTATCTTTAGTGGAGCTATAATGACTAGTGAGGGCCCAAAAGATCCACTTGGAAAAACTCTTTATTTAAAAAAAGAACTAAGAAATTTATTAGGTGTTGAAGTAGGAGAAACAGTAGAGATTTTTGGTCGCCCTTTTGAAGTTAAAAAAGGTAGAAAATATCAAGAAGGAGGGAAACCACAAAATGTAGTTGAGCACTCTGAACTTCTTTATGTTCAAGCCTTTTTAACTGCTAAATTAATGCCGGAAGATGTATCGAATTTGCATATGGACGGACTGATTCATGCGGGAAATTTCAGAGCATCAAATGGAAGTGAAATGCAACCTAGATCAAATAAATTGTATGCTACAGAACGATTAAGAAAGATGCTTGGTGTCGATGTTGGTGGAGTTGGCCCAAATGGATTAATTGTAGAAACAGGCAGAAGAAATCCTCATTTGAATGAATTTACAAATGTAGTAACAGAAGATAATAAAGCACCTGTATTAAATGCAATCAACCAATCAATCGATGCAGAAAAGAATAACATTTTAAACATCCAGGCAGAAGTACAGGAAAGAGTTAGCGATACTACACAAGGTTAAGCCTAGTTCCCCATCAAATGCAGATGAACATGGAAAATAATTTGTCCTGCTTCTTTTCCTACGTTAAATAGCAGTTTATAGCCTTTACATTCATTCTCCTGGGCTAAATCTTTCGCCACCTTAATCATATGGCCAATTACCTCTTCATCCCCTTCTTCTAAATCAGCAACTGTAGGAATGTGTTTTTTAGGAATAAGTAAAATATGGATACGTGCCTGTGGATTTATATCCTTAAAAGCAACGCATTTATCATCTTCGTGAACTATTTCGGAATTTATTTCTTTATTTATTATTTTACAAAAAATACAATCATCCATATTAATAGTTAATTATTAATCGTTAATTAGGATATTGTTATTTTTTGCTTTTATCAAGAGAATACATTGCACGACCAACCCTCACAAAATGTGTATTTTTTTGTAAATTAAGTGAGATAGTGCCTTTTTTAACTTGTCTTTGCTTCATTACACCTTTGATGATCTCCTGTTTGCTTAAAGGACTTTTCTTTTCAAGTAATCCTTCGATTACATCAGCTACTGTTCCTTTTTTATAGCCCCATTCTTTAAGAGCATAAAGGCCGCGTCCAACAAGTACAAACTGGTCGTATCTGATTAGTTCGTTATGAACTGCTTGAGTGGTAACAACTTTTTTATCAAATCCTGATTCAGAGATATGATTTGCTATTGCAATAAAATGCATTGGATCTTTCTTTTTCTTTAAAACGATATATGCTTTATCTCTGATACTTCTAGGATTGATATGTCTCCAGCTCATTAAACCAAAGCCTTCTTTTAGCTTCTTTATTCTTTGGTCTACCTCTAAAGAATTTATAATAGTTGGTTTTTCTAGATTTAATCCTTTTGTTTTTAGATTTTTTTGGATATCAGTTGCTAATGTATCCGGATGGACTACATCACCTGCCTTATTCATTAAGCTAACACCTGCTGTAACAATTGCTTTAACTGTTGATTCAGATAATTCAGTTGTTCTCCAGAATGGAAAGTAAAGGTTACTTTTTTCAGTTTTTTCAAGTTCAGGAGTAATATTTAAAGAAAGTCTGATTATGTTTGCATCTACATCTTCCGTGCTTCCAAGAACATTCAAAATATCTGCAATTAAACCTTTCTCTGTGCTTACACCACCTTTATTAGCAATAAGTTCAACAGCAAGCGTGCTTATTTCATTTAATTTAGTACTTTTAACTGTTCTTCTAAGCTTACCAAGAGCAATCTTCTCAATTTGTCTGATTCTTTCTCTGGTTACTGAAAACTGCTTACCAATCTTCTCTAATGTCATCTTAGGTTGATTGTTTAAGCTAAAACGTTTAACAATAACGTCTTTTTCTTTCTGGCTTAGAACCAGAAACATATCTTCCAGTATCTCAGAAAGATTGAGTTTACTTATGGTAATGTTACGAGATTGGGGTTTTGATGTATTCATAATTATGTGGGTTGGAGCTAAGGTGTTTGTAGGATATTAGTAATGTGATGATATGTCAAGCAAGAATGTTGATAAAGTTGCAATATTGTTTTAAAAAGTATTTTGGTCACTTATATTAATCAATTAATTCGGATTTGTCAAATGTTTTTTTTGTTTTTTTATATAATAGTGATTTTTGTGAATTTATTGACTACTTAAAAGGGATTTGGTAAATTTGATTGGCGTTTGAAAAAGACTCGACTTTTGATTTCAATCAAAGGTCAAGGGTCAATGATCAAATTATGCCGAGGTGGTGGAACTGGTAGACACGCCAGTCTTAGGAACTGGTGGCGCAAGCCGTGGAGGTTCGAGTCCTCTCCTCGGCACCAGGAGCGAGGCCTTTTAGGCCGAGCTCTATGGAGTGAACGAAGTGAACGGATCGTAGAGCGACCAAAGGGAGCTCTTTGGAATGAGCGATAGCGAATGAAGCGAAATATAAAAAAGACCCTACCAATCAAGTGGCAGGGCCTTTTAATTTTTAAATTAGTTTATTCCCAGTAAGTCCATCTTTCTTCATCACCATTTAGGATTTCATTATTAGCAAATTGTTCTTGTACTACATCACTAGAGTCTTTAACAGGTAATCCATATCTATCAACAAATTCAACAGCATGAAAATTTGTTTGTGATCTGGAAGTTAAATCAGCACCAACACTTTCATCATGGCAAGTATCCATATTATGCATAATTAGTACAAATATTGCCCACTCGCCTGGCTCAATAGTTAAATTTGTGTCAAAATTTGTGGCATTGATTGATGTATCTGGAGGTACAGAGGCACTAAATAAAGGAATAGGACCAACGTCTTGAAGAATCGTATTGTTTGAAAGAACCAATTGGGATACATAACCTGGAGTATTTGATGCATTTGATGGTAGTACTCTCCAAATCTCCCAATCACCATCTGAAATATTACCCATACACCACCATGAATTTTCTTCATCATTATCAAAAAGATCAAGCATTGTTGCAACTTCTTCTTCACTTGCTGAAGTTCGTTTATAACCTGTAGTTTCAAAAGCAAGTTGTTTTAAAATTGCTGGCCCACCACTTGAAGAATCAACTTCAACTTTAATTGCTGAAACAGCAATATCAGGCCTACTATCTTCTTTAACAAAAGTTGATGGTGGATCTAAATGATTTTCTGAAGAATCATGTCCAATATCAAATAAATACATATCGTAAGGATATTCTGCAGGTGTTCCTTCTCCAAATTCAAGTGGTATATCACTAATATACTCAATTCTCTGAATTTTTACATTTGATTCAGTAGGAGCACTTGGAAGTGTCCAACCCCCTGTAGTTGTAGTGCCTGCTGCTGTACCTGCTGTAGTACCTGCTGCCTCAGTAGCAGTTGTAGTTGTAGTTGTAGTTGTTGTTGTAGCATCAGTACATAAAGAGGTAGTAAATTCACAGTTTGCATTACATTTTAATAGTCCGCCAGTATAGTCACCAACTGAGGAACAAGTCTCACCTCCTAAATCTTCTGTATCACATTCTTCACCTGCATTTATTACGCCGTCTCCGCAAACATCTGCATCTGATTCAGCAGCTTCAGTCTGACATGTTGATGAACAACCGTCACCATCTACTGTATTTCCGTCATCACAATCTTCTCCGTCTTCTTCAATACCATTTCCACATTCTGGAGTAACAGGCTGTTCAGTTACACATGTTGCACTACATCCATCTCCATCAACTATATTCCCGTCATCACAATCTTCTCCGTCTTCTTCAATACCATTTCCACATTCAGGAGCAGTAACAATTAAAGTACAATCTGCTTCACAATCTGTTCCTCCATCACATTCTTCTGTTCCTTCTGTTACACCATCACCACAAACAGCCGGAGTCGGCACTGTTGTATCTGCTGTTCCTGTATCAGTACCTAAATAAAACCATGCAAGTGCATTGCCATCAACTAAATCGGCATTTGCAGGATCAGTTACTTTTTCGAATTTATTTGCACCAGTTAATTGCCAAACATATTGTGCTCTTGGGTGATCAAAATCACTAGCTGATGCTTTTTTCAAAGTCCATCCATATTCATCATCAGCTATAAATTGAAAACTAAAAGAACTAGGCGGTGTTTTAACATCTGATAATACTGAAGCATCATATTTAAATTCCGTACTTGCAATAATCGCTACTACGCTCTCTGCAGGAAGAGCAAGATTAAGAGGAGCTGTAATTTCACAAGTTATCGATTTGTCATACGGTCCAACCGGATAAATATGATAACATTTATCAAGTCCTAAAGCTGCTTCGCCAGGGCTGTAATATGCTACAAGTATCTGAAGTCCATCTTCCGGCATAATACGAACATCTGTTATTTCACCAATTGTTGCAGATTCAACAAGTTCAAAATAATTCACACCTCCTGGAGAAGTTTTAAAGTCAGCACCTGAAGCAGGCTGAAAATTATCAACATCTGCCTGGTCATAAACCAGTGAACCTTTTTCTTCACCAAGTGACTGACCCTGGAATTTTCCAGCGCCAAGAGTTAATGAAGGAGGTGTTTCTTCTGCCTGACCTAATAAAAGCCATGCAGCAACGCCACCACCTATTGCAACAATTGCTACTGCAATTAGGATTTTCAATAAGCCACCTTTCTTTTTTGGAGAAGGAGCTTCTTCATGAGTTGCCTCTGAATCTTGATGAGGGGCATTTTCATGAGGGTTTGGAGTTTGTGTGTCTTCCATATTTTTTTTTGTTATTTGTTTTTTGAAATATATAAAATTTTCTACTATTATTATACCTTTTTTGGAAGCGTTTGTAAACCCCGTTACTTAGATTAAGTTCATATTGTAAAACAAAGACCATCGCTGTAGAGTAGATGCGCCTAACCTTTTTGCCATATGTCTTTTGTGCACTTACATGTACATAGTCACTACAGTCTTTTAGATGGTCTCGGGAAGCCACAAGACATAGCCAGGAAAGCGAAAGAACAAAATTCGCCAGCCATCGCATTGACTGACCACGGGGTAATGTATGGCGCAATCGAGTTTTACAAAGCCTGCAAAAAAACCGATATAAAGCCAATAATTGGGGTTGAGGCATATATAGCTCCTGAATCCAGATTTGATAAAATTGGAGGCCATGAAAACAAACCTTTTCACCTCGTTTTATTAGCGAAAAATAAACAAGGTTATCAAAATCTTTTAGAACTCTGCTCAAAAGCACAACTTGAAGGTTTTTATTATAAGCCCCGAATGGATTTTGGCTTATTAAAAGCACATAGCGAAGGTTTAATTGCATCAACAGCGTGTTTGGCAGGCCAAATCCCGCGATTAATTCTGCAAAATAGTGAAGAAAAAGCAATTGAAGCTATTAAAAATTATCAAAATATTTTTGGAGCAGAAAATTTTTATTTAGAAATGCAAAATCATCCGGAACTTGAAAATCAAATGATTGTTAATAAAAAGATGATTGAGCTTTCTAAAGCCACAAATGCTCCGCTTATTGCAACTAATGATGCTCACTATGTAAATAAAGAAGACTCAGAAGTACATGATGTTCTTTTATGTATCCAAACAGGTAAAAATGTTCAGGATGGCGATAGAATGAAATATATTGGGGATTATTCTTTGAGATCTCCTGAAGAAATGAAAGAGGCATTTAAAGATACTCCCGAAGCTATTGAAAATACGCTACAAATAGCAGAGCAATGCGATTTGGAATTTGAATTTGGCAAACATTTACTTCCTGCATTCCCAACACCGCAAAATGAAAATCCAAAAGAATATTTAAGAAAACTCTGCGAAGAAGGTTTAAAGGTAAAATATCCGCAGGAAGAACATGAAAAAGCTATGGAAAGGCTACATTTTGAACTAAAAGTTGTGGATGAAATGGGCTTTAACACTTACTTTTTGATAGTCCACGATTTTGTGAAATTTGCTAAAGATAATGATATTTTAGTAGGGCCGGGCAGAGGCAGCGCAGCAGGCTCAATTATCGCTTATGCGCTTAATATAACCACTATAGATCCTTTGAAATATGGTCTTTTATTTGAGAGATTTTTAAATCCGGCACGTGTATCAATGCCTGATATAGATATTGATTTTGCTGATTCGCGTCGTGACGAAGTTTTGGATTACGTAGTTGAAAAATATGGCCGCGAAAATGTTGCCCAAATTATTACTTTCGGAACCATGACTGCCAAGGCTGTTGTAAGAGATGTTGGCCGGGGTTTAGGTTATCCTTATGCGGAAGTTGATCGCCTCGCCAAACTGGTACCACCAACAATTTTAGGTAAGCATGCACCTTTAAAAGAATCTATTCATAATGACCCGGATTTAAGTGCAGTTTATGATAATGAAGAAAGATCAAAAAAATTATTAGATATAGCAGCTAATCTTGATGGGACAGTTCGGCACGCAGGAACTCATGCATGCGCAGTTGTAATTTCAGACAAACCTTTAGTTAACTATACGGCTTTGCAGCGCTCCCCTGCTGATGAGAATGCGGTAATAACACAGTTTTCAATGAAGCCAATAGAAGAAATCGGACTTCTGAAAATGGACTTTTTAGGTTTAAAAAATCTGACTTTATTAGAAAAAGTAATAAAGATTATTAAAAGAACAAAAGATATTGATCTTACTTTGAATGATATTCCTTTAGATGATTCCAAAGCTTTTAAGCTTTTCCAAAAAGGCCACACATCTGGTGTGTTCCAGTTGGAATCCCCAGGCATGAAAAGATACTTAAAACAGCTAAAACCAAAAAAGTTTGAAGATATTATTGCGATGATTTCTTTATACAGACCTGGGCCAATGGAATGGATCCCCAGTTATATAAAAGGTGCGCATAATCCTAAAAAAGTAAAATATTTACATCCTTCATTCGAGTCTATTCTTAAAGAAACATATGGTGTAGCAATATATCAGGAGCAAATCTTACAAATTGCCCGCGATTTTGCTGGATTTAGCCTAGGAGAAGCGGATATTTTAAGAAAGGCTGTAGGTAAAAAAATTCCGGAATTATTAGCTGAACAGCATAAAAAATTCATAGAAAGCGCAGTTAAAGAAGGCCAGGATAATAAATTTGCTGACGAAGTATTTGAAAAAGTGATACTTCCATTTGCAGGATATGGCTTTAATAAGGCTCATGCAACTTCTTATGGAATGATTTCTTATCTTACGGCTTACATGAAGGCACACTTCCCTACTGAGTTTATGACGGCTCTAATGTGCTG
>JBHPDK010000028.1:0-15052 GCA_042577965.1 Patescibacteria group bacterium
GTGATGGAATTAAATGTCCGCATAATAATCCACATTTTGCTAATAATTGTTATTTAAATAAAGCACGAGAGAAAGCCAATAAAGCAGATGTGATAATTACGAATCATGCACTGCTCCTAACTGATACAATCGGGCCAACTCAGATTCTTCCTGAATACAAATATCTGATTATTGATGAGGCGCATCACATGGAATCTGAGGCAACAAACGCTTTAACAATAATTTTTACAAATGAAGGATTAACACATCCTCTGAGAAATCTGAAAGATTTGCTAAAGTCAAAACCGGAATTAATTGAAAAACTAAGTGGAGTTGAAGGGAAAATTGAAATAATGTTTGGTTTGCTTGGAATTTTTTATGAAAAATTTGTGCATTATGCAAACTTCATACAAAATCTGTCACTTAACGAACATTTAAGGGACTCGATTGAGTGGGAGCGCTTGAAATCAGCAACTCAAAATACTGTTCTTAAGGGTGAGCAATTATATAAAGATCTGCATAAGTTTGCTGAAGAATGTGAGGATGAGGATTTTGCAGCTTATGTTCAGTACGAAATGGAGTCGATTGCAGATATGATGCGAAAACTTGCTTTTGTGATTATTGAAGATGGGCTCAGCGATTTTGGGCAAAGCATTGTGTGGCTTTTTATGAAAATGGATCAGTCTTTGGGGATTAAGTGTGCGCCTTTGCAGGTTCGTGAACATTTAAGGGGCACTTTGCTGCACGATAAAGAAAGTATTATTTTAACTTCTGCAACCTTAACTGTTGATCACAAGTTTGATTATATTAAGTATCAGCTTGGCCTTGATGATGATTTTGAAGAAGTAATGCTGGCTTCACACTTTAAATATGAAGATCAGGTTGAGGTTTTAATTTATAAAGATATGAAAGCGCCTGCAACTGCAGGTTATTTTGATGAAATGTGCGAAATTATTCAGAAAGAGGCAATTGAAAATGGAGGCAGGATGCTTGTTTTATTCACTGCAAAAAAAGCTATTGAAGCTACTTATCTAAAGTTGGCACCAGAATTAAAAAAGCACAATATAACGATTTTGGCTCAGAATTTGAGTGGAGGCCGTAATAAAATTATTGAGCTTTTTAAAAAAAATCCAAAAAATTCAATTATATTTGGAACAAATAGTTTTTGGGAAGGAATTGATATTAAAGGTGAATCGCTAAGTACAGTTATTATTCAGAAGCTGCCGTTTGATCCGCCTGATGATCCTATTCACAGTGCGCGGGGTGCGCTTTTTGATAATTCTTTTAATGAATATCAGGTGCCACGTGCGATTTTAAGGTTTAAACAGGGCTTTGGAAGATTGATAAGATCTACAAAAGACAAAGGCAGAGTGATTGTTTTGGATTCGCGCGTTTTAACAAAATCGTACGGCGAAATGTTTTTGAACTCTCTACCGGAAGGTGTAAATATTGTGAAAGTTTAATTATTGCAAGTCATTCCCTGATCTTTATCTTTCTCTTTATATGGATCTTTAAATAAAGGGTGTCCACCACTAATACTGCCTGATGTTTCCTGTGCAATTGTAGTATCCAGATCAGCTAAGTTTTGAAGTATTCTAGCTGCTGAAAGAATTCGGCCTTCATAAACTGCTAAAAGTGCTTCGAGTTGTAAACCCTGCGCTTTGCATTCTTTTGTAAAAGCATCCATTTGCGTATCTGCATTAGCTCTAACTGGAACTTTGGATTTTTCTTGATCTTTCTTATATGCTAAGCGTCTTAATGACTGTTCAGATGGATCAGGAAAACCTAAATCAATATAAATAGTTGTATTTGGATTTCTAATAAAAACTTCATTGCATAGATTTTTTGCTGCATCTGTTTCTCCTATCCTAATAAGCCACTCTCCATATGCGCAAACCACATCTTCCCAGAGGGCATACACTTCGCCAGCTTCATGGTCCAGAGACCTTATTGTACCTAAAAGCGCTGTTTTATATACAGCTTCAAATGTATTTGTTACTCTTGTTTTAATTTCTTCAAGAATCTCTTCTCCATATCTATCTTTTTTCTCTACATTTTCAAAATATTGTCTCATATAGTGTGCATATAAAAGCTCAGCTTCAGCTTGCAAATTAATTGCGTCCTGAATTCCCGGAATCTGACTGTTAAAATTTTGAAGCATAACAACTAAAGTAAGGATCGTTCCTTTATGAAAACCCTTAAAATCATCAGTTTTAATTTCATTATAATAATCTAAATGCGCATCTGCTATTTGCTTAACAACCTCCCATGCAGCTGGCCCGTCATTTAATAACTCAGATATTTTAATAAAATAAACTACATCTAAATAATATCCAACTGGCAACTTTTCAGGCCCGTGTGATTTTAAAAACTTCAAAATTAAATTTCTTAAAGCTTCTGCAGTTTCGATTAATAAATTTTTATAAGCATCAGGTTCTTCATCAATCTTACTTAATGTAGCTTCAACTCCACTTAATTGAGATTCAACTTCAGCGAATCCCGGTTCTGTTGGATTAATTTGAGTTTTTTTTCTTCTAAGTTCTTCATATATATCAAGCAATCGGCATAATTCTTCTGGATTTTGAGGCTCTTCAAAGCCAGATTTGAGCGCGTCTAACATTGATAAATAGTTAAATTAATTTCTAGTTTTATAATTTAAGTGTAATCATGCCCTGTTGTCAAGTTAATTTAGCTTTGTTTGATGTTTTATTTGTTTTGAGTATTGACTTTTTTCTGGGCTATAACTAATATTTTCTGGACAAAATACCAACCTTTTAAACCTTACCTTTTTAGCTATGTCTACAGATCCTGTACAGCAAATTAAAGACGAAGAGTCTAAAACAAGCCAAAAAATCGATGAATTAACCAAAATAAATCACCAAAATTTAGATGATCACAGAATAAAAAAAGAGAAAGAACTTGAAGATCAAAAGAACAATTTAAGAAAAAAAGGGCAGGAATCACTTGAAAAGGCAAAACAGGATGCAATGGGAGAATTTAAAAAGATTACAGAAGAGGAAGATCGAAACAGATCTTCGCTTATTGGCTCTGCCACATCAAAAAAAGATGAAGCTGTTAAATATATAGCTCAGGTTTTTGAAAAACATTTAAGTTAACTAACGCGCTCAAAGAGAAATGGCTGTAATAGCAATGCAAAAAATCAAACTCGTAGGTCTTACTGCTCACAAGCAGAAACTGCTTGATACTATGCAAAGGCTTGGGGTGATGGAAGTTACAGAACAAATCGAGCCAGAGACGACTGAAGGGAGCGAAGCGAAATTTGACCAGGTTAAACTGGAAGCTGCGCAGGGAGCTGAACTTAACATTGCTAATATTGAATTCGCACTTAAATTAATTAAACCTTTTGCCAAGCAAAGGTCTTTAGTGCAGGGTCCACTCACTCTGAGTATTGATGATGTAAAAAAGAAAGCTAAGGATTTTAATTTTGATAAAATCGTTAATAAATGCCGGGAAATTGAAGAAGCGCAGGTTGCACTTAAAAACGAGCAGGCAGCACTTAATCAAACTAAAGAAGAACTTGAACCATGGAAAAAACTTGAAATGAAACTTGATAATGTTGGTGAAACTGAATCTACTCGTACTTTATTAGGAACAATTAAAAAAATAGATTTCGAGGAATTTAAAAAAGAACTCTTAAATGTTTCAGACCTTATTAATATTGAAACTGTAAATGAAACTGATAGCACTACTTATGTTGCCTTAACATTTTCCAAAGATTTAGAAAAACAGATTCGCGAATTAATGATGACCCATAAACTAAGCGAAGTTGATCTGCCAAAAGAGTCTCATGATGCAAAACAAGAAATCTCAAAAATTGAGCAGCGTCTGGCTGAAATTAAAAAAGAACTGGCTTCGCAGGACGAAGCATTAAAAGTTTTAGCTAAAAATAATGATGATTTGCAAATAGTTCATGACTTCTTTGTTTGGGAAAGAGATCGCATTTATGCTGAGCAGATGGCTGAAAACACAGATTATAGTTTTGCTTTTGAAGGATGGGTACCTTTAAGACGTCTTCAAAAAATCAAAGATAAACTAGAAGAGCAAACTAAAGCTTATGATTTAATTGAAATTGAACCAGCAGAAGATGAACGAGCTCCTGTGGCAATAAGAAACAAAGGATTTATTGGATCATTTGAATCAGTTACAAATATTTACGGACTGCCTCTTCCAAATGAAGTTGATCCAACACCTTTTTTGGCTGCATTCTTTATAGTTTTCTTTGGATTATGTTTAACTGATGCAGGATATGGAATTCTTTTGTTTGTGATGTGCTTCCTTGCACTTAAATTTTTGAAATTTGGAGAAGGAGCAGAAAAACTTATTAGACTATTAATGTTTGGGGGAATTGTTACATTTATTGCAGGTATATTATTCGGAGGATGGTTTGGAATGACTCCTGACCAGGCTCCAGGATTCCTAACTTATATGAGTGAAGAAGGCGAACTCGCATTCAGATGGCAAATTATTAATCCAACAAAAGGAAGCGGGCCTTTAACTTTCTTGATTCTTGCTGCAATTTTAGGATACGTCCAAGTATTATTTGGAGTTTTAATTGATGGATACTGGAAAATTAAACACGGGAAAATTGCAGATGCAATTATGGATAGCTTTTTGTGGTTTTACTTCCTGGTAATAATGGGATTATTTGGGCTTTCGAAAGGTGGAATCTTCCTTGCTGATTACAGCGGAATAATTACTTATTTAGTTTACGCAGGTGTAATTGCCCTTGTTTTAACACAGGGAAGGAAGCAAAAAAATATTGTTCTTAAATTCTTAACTGGTGTGCTTTCGTTATACGGTTTAGTTGGATACTTCGCAGATGTACTATCTTATTCTCGTTTAATGGCACTGGGGCTTGGAACAGGAATTATTGCATTTGCATTTAATACTATTGCAGGACTTGTAGGGAGTATTCCATTTGTAGGAATCATCTTTGCAATTATTGTGATTATATTGGGACATACTTTAAATATTGCGATTTCGACTTTGGGTGCGTTTATCCACTCAAGCCGTCTTCAATTCGTTGAATTCTTTGGAAAGTTTATGGAAGGTGGAGGAAGAGAATTCAAGCCACTAAAAAAAGCATGTAAATACATTTATATAACTGAAAAATAATTTATTCTTTAACATAAATAAAATATGTTTGAAATCACAACAGGATTAGCACTCGCAGTTGGTGGAGCAGCAATCGCTGCAGCACTGGGAGGCATCGGCTCATCAGTTGGTGTTGGAGTAGCTGGTCAATCAGGAACCGGAGTAATCAGTGAGAAACCTGAACTTTTTGGTAAGATCCTTCTTTTGCAGGCTCTTCCAGGTACGCAGGGTATCTACGGATTCCTGGGAGCACTTCTTATTTTAATCCAGGTTGGATTAATTGGTGGAGCTGCTTCTGAAATCAGCCTTTCTACTGGATGGCAATTCTTCTTTGCTGGAATTCCGGTTGGTGTTGCTGGTTTATTTTCTGGAATCTATCAGGGTAGAGTATCTGCTTCTGGTTTAAATGCAGTTGCAAAAGACGACACTAACACTGGTAAAGCAGTGATTATGTCAGCGATGGTAGAAACATATGCAGTACTTGGTCTTTTAGTATCAGTACTTCTTATTTTTGGAATACAAGTAGCATAATTTGAATTTTGACATGTGGCATTTGACCTTTTGATGGTCGAGTGTCGCTGTGAGAAATCAATTAACAATAAAAACATGGCATTAACAGATATCCTTGATCAAATTAAAAAGGACACTGAAGAGAAGATGAAAACTCTTAAAAAAGAGCATGCTGATAAATTAAAAGGAATTGATGAAGAGTTTGAAAAAAAGGAAAAAGACTCATCCAAAGAAATGGATGAACAGGTTGCTGAAAATTCTAAAAAAATTCTGAATAAAATGAAAACTCACGCAAAGATGGAAGCAAAAAATAAACTTTTGAAAGAAAAACGTGAATTAATGGACAGTATTTTTAAAGAAGCGCTCAAACAATTAGTGAACAGCGACAATTATAAAGATATGCTCGTAAGCTTACTTAAACACACCGGACTCAAAGGTGATGATGTAAAAGTTTGCCCTGCAAAAGGAAAAGAAGAAGAAACTAAATCAGCGATCGAAGCTAGCGGCAAAGAATATAAATTATGTGATTGTTCAGCTGATATTAAAGGTGGATTTATTCTTAAATCAGAAAAAATCGAAATAGATAATTCATTTGAAT
This sequence comes from Patescibacteria group bacterium, assembly GCA_042577965.1. Taxonomy (GTDB): domain Bacteria; phylum Patescibacteriota; class Gracilibacteria; order UBA1369; family PNNO01; genus JAUVDZ01. Next base: position 6,203 of record JBHPDK010000028.1, read on the forward strand.
CAATTCTTAATAAACAACTAAAAGACGACCTTGAACTTGAGGTAGCTAAAACTTTATTTGAATAAATATGGATAACACAGCATTCGCACAATCAGTAGCATGGATAAGAGTTCTTGAGACAAAACTGCTCTCAGAAAATGAACTCGAACGTATGGTTTTGGCAAAGGATGCGAAAGATGCATATAAAATTTTAAATGAAACAGAATATGCAGCACACGTTGGAGACATTGAAAAAGTTGAGAACTTTCAGGAAGTAATTAATGCAGGACTTAGAGAATCAAAAGAGCTGGTTGAAAAAATCGTTCCTTATAAAGATATGTTTAAAATTCTTTGGTTTAGGTATGACTTTCACAATATCAAGGTGCTTTTAAAGGCTAAGAATAGCGGCAAAACTTACGAAGAAGTTGCAGATTATTGTTATGATTTTGGAACTGTTAGCCTGGAACGTATGCGGAAATTTGTGATGGACTCGGAAGAAGCAGGATTCGGCCTTGATGAGGAATTTGAAAAATATCTTAAAGAAAGTATTAAATTAGCTCAGGTTGATTTTGAAAAAACAGATGATCCACAAATGATTGATATAATTCTGGATAAAAGATTTTGTTGGATTATTAATGATCTTTCAGAAAAGAGTGGAAACAAATTCTTAGATGAATTCACAAATAAATATATTGACCTTAAAAACATTGAACTCTTTATGAGACTTAAAATTCAGGATCGCGAAGAGGCATTATTAGAAAAAGGATTTATAGAAGGTGGTTTATTAGAAAAATACAGGTTTGTTGATAGCTTTAGAAAAGACATTGCTGATTTTGCTGAAAGTATGAAGCATACAGACTATGCTGATATTATTCGTGAGGCAGTTAAAGGTTATGAAGAAGAAAAATCATTCGTTAACCTTGATAAACTTTCGTACGATCATCTTAATAATTATATTCAGAGCGCAAGGAGAATGTCACTTGGGCCTGAGCCAGTTTTCGCTTATTTCTGGGCAAAAAAGAATAATGCACAAATAATTCGTGCTGTAATGGTTGGCAAATTAAATGATGTTCAGCCAGAGCATATTAGAAAAATGATACGTAATTTATACTAATGGCTAAAGAAAAATACAACCTGGCGATTATCGGAACTAAAGATCAAATCTTAGGATTTAAAGCTTTGGGTGCAACTGCTGTAAATGCAAGTAATGCTGACGAAGCTAAAGAAAAATTATTTGAACTTGTAAATGAAGAAATTGATGCAGGCGGCGGTGAAATGAGAAAAAAATACGCAATTATCTTTATGCTTGAGGAATATATGGCTCCTTTAACTAAAGACGATTATAAAAAACTTAATAAAGAAGCTCTCCCGGCTGTTGTGCCGATTCCTGGTGTTAAAGGCACTAAAGGATTCGGACTTACACGAATCAAAAAGATGGTGGAACAGGCAGTGGGAAGCGATATATTCGGGTAGAGCCCGCAATTTAATTAATAAATAACTTAAACTTATAATATGGAAAATCACGGAACAATTATAAAAGTGTCTGGGCCGCTGGTAGTGGCTAAAGGCATGGAAGGTGCACGAATGTACGAAGTAGTTCGTGTTTCTGATAAAAAACTTATCGGTGAAATCATCGGTATTGATGCAGATAAAGCCTCAATTCAGGTATATGAAGAAACCGCTGGAGTAGGACCTGGCGAGCCAGTTTACCCAACAGGTGAAACTATGACAGTTGAACTAGGGCCTGGGCTCCTCCAATCTATCTATGATGGAATTCAGCGTCCTCTACCATTGCTTCAAAAAATCGCAGGAGCATATATTACAAGAGGACTTGATGTGCCAGGATTAGACAGAGAGAAAAAATGGGATTTTGAAGCTAAAAAATCAGAAGGAGATAAAGTAGTAGGAGGTGACGTACTCGGTACAGTGCAGGAGACTTCACTTATTGAGCACAAAATTATGTGTCCGCCGGCAATCAGTGGAAAAGTAAAAGAAATTAAAAGTGGATCATTTAATATTGAAGAAGTTGTAGCTGTAATTGAAGATAAAGAAGGCAAAGAGCACAAAATCACAATGCTTCAAAAATGGCCGATCCGAAATCCAAGACCAGCAAAAACTAAAGCAATACCAAATAAACCACTTGTTTCAGGAACTCGTATTCTTGATACACTTTTTCCTTTGGCTAAAGGTGGAGCAGGCTGCATTCCAGGGCCATTTGGAGCAGGAAAAACAGTAACTCAGCAGACACTTGCTAAATTCTGTGATGCAGAAATTATTGTTTATATTGGTTGTGGAGAACGTGGTAACGAGATGACTGATGTACTTATGGAATTCCCTGAACTTGAAGATCCAAATACTGGTGAAAAATTGATGAAACGTACTGTTATGGTAGCGAATACTTCAAATATGCCGGTAGCTGCTCGTGAAGCTTCAATTTATACTGGTGTAACTATCGCTGAGTATTTTAGAGATATGGGATACAGCGTTGCGCTTATGGCGGATTCTACTTCTCGTTGGGCAGAGGCTCTGCGTGAAATGTCAGGACGTCTTGAAGAAATGCCAGGTGAAGAAGGATATCCAGCTTACCTTGGTTCAAGAACAGCGCAATTTTATGAAAGATCAGGAATTGTTAAATGTTTAGGAAGCGAAGACAGAGAAGGTTCGCTAACGTTAATCGGAGCGGTTTCGCCTCCAGGTGGTGACCTTTCAGAACCAGTTACTCAAAACACATTACGTGTAACAAAAGTGTTTTGGGGATTGGATGCAAAATTGGCTTACAGAAGGCACTTCCCAGCTATTAACTGGTTGTCGTCGTATACGTTATATCAGGATAATGTAAAAGATTATTGGGCAAAAGAAATCGCACCAGACTTTAGCGATTATAGAACTCAGGCAATGGGTCTTTTACAGGAAGAAGCAAAGCTTGAAGAAATCGTGCGTTTAGTTGGAATGGATGCGCTATCGCCAAAAGAAAGACTTATTTTAGAGACTGCAAAATCTCTAAGAGAAGACTTTTTATTCCAGAATGCATTTGATGAAATGGACGCATTTACTCCACTTAAAAAGCAGTATTGGATGCTTAAATCAATTATGAATGTTTATAATTATTCTCAAAAAGTGGTTGAACAGGAAGACTTCAACTTTGATGATCTTTTAAATCTTCCGGTTATGGAAAGAATCACAAAGTGTAAAGAGATCGCTCCAGATAAAGAGGATGAATACACAAAACTCTGGGAAGATACAGAGCGTGAAATTATGTCACTTCAAAAATCATAAATAATTAATCTAACCTTTATATACAATGCAAAAAGAATATAAAACAATTAAATCCATTGCCGGGCCGCTCGTGATGATTGAAGGCGTTGAGGATATTAAGTTCGAAGAACTTGTTGATATCACAACTGCTTCAGGCGAAGTGCGGCAGGGTAAGGTGCTTGAAGCCCGTGAAGGCATGGCTGTTGTACAGATGTTCGAAAGTACACAGGGTGTTGGAGCTGCAGGTTCTAAAGCAAGATTCCTTGGAAAAACGCTTCAATTAGGCGTTTCTAAAGACATGCTTGGCCGTGTATTTGATGGAAGAGGTCGTCCTATTGATGGAGGAGCTGAAGTAATTCCTGAAGATAAAATTGATATCGCAGGTAATCCGTTAAATCCAAATGCACGTGATTATCCTAATGATTTCTATCAAACAGGAATCTCGACTATTGATGCCATGAACACTTTGGTACGTGGACAAAAGCTACCGATCTTCTCAGGAGCTGGTCTTCCACATGCACAACTTGCAGCGCAAATTGCAAGACAAGCGAAAGTAGTAAAAGTTGATGATGAAGGTAATATTCAACAAGGCGGAGGAGATGAAGAAAACTTTGCAGTAGTATTTGCTGCGATGGGTGTGACATTTGAAGAAGCTGAATACTTTACAAACGAATTTAAAAAGACAGGTGCTATTGAACGCAGCGTTCTTTACATCAACACAGCAGATGATCCAGTAGTAGAAAGAATCGCAACACCAAGAATGGCACTTACAACTGCTGAATATTTAGCATTTGAAAAAGGAATGCACGTACTTGTAATCCTGACTGACCTTACAAACTATTGTGAAGCCTTACGTGAGGTATCTGCCGCTCGTAAAGAGGTTCCGGGTCGTCGTGGTTATCCTGGATACTTATATACGGATCTAGCGACTCTATACGAACGAGCAGGACGTGTAAAAGGTAAAGAAGGGTCTATTACACAAATACCTATCCTAACGATGCCTGAGGATGATATTACGCATCCGATTCCGGATTTGACTGGATATATTACTGAGGGGCAGATTGTACTAGCGCGTGACTTACATGCAGCAGGTGTTTACCCTAACATCAATGTATTACCATCACTTTCTCGTTTGAAAGATAAAGGTATTGGACCAGGAAAAACCCGTGAAGATCATTCTGGTGTGATGAACCAATTATTCGCAGCTTACGCACGTGGTAAAGAAGTTCGTGAATTGGCGGTTATCCTTGGTGAAGCAGCTCTTAGTGACGCTGACCTTGCTTTCTTAAAATTCGCAAATGAATTTGAAGATAAATATGTAAGACAAGCTGAATCAGAAGATCGAGATATTATTAAATCTCTAACAATGGGATGGGAACTTCTAAAAATCCTACCTGAAAACGAACTAAAACGTGTGAAACCAGAACACATCGAAAAGTATATGCGGGGGCCGAAAGCGTAAGCTTGAGGCGCCTATGGAGCGAAGCGAAGCGGAGGCTAAATACCTCATAACAATTAATTATAAAACTTAAATGGCAAAACTTAATGTAAATCCGACTCGAATGGAGCTGCTTAACCTCAAGAAGCAGATTAAAACTGCTGAAAGAGGTCACAAGCTGCTGCGCGACAAGCAGGATGGACTTATGCAGAAATTCATGGAGATCATCCGTGAAGCCCGCGACCTTCGTAAAAAGGTTGAAGAAAAGCTTCAGGGAGCATTCAAAAACTTTATGCAGGCATCAGCAATGATGTACCCGGAAGTTCTTGAAAACGCACTCCTCTACCCTTCTGCAAAAGTTTCGCTTGAAGTTGAAACAAAGAACGTGATGAGTGTGCGGATCCCGAATTTTGAACTAAAACAAGAAGGAAACATTTTAAATTATGGATATCTTCAGACTTCAGGTGAATTAGATATGTCACTCGAGGCCTTTCAGGAAGTGCTGCCTTTATTGATTAAACTAGCGCAAATCGAGCGGCAAGCAGAGAGGTTAGCTGAGGAGACTGAGAAAACAAGGAGGCGTGTAAATGCTCTTGAGCATATGTTATTACCGAATCTTAAAGAGACCGTAAAATTCATATCTATGAAGCTCGGAGAAGCTGAGCGGTCAGCCATTACTGGCGTTATGAGAATTAAGGCTTCAATGGAGGCTGAAGAGGCTGAAGCTGCTGCTAAGGCGGCGTAATCAAATCACCATGAATGAAATAACAGTCATTGGATCAATTGCAGCTATATGCACAACCATAGCTTTTATTCCACAAACAATTAAAGTTGTTAAAACTAAACATACAAAAGATTTGTCTCTTAAAATGTATTTAATTTTTGAGGTTGGAGTAATTGCGTGGTTAATATATGGAATCTTAATTCAATCCCCGCCTGTTTTATATTCAAATATTATAATTTTAATTCTATCTACGATTATTTTAATTTATAAGTTAAAATATAAGTAATGAGGATTAAGGCGAGTATGGAAGCTGAGGAAGCTGAAAATCGAGCTAAGGCGGCGTAAAGTAATTAATATAATATGCCTGAAAAACCAGAGCAACAACTAGAAGAAGGATCAATTCTAAGTCGTGAGACCTTGGATCTTTTAACTTTGGAGGAAGAAGGATTACATGGTTCACATGGTGGGATGGTTGGGGATGAAACTTTAAGGGAAAGAAATCGCAGATTACTTCGCGAAGAAGAAGAATTAACGCAAATGGTTATTAATTTTCATGCTCAATGTAATGCTCCTCTTGCAAGAATGCTAGGTTGGAGAGATAGCACTGAGGATTAAGGCGAGTATGGAGGCTGAAGAAGCTGAAGAGAAGGCGAAGGCGGCGTAAGGAAAAAAACAATAAACAAATTAATAACCGTTTGCCTTACGAGGTGAGCGGTTATTGTTAATTAAAACTATTGAATATGAATGAAGGCAAACTTATATAAAAAATTTGTGTTTTTTTGATAGAGTGGGGATAATATATATTAATAGTAATTTATGTGAAAATATGACATGGATAAATAAATTAGACTTTGAAAGAGCAATATCCGAAATTAGAAACGATGAAAAAACAGGAAAAGATTTTTGTCTAGATCCGCTCAGATTTGAAGATCTTGCGGACAAAAAAATACGCCAATCTTTAATCGAAGAACTTCAAAGCAGTATTGATCAAAGAAAATATTTACCACAAGATTTAATAAAGATAGATGTACCAAAATCTAATTACACACTACGACCTGGAGCGCGCCCTATACTAATTGACTGGATTGTTTATACAGCTACAGTCAATTTTATTGCTGACTCTATTTATAAAAAAATACCAAAAACTAGTTATAGCTTTAGAAGATTTTCAGGAAAAAAAGACAAAAAATTTAAAAAATCTGTAGATTACTGGCTTGATTTTGAAGATGACGCCTTAAAACTCAGCAAAAAAAGTGATTTCGAATATTTATTAGTAACCGATATTACCGCGTTTTTTGAACATATAAGTATTGACGAATTGAAACAAAGGTTAAAGCTCTTTTCAAATGAACAGAATTATATAAAAGCAGTCCATTTTTTAACAGATACTATCTTATCCAGATGGACAATAAATAATAAAATCCCCAAATTTGGTCTACCTCAAGGTCCAACAGCATCAACTGTTTTATCAGATATATATTTATATTCGGTAGACAAGGCATTAAATGAAAGCAAACATTTAAAATTTATTAGATTTATGGATGACTTTAGATTATTTGTTAAGAATAGAACTGATTTAAAAAAATCAATTTCATCATTGGTTAAAGAATTGAGAGAATTAAAACTAAATTTAAATGCAAAAAAAACTATAAGTTACAAATTAATAGATAAAAACACCCTCAAAAACGTTTTTGATGCTGATAGAGAAATGCTTCGGCTTATAAGTGATGCTTTTAAATCCAAAAAAAGGAGTCAAATATTATTAGTTGGAAAATCGCTATCAGAATTAAAAAATTCTCAAAATCCTACTTTTCAAGAAAGACATTTTAAATTTTTCGTAGGAAAAATTATTGATTCAATGAAGTATAAAATTGCTAAAAAGCAATATATAAATAATTTAACAAAAGAATTATTAGAACAATTTAAAGAACGGCATCACTTATCAAACACATTGTGTTGGTTTTTTGTTGCCGCAGGTAATTATTTTGTAAAATTAAAACCAATTATTAGCGATACGTTAGTTGAATTCATTTGTAGTAAAAAAAATATTTATGAATGGCAAGAAATGTGGGCTCTTGATACAATCAGACAATTAAATTCAATTTCTGAAAAAAATATTAAAAAATTAAAAAGATATTTCGCTAAGGAAAATGTCATGTGCTTCTCTCAATTTGCATTAATTGCTTGTAACTCAGGCGATCATGATATGAGAGAATATGTGCTAAATGAAAAAAGAATAAAAGAAGATCAATATAGAGCAACTTTATTAGGAGTACAAGAATTAGATAAAGAAATAATAAAACATATTAAAAATTCAACTCCAAAATACTTTCAAAACTTTTTTAATAAGCTCAGTAAAAAGAACTATGGTTTCAATTATAAGTTGCAAGATATTGAAATTAATGATGATTATTAGAAGTAATAATTTATAATTCTATGAAAAGATTTATTGACAATGAAGGTACATTTGAAGTCAAAGTTCCAGATCATTGGAGATATTCACTAAAAATTGGAAAGATTCATACATTTCAAGACCATGAAATAGGTCTTTATGATACATTTCAAATTTCAATTAATAATGTAGAAGATAATACAAAAAGAAAAAATTTTTTTGATTTAATAAAAACACTTTCACTAAAAAAAATAAACAAACACAAGTATTATAGCTTTCCAGATAAAGTCGGTTCCAAATTTATTGTTAAAACATGGATCGGATTAATAGATAAAAAAGTTGTTGTATTTAGTTTAACTTCATCTATTAAAACTATTTCAAATTTAGAGAAAAAAACATCTCTTATTTATAAAATAATATCTAGTTTCAGTTTAATAGATAATGAAAATTCTAAAAGTGAACTAAATTCGTACCGATTTGAAACGTTCCTTAAAGGGGTTGCGGCGACAGATTACATGTTGAACAAAGCTGTAGAAGGTAAGTCTTTCATAGAAGTTACTTGTATTCTAGCAAGTCAAATTGATGCATTACTAAGAACCGGAATCATATTACAAAAACAACTTATTAATAAAGATACAAAAATCGAAACAAAATGGATTTATCAAGGACCAAATGATAAAATGAAATCCGAAAAAGATATATACAAAAAAGCGCTTGAACTAAAGATCTTTGACAAAATAATCTTTGATGAATTATATGAGTTATACAATGATAGAAATCGAATTATACATCGATTCATAATTTCAGAAATCTCGCTCGCCGAAGTTGAAGAAATTTCATATAAATATTACGAAATGCAACAAAAAATAAAAAAAACAGTTTATGACATTGAAAGTAAACAAATAGAGCTAAATATTGGTATGACAAAACAAGGCAGTAAATCAAAAATTCCTAATCCCATTAAATTTATAAAAGGAAAAATCGGGAAAATTAGTTATTTTAATGATAAAAAAGAGACATTGAAGTAAATAAGAGAGAATTGGTAAGTAATAAAAGTATGAG
>JBHPDK010000029.1:0-14972 GCA_042577965.1 Patescibacteria group bacterium
AATTGATGATCAATTAGCTGATCTTCCTGTTGATGAAGAGCCTTTACCAGCTAATATTCATGATGCACTAACACAAATTATTGATCTTGAAGAAGTTAAAAAGCATAAAACCTATGGAGTTGATGATGCTATTTTAACTGGCAAATTAAGCGAAGCAAAAATCCTCCCAGACAAAATGTATGCTTATAGTGGCAATGAAAATGGAAGTTTAAATATAGTTTGCAACAATATCTTGATTGCTGGTTTTACTGACAAAGGCCTTAGAGGATATAATGAAGACGGAATTTTTGTAGATGCTGATTCTGAAACACTAATGGTAACTGATGGCGTTGGTTCAAGTGGATCTGGTGAAGTTTGCTCTAATATTGGCATTCATGTTTTAGCGCAGCTTCTTAAAAAAGTAAGAGATGGTGAAATGAAAATGTTTGATATGGCAGAACTTCCAACATTTCTACATAGAGCTGTGATCGAATACAAAGAGAATAATGAAAAATATAAAAGAACTGGTGCAACAATGGTTGCAGCGCAGGTGCATGATGATAAAACCGTTGAATTTGTTCATGCTGGTGATAGTACTGCGATGCTTATCAGAGGTCTTGAAGTTGTTTGGGAAAATGAACCTGATAATGGATATCAGTTTTTAAAAGAAAACAGAGATATGAGTGAAGCTGAAATTGATGAAATGTATGAAAGAATTAATGAAAGAGACATTGATGAAGGCGGAAAAGGTAATTCAACTCCTGAAGGATTGGTGCAAAGTCTAGGGCAACAACCAAGTTTTATTGATTTTAAAAAAGGTATTCAGTCGGATGACATTTTAAATGGAAAACATCATACAGAACAAGCTCAAAAAGGTGATATTATTCTGTTATGTAGTGATGGCTTAACAAAAACAATAGGGTCAGAAGAAGTAGCTAAATTTATTGATGAAAGGCATCAGCAAGGTATGGCTTTGAATAGAATTGCTGAAGAACTAAAGGAAGAATTAAAAAAAAGATGGAATAATGGTGAAGGAAGCATTGATAATGTTACTGTGCTTCTTGCAGAAATAAAATAAATTTGACAAACTTGCAATTATCAATTATTATTACCAGCCTTATTGATTTAAGGCCTTTTAAATGTCTTCAGAAAATCCAACATTTAATGAAAAAGTTAAACCAAGAGCTACAACAGCCGACTTATTACGTGTGAATGCTTCTTTTTTGCTAAAAAATTTGTATGAGACTTATGCTGACTTATTGGATCCAGCTAAAATAATTGCTTTCGCTAAAAGAGAAGAATGTCTTGATTTTGCTATTAAGTTAGGTGATCACATCTGTATTGCTATACTGCAATCAATTCATAGTGATATTCCTACAATTCATGCATCTTTAAGTGAAATTCGTCAAAAATTTGAAAGGAAATTTCCTGAATTGGCAGGAAAGGAAAGTAATCGACTTATGAATGCGCCGATTATTGGGAAATTAACAATTGATCAAAAATTCTTTAAGCTTGCTGTACGATATTTAGTAGAGAATATGTCTTGAACCTTAGTTTCCAGCGTTGTATTATGTGGTAGATGAATGATCAGAATAAGTTAAAAATAGGTTGGTTTTCTTTTACCTGCTGCGAAGATTCAACAATCATGTTCACAGAGATGCTTAATGATCATTTTTTTGCATGGCAGAAAATTTTAGATTTTAGGCATATTAATATCCTTAAAAGCAAAAATGAGTTAAGCGATATTGATGTGGCATTTGTAGAAGGAGCAATTTGTACTGACAAAGATATTAAAAAACTTAAAAAAATTCGCAAGGTTTCAAAATACGTTGTTGCTATTGGATCATGTGCTGTTACAGGGCTTCCTTCTGGCCATCGTAACAATTTTAATAAAGATATGATGGAAGAGATTTCACCTTATCTTGAACAATTTCATCAAAATAAAAGAGTTTATGCTTTGCATGAATTAATTCAGGTTGATTCAAGAGTGCCTGGCTGCCCAATGATTGAGACTGAATTTATTAAAGCTATGAATAAATATCTTCATGAATTTAAAATAATTCCCGAAGATGATTCAATTGTTAACCACAAAGATGCATCAAGTTAATATAAATATTGAAGGTTTATCAAAAATTGAAGGACATCTGGATATGGATGTGATTATTGTTGATAACGAAATAAAAGAAGTGAAGTTTAAAATAATGGAAAATAAAAGATTTTTTGAAAAAGCAATTATTGGAAAACCTTTTTTACAAGTGCCTCAATTGTTATCGAGAATCTGCGGAACCTGTAGTATTGCACACCTTTTAGCTGCAATTGAAGCAATTGAAAATGCTTTTGAATTTAAACCATCTGAGCAAACAACCGCTCTTAGAAAACTTCTTACTTATGGCTTAATGATTCGTGACCATGCGCTTCATCTGTATGTATTTACAATGCCGGATATAATCGGCAAAGATTCAATTTTGGATTTTGATGAACATGATGATAAAGAAGGCCACTTGTTACACGACATGTTTGATTTGAAACGTGCCGGCAACAAACTTTCAACTTTAATAGGAGGCCGTGCTGTTCATGCTCCTTTCCCTATACCTGGAGGTTTTGTGAAATTACCAACTGAGGGTGAAATTGTAGAAACCAGGGAAGAATTGGTTAAAGTAAGAGATAAAATTTTATTTGCTTTGGATATTTTTGATAAATGTAAATTTAGTTTAGAACGAAAAACCAAGTTTGTGGCTCTAAAAACGCAGGATTACAGCTTTTTGGAAGGCCCTGCATTATGTAGTGAAGGTGGGTTTTGTGTTCCTGAAGAGCATTTCAGGCATCAGTTAAAAGAGGTCGTAATCCCCTATTCTTCAGCACTTGCATATACTTTGCATGGTGAAGAATATATGGTTGGAGCTCTGGCAAGAATGAATGTGAATTTTGATGCTTTGCATGAAAATACTCAAAAAACAGCTCACAAATATATAGCAAAATTCCCATCCATTGATGTTTATCATAATAATTTAGCTCAGGCTATTGAGGTACTCCATTCAATAGACCACTCAATTGAAATTCTTGAAAATTTAAAACTGGATCAGCCTCCAAATGAAAAACTAACACCAAAAGCAGGTGAAGGAGTTGGAGTAATTGAAGCACCAAGAGGAACTCTTTACCATTATTTGAACGTTGATTTTGCCGGAACTGTGCAGGAAGCTGAAATTGTTGTTCCTACTGCACAAAATCAGATTAATATTGAAAATGACATTAGGCATCTTGTACAGGGATATCTTGATAAAGACGGAGAAAATTTAGATAAAAATCATGTAAGATTTGAAATAGAAAAGTTGATTCGTGCATATGACCCGTGCATGAGCTGTGCCACACACTTTTTGAAATTAAACTGGCAGTTTAATGAAAATTAAAATCCGAAAAGCAAAGCTAGATGACATAAAAACAATGCAAAAGTTTATGTATCTTTTAATGCAGGATGAATATGAAATGTTTGATCCAACAAACAAAATTACCTGGGCAAAAAGCCAAGCCTGCGCTGATTATTTTGAAATGAGAATCGAAAACAATAACTCTTATGCTTTAATTGTTGAAGATAATGGTAAACCTATTGGATATTTAAGCGGTGAAGTCAGAACTGCTCCTAAATACAGAACTCTTAAAAAAATTGGTGAAATTGGTGATATGTTTATTCTTGAACAGTATCGTAACAAAAAAATCGGTACTAAATTAATAAAAGAATTCATTAAATGGGCAAAAAAGCGTAAAGCCCAAAAACTAATGGTGCATGCATTTGCTCATAACAATAAAGCTCTAAGATTCTATAGACGCCACGGTTTTGATGACTACACTATGATCCTTGAGAGTAAAATTTGAAGGTATTCCAATTATTTTTAGTGTTTTAAACATTCTGAGTTTTTTGTATAACTTAAGGCTCCATCCAAGGTCAAAATCATGCATTGAATATGTTTTTTGAGTTGCGAATTGGTCGATATCAGTAAAAATTCGGGGCTCTTTAAGGCCTTCAACTGTGTCGATAATTATCAGATCTTCTGTATCTTCCGGAAGATCTTCTGTTGGATCATATTCGCGAAATTCAATTTGCGGAAAGGCTTTTTCTAATTGCGGTTTGAGCTTGATTGGAAGAGAGTCTTCTTCAACTAAGAGGTTGCCGACAAGATAAATGATTTTTTTCATTATATTAATGGTTCCTCAAAATCCTCATTTGCTTCCCCAGGTTTTAGTTCAAATTCACCTGATTCGTCCCATTTGCTAAGCATTTCTTCAACGTTGGCAACTGGAGTAGCGTATTTAGCTCGGGATTGTTCGATAATTTCTTTGGTAAAGTCTTGTTCTGGTTTAATTACATCTAAAGTGCGGCCGCTAAATGGCTTTCGGACTTCTCCGTTTACTGACATCTTTGTGTAAAAATCGCGGACTGCAAGATTGATAATATCTCGGACTTTAAATACAGGTGTGTATTCATTTTCAAGTACTGATGCATCTTCGGCACCTACTCTAAAGCTGAGCATTGAGCCAACATTACCAAATACGGTTTTTATCATTGAAGGAGAAAGCTGGCCCACAAACTGGTGAGCAATAGTTAAATCCAATTTATATTTTCGGGCTTCTGATAAAATTTCTTCAAAGGTATGCGTAACGAAATTCTGGAACTCATCTACATAAAGGTAGAAGTCTTCACGTTGATCTTCAGGAGTATCAGCCCGGCTCATTGCTGCCTGATAAATTTTTGTAACAATCATCGCACCTAATAAATTCGAGTTTTCTTCACCAAGAAGTCCTTTTGAAACCTTCATGAGCAGAATCTTTTTCTCGTCCATCACTTTTCTGATATCAAATTTATTATTAGGTTGACCAATAATATTTCGGATCATATTTGTTGCAACAAACTGACCAACTTTATTCAATAAAGGCGTAATTGCTTCTGCATCAAACTTTTCACTCCAGCCTGCGAACTCATTTACCCAAAAGTTTTTAACAACAGAATCCTTAATTCTTGCTGTAATTGTCTGTCTGTAGTTTTTGTCAGAAAGCATTTTTAAAATAGATAAAACCGTTGTGTCTGGCGAGTCCAAAAGTGCTAAAGTTGTGTATCTTAAAACGTGTTCAAGGCGATCACTCCAGTTATCTCCAAATAACTTTTTAAAAATATTAATGAATCCAACTGTCATTTGCATCTTTAGGCTCTCATCAACTTTAACTAAAGGATTAAATGCAACTGGGAAGTCAGTATCACCAGGATCAAATAAAATAACATCATCCTTACGATTCTCAGGAATCATACGAACAACATTATCAACAAGATCACCATGAGGATCCAGTACCGCTACACCTTCACCATTTTTAATATCCTCACTAATAAACAGTTCAAGAAGCTTACTTTTACCAGTACCACTCTTGCCTACTACATATAAATGTCTTCGGCGATCTTCACGGCTAATACCGAACTCATCAAAATTATTATGGTAATTAGTAACTCCAAAAAAGCTTGTATTCTTTCCACGAGTTTTTGGGACATCCTGCGGAGCCTCTGCTTTTTTAGATAAAACATGTACAACATGGGGTACATGATCTGCATTTGGGAAGTGATACAAGGTCGAAAGCTCTTTTGCGCTCATTAACTGCGCATCAGAAATCGACCTTTTTGCATATTGATCTATAAAACCTTTGCTTTGAGTAGGTCTTGTTTTAATAAACTCGTTATAATCAATTTTATTAAATTGATAAAATGCTTTAGCAATAGCTTCGAGACGAGTATTAGCTTTGTGTTGATCATTGGCAAAACATGCCAGTTTAATTTCGAATCTAAATGGATGAGTTTCAGCTTTTTCAATAAATGACTTCTTTTCTTCTGCAAAAAATTCTTTTCGGCCTTTCATCCTCATGTAATTTTTAAGCCTAAATACACGCTTAATTCTATTTGTCCACATTCTAAATCTACGTGCCATATGATAAACCCATGTGTCAGACTTTGGTGAAGTTAGAATTTGAATCCAAATTTGTTCATCCTGCTGAATTTTTGAAATAACAGAAAATACTCCAGATAAACTATCAACCTCAAAATCATTAAAATTTAAAAGAGGATAAATATCGCTTCGTTTTAGTTTAAGCTTTGAACCTGCAAACTTGAATTTTTGATTTTTAGCAAATTCACAGTAATCTTTGCTTTCTTTAATTTCACAATCAGGATAAGTACTATAAACAAGTCCTTCCACAAGTGCATGAAGGTCATTAGGAACAACTATATAAAAATATGCATACTGCTTGTATCCAAATATCTCTAAACTAATAGTACGGCCTTTAACAGAGCGGTAAAGATTATTTAAAAACTGCTGGAACATCTGTTCCTTTTTTGGATTCGCTTCTTCACCCTGCGGTACAATGATATGTAGATATCTAAGTTTCATATATACATTTTACACCATGTTTCTACCTTTTGGCAAACAAATATTTACATATTTTAGTGCCTGTGCTATTTTAGCATAAGAATTTATATTTATTAAAACATATATGAATACCACTGATGATCAGCCCCCGCCCGTTGATCTTCCCTCCGGTAATTTAAAAGAAGTAATAAAAAAACTCCAAAACAAGCATGAACTGCTAGAATATGTTGAGCAATTAACTGCTTTTAATGCTCATCATCTTCTTGATGTAACTGAAGAACTTCGTGAAAGACTCCTTCTTCAGGGCCTGGATGAAAATGACCTTCGTGAGGTTCATGAATATTTGAAAGTTACTTTTGATGGAGATTTGATGAAATCTGAAGATCGCAAACTTACTCAAAAACGAGCGCGGGATCTTACAGGCTTTTTGAACAATTAGAACAATATCCAAAAGCATTAATATAAGCTTCATCCACTTTAAAATCCTCTACAAAGCTTAAACATTTAACGCATTTTAAATGCGCGGGTTTATAAACATTGGTAATTTTACCGCATTTCTTACAAATTAAATGATGATGAGGATTTTCATCAACTTCATATAAAGCCTGGTCTGTTAAAGATAATTTCATTACCTTATGCATATCAGCTAAAATTCCTAAATTTCTATAAATTGTGCCAAGGCCTATTTCAGGGTGCTTTTTCTTAACAATTTTATAAATCTCCTCAGCTGTAAGGTGCTTTTTTGAGGCCTTTAAAGCTTTGTAAATTAAATCTCTTTGAAACGAATATCTATACTTCATACTCGTATGTTAATTAAAATCTTGCCAAAAGTGAATAAAAAAAATATTATGAAAGATGACATTTAACCAAAAAGTATATGAGTAAAGGTACTGTAGTAAATGATGACACTTGTATTGGATGCGGATTATGTGTACAACTATGCCCAAAAGTGTTTGCAATGCAGGATAACGGGAAGTCAAAAACTGTTAATCCTGATGGTGATGATGATGCAAATATTCAGGCTGCTGTAGATGCATGCCCTGTTCAGGCAATTACCTGGACTGAAGGCGAAGCTTCTGAAGAAGCTGCTGCTGCAGATGAAGGTGGGGATGCTGCAGAAGGTGAAGAAAAAGCTGCTTAAATAACCATAAATTAATTATGAGCGACCAATTTGCATGGTACATCGTACCAGTTGTAGTTGCACTATCAATATTTATATTTGCTGCAATTATGGAATTAGTAGCACGTAAAAACCTCTCAATTAAAAGATTGATTAATATATTAAAAAGAGGTGCATTTTTATCTTCAACTTTTTTATCAATTATTACCGGCGTTTTATTAATTTCAGCTGGTTTTTATAATTATTTATTTGCTCCTGGTTTAGGTTTAGATGGATCAGTCTTAGGCTGGATACTTCGGATTGGACAATTGGTTATTGGCCTTGGGCTAGTGCTTGGAATTTTTATCAGATTTATGAATATTGGATTGATTGCATGTTTTATTGCTGGATTTTTTATGTTTCCAGCTTTGGATATGTTCGATTACACTGTCTATTTGGGAATCGGAATATTTTTATTTTTAGTTCACAGAGATGCGCTTTCGTTTAGCTTCTTTTTTCATAAAGTAGGAAAACACGAACTTTTTGATCATTATCGCAAATATGCATTACCTGTTTTAAGATTTTTAGCAGGTTTTACTTTAGCTTATGCTGCTCTTCATCATAATATTTTAGACAACAGTGCTGCTGTTGCTTTTATTGAAGCACGGCCACTCGCTAATTTTATGCAAAGTTTATTTGGAATAGAAAGTTATACAAATTTCTGGTTTGTTGTGCACACTGGAATTTTTAGCATGTTGATTGGTGCGCTTTTGGCATTTGGATTATTAGAAAGAATTGTTTCAACAATAATTGCTACTGGCCTTTTATTAAGTATTTTTATAGGCGGATTTAACTTTTTATCTATAGTTCTTCCATATTTTGCAATAATTTACATTATTATTACTGGTAATCAGTTTGAAGAAAGAGAAAGGATTGCGAAGGCATAAGGTTTCTTCTATAATTACAAATTGAGTATTTTAATAATTAACCGTTTTTCAAAATGGAAACTTACAAAGACATGCTCCACTATTATGATCCGGACTATACACCAAAAGACACGGACATAATTTGTCTCTACAAATACGAGACTAAAGAAGGAATTCCTTTTGGCGAAGGAGCTGAACAACTAGCTGCAGAAAGTTCAATTGGTACCTGGACAAAAATCTCAACTATGAATGATGAAATTGCCAATACTCTTAAACCGCATGTTACCAGGCTTGATGAGGACAAAGGATTAGCAGAAATTGCTTACCCTATTGAACTTTTTGAAGTAAATAACATGTCAGGTATTTTATCTTCGATTTGTGGAAATATTTTAGGAATGAAAATTCTTGAAAGTTTACGTGTTTGCGATATTAAATTCCCTGAAGTTGTTATTAAGGCAATGCCAGGGCCTGCTCACGGGATTGCTGGAGTTCGTGAGATTTGTAAAGTTGAAGATCGGCCTTTGACAGGTACTATTGTTAAACCAAAAGTAGGGCTGACTTGGGAACAACATGCAGAAGTAGGGCTTCAAGCTTGGAGTGGTGTTGATGGTAAAGGTCTCGATATAGTAAAAGATGATGAAAACTTAACTTCTCAAGACTTTAATGATTTTGATAATAGAATGAAAGCAACTTTTGAAGTACGCGATAAAGTTGAGGCTGAAACAGGCCAAAAAAAGACATATCTTGCAAACATTACTCACAGTGATTTTGATGAAATGATGCGAAGAAGCGACCTTGTTAAAGAACTGGGTGGTGAAGTTTGTATGCTTGATGTTGTAACACTTGGTTTTTCTGCGGTTCATTCTTATAGGTTAAAGAATACAGGTCAGATTGTGCATGCGCACAGAGCTATGCATGGTGCAATTACACGTCCTCCGGGCTTTACAGTTAGCATGCTTGTACTTGCAAAGGTTTATAGAATGCTTGGTGTTGATCTGCTGCATACTGGTACAGCAGGTGCAGGAAAAATGGAAGGCGGTGCACTTGAAACAATGACAATTGTTGATAATTTAGAAAAAGACAGTGTAGTGGCTAATCCTGAGGCAGAAAGTATTGGCCAGGAATGGTTTGGTATGAAGCCGGTACTTGCTGTTGCTTCTGGTGGACTTTATCCAGGAACAATCCCAATGGTTGTTGAAAAAATGGGTAAAGATATTGTGTGTCAGATGGGCGGCGGATGCCATGGACACCCTGATGGAACTCAAGTTGGTGCATCAGCAATTGTTATGGCAGTTGAAGCATCTATGCAGGGAATAGACATTGAAGAGTACGCAAAAGATAAACCAGCACTACAAAAAGCACTGGAAAAATGGGGAACTAAAAAATAAAAATAATGTAAAGCGCAATGACTCCTGGTTTATAGCAACTCAAGATAGTTGAAATTAAGTCAGGAGTTTTTTATACTCAAATCTTTGGCGCGCGCTCACAACCTCTGATTTATTTATGGAACAAGAATTTAAAAAAGCCGCGTCTTTATTTAATCAATCAAAACACGTCCTTATTATCTCTCACAGACAACCTGATGGAGATAGCGTGGGAGCTAACCTGGCTCTGGGCAAAGTGTTAAAGTTATATTTTGGCATGGATGTTACATGCGCATGTGCTGACCCTCTCCCTTTTTCTCTGAAATTTTTGCCAGGCAGCAGTGTTATGAAAAAAACTTTTGATGAAAATGGTGATATTGATTTAATTGTGAGTGTAGATTGCAGTAGTAAAGATCAAATGAAATTTTTTGAAATAAAACCTGATTTTTTTAAAAAGGATATTCCTTTAATTAATATTGATCATCATGCTTCTAATAAAAATTATGGCTCAGTTAATTTGGTGGATGCTGATGCTGCCTCAACAACAGTAATTTTGTATGAATTCATTAAGTTTTTACAAATTCCAATAATTTCTGCGGTTGCAACTAATCTTTTAGCAGGAATTTACTGCGACACAGGCTGTTTTATGCATGCAAATACCAATGCTGACACTTACCTTATTGCATCAGATTTAATGCAAGCAGGAGCATCTGCTAATGAGATAGTAAAGTATATGTTTAAAACAAAAACTGTTGAACAATTACGGCTCTGGGGTAAAGTTCTAGCAAACATTAAGGTTAATAATAAAGGCACAATCCTTTCAAAAATCACTTCTGATGAATTAAATGAGCTCAAAGCAGCCCCAAAAGACCTCTCAGGCATTATTAACTACTTAAATTCTGTACCAAACTGCAAAATGAGCATACTTTTATCTGAAGATTTAAAAGGCAATGTCCAAGGCTCATTAAGAGCAGCAAATGATGATATAGATGTTTCTAAAGTTAGCAGCCAGTTTGGTGGAGGAGGGCACAAAAAAGCTGCCGGCTTCACTATTCCAGGTAAAATTGTAATCGAAGAGGTTTGGAGAATCGAAGAATAGTTGATATAATTTTTCGGGTAAAATTAAACAAAACTTTTATGGCAATTACAGAAGAAGATAAAAAAATCCTTGAAGAAATTGACAGGCATGAACCAAAAGCGCATTGTCTGCGCGCAAAAATTGCAGCAGCTATTGTAAAAGATGGTGAAATTTTGGTTTGTCATTCAAATGACTGGCACCCTGAAACCCCGTGCGACAAAATAGGCTGTATTAGAAACATTAAAAAAGTTGAATCAGGCCATGAGCGCGAAGTCTGCTATGGAATCTGTGCTGAACAATGGTGCCTAGCACTTTGCGCTAAAAAAGGCCTTAGCGTTGATGGCGCAACAATTTACTGCACAAAGCACCCCTGCCGGGTTTGCTCAAGCCTAATAGCTGAAGCAGGCATTAAACGTGTTGTTTTTCAGGAAGGATACCCGGATGTTTTACCAAATTGGGACATTTTAAAAGAAAAAGGAATAATAGTTGAACAGGGACCAAATATTATATACCCTGATGATGCACCTGAGGAATTGAAGAGTCCTACAATTTAAAGTCCTTTCAAAAACTCTGCAAGAATCCTAACTCCAAACCCAGTTCCAAACTGGCTTTCTACTGCGTGTGGTTTTTGAACATATGCTGTCCCGGCAATATCCAGATGAGCCCATTTGGCTTTATCTACAAAATTCTGTAAAAATGAGCCAGCTTTCGAAGTCCCAGCCAAATAACTTGTGCCATTGTCTGCATTTCGCAAATCACCTATTAAGCCCTTCATTGCTTCGCTAAAATCTTTATGTAGAGGAAGTTCCCATAATAATTCATCAGTTTTTTTACCTGCTTCAATTAATTTTTTATTAAGTTTTTCATCATTGCCTATTAATCCTGCATATCTATCGCCAAGTGCAACAATGCAGGCACCGGTTAAAGTAGCTATATCAATAGTATATTCAGGTTTAAACTGTTCAACGCCATAAGCAAGTGCATCTGCTAAAATTAAACGACCTTCTGCATCAGTGTTCCTTATCTCAATAGTTTTACCATTGTAAGCTGTAACAATGTCGCTAGGCCTTTGAGCATTTGAATCTATCATGTTTTCAGTAAGAGGAACAATTCCAATCACCCTCCTTTTTAATCCCAATTCTTTTAAAATTTTAAATAATCCAAAAACAACTGCTCCACCTGCCATATCCTGCTGCATATCTTCAATGTGTTTTGTTGGCTTTAAATTATAGCCTCCACTATCAAAAATAAGACCTTTCCCAATAATAATAATCGGATCTTTTTTGCTTAGTTTTTTTGGCTTATAATCGAGCACAACCAGTTTTGCTCCTTTATTGCCTGAACCAGCATTCACTCCTAAAATTGCTCCCATTTTCATCTTTTGAAGCCATGCTTTATCATGAACTTTTACTGTGCTTCCATTTGCGCGTGCAATCTTTTTTGCTTCATTTGCACAATAATCAACAGTAATAATATTAGGAGGGCCTGTTACTAAATCGCGAACATAATGAACAGCATCAACCAATTTAACAATTATTGAAGCCTGTTTCTTAAAATTCTTTGGAAGAGTTTTAGCAACAACAGTTAGCTCATCAAATAACTTTTCTTTGGCTTTTTTAAGAGCTTTACCTGTTTTATATTTTTCAATCGTATGATTCACAAGCAAAATTCCTTCCAAAATTTCATCAACATAATTATCTAAAGAAGAATGCCAATGTACAGCAATTTTATTGTACTTTTCGTTTAATAACCCTTTTGCTGCTTTTGCAAAATTATTGCGAACTTCAACTGATTCTAATTTGGATTTCTTGCCAAGTCCTAAAAACAAAATTCGGGCGCTTGAAACAAATAAAGTTTCGCCAGCTTTTCCTTTAAATAATTTTGGATCTAAATGCTTTTTAATTTTGGTTTCATATGGAATATTTGATTTTTTATCTTCAAAATAAGGACAAATAAGAAGGTCGGATTTTGAATTAACCGCTGCAGAATAAGAAATTTTCATGTTTATATATGAAATTAAGTAATAATTGTCTGTATTCAATATACAAAAATTATAACGAGCTACACAAGAAAATTGTTACTCATTTTTCCATTCCACCTCTACTAAAGCATTACGAGCCGCTTCTTCTTCAGCTTTTTGCTTACTGCTTCCTTCCCCTTCTCCAACTTTTTTATCTTCAAAAAATGCAGCCATAACAAACTTTTTTGAATGATCAGGTCCATGTTCTTTAATAAGCTTGTATTCAGGTGTTATTTCAAACTGTTCCTGAGCAAGTTCCTGAAAATGTGATTTAGCATCAACATGAAGACCCTGCTCTAAAATCTCTTCTAGTTTTATTAATATAAAATCATTAATAAACTTATGTGTAACGCGATAGCCTTTATCCAAATACATAGCTCCAATTAAAGCTTCAACAGTATTCGCCAAAATATAATTCTTTTTGCGACCACCAGACTTTTCTTCCCCTTTACTCAAATAAAGGTAATTCCCTAATTTTAAATCAACTCCAACTTCTGCCAAATGCATACCTTTAACCAAAGCAGATCGCCAGTTAGTAAGTTCACCTTCTGTTTTATGAGGATATGTTTTAAATAAAAACTCAGTAACAGTAAGTTCCAAAACTGCGTCTCCTAAAAACTCAAGACGCTCATTGTCAGTTTTATCTTTACCTTTATATTCATTCATAAAAGATTTATGGATGAATGCATGATCCAGCAACTTTTTATCTTTAAAAGTTATTCCAATTGTTTTTTCTAATTCTTTGTATCTGTTAACTGTCATTTTTTCATATTATTATGTTTGGTCATTACAGAGCTTAAAACTCCGTTAATAAATTTTGGTGAATTTGTGTCTCCGTATACTTTTGCTATTTCAATTGCCTCATTAATTGCCACTACTGGTGGCACATCATCTGAAAATGCAATTTCGTAAACTCCAATCTCCAGTATAGCACGATCAACTGGTGCAATCTTCTCAACTGGCCACTGCGGTGCATTTTCTTCAATAATTTTATGGATTTTCTTTTTATTCTTAATTACTCCTTCTAAAGTATCAGTTGCAAAAGACTTATCCTTTATTTTAGAAGATAATTGGCGGATATTATAGACAAGCATAGACTTAGGATCCAGAATCTTTATTTCAACTTTCTGGAGGAATTCATATTCGAATATTGTTTGCATCACTGCAATTCTTGCTAGATGACGATAACTTGCCATTTTTTCAAATTACGCTTTTACTTTTGTGATTTTTTCAATCTTCTTCTGAAGATTTGTAACTTGCCGTCCTTTATATTTACCACAATCAGGGCAAACATGGTGAGTTAGTTTAGTAGCTCCGCAATCAGGACATTTAGTTAAATTAACACGATTTGTTAGATCTTTTCGTACACCTGCCTGAAATGTACTATATCTCTTTTTAGTTGTTGTCTTTGCCGTCTTCTTCTTTGGCGTTGCATGTTTTGGCATTGTATAACTGTTTAAGTATTGCTAATGGTTTTTCCTGATCTTTTTGATCATTGCTGTCTTTTTTGCAGTTGCAATTTTTATGGTTCAAATTGGTTCCGCACTTTGGGCAAAGCCCTTTACAGCTATTAGAGCATACTGGAATTTGTGGAAAATGCAAGATAATTTCCTGCCTGATAAAATCACTTATATCAACCTTCATATTTTCAATATCCACATAAAAAATATCCATTAAATCCTGAATATCCTGCTTTTTCTCAAAAAAATACATTCGGCTGGCATTCTCTACCTGGATTTTCTTTGAAAATTTGTCATTACACTTATTGCAATCAAACTCGGCTCTCAGCTTAATATCGCTTGCTTCAGCCAAAATCCCATCTTCAAGTTTCATAAACGAAACTTTGCCTGTGATATTTGAAAGCGCTTTATAATCTAAATCAAATGTGACTTTTTCATCTATTTCAAAGGTATATTTGGTGCCCTGTTTATCTCTAACAAGGTCTCCTGCCTCAAAAACAAGTCCAAATTGTTTCATAAAATAACTTAATTACAGCTAAATTAATTTAGCATATTGCAATTAAGATGTCAGGAGAATTAAGCGGTTGCAGATAGCTTTTCAACTTTACTATAACTCTTCTGCCAAGCTAATTTCGTTTTTTTCAA
>JBHPDK010000030.1:0-14846 GCA_042577965.1 Patescibacteria group bacterium
TATGCGTATGAGTACGAAGTACGAATCGGATAGTCAAGTACGATGGAGTGTGCTTGAATATGCGTATGAGTACGAAGTACGAATCGGATAGTCAAGTACGATGGAGTGTGCTTAAGCATGCGTATGAGCGAAGGTGGAATCAACAAAATGCTTAAAAAATTTTAATTCGAATTATTATTCATTTTCTTTTGTTAACTTTTTAACAGCACCAATATATTTGCCAAATCCTGCTTTTCCTAAACCTGCAATTCCTCCTTCTCGTAAAGCTTTACCAAAAGCGCCTTTGTCTTTATTTTCCACACCAATAGCACCTAAATTTTTCATAATTAAGCCAATTTGTTTTCCATCCATAGCAAGCTCTTTTGGCTTTGCTTTAGGTTTAGTTAAGCTGTACTTGTCGGTTTTTTCATCATATGCTATTCCTGCGGCTGGGTCTCCTTTTCTTTTATTTGCAGGAATCTTGTTATCTATTTCCTCTTGTCCAAGTCGCTTTGCTTGAACAGCCTGAATTATGAATGGAAGAGCTTTCTCAATTTCATTACTATTTTCAACAACCTTATCTACGTTATTAATAATTTCTTGAACTTTTGGATCAGTTCTATCACTTTCTTCATTATATTTACCTAAATTATCAGCTTTAGTTATAGCTAAAAGAATTTTTATTTTGTCTTCTAATTCTAAATCGCCAGGAATAGTTTCAATGTCAGAAACAAATGAGTTTAAGGATTTTCCTTTTGGTAGATTATTTTTATCGAATCCTTTTACAAAGTTCAATGATTTCACGTGTAATTCTGCAATTTTAATTACTAGTTTCGCATCATTTTCATCCAAATCTTTTTTATCTAAATCAACAAAATATTTTGGTAAAAGTTCTTCAATCATTCGTGCACTTTCTTTTTCATGACCTGCATATTGTTTTTGTCCGGCTTTTGTAGGATGATCCTGTTGCCCTTCAGGAGATATCTTACCAATATCGTGAAGTTTACCTGCAAGAAGAATCAAATCTTTTTTAGGATGGTTTTTCACAAAAGGGTCCTGTTCTAAATTTTTCACTAATTCTTTAGTGTGTTCGTCAAGAGTAAGGCAGTGAAAATCAGATTTTTGATCCATTCCAACCATATCGTCCATTCCCGGGATCCTTTCAACAAGTTCCTCAAAAGATGCAGTAATAGGTAATTTATCAAGTGTTTCCATTGCTTCTGATTCGGTTTCCTGTCGCATATCTGCTTGATCTTCAGTTATTACGGTATCTTCTGTAGATTCAGGGGCCTCACCCGCCTTAGGGGCTTTAAGTTTATCTTTTTCATTATCAGACATAATTTTAGTGTTAAATATATATTAAAATCATAACACTATACTGCTTGTTTGTCAATAGTGATGGGATCAGAATTTAAGCAGAGCTCTGGAGGATTTGAAGCATACTTAGCATTAATAAGATGCTCGATTGTTCAACTTCTTGGTTATATAGTAAGATATGAACATGCCAAAATATTATGCTTATTTAGCGCGTTGTAGCGACAACACTTTGTATGCAGGTTATACAACCGATCTAAAGAATCGTCAAGCAAAACATAATAAGGGTGAAGGTGCTCGCTATACTCGTATACGCAGACCAATAAAGATTGTATACTATGAGGAATTTAAAACAAAATCAGAGGCAATGAAGCGCGAATATCAGTTAAAACATCTCAAAAAAACCGATAAGGAGGATTTGATAATATCTAAATAAATAGATTTCTCCTTGACAGATGCAACTAGACAATGCTAAGCTTCCTCTGTCAAAATATTTTGTTGTCCAAGGGGAGCATAGTCGAGTTCATTTTTAGACATTCAAAGTTTGATAATCTAAACAATTCTTTACACATTACACAATGCAAGAAGGAACTATTGCTCGTCTTACGGATAGAGGATTCGGATTCATCTCTCGAGAGGGAGAAGAAAAAGATCTTTTCTTCCATTCAAATGAGCTTGTAGATGTAGAATTCAATGACCTTAACGAAGGGGACAAAGTAACTTTTGAAGTTGCTGAAGGTCCAAAAGGTCCAAATGCTACAAAAGTTAGCTTAGTTAAATAGGTTACTACTACAAAACTAAAAACTAAAAAGCCCCTTAAGCTCAATGAGCTGCAGGGGTTTTTTTTATGATATAATTCAGCTATTGAACCACATTCTAATATTTTGCCTATGTGTTTCTCAGCAACAGCAAGTTTGGTAGCAGGGGTGGCTACTTCCGGAATTGGAGTAGCAACAATTAAAAATGCCAGATCAAAGCGTGAGATACCTTTGGCAAGTATTCCTCTTTTATTTGGAATTCAGCAGCTTATCGAGGGCGTAATTTGGGTTTCTTTTGGTATGCCATTATTCAATACTGTTCTAACTTATATTTATGTGTTTTATTCACATATTTGGTGGCCATTTTTTATTCCTTTGGCAATATTTTTAGTTGAGGATCAAAAAATTCGTAAAAAAGTTTTATTTTTTTATATGATAGTTGGTATTTGTGTAGGATTATATTTCACAGTCAATACTCTTCTTGGCCCTGTATCTTCAAGTATTATTCAAAATAGCATCGGATATACCTGTAATTATTATAATTTAGAGATTGTTCTTCTTTTATATATGCTGGCAACCTGTATTTGTTGCTTTATTTCAAGCCATAGAACTATTCAGTTATTTGGATTTTTAGTGTTTATTGCAGCGATTTTTACGTATCAATTCTATATTACAGTATTTACTTCAGTCTGGTGCTTCTTTTCAGCAGCATTAAGCGTAATTCTTTTTCTGCACTTTAAAGATGAATTACGAATAAACGACCGGTTTAATACCTTTATCGAAAAAATGAAAAAGAGATTTAATGTATTTGAATAAACACTGGCTACTTACTTAATATGCCTCTTCTAAATAGCACTTTTCACAATACAGTTTTTCTTTATTCGAATGAGCAGTTTTGATATCCACATTACACTTTTCACATTTACGATCCTGCAATTTTCGCGGTCCCATCCTCTTCCATAATCTTTCGATTCTCTCAATAGGGGATAGCATAGGTAAAGGGATTTGATATTTTTTGTAAAATGCGATTTCTGGCTCTGTATAGCGGAATTTTTTATCACTTTTTGAGCATTTATAAATGCGCGAAGTTATATCTGAAGGCAAATTATTAATATTTTCAGGGATTTCTTTTTCAGCTTCTTCTGTTATTTCTTCTTTCTCATCCATCCATTCCCAGCCTTTCGCAAGCGCTTCTTCTTTTGTGAGTGGATAGAATCGCTGCGCCATAGTCTGGTTATATGGATAAGGAGACATTTCAATTGGGAAGAATTCGCCGTATTCTCCTGTTTTTTTCATATGTTCGATAATACGATCGCGTAACTCTTCATACTTTTCGCGCGAATATTGTTTGTTTAATATGCAGTATTTTTTCTTTTTAAGACTAACGCATCCAAAACAATCCTGCGATCCATGCATTTCAATGCAATAATAAAGATTTTGAGAAAACCATCCGAGTTGTGTAAAGAACTGCCCATAGCCTTTTGGGCCAACATGTATACTTTCATACATTAGTTCTCCTTCATAAATATTCACATCGTAGCAATCTTTTGAATAGTGGATATCGCTGCAATATCTGCAATCTCGCGAGTTGTCGATCCAAAATGAATCTTTAACATTTTTACAGTTTGATAAATAATCGCCAGTTGAGTCTTCGCAGTTAATTATAAGTGCAGCTGGATGTGGTTGGTCTTTTAAGAATTTTTCATATTTTTCATGGTTTTTTTCGAGAGTTTCACGAGATCCATCAAAAATTTCATGCCATGTTTTTTCAAATTCCTCTTTTGAGACTGGTTTGTTGAAAATATGGTGCTCTTTATTGCGAAGATTGGCTGAGAAAAGGCAATTTTTACATCCCCGACAATTTAATAAAAATGCTGAATCGCTGCAGTTAAATACGTTTTTTGAATAAAAAACATTGTAGCAGTTCTCAGCTTTTGCTGTGTCGTAACAGATTTCTGAATCCCGAATAAAGATTGTTTCAACAACATTTTTGCAATAC
The DNA here is from genome assembly GCA_042577965.1 of Patescibacteria group bacterium. Classification (GTDB taxonomy): domain Bacteria; phylum Patescibacteriota; class Gracilibacteria; order UBA1369; family PNNO01; genus JAUVDZ01. The sequence continues at coordinate 4,051 of JBHPDK010000030.1, forward strand.
TGGATATTGTATCCATAATAACAATCCCAGCACCCATCAAGTTCATCACAAAAAAAACAATTTTTGTTTTTATGAGCACATATAATATATTCACTATTTTCATTTTGAACTGCATTTGATATATGGCGAGGAGTAACCTTCAAAAGCTCATGAAATTGTTCGAAAAATGGCCTGACCTTCGGCCCAAAGTCAAAATCGCGACCATTCTCAGTTGCGTCAAAATCATCTGATCGATAACAGGATTCACAATATGTTTGAACGTCTTTGATATCTGGTGAAAACCATGACATTGCTTTTTCATTGCATTTATCACAGTTGCGTAAGTAAAAATTTTTATCACGCCAAGCCCAGCGTCTCTGACATCTGCAATCAGGGCACAATGTTGGCTCAGGAACATCTATTTTATTATAAAACTTAAGATCCTGATCAGTTACTTCAAATTCAACTTTGCATTGTTTGCATAAATTCATACATGAATAGTATACTTATTTCTTTACTTAAATAAATAACAATTAATTATCTCAATATTTGCACTGCTTTGCCTGCTAATGCAAATTTTAGTCTTGAAGAATGCGAAATTAAAACGCCCAGCTATTTCTAGCCAGGCGCTTAATCTACTTAATTTAAGATTTATTAAATACTTTTATGCAATTTCAATGCCAAGCCCTTCTAATATACTAAGTAAGAATTCTGCTCTTTCAGCATCTTTGAGTGAGTTATAAATAAACTCTACAAACGCAGGATCGAACATATTGTATCCTGAAACAGTATTTACTTTATCCATTCCACTTACTATATAAAGCATTCTTGAAATAAGTGCAGCAAGCTCTCCACGGGTAAGTGGTTCATTAGGCCTTGCTCTTCTGTCTTCAGTTTCAGCAACTATTCTATATTCAACCACGAATGGTAGATATTTAAGATACCATGCACCTTCATCAAGATCTGAAAAGTAATCCATTAGAGCATCAATTACTTCCTGATTAGGGGCTAATACTTCAGCTTCAACTGCAAGATCAGTGGTTAGAACTAACACTTTTAATGCTTCTGCACGAGTAATGTTTTCATTCCAATCAGCATCTCCTTCACGTCCTTCAAGTATTTTGAAAAATTTTGCTTTATACATGAAGTTTAAGATATCTTCTAATTCTGCCTGAGTAGGCTCACTTGCATCTGCAGGTTGATAACCTTGGTCAGCATCAATAAGAAGATCTTTAAACTGATCATCAATATCTAAATCTAAAGCAAGTCTTTCTTCAGTTGTTAAAGGAGGTATACAGAAAGTAGTAAGTGCAACCTTTACTGTTTGGTATCTACTAGCATTTAATTCAGGACGAACTTGTTCAGCAGTTGTTGCATTTATATCTCCAAGGATTTGTCCATAACCACTTAATATATAGAGGTTACTTGGATTATTTGGAACAAATAATCTACTTAGGAATTCAACATAAGGTCTTGTCCAGTGATCAGGATCTATTTTGAATTCATTATAATCTATTTCACGGTCTGGATTGAATTCAAGACAAGAAGTTGGTTCTGCGCCAGCGCCAGCACCAGCATCTTCTTCCACACCACCACCACCAGGTCCATCATCATCATCATCTCCCCTTGGTCTTCGTCTGCCACCAATTTCTTCACATCCTTCTGCTTCTTCAACAACTTCAAGTTTTACGTAATCAGTGAATAATGTTTCAGAGTAGTAGTATGGACCGTCATCATCATCATCAGCTAAAGCAATTAATGAAGCTGGGATTTGATCCCATATATCTTCATATACATCTCCCTGTACAACTAATGTTACATATCCTTGTTCTACGTGATTTTCAGGATCAATTACTTTTTCAATAACAAGATCATTTGTAGTAACTGAATGTTCTCCTACATATTCCCAATCTTCTAATAAAGTATTCCAGATATAAACAGTTGCAGTATTAGCAGCTTCTAATGCTCTTCCTTCCCAGTGAACTCTTAGCATATCACCTTCCTCCAGGTCATCATTAACATAAAATTCAAATCTTTGAGTATTGTAATTTGGAACAGGACCTGAATAAGTATCATCAGTCATAGCCCATAATCTATAATCAAAAGGGGGATCAGAGTCTGGACCGTCAGAATAAGCTATTTGACAATAATGTTCAGAACTAGAAGCAACAGTTCCATATACATTTAGTTTGAACTCTACATTACCTTTAACTGAAGTAACTTCAGAAAGAGGAATTGAAATTTTAGCAACTTTATGAGGATAATCAGCATTTTCAGAACTTTCGAATGCTAATTCACCATAAGTTGAATCTGCATCAGTAACTTTAAATGATTGATCACCAATTAATACTTCAACAAAGTCAGCATCTTTATCATTTGTATTATCCGGAGTTACATCTACATTTAAGTATAAATTCTTTTTATCATTACTTACACTTGTATAAACATATCCTTTAGGATGCCCTGAACTCGGATAAACCATGTCTTTATATTCAGTATTATCACCAAGATTATGAGAATAGTATTGGTCACCAGAACCTGGTAACAAGATTGACTCGTTAGATTCTAAACTTTGTTTACTTTCTTCACGGGCAGTAAGTGATAGAGCTGCATTTTTTGTTTTGCTGAATTCAACTACAAATGATTCTCCACCAACTGCTGCTACATTATTATCTTCTTTAGATAATTCTTCTAAAATGTTTTCTTTATTTAAATCAGCACTTAAAGGAGCATTACCACCTAAGCTAACAGCGTCAACATGTGCATTATAATCTCCAACATGTTCGATTTTAACTTTATATTCACCATCAACATCAGGTAAATAAGCATTTAAATCGAATTCATTATTTTCCATATAATATTCATAGCTTTTTTTAGCAACTTCTACCCAGCCTTCTTTATGTTTTGTGTAAATGTGAAAAGTTTTAGGTCCTGGAGGTTCTTGATTACAAACTGATTGATTATTATAAAATTCAACCTCCGTTAATGATGGTCCGACTGAAGGAGGACTTGAATCCTGATCTGAATGATAAGCATAATCGTTATTAGATTCATCATATGCTTCATCTTCAAAATCATATAAGTGTTTTACATTCCAACCCTGTGCATCAGGTTGATAGTTATATGGACCTTCATCAACAAGACCATCTAAATCATTATCTTTATCGTCACAAAGTTCGTCTTCTCTTAATTCAAAACACATAAGTTCCAGATCCCAAATATGTACTTGGCCTGGAGTAAATTGCCCATTTTGCATTACCCTGTATAAAGGAATATGTGGAATGTTCTGAGACCAATATGGCCAAAAATCTCCAAAGAAGCTATCCATGAATGGTCCATAATATTCGAATAAATGAAGGAGATAACTATTTTGGTAAGTACAATAAGTTGTGTAATAAGGAGGCACACCTTTCTTACCTGGGTAAGCAGTCATAATAACTGGTATAATATAATCACCTTCAGAATCCCATGGAACAATTGTCTCAATTGATCCATCATTTTGAAGATCAGCTTCAAAATAAACAAATAAGCTTTGACCTCCAAGCATTGGGAATCTTTCAGTAAAGAAATCTAAATAGTAAGGTCCTCCAAAAAAGTTAACTAAAACTTTTACAATATCAAATGTATAAAACTCAATACCACGATTTATTCCTTCATAGAAAGGATTTTCAAACTCAATATACTGATAAAGAGGATGTTCCGGAGTAATTAAATGCATTGAAACATCCATATCAGGCAGTACAGGTCTTCCTGTAATAGCACCTACAAGATTCATTTCAACCATTTCTGTTTCAATTGTATCTAAAGTTGGACCAAAAAAGTCAGAAGTGCTTGGTTCAAAAACCATGTCACTTAGACCAGTCATCTTAAAGAAATAATCTGGAGCAGGTCCAGGAATAACAGGATCAATATGAATTTCAACTTCAGTATTTAAATCATTAAAAGGATTTGGAGTTGCTGCTAAAAATGTAAATATATCAGGAGTAGCAGGCTGATTAAGCACTGGAGTTCCAAATTCATCACAATTATATATTAATGACAATTCACCAAAGAAAGGGAAAGGTCCGTCAACTCCTAATGGAATTGGATCAAATCCACCCTCACTTGGGAATGGAAGATATGTACATAATGGATTTTCATATAAAGGAGGGAAAGCTTTAATTCTTCCATATTCATATTTATCCCCTTGTAAAATTAAAGGAATTATCATATCTGGAGGTAATTCACCATCACAGAAAAATGGATCAAAACCTAAATGACATACTTTTTGCGCATTAGCAAATAGAACCCATTCAAAGTAAAGAATTTCTGCATCAGCAGGGAAGTCCAATCCATTAAATTTTTCATGATATGAACCTTCTCCATCTAAATGTAATTCAACATCACCTAACATTTCACTATAACCAGTTAATCCGTTTTGATATGTACTAATATCAAAGTGAACGGCGCTACCATCAGAATTAACTTCTTCGAATACTACTTCACCATTTACAGTAATAGTTTCACAAACAGGTTCTGATTCTGGAGGTCCGTCGTCATCGTCGTCATCAGGTTGTGGTAGTTGTGGGGGTTCAAATGGTGGTTCAAAACAAAGAACTAATTCTTCTTCTTTTGGATAAAAGATTCCGAATTGTTCATCACCAAACCATTCACCTTCACATACATCACCAATACCATCGCCATCTCTATCCAATTGCATTGGATTATAGATATCCGGACAGTTATCTTCATAGACACCGTCACCATCGTAGTCCCCACCGTTTAACTGTGCCATAGAGAATGAGAACAGTGCAACTGCAACAACTGCAGCAATCAGTGCGATCGACAGGAAATGTTTTTTGTTGAGATTTGCCATTTTGTTTTTGTTTTAAAGAATAAAAAGAGCAACAAGCTGCTTAAAAACAGCTTAATTTATAAATGTATATGTTAAATTTTTGCCATTTATGACAAAGTAATTTGAAGAAAGTTTTTTCTTTTTTCATATATTTATTTTTATTTTCTATATATATTATACTACGAAATATATTGTATTGCAAGTAGTTACTCGGTAAGTGTAGAAAAAAAGCACCCTACCATTTAAGGTAAGGCGCTTTTCAAAAATTTATTTTTAGGATAATTGATTATCCAAGTTCTTCAGCCATTTCTCTTAAGCTTACAAGAAATTCACCAAATAGGAATTCTGCTCTTTCAGCATCTTTTAATAATTCCTGAATCTTATTATGAATATCTTCATTAAGTAAGCTATGTCCAGATAGAGCATTAACATGATCAAGAATACTTGTTATGTAGATCATTCTTGTTGCGAGTGCAACATCTTCACCACGTGTTATTGCAATAAATGGGAATGCTTGTTTATCAGGTCTTTCAGCAACAAGTCTTGTCTCAATTACAAATGGTATATATTTAGCATACCACTGTGTTGGATCAACATCAGAGAAGTGTTCCTTAGTCATTTTCTCAAGTTCTTCAAATGTTATATTGTTATATTTACTTATAAAAGCTTCTATATCAGATACCCTCATAAAGAATGCAAGCGCTTCTACACGATATATAGGTTTATCCCATGCAGAATCAATTCCACCTTGTTCATTAGGTCTACCGTTTAATATACCCAGATCATAAGCTTTATATATATCATTCAAAACATGTTCAGGAACACCTGTGCCGCCAGCTCTTGGAGCATCAGCAAAGTTAAAGTCGTCTTTAGCATTTTGCATTCTTTCATCAGCATTTTCAAATGGAGAAATACAGAATGCTCTCATTGCAGCCCCAAATGATTCATATCTTAGTATAGCGTCACCAGCTCTGAAATCTCTTTCACTTGTCATTTCAGCATCTTGTGGATCCCAATTATCACCACTTATAATATGGTGCAAAGAATCTAAAATATAAATTTGACTTAATAAATCAATGTATGGCTGAGCCCATCCAGTGTTGTTTTCATAACGCACATCACGATCAGGATTGAATCCAAGACAAGCAGGGGCTTCTTCAGTAGCACCTGCTGGAGCACCAGCTGGCTCTGGTTCACCACCACCACCACCAGGTCCATCATCATCATCATCACCTCTAGGTCTGCGAGGGCCAGGTTGACAAGCATCAGCATACCCATCACCATCAGTGTCAATATCATGGCCTTCAAGCATTTGAACCATTTCAAGTTTTACATAATCTGTGAAGATAGCTTCTGAACAACCGCCTTCTCCGCAACCTTCATATGTATCGCCTTGTACAAGAAGTACAACTAAGTCTGAACCATTATCTTGAATAATATAATCATCAGATGGCAGTACACCCATTATTACATCATCTTCCCAATCTGAGTGTTCTCCAACATAATCCCAGTCTTCAGTGTTATCATTCCATATATACAGAGTTGCAGTATCATCATACATAGCACTTCTACCTTCCCAATATGCTCTTAGGTAATCTGCAACATTATCTGTAACATCAAATACAAATCTTTGAGTGTTATAATCTTCACTGTGAGTATTATCAGTCATAGCCCAGTATCTATAATCATAAGGTGCACTGGAATCAGATCCATCAGACTGTGCAATTTGACAGTAATATTCATCTGAACCACCTTCTGTACCGTAAGTTATTACTTTAAATTCAACTGTATCACCAGCTGATTTCCCTATTACATTAAGCGGTATTTTAACTTCAGCAACTTTATGTTCATATGCTACTTTATCAGTATATCCGAATCCAAGCTGACCATAAGTGGTATCTGAATCTGTTACTTTAAATGATTTATAAACTGAACCATTTTTAACTTCAATTTCTACAAAGTCAGTAGCTGTAGCATCATCATTAGTATTATCTGAAGTAGCATCAACAGTTACATATAAATAATTATCATCATTATTAAAGTAACCATAAGTTTTTGAAGCAGGATGACCCGATGTAGGGAAATGCATAAATTCCATATCAGGCTCACCAAGGCCATCATTATTATCAATAACACCATCAACCTGAATTGCATGATCTTTATTTAATTCATAATCAAAATATTTATCAACACCAGGGAATTCGAATGGTTTGTTAACTTCCAGTGCCTGCTGCGTTTCTTCTCTTGCTTTAACAGTAAGTTTTAAGTTGCTGCTGCTATTAAAGGTTAAATATAAAGAGTCATTGGTGATATCTGCAATGTCTTTATCATCTTCTTTAACTTTATTTCTTACTTTAGTGCCATCTTCAAGAGTTGCAGTTAAAGGAGCATTCTTCCCAAGTTTTACATAGTCAACAAATGCAGCAACTGTTCCTTCATGAGTTATTTTTACTTTATATTCTCCATTAACATCAGGTAAGTTGCCAGTTAAATCAAATTTATAAATTTCATCTATATAATCAAAATGATGAGAATCTACTTCTACCCAACCTTCTGCAGTTTCAATATAAACATGCAGAGTTGTTGGGTGGCCGTTTTGACCATTGCTACAATAGTCATCCCAAAAGAATTCTGAATCTTCGAGCATCCATCCATAACTTGGTGGTGAAGAGCTTTGTGATGATCTAAAAGCCATATCAGGTCCTTCACTCATAGTTCCTTCGTCATAAAAATCAAAAACATTCAGAACATTATAGAAAGGGATGTTTATACATAAATCACAAACATTACCAAGTCCGTCTTCATCATTATCTGCCTGATCCGGATTTGGATCTTCTGGGCAGTTATCCTGTGGATCTGTAGGTCCGTCACAATCCTGGTCATCTTCCTGATCCGGATTATATAACTCCGGACAATTGTCACAAGCATCACCAACACCATCATCTATACCTGTAATTCCAGGATAAAAACATACAAGACCACCTGAATTATTTGTAACTAGAGGGTCTTCCAGGTTTTCTTGATAATTACAAGAACATCCTGGCTGATCATGATACCAAACTTCCTGACCATCAGGTGAATAAATAACATCTAAACTAGTATCAATTTGCATCCCGTATTGAGAGTTCCATGCCAGACTCAGACCATAGCCAGGAACCTCTCCGCTGCTATGTGCAGAGCACATTGCAAATACTTCACCATTTGTACATCCATTTGCACAAACAGGGTCAGATGTTCTTGGAATAGCGTCCATATAATAAACTGAATTGTCATATTCAACCGGAACACATCCGCCATTACAATCAGGTTCTCCCTGCTGTTCATCACCTTCACTGTCTTCCTGTCCTGGATTATATGTTTCAGGACAGTTATCACAAACGTCTCCTACTTCGTCCTGATCTACATCAGATTGATCTTGATTCCAGTTTTCAGGACAATTGTCACAAACATCACCATAACCATCGCCGGCAAGTAGCCATAAATATCTCATATAACTGAATCCACCGCCATAATTCTGATTCCAGCTACTCCAGTCAATATCATAATAATTACCAGAGTCAGGAACATATAAACAAGAAGTATTTTGTACTATATTTGGTAAATATCCACCATAACAATCCCATCTCATTTGATAAAATGGATTTTGATTTGTACTATAGAACTGTGAAGTAGGATTTGAACATGTTCCGCATGCCCATTCCAATTCTAATCCATTTTGATTATAAGGCGATCCATAATCATCACGTCCCAAGCAAACTCCTGTTTCTAATTGATCACAACCGTAAGTGAAATTTGGGTGATCGTAAGGTATACCTTCTCCTGCATATTCAGTAGGTGTCCATTCATCAGATTCTTCCTGTCCAGGATTAGGAATATAAGGACAGTTATCATCAATATCTGGTACAGTATCGTCATCAGTATCTGTTTCTTCATCAATTAAATGAATTGTTTTTAAATAATCTTCTGTTTCACCATCTTCAAAACATTGATTTTCAGTTTCACGTCCACCTACTTCATGGAATTGATCTTCGCTTTCGCCTAAATAATGTTCAGTTAATGTTACTCGAATCCAGTAATCTTCGCCATAGACAGCACCTGTAGGTGCATATACCATTGGATTTATACTAAATTGTCCTAGAGGAACCGAATCATCAACTACTGACCATTCATCAACCTGACATTGAGGATCTATAAATCCATCACTCCAGTCACCATCCTGATTCCAGTCTACCCACATATTTACATACATTCCTTCTGTTGCAGCATAACCATTAATTGTTACCTGATTTGGTGCGCATTCAAGCATTTGTTGTGGCAATATTAAACCATCATCTCCACCAGGATTTGGAGGTAATTCATCTCTGTCAGGAGAATCTAAAGGAGGATCAATATTTGTCTGACCATCCTGATCAACTAATAAATCTGCATCACGTTCATAACTTTTATAAGTTCCTAAATAAGATTCGCCTGGCATATGACAGAATCCATGACCATTAGGGCCTACAGGCAATGCAGGGTCAGCCACAACCGGATAAGTAGCCGGCGTTGGTGTAGCTGAGTATGCTACCATTGGAGTATTATTAAAGTGGTTTCTTGAGTCAGGAGCATCACCTACTTCAATCACTGATTCAGGCTCGTGACATGCTTTATTTAACCATCCAACTGGATCTATAGGATCTAAAGCATCAAATAAAGGAATTGGTTCATAAGGTTCGTCAGTTTCAAAGTTATAACATAAAGGACTATCATACCAAATAATATCTTTAATACATGAATGAGAATCCAAATGAATTGGATCCAGATTTATTAAAGTCTGGCCAGTAGGTAATTGAATTTCAATAAATACATCAAAGAAACTTTCAGCAGGGAAGTCAATTCCATCCTCGTAATTTGAATAAATTAGACCATATGATCCAGGAGCTTCTTGATTTACAGTTACTGTTATTCCATCTCCTGTTAATTCCATTGCTACAAGTTCAGTTGGAATAAAACCATCAACTTCAGGTTCAACATCAATATCACTATCTCCAAATACCTGAACAGTAAGAGGATTCTGCGCCCCTAGATCTAATTCAAGTTCCATTGCTGAAAATACATCTTCGTATAATTGTGCTCCAGGGAACCATCCATGTTCTTCATATTCCATTGAAAATTCTTCAATATTTTCATGCATATATCCAATTGGGAAATAAACTTGTGGTTCAACTTCAGCACAAAGTAAAATTGGCCCCTCAGCATAATATGGATTTCCAAAGAATGGAGGGAAGTTTTTAATATGCCCGTCTTCATGTTTAGGGATAGGGAAATATAATTCACCAGGGATTTCTTCCATACAAGGTGTAATTGTTAAAGGAGGTTCTTGTCCAGGAGGATCAAGCTGAAATAAATCAAATTGAACATCAAAGAATGATTCAGCTGGCCAGTCTATACCATCAAATATTGGTTCGTATGACCCAGTAGCAGTTCCATGCATTGATAATGGTCCAAGACATGTACTAGTTCCAAATAAATCTAAGCTCACGATTTCAGTCGGTATTTCAAGCCTTCCATCCTGATCCATGTCTGATGCAAGAGAAGGGCTTTGCCCAATAACTGCATTAGGGAATGGTTCAGGTGGACCCATTCTAATTACTTCCGGTTCACATAAACTATAAGGAGTCTCAAAAGGCACTCCTGGGTCGAATACAAATTCGTCCCATTTGTAGACGTCGTACTCTAATTCTGGTCCTTCAAGTATGGGTACAGCATTAACCAGTCCAAAGACCAGCACCGCAACAACAGTAGCAAGAGCTACAACTGATAAATGCGGTTTTTTAAGATTTTTGAGTAGATTTGCCATTTTGTTTTTGTGTTAAATTATAATTTTGGCAAAAAGCTGCTAATTAAATACATTAAGCAGCTTAATTTATAAGAAATATATATTAAGTTTTTGTTTAACTGTGGATCTAACTGTGGATGAGAAATATGGTGAGACATATTTTTT
>JBHPDK010000031.1:0-14705 GCA_042577965.1 Patescibacteria group bacterium
ACCATGTTGCTCGAGATGGCTGCTTAATAATAAAAGATATAAAGGCTCCCAAGGTATTAAATTGCTTTGGGAGCTTTTTTTTATTCTACAGTCACAAAAATAAAGCAGGATATGTCGATTTACATTTATCAAATAGACAAATATACTTATTTAGATGTATATATAACCTTTTTAATATGTTCTCTAAGAAAAACCTTCTACTGGGCGTAAAAATTTGCTTTTGCGCTATGCTAATGATGCTCACAACAAGTGTGGCTATAGCTTCAGTAGCATCAGACTTTAGCTTTCCGAATCCACTCGGAACTGTAATGGTAAGTGGTGGTTCAACTGATAACCTTGCCTTGGAAGTTGATATTCCGGATGGTGTTAATAATTCAGGAATAGAAGATGTTTTTATTTATGATGGAGCTAATGCTAGTTGGAGTGGAAGTACATTATTTTCATTTCTTTCATTCAACCAGTACTTCATGGATAATGATTACGATACTGCTTATACAGCCGGAGAAGCGATTGTAACAAGTGCAGATGGTCTTTTAGATCCAACTGATACTGTTGAATTAAAAGGTACAGCTGACCTTGAGTTTTTTTCAGGAGCTGAATTTGTATTTGATGATACCACTCTTAATGACAACGATTTCAACCCAGGTGAGGCTATCTGGAGTGACGCAGACGGGAATACACTTGTAACTGGAGGAGATTTTGCAATGAGACCTGGTCTTTCTTCTGTTGTTAATTTAAATTCAGGAGGCCCGCCTACAATTATGTTTGAAGATGCTGGAGCATGTCCTACTAGCTCCGCAAATTCAGCTTTTGATTTAGGTGAACCAATTTGGGATGATATTGGCCTTTTTCCAGGTATTTACGATCCACTAGATGTAATTTTATATGATCCAATAGGTTGTTTATTAGGTATTCCGGGAGTTCCTGGTTTTGCGTTTGCTGGAGTGCCAACTCCTTATCCAGGAGCTGGTGCAAGTAATGTTGCTTTCCTAGATTGGAATCATGATGGTTTATATACATATTTCCCGAATCCAGCTCCAGGAGCAGGGAGTGGTGAACCTTTGGTTTTAATTGATCCGGGATTCAACGGCACTACTGTAGTAGATGGTGGAGCTCTTTCCGGTGTATTCAATCCAGGAGGTTCTGAAATTGTTCTTCATGCTTATAATGCAAGTGGTGGTGGAGATCTTGGTATTGGTGCAACTTATATTTTTGACTGGACTGACATGAGTACTACAGGAACCGGTACTTATATGTTTGTAGGAACATCTGCTGCAGGTGATCCATATAATGGTTGGGAGCCGATTATTGATAACAATGTAGTAACTGATGGTCTTTTGGATCCAGGAGAAGTTATTGATGCAGAACTGGCAGGCCCGTCTACCATGGTTCAAGCATGGGGTACTGTTTATTATACTGGTGGAGGTTCATTTACAAATGTTAAAGATATTTATAATAGTGCAAATGGAATAGTAGATAAAGCAGCTGATGAACTATATGCTATTACTTTTCGAAATAATGGAACAATGCCACAAAATAATATTGCAGCTTTAAATGTTTGGATGGATGGTGGTGATAATGCTTTTGATGCCGGTGGTGTGGATGATGTACTTCTTGGAACCGCAGGATGGGATGGCATGGATGGATGGGAATTAGGTGGATTAACTCAAGCTGTTGCTGCTGGTGGTGAAAAAATATTTGTGAGTGTTGATATTATTGCTGCACCACTTGGTGGTGTTACAGTTGATTTATTTATTCAGTTTTTGTCTGAAATCGGACCTGCAAATGGTCTTTTCGGTCCAAATGAAGAAGGTGTATTTATGGCTTCAACTAATGATGGTCCTAAAGATGTCCTTATAGCACCTGCTACTACAAACCGTTTAATGACTGCTGGTTCTTCTAGTGGAGGCGGCGGTGGTGGTGGTGGTGCCGGCGATTGTGGTGATGGTGTACTTGATAGCGATGAATCATGTGATGACGGAAACAGAACAGCTGGTGACGGATGTAGTGTTTATTGTTCATTAGAAGAAGGTTATGTCTGGGATGCAGATTCAGAAACTGTAATGACAGAAGAAGAAGCTGCTGCGGCTGCTGAAGAACCGGCTCCTGCAGAAGAGCCAACTCCTGAAGCTGTTACTGAAGAACCACTTCCTGCTGATGATCTTGCAGCAATTGCAGCTAACTTTAGTGATTTTGATGAAACTCATTGGGCAGCTGAATATATCGCAAAATTATATCTGGCTGGAATCATGACAGGGTACGGTGATAGTGATGAATTTGGTGTTTCAACAGGAACAACAAGAGCTGAAATCGTTAAAATTGCTCTTCTTGCAAACAGCATTGAAGTACCAGATAACGTAACTGAACCACCCTTCCCTGATACTCCTTTAAACGAATGGTACACAAAATATGTTGCAAAAGCTGTTGAACTTGAAATTGTTGAAGGTTACGAAGATGGAAACTTCAAACCAGGTAATATAGTTAACAGGGGTGAAGCATTAAAAATCCTGTTCCTTGCTAAAGGAATCGATTTAACAGACTACGATCTTTCTTCTGCATTAGCATTTAGTGATGTTTCTGAAAGCCTCTGGTATGCAGTTTATGTGGCTTATGCAGTAGATAACGGAATTATTGAAGGATATGATGACGGAACATTCAAAGGCGGCAATGATATTTTAAGAGCTGAAATGGCAAAAATTACAGTTCTTACCATGTTGCTCGAAATGGCTGCATAATAATAAAAGATACAATGAAGGCTCCCAAGGTATTAAATTGCTTTGGGAGTTTTTTTTATTCTTCAGCTTCAGTTTCTTCGATAATAGTTTCAACTATATCCCCATCCACATATTCAGAATCAACAACTTTCATATCTTCAAGAATCACCTTAACTTTACCCTTATCAAAATCCAAATAAACAAGATAACAACCATCGCATGCCATTTCTAATACTTCAGTAACGAAAAGATCCTGACCATTTTTATCAAGATATTCATCCATGCTTTCAACAAAATCCAAAGCAGTGCTTTGTGCAGCTTCTTCTGTTGGTAATATTTCAGGGACTTCTTCTTCTTCAATTACTTCCTTGGGCTGTGCATTATCAACACAACCAGTTAAAAAAATACCGAAAATTGCGATTAAACAAATTGTTTGAATTGGTTTCATAATAAAGAGGCTATATGACAACCCCTGTATAGCATTTTTAAACTAAATTGTAAAATAGCTATTTTTTTACAGCTGGTTTTTGCTGACTTTTATTGTAAAAATAGAATGCAACTAAAATCACTGCGCCAGCCATTAAAATAAGGCCAAGTGTACTGTGAAAAATTGCAAACATAGTTGATGCAACAATAGTTAAAACTAAAGCTACAATAAATGCTATTAAGCTAATTGCGCCCTTTCCTAATTGACCTAAGAACGGAATCAATTCCATTGAAACTGATAAAGGGCTAAGCATCATCATAAGCCCAATCCACATTAAAAAGAACACGCCAATTCTGCCAAACCAGCCAGCTGCTTTATATTCACCTTTAAGTGTTGCCTGCGCATCTTCCTTCATACCATCAAATACTCTATATAATCCTTTTTCTTTTTCTCCATGGTGCGGCCCGAGCTTTTCGTCAGCGACTCTACCAAAAACAGTTACTTCTTCTACAGGCTCCAAAACAGAATATCTAATTCTAATATCTCCAAGTTCAGGATCATCATAAGAACCATAACCATCAAACACATAATCATAATTTTCATCAGAAATAATTTCCTGATATCCATCTAATGTTAAATTTTCTTCATTAAGCTTAAGTGATTTTGTACCAAGTAACCTTATTTCATCCATATCAAGCTTATAAATTCCCACACTTGCTTCATCAACCTTAAATCTATTACTACTAACAGCTTTAGCTGGATTTTCATGCCCTCTATACTCTCTGAATTCTTCGCTATCCGGAACATCTTCAACCCATTTCATATCATAATAATAAACTTTTTCATTTTCTTCAGTTTCAACTTCTTCAACCCAACTAAACATTTCAACAGTTCTATCAACCACTAAATATTCATCTTCATATAAATATAAATCATCCCCTAAAAATGTTGGAGTATCTAAATCGCTTGTTACATAAACAAAATCTTTATTACTAAGTGCCTGGTCAACATGAATTGCATTTTCAGCTACAGTAGCATAATTAATTCTTCCTTCAGACATAAATAAAAGAACAAAAGAAGCTAAAAATATCAGGATTCCAAATAAAAGCTTGCCGATTGAGCCAACCAGCTTATTGCCAAAGTTTTGCTGTGCCATAATTTGAATGTTAAAAAGTGGTGCCGCGGGGCAGAATTGAACTACCGACACGAAGATTTTCAGTCTTCTGCTCTACCACTGAGCTACCGCGGCAAAATAATAACTCAACAAAAATGAGTATAATGCTGCTACAAATTTATATCAAGAAAAAATCTAATATTTAAAGGTTGACTCGTCACTCAGGGCTGCCTGTGCAAAAGGCTGATATAAGCCAACTTTATCAGATACGTCTCTCAATTTCCATAATAATTCATCAACTTCATTATCAACAAAAGGCATTAATTTTTTCATAAGCATCAAATATTCCGGATGCGTAATTAATTCATTTTTATATACAATTATTTTTTTAAATTTATCCATCTGCATTTGCTCAAATTTTCCAGCCATTTCTTCAAATTCTGCTCTTGCTTCATTAAAAAGAGCCTCAATTTTCTGCTTAATTTCAAAATTTGTGAAAGTTACGTCACCTTCTGGTTCGAGCTTTATATTAGCAACAAAAGCTTTTTCTTTAACTGTCATCCTTCCGCAAGGATCAGTTTCATCTGCTAATCCCATAATGTTTGAGCGCTATTAATTAATTCGTCAGCTTGTTCGCGAGTCAGTGTTTTTAATTTCTTCATTTCTTTTTCTCCTATTGTTTCACCCTGATCTTCTTTGATCATTTTGATTTTTTCGAGTTGAGCCTTGGATGCAAGTATTCGCTTTTTAGCCTTATTCAAATTTTCTTTAGTTTTTTCTGCAAACATTATGTAAGATCCACATTTTTCACAATCAACCCGAATCATATCTGCCTCGCTGTTATAACTTAACCTCCCAGCAACCTTTTCATTACATTTTTGACAGTAATATCCATCTGCGAGTTCTTTGGGCAAAGCAATATGTTCACTGTCTTTTTCGATTTTTTTAGATTCTTCCACTGCAATTTGATCTACCCTTTCATTAAAATGATCATCTGAATGCCCTTTTACCCAGTGCCAGTTAATTGAGATGCCTTCAAGTGCAATCATTGCTTTATCAATTTCTGCCCAAATATCCAGATTTGCTTTTCTTTTCCAACCCTGCGTCATTGATTTAACTACCAGACTTGAATCACTGTAAATTTCAGCTAAATCGCCCTTTGTTAAATTCTGAACGATCCACTTTAAAGCCTCTAAAACAGCTGTCATCTCCATTCTATTATTTGTAGTTGAAGCCTCGCCGCCTTTTAAAATCACTTCTTCTCCATTTGGTTGAATTAGAACGCCGTATCCACCTGGGCCGGGATTTCCAAGGCAGCTTCCATCTGTATAAATTACAATTTTTTTCATATTCGGGTGATGTTCTGGTAGAATCTCAATTGTCATTATAAAAGATACCAACTTATGTACGCAGGAACAATAGCTTTAATCGTGTTTTCTCTGGCTCCGGTAGCGCTGCTTCTCTGGTATTTTGATCGCCAGGATCAGCATAAAGAATCGCGCAGATTTTTATGGAGCATTTTTTTATGGGGTGTTTTAGTTACATTTTTAGCTGGCGGAATTGAATATTTTTTAAATAGTTTTATTGGTGGAATTTTTTATTCTTCTTTTATTAACATATTAATTTTAGCTTTTGTTTATACTGCTTTAGTTGAAGAAGCTTTTAAATACTGGGTTGTTAAAAAGAAGGCTTATGATCATCCGGCATTTAATGAATATTATGACGGAGTTATTTACGCTGTTGTTGCTTCACTTGGTTTTGCTGCTTTAGAAAATGTTTTTTATGTGATCGAAGGAGGCCTGTATGTTGGTGTGATAAGGGCAATTTTAGCTGTTCCGGCACATGCATTATTTGGAGCAATTATGGGATATTATATTGGAATCGCGCGTTTTGAAAAAAACAGAGAAAAAGAGAAAAAACTACTTAGCACAGGTTTATTGCTTGCGGTTTTATTCCATGGAATATATGATTTCTTCCTCATGTCAGAAACAATACTGGCTGTACTGGTAATCCCAATGATTTTGGCCTTATATTTGAATGTTAGAAGAAAAATCAAACACCTTCATGTACTGGATAATATTCAGGGCGCAGTTATGCCTTTAAAATGGACCTGGAAGAACTATTTGAAAGTGTCTTTTGGTTTAGGATTTTTTACAATCGGCGTGCTTACCTTATTCACCGTAGTTTTATTTGTAACAAATGATCCTATTACTTTAGAAGCTTTTGCTGACATTGAATTTGATGTGACAGGCTCATTAATATTTGCATTTATAATGTGGATATTTTCATTCTTATTAGTTTATCGAAATGAAAGAATTCCTAAAAAAAATAGGTAGAGGATTTAAAAAAGGGTGGATGAAATTTGCTCATACTTTAGGGCGAATCAACACAACCATACTTTTAACTATTTTCTATATTGTTTTAGTTGGAATTTATGCAATTTTGATTGGATTCCCTAAACGAATTTACGCCTTGGTGCGCAAAAATCCTGAAACCTATTACATCACTCTAAAAAAATCAAAAGATTTAAATAGTTATAAATACCCTTTTTAATGGATACATATATATTAGGAATATCATGCTTTTATCACGACTCTGCTGCTGCACTTATTAAAAACAACAAAGTAGTAGCTGCTGCGCAGGAAGAAAGATTCACGCGAAAAAAACATGATGACGACTTTCCAAAAAAAGCAATTGAATATTGTTTAAAAGAAGCAGGAATTTCAAAAAATGATATTACGCATGTTGCATATTACGAAAAGCCATTTGTTAAATTCGAACGTTTACTTGTAACTTATATAAACACCTGGCCTTTCGGCTATTTTTCATTTTTAAAAGCAATGAAGGTATGGCTTAAACAAAAACTGTGGATTCCTTCGATAATCAGAAAAGAACTTGATTATAAAGGTGATGTTTTATATATGGATCACCATGAATCTCATGCTGCAAGCTCAGTTTTTAGCTCTCCTTTTGAAAATTGTGCTTTTTTAACTGCAGATGGTGTTGGAGAATGGGCAACCTTAACTTACGGCAAAGCCTCAGGCAATAAAATCGAAATTCTAAAAGAAATCCACTTCCCACATTCTCTTGGCCTTTTATATTCAGCTTTTACTTATTATTTAGGCTTTAAAGTTAATAGTGGTGAATATAAAGTTATGGGCTTGGCTCCTTATGGTGAGCCAAAATACACTGATAAGGTTCGTAAATTAATTGATGTAAAAGAAGATGGAAGTTTTAAATTAAATATGAAGTATTTTTCATATCCATATGGCCTTAAAATGACGAACCGCAACTTTCATAAATTGTTTGGAGCAAATCCGCGTAAACCAGAATCTAAAATAACTCAAAGAGAGTTTGATTTAGCTAAAAGTCTGCAAGTAGTTTTGGAAGAAATAATACTAAAAATTGCAGATCACATCCACAAAGAAACAGGCCAAGAAAATTTATGCCTCGCAGGTGGAGTTGCACTTAATTGTGTAGCTAACGGCAGGCTTTTAAAAGAATCGAAATTTAAAAAAATCTTTATTCAGCCGGCTTCTGGTGACGCTGGTGGAGCGCTTGGGGCTGCACTTTTTACTTATCATTCAATTCTTGAAAATCCAAGAGATTATAAAATGGAAAATGTTTATTTAGGGCCTGGATTTAATAATGAAGAAATTGAAAAGTTATTACGAACGCATAATGTAGAATTTGAAAAACTCGATGGAGAGATGCTTTATGACAAAGTTGCAAATTACATTGGTGATCAAAAAGTAATTGGATGGTTTCAGGGTCGTATGGAATATGGACCTCGTGCACTCGGAAATCGCAGTATTGTTGCTGATGCGCGAAATAAAGAAAACTGGCAGAGGGTTAATTTAAAGATTAAATTCAGGGAAAGCTTTAGGCCATTTGCTCCAACTGTAATTGAAGAAGATTTGTCTGAAAATTTTGATCTAGATACTCCAACTCCATATATGCTGTTAGTAGCTCAGGTTAAAAAAGATAATCTGCCTGCAATTACTCATGTGGATAATTCAGCAAGAATTCAGAGCGTAAGCGCGAGCGAAAACCCGAAATATCACAAATTAATAAGTAAATTTAAAGAAAAAACAGGTACAGGTGTAATTATAAATACTTCATTTAATGTTAGAGGAGAACCAATTGTGTGCACTCCTGAAGATGCACTTAAATGTTTTTTAAGAACTGATATGGATATTTTAGTTATGGAAAATTACCTTGTAAATAAAGCAAAAATCAATAAAGATAGTATAAGTAAAACACTTAACTTCGATCAGAAATTTGAGAAAGACTAAGAAAATAAGACTCCATAATCAGATTCTTATAAATATCGGCACTTTTTTGGTTTTGCTTCTGATTCTTTTTGTTATTGCTGAAGGAGTATCGCGTTTGGCTTTTAAATACACAAAAGAAGGCCCAACTGCTGTTAATTTAGAAATATTTCAGGAAAGCCCAACTTATGTCTGGGGCCATATGCCAGGAGCCATTGATTATCACGGATATGAAAATCCAACCCCTGAAATCAGAATAAATAAACTTGGGCTGCGAGATGATGAACTACTTAAATCAAAGCCGGATAATACAAAACGTATTCTTGTTCTTGGTGATTCTTTTACTTTTGGAATGGGTGTGTCTCATAAAAATATCTATACTGAAATTTTAGAAAGAATTCTTAATGAAAAAGAAGACGGATTAAGGTATGAAGTTGTGAATACGGGTTCAATTGGTTATACAACTGATAACGAGTTTATGTTATTAAAAGATAAAGGCCTGCAACTTGACCCTGATATGGTGATTGTTGGGTTTTTTGTTGGAAATGACATTACTGAATTCAGAAGACACAGGTGGGTAACAGATGATCAGGATAAACTAATTAAAGTAATTGATACAAAGCATTATGTTGATGAGAAAAATAGACTCAGATATAAAGGCGAAGAAGAGCCTCTGTCTTATTTTCTTAATTTTATAAAAATTAGATGGGAGATCTTAACAAAAAAAATCGGAATTTACGGAAATATGAATAATGGCCCTACTTTAACCTGGCCTGCATTTTTAGAACCTGATGATGAACATGGTGATCCAAATCTTCCTGAATACTGGAATAAGGTTGAGGAGGTATTTAAACAAATGAAGGAAATGCTTGATGAGCATGATGTTGAGTTGGTTGTAGTTGCAATCCCAATGGATGTTCAGACCGATAAAAAATTCTGGAATAAATATCCTGAAATGTATTTTGATGATGAAGCTTATGAAAAAATGCGCCCGCAAACAAAATTAAAAGAGCTAACTGATGCTATGGGCATTGATTTTATTGATCTTCTGCCTTATTTTAAAGATGCGGATCCTAATGAGTGGTATTATCATGAAAAAACAGATCCACACTGGACAATAATTGGTAATGAACTTGCTGCACAAACAATTGCTAACAATTTAGAATTATGAGCAAAATGAGAACTATTAAAGATTTATTTGCGTTTATCTGGAAAGGAAAAAAATGGTGGCTTGCACCTTTGCTAATTATTTTAGTTTTATTAGGAGCGTTAATTGTTTTTACTGAAGGAAGCGCACTTGCTCCGTTTATTTACACATTATTTTAATGGACCAGGACGAAAGTATTTTAGAAGTTTCAAAGCTGCATTTTGCAGAAAAATTCCCTTTAAATAAAGGGCAGAAAAATATTATTGAAGAAATTATCACATGGAAATCTCAGCCGCCTTTGGTAAAAACAGGGCGAAGCACTTTTTTGATTATTGATGAGCCAAGCCTGCCTTTTAAAGGAATCAAAATTAAAGGGTGCGGATATTTTGACCCATATTCAAATGCTGTTATGCAGCCTTCCACAGATGAAGGCTATGAAGCGCATATTCAAAATCAGCCTGATGGTGTAAAAGAAATCCACTATCAGATTGAAGTTAATGATAAAGATGAAATTTATTTCAGTGTACCTAAAAAAAGGCCGTACGGTGCTCAGATTTACGACCAGGCAGTTAAAGAATTTGAAGCCTGCCAGACTTTACTTAATGCTTACGAAGGTGATTTGAAGGAGTTTCCTTTTTACTTCCCTATCGGCTATGCCAAATACAAAGATATGATTTATAAAGATAAGCCTTTGGGTGTCTGCGTTTTGGGTATTGGAGATGAAACCGAGAAAACCCTTGGAAATTATTTTGCAGCAAAATTTGAAGAAAAGGGTTTAAGAATTAATCCTGAGCTCTTGGAATACTGGCAAAATCATTTAGCGCCATTAGCACAAAAAGAGCCGCGTTATTTTGATATCTTGAGTACTTTGCGGCATTTAGCAAAAAAATTCGGCAAAACTTTATCGCAATTACACGAGCATTTTGTTGATCATGACAGTCATTTGTTTAATGCTTCAGTAAATAATAAAGAAGGCCAGGTTATGATTTTTGATCTGGATCATGTTTTAGCGGTGAGCGAACTTTCTGATCAAAAATATTTTTATTATTGTTTAAAAGATTTTGAATTAGGGCTTGTTGCAGTAATGAGCAATTTTATGCTTAATGGGCTTATTGATGGGCTTTCTTTATTTGAAAAAGAAAACAGGCAAATTGATGAATTTAATATAATTAAAGGATTTTTTGAAGGATATTTCGGAGAACTTAATCATTCTCTGGATTTTGATGTTAAATCATTATGGAAAAGAATTCTTTTAACCTCAAATAATCAGTTATTAGATGCGGATCATAAAGATAAACTTAGTATTACACACTTATTTTGCGAGCATGAAAGAGAGCAGTCGTATCTTGACATTTTCCCTTACTTGAAGGATAAAATTAAGCAAAGCAGACCTGATTTTGATTTAACTCAGGAGAATCATACAGAAATAATTAATAAATTTTTAAAACAAAAAACCGAAATAAGCAAAGCGCATAATGTAACGTGAAAATCACGCTGGCGTTTAAAACAATGAAATTACCCCTTAACCTTATAACGTATGAAAAAACTCATCACACAGAGTCTGGCTGTAATTGCCCTCACAGCCCTGATTTTTGTGAGTACAGTATCAGCAATAGGTACTGAGCCAGTGGATGATCCATACACTGACACAGACAATATTACAATGACCATCGAAGGTTCTATTAATGCTGATGGTTATGCTGAACTTTCATGGAACGAGTACACAGGAGGAGATTTACAGTGGTACAAAGTTGTACATTCACAAACAAACACTGATGCTAAATATCCAATGGATGGATATGTAAAAGCAACAAGTGACCCTGCTGACACAACTTTTATTCACACGGGTGTTAAAGCAGGTACAAACTACTATCGTGTTTGTACTATTACAACTGCAAATTTAAGAGCTTGTAGTAACAATTTAACATTAGAATCAGATACAGCTGCAACAGAACCTGTAAAAGACACTACTTCTAGTGATCCTTATACTGATGATCCAACTATTCAAGTTACTTTAACAGGTGAGCTAAATGATTTAGGTAAAGCTGAACTTAATTGGACACAATATGACGGAGGTGACCTTAAATGGTACAAAATAGTACATTCTCAAACCAACACTGAGGCTAAATACCCTACAGACGGTTATGTTGGCGTAATTAGTGACGCAACGGAGACTTCTTATACTCATACTGGTATTGCTGAAGGCACAAACTATTACAGAGTATGTATAATTACAACTGATGACAGGCGCGGATGCTCAAACACTGTTACTCTTATGCACGGTGAAGATGAACTAATTTCATATCCTTATTTTGCAGATGTTGAAGATCACTGGGCAAAAACATATGTTGAAGATTTAGCAAAAGATGGTGTTGTAGAAGGCCGTGATGGGAATTATGAACCTGATGCGCCAATTTTAAGAGCTGAAGCAATTAAAATGATTATGGTTGCAATGGGATTTGAACCAGTAACATGTGAAGCATCACTTTTTGCTGATTTAAATTCAGATGACTGGTACTGCGGAATCGTTACTAAAGCATATAAAAAAGGTGTTGTAAAAGGTGAAAACGGCTATTTGTACGGTGCAAGAAATATCAACAGAGCAGAAGCAGTAAAGATTTTAATAATGATTAAAGGAATTGAACCACCTAGCCTTACAGAAAATCCATTCCCTGATGTCTCATATACTGAGTGGTTTGCTGGATATATTTATAAAGCAAGCAAACTTGGTTATGTTGAAGGAGTTAATGGATACTTTCAACCAGATAGAGATATTACAAGAGCAGAATTAGCAAAAATAGTTTCTGTTGCAACGCAATAAAATAAACGAAATTCGATTAAAGCCGGCTGCATAAAATGTGGTCGGCTTTTTTAATGTGGTCGATTTTATTGCAAGTAAGCTGCATTTAAAAGTTCCGGAATTCCATAAAGATAATTCATATACAAAAACTTACTTCTTTTAACATCATTATTTTCATCAACCTGCGCAATCTGAATTTGCAGGCTTGTTCCAGGATATCCAAGCAATTCAAAAGATGCATCAGGCGTTTTATAAATTACTGAAAAATTGTCAGGAGCTGTAATTGCTACTGTGGTTCCGCCTTTTTTCACTGCTTTAAGAGTAAATTTAATATCATCAGTTAATTGTGATGACATTAAAAAAGCATCATCATTAACATCAAGCTGATTTGGAATTGAAGCATTTGTAAAAAGATCAGCATAAAGCGAAACAGTAATTATGCCGTCTGCATCTGTAGCAAAATTTACAATATATCCATTTGGAAGAATCAAATCACCATCTGTATCGTAAAGATCATCACCATCATGATCACTTACATCAGGATACGACTCTCCTGAAAGAGCCCGGTTTCTGGCTTCAGAAATTGAACCTTCTGACTTCTGATAAGAATTCACAAATCTTACCCGATCAGCCATAGCACCAGAAGTAATAATTATTGCAGTTGAAAGAGTAATAAAAATTGCTACAACAATTAATAATTCAATTAATGTCAGCCCTTTTTGAAATTTGAGTTTCATAATATATTTATAACACGCCTTTAGCGCCGAGTACAACGGTAAACTCCCCTTTTGGCTTTCTGTCTGCAAATAATTCTTTTACTTCTTTCACAGTGCCGCGAATAAATTCTTCATGCATTTTTGTGAGTTCACGTCCTATAACAATTCTACGGTCAGGTCCAACAAATTCTTCGAGTTGGCTTAAAGTTTTTTGGATTCTGTGTGGAGACTCATAAAAAACAACTGTTCTTTTTTCTTCCTGAAGCTGTGTGAGCAAAGTTTGACGCCCTTTTTTTGTTGGAAGAAAGCCAAGATATATAAATTGGTTCATTGGTAACCCAGATGCAACTAAGGCTGTTAAAAATGCACATGCACCTGGAATCGGTATTATTTCTATACCCTGCTGAAGCGCTGCTTTTATTAATGAGTAAGCAGGATCAGAAATTCCTGGAGTTCCTGCATCTGAAATTAAAGCAATCTCTTTTCCTTCCTGCATCTCAGCTGTTAATTTTTCTAATTTTGTCTGGCCGCTGTGTGAATGATAACTCAGGAGCTTTTTTTCGATTTCATATCTTTTAAGAAGAATCTGGCTGTGGCGCGTATCTTCACATGCAATAATATCTACCTTTTTGAGTGTATCTAATGCTCTTAAAGTTATATCTTCAAGATTCCCGATTGGTGTTGAAACAATGTAAAGTGCCATTATTTATATGATTTATTGCTTTTTGTGATAGTTGGAGGAGCAAAATACTCAGGCTGTACCATTTTTTCGTCATTGTATGTGGCAGTTTTTAATAAATTACCGAGTACTCCCGGAGTACCGAGTACTGACTCATCTAAAAACTCCACTCCTTTGGCTTTTAGCTGCGCTATTTGGGATTCTTTCAAATGCCCTGTAACTTTGCCTTTTGCTTGATCGAGAAAATCATCAAAATCAACTAATTTATCTTTATAAAATACACGATTTAGGCCTGCCTGAAGAACAAAATCTCCATTAAAAGCAAGCTTCCAATAATCCTGAACCGGAATGCCCCAAACTGGAATCCCCAAAGCATATGCAATGCCGTTTGCAACCGCTATAGAAACACGTAAAGCTGTAAACGGGCCCGGACCTTTAATGACTGCGATTTTATCTATATCTTTCCAATCCAAATCAACGGAATTGAACATTTTTTTTATATTCGGAAGAAGCGTTTCTGCCTCATTCTGCTCAGATTTCCATGAATCCTCAGCTAAAATCTCGTTATCTTTGACTAATGCGATTTGGCTTATGTTTGTAGCTGTATTTAATCCTAAAATTATCATAATTCCTTTTAAACTGATGCGATTATACAGTATTATGTACATATGAAAAACGAATTCCCAATTGAGCTAAAACCGGACATCTTAAAAAAAGCACAGGAACTTAAAGTTAAGCCTGATGATATTGAGGAACACTTTATTCGTGGCTCAGGCCATGGTGGCCAAAAAATCAATAAAACTTCAAGTGCTGTAAGGCTAAAACACCTACCTACAG
>JBHPDK010000032.1:0-13757 GCA_042577965.1 Patescibacteria group bacterium
TCATTGTTTTCTTCTTTCTCGAACTGTCTTTTTAAAACATTATTAATTCTGAATAAAGAAAAAGGTCTTGTGGATTTCTTCTTATGTATAACATTAAATTTGTATAATGCCTTAAGTGCGGCAAGTCTGATTTTCATACTATCATCATCGATGTAATCAAGAATTTCAAGAATTGATTTATGTTTTTTCATATGACCCAATGTTTCCAGAATTTTAATTTTTACTTTTTCATCAAGATTATTTTCCTGCAATGTTTTTGTTAAAATCTGAGCTGCATTTTTATGGCCTTTTTGCCCAAGAACTTCAACTGCATTCAATTGAAGTATTGAATTTTTAGAATGCAAGAGGTTTTTGACCGATAACTGGCTATATTTATTCTCATTTTTAAGAAGAATTACAAGCATAGCGAGCATTACAGTAATCATTGAGATTGTTATTGCGAAATTTAATAAAGTTCCTTGAAATAAATATTGAAGTAGAATTAAGAGTGACATACCAATAATTGTGCCAACGGGCTGACTAAAGCCTTCAAGAACTTCCCTGATTTGCTCCCTTGTATCCGGTTCTATTGCATAATATGAACTATGATAAGCACTTTTATGGATAATACTTGTCATTTCAAAATTCAACTTAGTTAAAATAGCAGCAGGGAATCCAAATTTAAACAACATAGTTCCTAAACTTAACAAAGTTACTAGAGGATGGAGCAATAGTGATCCAATGATTCCTAAAGTACTAATAATTCTGCTAGCAGCAAGTACCTGCATTATTAATGCAAAACTATATATAAAAATATGAATGGAACTGAGTCCGTGTGTTAATTCTTCAGCTGGATTATGTATATTTTCCGCTATATTGTCATATACAGCTTTGGTAAACTGAAATTCAAGCAGATTAGTAAATAACCATTGTGCAATTACAACAATTAAAAGAACTTTTAAAAATGGTAAGGATTTAAAATATGATGTAAAGCCTTTTATTGTAGTTAAATGAGTTTCATTCGTTTCTTTTGATTTATCAAATTTAATAAACGGAACTTTTTTTAGTATGGTTCGATGAAACAACACGATTGGTGCAATTAAAGCTAAACAAACTACAGAAATACTTATTAAATTTGTAGTTGGGATTATTGGAACAAGAAAAGCCATTATTAAAGCCCCTACTATTCCACCTATTGTTTCTGATGATTCAATTACAGGGAATGTCCTTTCACTTTCCAAAGGAGTAAACAGATCTTCAATAAATGCACTATTTAAGATATAGATTTGAGATAAAAATACTGCAAAAACAGAAATTGATAAAAATATAAACAATCCTTCGTTAATACTGTTTAAGAATAATGCTAATAAGAAGAGCACTGCACCAATTAATGATGTAAATATTATTAATTTGTCTTTTCTGCATCTTTTCAAGATATTTGAATAAAAATATGCGCCTATCATTCGTGAAAAAGCGTAGATAATAAAGAAATAGGGAAGATAAACTATTCCAAATTTAGTAACGAAAATAGCAATTAATGAAATCCACGCCACTATGTATGCAACTTTAAACAGGAATTGAATGCTCCAGGACAAGTAAATACGTGGCCATTCATCACTGGTTACATTAATGATTCTATTAAAAATCTTTTTTGCTGATTTTGTTTTATTGTTTGTTTTTCCCAATTGTTTCGCTTTAATTATATGGATTTATCCATTATATATTATACAATAAAAATATACTTTTGTTAAGCCTTAATTCAAAGACTGCCCTGCTTGGAAGGTGTAAGGAGGAGAAACCTAAGAAGCAAGGCAGCAATTTTAGTATATTTATTTTAATAAAAAAATCAAATTTACTGTTTAAAACCAGCCTTTTCTTACTTTTATTTCAAATTTATTCGCTATTTTAAAAGATTCCGGATTATTTACTTTGTTTATATATATAAATACAACAAATATCCCAATTTTTTTTAAATTAATATGAAATTGAAACTTATTATTCTCAATTTTTGCAATACCATCATTTAAAACCTGCTGTGTATTCTCATTTCTTTTTATTTGATAGATAATTTTTTTGGCTTTAGTAAAGGCAAATCCTTTTAATTTAAGGCCTTTTTTTAATGTTGTTTTATGAGGTATTTTTTTTGTAAAAATTAAATCCCTGGAAGCAAAATTTTGTGTATAGTAAAAAGACTTATCTATGCTTTTAATAATCCCTATTCCTACAGTATTATATTCTTTATGTAAAATATTAGCTCTATGGCCAGGGCTATTCATTAAGCCAATTTCAGCTTTAACAACAGGATTTTTAAATCCTCTTATTTTAGCAAGATTTTCACCAGCTATAACATCTGTAACTCTGGCTTCATCAAGTCTGTCAAAAGGTGTTTGTCCAGCGATATTCTCGTGTTCAAAATAATCCTTACGTGCCATATCTTTACTGTGTTTTCGCGCTACATCCCGTAAATCTTGCTGCATTCGTAATTTACCAAAACCATGTTTTTTTCTGTCTTTATTAACAAGTTTAAGCATTTTCCACTCCATTGTTTTAAGAGAGTGTGGAAAGAATAAAACTCTAAAAATATATTTAATATGCTCCCAAAATGTCATTAAACGTTCTTAAGTATATGACCTAATTTTTCTTTTTTTGTTTTTAAATATTTATGATTACGTTTATTTGGAGTTGTTTCTATTGGAATTCTCTTGGCTATTTTAAGTCCATAACCTTCTAATCCAATTATTTTTTTAGGATTATTTGTGAGCAATTTCAGCTCTTTTATACCTAAATCAACCAATATTTGAGCACCTATTCCATATTCCCTTAAATCAGCGCTAAAACCAAGCATTTTATTAGCTTCTACAGTATCATAGCCTTTATCCTGCAACTCATAAGCTTTTATTTTATTGGATAATCCAATACCACGACCTTCATGTCTTAAATAAAGAAGTGCACCTGATTTTTCTTTTTCAATAAGTTTTAAAGAATCAGTTAATTGATTTCTGCAATCACATCTTAAAGAATGGAAAATATCACCTGTCATACATTCAGAATGAACTCTTACCAAAATTGGCTTATTTTTGTTTAAATCACCCTTTTTAAGAACTAAATGTTCTTTATTTGAAATAAAATCTTTATAAATAATCAAATTAAAATTCCCAAACTCTGTTGGAAGCTCTGCCTGCGCAACTTTTTTAATAAATTTATCAGTTTTACGTCTATATGCAATTAAATCTGCAATGTTTATTATTTTCAGATTATGCTTTTTGGCAAATTTAACTAAATCATCATATCTTGCCATTTCTCCATCTTCCTTCATAACTTCGCAAATTACAGCTGCTTCTTTCTTTTTTGCTAATTTCATTAAATCAATTGCTGCTTCAGTATGTCCTGCACGTACCAAAGTGCCGCCTTCTTTAGCAATTAAAGGAAAAACATGGCCAGGCTTAGTAAAATCCTGAGGTTTTATTTTAGGATCTACTAATGATTTTATAGTCTTTGCTCTGTCTGAAGCAGAAATCCCTGTTGTTGTACCATCTTTTTTATCAATTGAAACAGTAAAATTGCACTCCGCAAATTCCTGATTTTCATCAACCATCAAAGGAAGCTCAAGTTTTTTAGCAATTTTGCAGCTGATTGGACTACAAATTAATCCTCTACCTTCTTTTGACATAAAATTCACTTTCTCAGGTGTAATATCCTCGGCACTACATATTAAATCTCCCTCGTTTTCACGATCGAGACTATCAACTACAATAATAATTTCACCATTTTTAATGGCATTTATTGCTTCTTCAATAGGGGACATAACCTTCATGATTAAATAGCGTATCTAACGAATTTTTCTAACTTAATATTTTCACCAATCTTAGTAATCGAATCAGTTATAAGCTGCTCAATAGCAATATCTGGATTTTTAACAAATGGCTGTCTTAACAAAGAAATTTCATCTCTAAACTTATTTTCTTTACCTTCCATGATCTGATCCCACATTTTTTCAGGTTTCCCTTCTTCTTTAAGTTGTTCTCTCCAGATTTCTTTTTCTTTATCTATAAGTTCATCCGGAACTTCAGAAGGATCCATATATAATGGTGCGCTTGCAGCAATGTGCATAGCAATATCTTTTGCAAGTTCTTTAAAATCGTCATTTTTAGCAACGAAATCAGTTTCGCATGCTAAATGAACCATAACTCCTATTTTAAAATTAGGATGCACATAAGAAATAACAACTCCTTGTCCTGCTTCTCTTTCTGATCTTTTAGCTGCTTTTGCTTCACCTTTTTTTCTTAATATATCTATTGCTTTATCCATGTCACCATCAGTTTCTTCTAAAGCTGATTTGCATGACATCATTGCAACTCCTGTTTTTTCGCGGAGTTCTTTAATTTGATCTAGAGTAACTGTCATAATATTTAAAAGTTAAATTAAATTATAAAAGATTATTCATGTTTTGGTTCTTCTTCAGCAGGTTCAGGTGTTGTTTGAGCCGGAGCTTCTTCAGCAGGCTCAGCTGGTTGTTCAGGTTCAGGTGTTTCAGCCGGTTCTTCTTCCGCAGGTTCAGCTGGTTTTTCTACTTCTTCAGGTGTTTCAGCCGGAGCTTCTTCTGGAGGACTCGCCTCAGGTTCGCTCTGTTCCTCAACTTTTGGTTCTTCAGCAGGAGGGACAGCTTCTGGAGTAGCAGGAGGTTGCTCAGCAGGTGCAGTTGGTTGTCCTGGCTCTGCTGGTTTTGGAGCCCCTGGAGGAGGAGTTTTGCCAGTTACTTTACCAATAATACTATTAACCGGAACTTTTTTAGCGACATCTGTAAGTACAGGAATTTTCAATTCAAAACTTGAAATCGCCTTAACTATACCCAAAACAGCTAAAATTGTAGTAAGTAGCATAATTATTCCACCTACAGCTCCAATTATTGAAGGCATTGCCAGTAAAATTAAACCAACAAACCAAAGTACAAAAAGCACTAAACCTTGTGAAGCATGATGCTTACAAAATTCACTTTTCGGTTTCATAGCCATTGTTACTACACCTAAAAATGCAATATATCCAATTGCTCCCCACATTCTTTCATCTTGTGTTGTTTTAATTGGTTTTTCTGCTGGTTTAGGTGGCTGCACAGGTGCTTTTGGCTGTTCAGCTGGTTTTTCAGCAGGTTGATCAGTTTCTGGCTGTGCTTGAGGTTCTGCGGGTGGTTGTGGTTGTTGTGGATTATCTTCAAACATAATTACTAAGTTAAATAAATATTTTAAGATTTAGATTTTTTACTATGTGCATTTAAAATTGCATCTTCTATTTTCTTTAAAAAGTATTTTAATGATTTCACTGCATCATCATTTCCAGGAATTGGATAATCAATTTCACCTGGATCAGCATTTGAATCAGTGATTGAAATTACTGGAATTCCAAGTTTTTTAGCTTCCTTAACAGCAATATTATCCCTAACACAATCAATTACAAATAAAACATGAGGAATTTTTTTCATATCTTTTAATCCTCCAAATGCAGTTCCCAGTTTATCAATTTCTTTTCGAAACTGACTTATTTCTTTTTTAGTAAATTTTTCAAGCTCTCCAGACTCAGCTTTTGCATCTAAGTCAAGATAATGCTTAATTCTGTTTTTTACAGTTGAAAAATTTGTTAAAAGTCCACCAATCCATTTATGAGTAACATATGGTTGTTTACACTTTATTGCTGTACTTTCAACTATTGAAGCAGCTTGCTGCTTTGTACTTACAAAAAGAATTGTCTTGCCTTCCTGTATAGATTTTTGAATAAAAGCTAAAGCGGTTTGAAGACTATCAAATGTCTTTTGTAAATCAAAAATATGGATTCCGTCCCGAACCCCGTATAAATAAGGTTTCATTTTTGGATTCCATTTATTTGTTAGATGCCCAAAATGCACTGCATTTGCAAGCATCTCTTTTAGTTCGGCTTGTGACATATCCTTAGGGTTAACGCCTCACTTTTTCATTTTACAGCGTGGCCTATAAATAGGAGGATACTGCAATCAAAAGTTTCGACTAGAATTAAATTCATGCCTACTGTAATATAAGAATTAAGCAATTGCAAGATAAAAATCAAGCTTTTATGTTAAATCCTCTTAGAAAGAAAATTGATAAAATCGACATAAAAATTGCTAAATATCTATGTAAAAGATACAAAATAGTTAAAGAGATCGCTTACATAAAACAAAAAAACAGTATTCCTGTATATAATAAACAAAGAGAGCAGCAGCATCTTCAAGAGGTAATGAATTGCTGCAGGGGATCGCAAGAATGTAAGGATTATCTACATGATATTTTTAAGAATATTTATAATCAGTCCAGGAACATCCAAAATCCAAAAAAGTAAGGCCTTTTGGTTTACAAATCAGTGAAAAACTGGTAAAATAATAAGAGAATATATTAAAATAGTATGGAAGAAAATCAACAAAGAGACAAAAACGAACCATTAAAAATTGAAATCGCCATGCCTACACATGCCTATTTTTTATCAGGTATTCGTGATTTCACTCTTACGCTAATTAAAAATACTACGGATTTTTCTGATCAATGGGCATTCAGATTCCAGTCAATTGTTGATGAATTATGCAGTAATGCTATTGAATTTGGCGCAAAAAGAGGTGACATAATCAAAATTACTTATATTTATAATCCTAATGATAGCATTGAAGTATATGTAGAAGATCCAGGAACTGGCTTAGGAAATATGAAAGCAGCAGATATTAAAAAAAGAGTTGATGAAAAAAGTGGCAAAGAATTTTCATTACATGAAATACGCGGAAGAGGCTTACCAATGATCGTAAAGCAGTGGACAGATGAACTCGACTTTACTGATTCGCCACAAGGTGGAATAATAGTAAGAGTCAAGAAATCCTTAACTGATGTAAAGACAAAAGAATTAAAACAAGACTTATCCCTTGCAGGGGATAGTACTCATATAGTAATTTAATTATATCAATAACCTACTAAAAATATGGCTACTCCAGTTGAATTAATTATTTCGGATGTTGAATCATCTACTCCTGAGGTTACAGTTAAATTAGTAAAAATTACAGGACAACTAGATGAAAGTAATGTAGATGAAGAAGCAAAAAAAATCTATGATCTAATTGAGCAAAATCCAAAAAATCTCAATTTAATATTAGATCTTGAAGGATTAGAATACATGAATAGTAAATCAATCGGATATTTAACTGACTGGTACGGTAAAGTCTTTGAAAATGGTGGCAAAGTTGTTATTGCTAAAGCAAAACCAAATATTCTGGATATTTTAGAAGTAGTTGGATTAACACAACTAATTAAGAATTATCCAAGTGTTGAGGAAGCAAAAGCAGGCTTAACCGTAGGCTAGTCTCAAAAATCAAATGAGTACTACAATTTTATGGATAATTAGCGGTGTATTAGCATTATTGCCAGTTCTTATCTGGCTATATATTCTTTTCAAAGATAAAAAGCATGATAAATTAATGCTTGCTTTGATTTTTTCAGGGGGTATTTTGGCAACACTTGGTGTTTTTGCTATTCAATGGATTTGGGGATTTATCCCTGAAATTGATCCTTTTTTATGGATTGAAAATAATATTTCTGATCCTACTTACTATTTTGTTGCAATATTTGTAATGGTAGGTGTATTTGAGGAAATTTTTAAGCAGGGGATGGTAAGATATGTGGATACAAAGAAAGTATTAATTCAAACAGTTAATGATTCTATACGTTTTAGTTTAGCTGCTGCACTCGGATTTGCGTTTGCTGAAAATATTATTTATTTTAAAACAGTAATGGAGATGGCAGCTATTCAGGAAGTTGTGGTTACATTTTTATTCAGATCAATATTTACAGCTGCAGCTCATATGATATTTTCAGGAATATTTGGATTCTTTTTTGGAATTGGAAAATTTTCAATTGATATTTCAAAACACAAACAATGGCAGGGCAGAAGATATTTAGGACCTCATTTTATCGGAAGAATATTCAAAATGCCTTTTGCTCAGGCTTTTAAAGAATGGAAAATACTTCAAGGGCTTACATTGGCAATTGTCTTGCATGCAATATTCAATTACTTACTCGAAATGAATCAGCTGATTCCAGTGATTATAATGATTGTTTTATGTTTTACATATTTAATGTATTTATTAAAACGAAAAGCAGGGAATTTAATTTTAGTTACTGATATAACAGAAAAAAAATCATCAAAAATGGTAAAAAATGATACAGATGTTGTATTGGAATTAATGGGAATGTGGTTTGATCAAAAAAAATATGTAGATGTACTTCATATTTGTGAAAGATTATTAGAAAGAGATCCTGATAATAATGTTGTTAAGCTATTTAAAGCCAAGGCCCAGGATAAAATTGATCCAAATAATCCATATAATAAGGCTCTTGGTGCTGTTTTAGGTAAAAACAGATCTGAAAAAGATGTAAATACAATTACTTATTACCGTCAAAAGCAGGAAGCAGAGAGAAAAGACATACCAGAAGAGGAAAAAGAAAAATTACGTAAAGCAATCGTTGAAAAGCAAAAGAAGCGGCAGAAGTATTATAAGTTGTAAATCATTCAATATTAGCTATTATATTAAGGCAATAAAACTGTCTTAATGAAATTAGAAAATCTAAAAATAGCAATTGTATGTGATTGGCTTACGAATTTTGCTGGTGCAGAAAGGGTAATATTAAAGCTGCACAAAATGTTTCCTAAAGCCCAGATTTACACTTCTGTTTATAATGAAGAAAAAATGCCTGAGTTTGCTGATGCTGCTATTTTTACATCATTTTTACAAAAATTCCCCAAAGCAAAAGAAAAACATCAGTGGTATTTACCCTTCTATCCATTGGCATTTGAGCAATTTGATTTAAGTAACTTTGATATTGTGATTTCAAGCTGTCATAGTGCTTCAAAAGGCATCATAACAAAGCCAAAAACAATGCATGTTAGTTATTGTCATTCACCAATGAGATACGCGTGGGACAATTCTCATGAATATTTAAGAACTTATAAATTCCCATGGCCTGTAAAGTATTTTATTCCGAAATTAATTCATAAAATTAGAATGTGGGATCGCTTAGCTGCTGACAGAGTTGATCATTTTGTGACAAACTCAAATTTTGTTAAAAAGCGCATAAAAAAGTACTATAAACGTGACTCAAAAGTCATTTATCCAATGGTGAATGTTAAGGATTTTTATATTTCAAGTGGTAAAAAAGATTACTATCTGGCAGTTGGCAGGTTTACTCCTTATAAAAAATTCGATCTTATTGTAGATGCTTTTAATGAGCTTCCTTATAAACTGAAAATTATTGGTACCGGTGTTCAGGAAAAAGAATTAAAGGCAAAAGCTAAAAGCAATATTGAATTTTTAGGGCGCGTTTCTGAGAAAAAACTTAAAGATTTATATGCTAATGCTAAAGCTTTGGTTTTCCCTCAAGTTGAGGACTTTGGCATTACACCATTAGAATCAATGGCAAGTGGCAGACCAGTAATCGCATTTAAAGCAGGAGGTGCTCTTGAAACAATAAAAGATAAACAAACTGGATTATTCTTTGAAGAACAAAATGTACCTTATTTAAAAGCTGCAATTGAAAAATTTGAAGCAACCAAGTGGGACAGCAAAAAAATCAGACAATATGTTAAAAAATTCGATGAAAAAGTATTTGAAAACGAAATTAGAAATTATTTGGAAGATACATATGAAAAATGGCTCAAGAAATACAATTAAGCATTTACTTAAGTCTCTATCTGTAGTATAATATATAGACAAAATTAAAATATTTCCAAAAATAAAAATTAACAACAAAAAATATGGAAAATTCGCAAAATCCTACTCCTGTAGCTAAGAAAACAAATTGGCTCGTTTGGGTTCTATTAGTTTTATTAGTTGCTGCAATTGGAGTAATCATTTACCTGTTTCAATCAGGCCAATTATTTAAGGGTACAACTGTTGGCGTGATTGGAGATGCAGTTTCAGGCATAGCAAAAACATCAATTGAAGATACAACAAATGGACCATTTTTCCATGTATCTTCAACACACGGAGACTCTTGTGATACTGATTCAGTATTAGGTACACCAAGTTGTCCGTTTAGTACACTTGATGAGGCAGAAGAAGTTATTACTGAAAAAGGAATTAGCACAGCTGAAATCCGACTTGCTTTTGGTGGAGCTTATGCCGATTATGATGGAACAAGTTTATCTGGAGGACGAAAATCGATTATTGGCGGATATAATGAAGATTTTACTGCTATTACTAATAATCTTAGTTGGATTTACTCTCCAATATATATAGAAGGAGCAAATGGTAATATTAAAAATTTATATTATTATCAAACTGGTCAAGCAAATAAACCAATGATTGAAATTGATAACACAGGTGTGGGAGGCGGAACTAATTTTAATGTTGATAACATTATTACTTTCGGAGTTACTTTTGAATCATTAATTAAATATACAACAGATAATTCTGATGCATCTGCAACTTTTGAAAATCTAAAAATTTATAATTCACTTGCTGAAGATGGAGCAATTATAGATATAGTTGGAAATGGTGATGTAACGATTCAAAGAAATCATATTAATAATAGTGCAGGAGCAGATGCAATAATTCATATAGATGAAAATGCAAAAGTTTTAAATAATTTAATAAGTAATACTCCTGGTTGGAATGAAATTGGACTTTATACACCTCATGCAGTTCTAATTAATGATGGTGCTGATTCAATGCTTATAAATAATACAATTGTAGATAATGTATTTTTCGGTTTTGCTGTTAAACAAACAGGCGAAGGCTTGATTGGGATTTTTAATAATTTGATTGACGATAATAATACTAATAATATTTTTGATATTTTTAATTTAAATTTTGAAACAGCACAAGGTAATACCTGGGGTATTGTTTCAACTGGATCTGGACAAGTTCCTCCAGTTTATGGAATAAATGAAAATTATAATTTTAGTTGTAATCCTAAATTTGTGGAAGGTGATGATAATACTGATCCAACATATTATACTTTAGGTCTTGGTTCTGATTGTATAGATGAAGGACATACAGTAAGTTTAATAACTAACATGGTTTCACCAGATTTCTTTGGTGTTGATAGGCCAGTTAATAATGATATTGATCCAGGATTTAATGAATATAGTATTACATTTACACCAATGGGATTAATACCCGTTGATTATATACCATTATTTGCAGGCGTATGTGGTGATGGGACCCTTGATACAGGAGAAGTATGTGATGATGGTAATACAGTTAATGGAGATGGATGTTCTTCTTTTTGTTTAGTAGAAGTGGCAATCGGTCCTATATGCGGTAATGGTAATGTTGAAAGTGGTGAAGAATGTGATGATGGCAATAATACTAATGGAGATGGATGTTCTGCAACTTGTCAAACTGAACAGCCATTAACCCCTGAATGCGGAAATGGAGCCGTTGAAGGTACAGAAGAATGTGATGATGGGAATACAAGTGCTGGAGATGGGTGTTCTGCTATATGTACTGTAGAACAGCCGGCAGGTCCTGAATGCGGTAACTTTATACTTGAAGGTGGTGAATCTTGCGATGATGGAAATATTTTAAATGGAGACGGTTGTGATTCTAATTGTGCAATTGAAGGAGGACCTGATCCTGATTTGGATTTATGTCCAAATATTAATGGTCTTCAAACAGAAATTCCAGGTGGTTTTTACAGGATAAGTGGTGAATGTTTACCAATTACTTCTAGCTACTCAGGACCACTTAATGGAGATGATGACGACGATGATGATGAAGGTGCAGCTTGTGGAGAATGGTCGGATGTTTCAGATAATGATCCAGAATATGATATTTGGGTATATTTATGTGACAGGGAAATCTTCAAAGGTAATCCGGATGGAACATTACGAATAGAAGAACTTTTAACTAGAGCTGAACTTCTTGCATTGGCATTTAGAGCCAGTGACTATGAAAATGAATATGATTTAGATGAAGATGCTTCTTACTGCTTTAATGACGTAGATGATCAGTGGTTTGCTTCTTATGCATGTTCAGCACTTGATTATGGATTTGTTGAAGGATATGTTGGTAATTTATTTAAACCAGCTAACAATGTAATTTTAGCTGAAGGTTTAAAAATGTTCCTTGGAGCTTTAGATGAACCATTTGTAATTAATCCTGATCCAAATAGATGGTACTTTGATATGCTACAGGATGCAGCTGATGACAACTATCTGCCATATACTCTGACTGACGAAAGAGTAGTTGGACCAATTGAACTTACTCGAAGAAAAGCAGCAAACATGCTTTACAGAATGATGATCTACAGATAAAAAATAAATAAATAGGGGAGGAGTCGTTTAAATATTTAAGCGGCTCCTTTTTTAAATAGTGATCGCAAACTGAACTAGATTAACAAGTACCCAGGCAACTAAAACAACTACCATCCCCATTAAAGCGTATTTAATTGTGTTTTTGGCTTTTTCTTGCCCTTCAGAAGCGCCTGACATAATTAATTGAAATCCTCCAACTACTAAAAATAGAACTGCTACAAGGCCTGAAATTCCAATTACGAATTCAATGAAATAAACAATATAAAAAGGTATCATCCAAAATTTAATTTTACCAAATTTAATTGCGCACGCTAAAAAGTCATTGCGCTCAGCTCCACTTAAACTAGCAAACCATTCTCTGGCAGTAACTTCTTCAGTTTGCCCTTCAATCTTATATACACCAATATCCAAAGGTTTAAATAATTGAATACAATCAACATCAGTTTTTTCAGTTTCTGGTAGCAATGTTCCTGCCTCTTGAGCAAATACTAAATTTGCACTGCTTAAAAATAATAAAAGTGTTATTATTAGGGCTGATAAAATTCGCTTCATAGTACATTAATTAAACCAGATCTAATTATAACATATTCGAAATGAAACCGTTAATAGCTATTGTAGGCAGACCAAATGTAGGGAAATCAACACTTTTTAACCGCTTAATAGGCAAGCGACTTGCAGTTATATCAAAAGAAGCAGGCACTACGCGTGACAGAATCTATCAAAATATAATGCTGGATAAATTTGAAGTTACATTAGTTGATACAGGTGGACTCGAATATGAAAAAAAAGAAAGTATAGAGGCTGATATTAAAGCTCAGGCGCATTTGGCTATTGAAGAAGCTGATATTATTTATTTTATAATTGATTCAGGTCAGGAGCTAACAGTAGACGATTTTGCTGCAACAGATATATTAAGAAAATCAAAAAAACCTGTAGTTTTAATCGCTAATAAATACGACAGTAAAGAGGCACAGGATAGAATGATGGAATTCTATCAACTTGGATTTGGAGAACCAATGCCTGTTTCTGCTATACACAACACAGGTGTAAACGAACTTATTGATAAAACAATTAAATTATTTAAACGATTAAAAATTAAAAAAGAACCAAAAAAGAAAAAGAAAGAACAAGAAATCAGGATTTCATTTCTTGGGAAGCCAAATGTTGGTAAATCTTCTTTAGTTAATGCTCTTTTAGGTGAAGATCGCGTTATTGTTTCAGATATCCCTGGGACAACAAGAGACACAACCAATACCCATATTGAATATGAAAATACTAAATTCTCTTTAATTGATACTGCTGGTTTAAAGCGCAGAGGCAGAATTCAAAAGGGGATAGAAAAATTCAGCAGTTTAAGATGTTTTCAGGCTCTTGATAACAGCGATATTGCGCTTTTAATACTTGATTTTAATGAAAGGATATCAAAACAGGACATGCTTTACAGAATGATGATCTACAGATAAAAAATAAATAAATAG
>JBHPDK010000033.1:0-12498 GCA_042577965.1 Patescibacteria group bacterium
TGATCGAAAGAGCGGAAATCTTTCAGCTGTTTCAAATGGTTATGAAGCTGCGGCTTACCTGCACCAAACTGAGTTCTCACATCATAAATAATATTCCCAGGTGAATATCTATTATAAAAAGCCTGCGCATAAACATAAGGTTTAAACGATGATCCAGGCTGTCTGTACGCAGTTGCAATATTTACGTTTCCATCGATCTCCTCATCATAATAATCTTTTGAACCAACCATAGCTACAATCTGACCATTATCAGGATCAATTGAAACAAGCGATGCATTAGTTGCATTAAATCGTGCATTATTAGCAGCACCTTCTTCAACTGCTATCTCAGCTATTTCCTGAAGCTCAGGATCAATAGTTGTATATACTTGAAGCCCACCCTGCTCAACAACTTCCTTTCCATATTTTTCTTCAAGCTGCTCAATTACCAAAAACACAAAATGCGGTGCATCAATCTTTGTAATATGTTTTTCAAGCTCAAGATTCTGCAGTTTACTCCATGCTTCATCCTTCTCATCGCTTGTAATAAGCCCATCCGTGTACATTTTTCTTAAAATAATATCAGCCCGCCCTGGGATATAAAGCCCATCACCATTCTCATATTGATAACCTTTTCCAATAAGACCCATCTTATAATCAATACCATTAGTTAGCTTTGTTGAATCAGTTAAATTGCGCTTTTCAAGATCCTCAACAGGAATTAAAAGTTCAGAGAGCTTATTCGATCCATAAGGATTATAATAAGAAGGAGCTTGTGGAAGACCAGCAAGCATTGCACTTTCAGCCACATCCAGATCTTTGGCATCTTTATCAAAATAGATTTCAGCTGCTTTTTGAATTCCATAAGCATTATTCCCATATGGAATTTTATTTAAATAAAGTTCAAGGATAGTTTGTTTATCATAAGCCTGCTCTAAACGAACAGCCAAAATCAGCTCTTTTATTTTTCGAGTATAACTTCTTTCTGAAGTAAGAAAGGCATTTTTAACATATTGCTGTGTAATAGTTGAACCACCACGCTGAGCACCAACCCCAAAAACTTCATGCAAACCGGCTTTTATCAAACCAGGAATATCAAAACCTTTATGATCCCAGAATTCATCATCTTCAATTGAAACAGTAGCATCAACCAAATCCTGAGAAATTTCTTCAAAAGGAACATATTTTCTATTCTCTTCCCCATGCTTAACATACAAAACATTTCCCTCTCTGTCATATATAGTAGTAGACTGCGCCACACTCAGCTTATCAATATCACGAACATCAGGCAGACCAACACTTAAAGTAGCAATAAGAATAGTAATAATAATCACTCCCGCTAAAAAGAGCGTAAGAAAGGAAGCAAGTATAAGAATTGCAATTTTCTTAAGCGAAAATTTATCCCCTTGCTTTACCTTAAGTAGAGCCTTGATTTTATGATGTATACCTTTCATATATAGATGTGTGACAATTAAAAAATGGCCCTAAAAGTTTATATTAAAAGGCCTAAAGTGGCAATGTTATTCGAACATAATTTCCGGAAAAGATTCCGAAACTGTAAATGGATTATTGTCTTTATCCAAGCCTTCAATAGTAATTGTTCTTGCCTCGCCTGCTTGCGGAAATTCAACTTGTAATAATTGATTTCCTTCATCTAAATCAACAGTTTCTTCATGAAGCGGCTGGTCATTCATATCAGTCACTGTTATTTGTGCATTTTGAATTGAATAAGGCAGCGTATATTCAATTTCAAGGCCTGTGTACTGCGTATAATCTGCATTATGAAGCGTGTTCATTCTATCAATTTGAAGCGGAGCCTGAGTCTGAACTTCCTGCGTACCTGGTTTATTTGGATTTTGTTCTGAAGCGCATCCGGCTGCAAGCCCAATGCCAGCCATAGCAAGAAATGCTAATAATCGAACGCGTCCACCAAATCCCCTTATATTTGATAAGGTTTCACGTTCTTGAGTTTCTGGTCGTTTCGGGCATGTCTTTGCGGTTTCCGGTCTGTGTCCTGATTCATCTACAGGCATAATTATTAAATTAGCCTAATTACCCTTAGGTATTTAACATTGTCTCCAAATAAAGGGAAAAGTCAAGTTTAATTGCAGATGGAGTACCGAGTACTCATCGAGTACCGAGTACCGCATTAAGTGCACCTATAACTTCCTTCAATTACTTCTTCTACCTGATTCATTATATCGTGAGATATTTCATGAAGAACCCCAGACTGTATATCCAGCCTTTCAAGAAGGATTGCCTGCTCCCCTCTTCTTCTATGCTCCTCACTTAAATCTTCTAACTGCCCTCTTACTTCACCTTCTATTGTGGTAACAACATCATATCGATTTGCCAGATCAATTAATCTTTCTTTATTAGCATCTTTGCAAAGTAGCGCTCTAAGATATCGCATACTATTAAGTATGGCTTCCTGATCTTCAGGTTTCTTATCTCTATCAAAAGGTACTTCGAAGTCACAAACTTCCAATTCCTCCATTGCTCTTTGTAATTGTTCATCTAAAGCAACCAGTTTTAGAACAAATGCATTTGGATCATCAGCTCTCGTTTCCTGATCTTTAACTGTGATCATTTGGATATCTAAATCAGGATCAAAATCCACAAACATTTCTTCCAATTCAGCTCTGGGCGTATCCGGAAGTTGATTGCTTAAGTGGCTTAACCATTCGATTTTTTCCAAATCAACTTTTTCAGCATCACCGGGTATAGTAATAGACATAATTTATTGATTAATAATAAGGATAGTTAAGGTAACTGATTTTAGTAATATTAGTCAAGATTAAACGGTAGATCTATAAATTATCATTATTAAGCCAACCATTAAGCGCACTCTCCACTTTCATTTGAATTTCATCCATATAATGTTGAAGAACTTGCTGCCTGGTTGCAAGTTCCCCTAACGATTGAGCTGCTTCTGACTGCAATGACTCTGGAAAAGTCCATGGAACGCGACTAATATCATCAGGCAAACCTTCAAATACATCCTGTATATGGCCCTCACTTCGTGTCATATACAATTGAAAAACTGAATATCTTTTAGCAAGATCAAGGAATCTTTCTCTAATATCAGGTTCCATTAAATTCCTTCTCCAATTTTTTACTGTTTCAAGATCCATTGCATCATCAAGTAAATCTGTAAAAGCCATAGACAAATCAACATCTAAAGCAGTAAGCGTAATTCTCTCATCAAATTCATCCTCTCCATCTTGAGTTCGTACAATCTGAATATCAAGATTAGGATCAAAATCAACAAGCATTTCTTCAATTTCTTCTGGTGATTTACTGGTTTCTCTTTCACCTTCTTCCCGTCCGAAACGACGACCTACATAATCAAGCCACTGGGTTTTTATTGTTTCTTCAGTAACAACTTCCATAATTTATTGTTATATAGTTATTTAAGGGGCAAGGTTAACTGATTTAGATACTGCAAGTCAAGGCGAGTTACCGGGTAAATCAGACTTACTCGGTAAGTCACTTGCAATCTTGCAAAAAATCCGTATAATTACATAACCTGAAACCGCATACAACCGATTGCATACTGCGGTTGCAAACAAATACCAGCGCTCATTTAAATAAAGCTTTCCGCTTTCAGGGTTAGAATGCGCTTCGTAATACCCCTTTTTCACAATTATGAATCGCAGCTGACGCTGAAGCGGAGCTATGGAACCCGCTCGACAAACTACGATGTGGAGGTACGCCGATGAGGCTACTTGAAGCGGCAATAGTTTGCGGGGTTCTCACTGTGTTTTCTGTCGACGCGCTCGGCAACATACGGCACAAAAATGGCGATCCAGTCTCATGTGTTGTGGAGTTGGGCGACGGCGAATATCTGCTCACTCTTCCTGAGGGAGCGGAGGTGTCGTGCCGGTTCGTGGCACCTCCTTATGGAGTATTCGTTAGGTTGGATTGGGGCGAAATGATCGTTGGACCGGAGAATAGTGTCCTCATGCGGGGAGCCGCCCGTGTGTATACGGCTGGGGCACCATTCACAGTCCTTGGAGATCAGGCTCATTTGATCGCACCAGAAAACGTCGTGGATGTGGTGGTCGAAGGCGACCTCACTTACATTCTCTCGAAAGAGGGGTGCACAGACGTCATCAGGTGTTATCAGCAAGGTGAAGAGCGAGACAGCGACCATTTTTTTCTGGTTGAAGGCGATCTTTTGGTTCTTCGTCGGAACGGCGCAGTGTATGCGTGGGAAGACGAAAACTATCAGAGCCGCATTCCCAGAAAGGGGTGTAGCGTTTCAGCTCGAGGTACCTGTGACCTTGATTTGCTTGGAATTTTATTGGCCGTAGGGCTTTGGCTCAGGCGACGGGCGCGAGTTCGTTTGCTAAAAGCCAGCCAAAAATAGACTAAATTTGCTCCCTTGAGGTAGGGGTTTCAACGTGAAACCTTGAGGGAGCTCTTTTTTAGCTTTATGCTCCGCGAATTGTTCCACCAAGTTTTTCAAGATTTGAAAAAATTCTCTTTTGAACTTTTGCCATTTCATCATCAGTCAAAGTTCTGTCAGCAGCTTGTAATAAAATCCTGAATGCAAGCGCTTTTTTGTCAGACTCAATATTTTCACCTTCATATATATCAAATAATTTAATATTTTCGATTAGTTTTGGATCAGCCTCTCTAATCACATTATCAATTTCAGCAACTTTTCGATCCCGATCTATAACAACAGATATATCAATTTCTATGCCTGGGAATTTTGGTAAAGGTTTGTATTTAACAAATTCCTGCTCAAGTGCAGCAAGTTTTGTGAAATTGAATTCAAACATCGCAACTTTCGCATCAATATCCCAATTTTTAAGAACCTGCGGATGAACCTCCCCTACACCACCAATTAATTCACCACCAAATTTTACTTTTGCAGTTCGTGAAGGGTGTACAAATGAAGGTGGCTTGATAGCTTCTTCAAATTCAACATCCTTACTTGAAAAATTCTTTAAAAATCCTTCAACAATTGCTTTTGCATCATAAAAAACTTCAACTTTTGCCTTCTTTGGCAGAACTATCATTCCTCCAATCCACTTTTCT
Organism: Patescibacteria group bacterium; assembly: GCA_042577965.1. Lineage (GTDB taxonomy): Bacteria > Patescibacteriota > Gracilibacteria > UBA1369 > PNNO01 > JAUVDZ01. The sequence continues at coordinate 5,029 of JBHPDK010000033.1, forward strand.
TCAAGAGGAAAATACTTTCCTTCATCAATATATGTGCGTCCGACTTCAAAAAGCCTGAATGAATCAAAATATCTTAAATTGTCTCGTACATTTTTAATAAGATTTGGAAACAGCACTGTACGTAAATGTGTCTGATCAGCAGACAAATAATTATCCAGCAAAATATGCTTCGATTCATCCATCAAACACTTATTCAGCTCATCACGGCCATAAAAAGAATAATTATAAACCTCTGTCATCCCGTATGAATAAGCCAAAAGCTTGCGAGCCTTATGCTTAAGCGATCTTTCGATGTTTAGCATTGGCACTTTTATAGGAAGATCCGGCATTTGCTCCGCTACATTTTCATATCCATACATTCGAACAATTTCTTCAACCAAATCATCAGCGATATCCACATCTTTTGTAGCACGCCAGGTCGGTACAGTAACATCCAAAACCTTGCCAGCTCCTTTAACTTCAAATTCCAGAGATTCCAGGATATCTTCACACTGCTTTGCGCTAATTTTCACACCAATTTTTGATGACACAACCTCTGTGTCGAGCTTAACAGTTTGCTCTTTAGGCAAGCCTTTATTTACATCATTAATAGGCCCTGCGATCTGCGCATCAGGACATAATTCCAAAATAAGTTCGCAAGTTCGGCGGATTGCTGTCTCAGCCAAAACAGGATCCAAAGATTTTTCAAAACGTTGAACTGACTCGGTTCGGAGTCCAAGATTTGTTGAAGTTGTTCGAACATTCTGAGCATTAAAATTCGCAGATTCAATAATAATTTCGCTCGTATCATCATTGATTTCTGAATTTTCACCTCCCATAACTCCGGCTAAAGCAACCGGCTTTTCATGGTCAGCAATAACAAGCATTTCTTCGGTAAGTTTTCGCGGAACACCATCAAGAGTTGTGATTTTTTCATCCTTTTTAGCACGCCTCACAACAATCCCACCCTTAATATACGAACGGTCAAAAGCATGAAGAGGCTGCCCAAGCTCTGCCATCACATAATTAGTAATATCAACAATATTTGAAATAGGCCGATATCCAACTGCCATCAAACGATCCTGCATCCATTTAGGAGAAGGCTCAATCTTCACATTCTTAATAATCACACCGCAATAACGCGGACATAAATCAAAATCCTCAATTTTAATATCAGGCTGATCGCCTTTATTTGGAAACTTTACATCCAATGCAAGCGGCTTTAATTTTTTGCCTAAAATTGCAGCAAATTCACGCGCCATTCCATAATGACCCCATAAATCTGGACGATGGGTTAAAGACTTATTATCTACTTCAAGAACAATGTCGTTGCTTCCAAAAATTTCAGCAAGAGGAGTGCCGGATTTATGCCCCATTTCCGTCATGTCATATATTTTGTCGCCAGTTGGCTCAAGCCCAATCTCTTCACCTGTACAAAGCATACCTTCGCTTTCAACACCTCTTAATTTAACTGCTTCTAACTTTACAAGATCGCCTTCGCCATGCCATTTAACCATTGCTCCTGGTTTGGCAAGCGGACCAAGCATTCCTTCATATAAATTGACTCCGGCGCACACAATCTGATGCTTTTCTTTACCTGCTGAAACCTGACATATCCTTAATTTGTCAGCATCCGGATGTGGTTCAATTTTTTCAATTTTGCCTACAACCATCTTTTCAAATCCTTGTGACAAATCTGTAAATCCCTCAACTTCAGCAGTTCGCACAGTTAAAAGATCACCTAATTCATCAGGCTTTATTTTTGAGCCAATATCTACAAAATCTTTTATCCAGTTGAGTGAAATGTGCATGTCAAAAGTTAAAGGTCAAATGTTAAATGTCATACGTGCATCCAGATTTTTCAGCTAATGTTGCAAGAGGAGTGTTGCCTGTTTTAACTGTTCCATCTCCAAAAATCCAGGTAGGAACAGCACTTACATCTGCGTCAGTACATTCCTGTGTCCAGTCATCGTCACCAGCACATTCAACCTGGTTTACGAATTCAAGTGCGTCTCCAAATGCTGCTTTTTGATCTTTGCAATGTCCGCACCAGCTTGCAGCATATAAAGTTGCTCCGCTTTCAGCGAGACATTTAGCTAAAAGCACTTCCGCAGATTCATTGCCTGAGTCAGTTGCTGCAGGAGCTTCCTCTTCTTCCGCTGGTTCAGTATCTTCCGGCTCATCAACTTCTTCCGGCTCATCTGTTGGTGTTGTGTCAGTTTTTTCAACAACAGTTCCGTTGTCTCCGTCATCTACATCTGCAGGTGCTGTATTAAACCAGTCGCATCCTGAAAACACAAGTAAAGAAATAATAAATAGTGCGAGTAATTTTTTCATATTAAAATTGGTTAATGAATCGTAAATCGCCACCGAAAATTAAACGGATGTCTGTAATTCCGTGGCGCATTAAAGTTAATCGGTCCAGGCCAAATCCAAAGGCCCATCCCTGCCATTTTTTTGGATCAATTCCTCCAGCTTTTAGTACATTTTCGTGAACCATTCCAGCTCCCATAAATTCCACCCAGCCTGTTTTTTTACAAACCTTGCATCCCTTTCCGTCGCATATTAAACACGAAAAATCAACTTCCAGGCCTGGCTCAACAAATGGGAAATATCCTGGCCTGATTCGAACAGTCACTTCTTTTCCAAATAATTTTGAAAGAAATTCTTTTAAAACTCCTTTAAGATTTGCGATTGAAATATGACGATCGATCATGAGTCCCTCTACCTGATGAAAAGTTGCATCATGCGATGCATCAATAGCCTCGTATCTAAAAGTTCTTCCAGGTACAATTATTCTTAAAGGTGCTCCATACTTTTCCATTGTTCTAACCTGAGCTGGTGAAGTATGAGTTCTTAAAACCATTCTTCCGTGCTTCTTGTCCTGCTTATCTTTAATAAAAAAAGTGTCCTGCATATCGCGAGCCGGATGCCACTTCGGAATATTTAAACTTTCAAAATTATAATATTCGGATTCTGCTTCAGGTCCATCCATAATCATAAATCCCATACTTGTAAAAATTTGTTCTACTTCTTCCTGCACCTGTGAAATCGGGTGGATATGACCAACGTGCTGATCCGGCCCTGGCGCAGTAACATCAAAAGTTGGATCTTTAAGTTTTTCATCAAGCTGTGCTTTTTCTAGTTGAGATTTTTGATTTAATACAGACTGTTCGAGCTGTGTTTTCACCTCATTTCCAAGCTTTCCTATTATTTTTTTCTGATCATCAGGCAGATCCTTGAGATTTCTGAGAATATTTGTGAGTTCGCCTTTTCTGCCAAGATACTTGGTTTCAACTGCCTGGAGCTGATTCAGATCATTAGCCTTTGAGATTGCTTCAAGGCACTCCTTCTTTAATTTTTCTAATTGTTCTTTCATATTTCTTGGATTCCAAACTCGTTTTTTAATTTAGACGTTTTTTTTATGATTTGCAAATGAAAGGGACTTACCGAGTAAGTACCCTTTAACTTGCAACCAAGGGAGTTTTGAGGTATAATAGTATGAAGCATTAACAGCATTAACTTTAAAACAAATATGGGAGTAAGAAAAAACAAAGGTCTTTCAAGCAAAGAAGCACTTATGAAGAGTCAGGGTCAAGGGCACTCTGAATTCGAAGAATTAGCTGAAGATGAAACAGGCAAAAAGATTGAGGATCTTGCCTGGAGCATTAACTTTGCAAAACAAACTCCAGATCCAATTAAAGAAAAAGTGTTGCTAGTTCTTAAAATTCTTAAACAATCAGAAGAAAATGAAAATGAAAACCCATAAATGCCCAACTGAAGAAGAACTCATTAAAAAAGGTTTCAAGCCAATTGAATTTAGTGTTTTTCATCCAGATGATTTAGTAGAAACAGACATGAAGTCTGGTGAAATGAATTTGGATGAGAGTATGATGGGGCACTTTGCTATTAGATATATCTCTAATTTTGTTTCAGAGGGGCTTAAACAAGGAGTAGACTGGGAAATTGGAAAACGTGATGATGGTACTTATATAATTTGTACAAAAAATTAGCCTATCACTGAGCTAAAAAAAATCCCCACCTCATGAATGAGGCAGGGATTTTCAAAATGTCTTATAAAAAAACTGTAGATTATCTAACAGCATCTTTAAGAGATTTTCCAGCTTTAAAAGCAGGTAACTTCATAGCTGGGATTTTGATTTTTTGACTTGGATTTCGTGGATTAACACCAGTTCGTGCTGCACGGTGTGAAACACGGAATGTTCCGAATCCAGTGATAGTAACGTTTTTACCACCCTTTAGGCTTGCAGTGATTGCTCCTAGAACAGCGTCTAGTACTTCACCTGCAGCTTTTTTTGTAACACCAGCTTTAGAAGCAGCTGTGTTAACCAGGTCTTGCTTTGTCATAGCAAAGAGAGGTTAAGAATAAAAATATAATTGAAGAACTTAAATAAGCCCTAAGACGACAGCATTATATCCACATAAAATAAAGATGCAAGACAATTTTATAAAATTGAGCCCTTTTTAAAGCGAAAAACCAGCCAAAACCTTTAGATTTGCGCTTATTTAAGCCAAAAAATTTGCACTTGCGCAAATTTGCCTTTTATTTCCTTTTTATAAGCCAAAAAAAGCAATTTTATATACCAAATTGCATATATATATAAGGATTAGTAATTGATAAAATTTTGACTTACCTCGAAAAAGTTATATTATTCAGATAAAGAACGTCAGGTAATATGCCCAAGAATCTTGCAAAAGAGTTCAAAGCTAGCCTGGGGTTCAGGCAGCTACGCTCTTTTACAACCAAGAACCAGGAGAGAACAATGTCAGTAGACGTACCAACGCAGGGATCAATGAAGCAAGTGGTGGAAGGAAGGATCGATCCTGATAATCCCTATCTCGTATCAGTCGCTGTAGCTACACGCTACGAGTACACTAACTGTGTCACCGTGATGCGCCGTGAAGATGGCACTTTCAAAGTGCTCAATCACCCCAACGTGGATACGATTGGGTCTGTCTGGGAGGCCTCCGACATCGTGACTGTGATGGAGGAACACAAGATTTGCAAGCCAGTGCTCATTGTCATGAGCGAGCAAAGTGCCAGAGGGGTGGTCAGCATCTGCTACTGGTACTCGCAAGATGGGCGATGGACTCAAATCCGATACCAGGCATGCGATTCAAAAGGAATAACTCTGGAGGAGTTGCTGGGTCAGGCCGAGGAAGCTAGTCACGATGCACTGCTCTTGGTGCCGCTCGTGCACACGGCACCGGACTTCGACCAAGACAATGTCGCGGACCGGGATTGCGATTCCGGCTACGACGACGATGATGATGAGCCCCCCCGGGATGGTGATAACGACGAAGAAGATCGCGACTGCGATTCCCCCTAGTTCGAGAGCGAGTTGTCAGCACCCTGCCTTTGCAAATTCAAAGTGAAGGCAGGGTGTTTGGCAATAAAAAATTTTGACACAGCCCCCATTAATAGTGTTAACTAAAAAGATGGTGCATACTATGCATTATTATTAATAATTAAAAATTAAAAAATGGCAGATAATCTCGTTATTGTTGAGTCGCCTGCAAAGGCAAAAACAATCAAGCAATATTTAGGAAAAGATTTTGATGTTGAAGCTTCAATGGGTCACGTGCGTGATCTTCCAAAATCTAAAATGGGAATTGATACAGAAAAAGATTTTGACCCTTCTTATATGGTCCCGGCTGATAAAAAAAAGACCATTACGAATCTTAAAAAGAAAATAAAGTCTGATACCAAAATATGGATAGCAACCGATGAAGATCGTGAAGGAGAAGCTATTGGATGGCATTTATTAAAAGCATTAAAAGTTGATAATAAAAAACACGAAGTTAAAAGAATTGTTTTTCATGAGATAACAAAAAGTGCCATTTTAAAATCTATCGAGAATCCGCGTGAAATTAACGATGATCTTGTTGATGCTCAGCAGGCCCGAAGAATTTTAGACCGTCTGGTTGGTTATGAACTTTCGCCGCTCCTTTGGAAAAAAATCAGATATGGACTTTCAGCAGGGCGTGTGCAATCAGTTGCAGTTCGTTTAATTGTTGAACGTGAGCGGGAAATTGAGGCATTTAAGCCTGAAGAGTTTTGGAAGTTACTCGGTAATTTTATTGGAAATGAGAAAAAAGAATTTGAAGCGCATCTTTCAAAAATCAACGGCAAAAAACAGGAAGTTGATAATAAAAAAGATGCTGATAAAATCCTCAAAGATCTAAAAGGAGCTGATTATAAAGTTGCGAAAGTTGAGGAAAAGAAAGCAAAAAGGAATCCAGCTCCCCCTTTTATTACATCTACGCTTCAGCAGGAAGCTTCCCGTAAGCTTGGATTTTCTGTAAAAAAGACAATGGTGATTGCGCAGCAGCTATATGAAGGTGTTGAAACAGCAAAAGGCCAGAAAGGTCTTATTACTTATATGAGAACTGACTCATTCAATTTATCCGGGCAGGCAATCAGTCAGGCTCAAAAAGTTATTACTAATGAATACGGCAAAGAATATGTGGCTGAAAAGGCGCGTGTTTATAAAAAAGCAAAAGGTGCGCAGGAAGCTCATGAGGCAATCCGTCCAACAAATCTTGAACACACTCCGGACTCATTACAAAAGCAATTAAGTAAAGATCAGTTTAGATTGTATGAGCTTATCTGGAAGAGAACTATTGCATGCCAGATGAAAACAGCGATTTTAAATCAGGTTAAAGCTCAGATTGAAGCAAAAGATTATATATTTGATGCAACAGGCCAGACTATAGATTTTGCTGGTTTTATGAAGGTTTATGTTGAAGATGAAGACGAAGATGACGATCCAAATGCTGAAAAAGATGAAGCAAAAGCTAAGAAACATGAAAAATTCCTTCCTAAATTAAAAGAAGGTGAGGCGCTCGACTGCAAAAACCTTGATGCAACTCAGCATTTTACTCAGCCTCCTCACAGATACACTGAGGCTGCGCTTGTTAAAAAACTAGAGTCAGAAGGGATCGGACGTCCATCTACATATGCTCCTACAATTTCAACAATTCAGACCCGCGGATATATTGAAAAAGAAGGCAAAGCACTTAAACCAACTGACACTGGCTCAGTTGTAACTGACTTTTTAGTTAAGCACTTCCCTGACATAATCGATTACAAATTCACAGCTGAAATGGAAGAAGACCTCGACATGATTGCGCATGGCAAAAAAGAATGGGTGCCACTTATTAAACAATTTTATGATCCATTCCACGAAACGATTATTGATAAAGAAAAAACTGTTAAAAAATCTGATGTGGTAAATGAAGAAACTGATGAAGTTTGTGATCAGTGCAAGGCTCCTATGGTAATCAAACTCGGCCGTTTTGGAAAATTTTTGAGCTGCTCAAATTATCCTGAATGCAAAAATGCAAAACCAATTGTAAAACCAGGCGAAGAAAATAAAGAAAAAGAAGAACTTAAAATTGATCCAGAACTTGCTAAAAAACTTAAAGACAAAAAATGTGAAAAGTGCGGCAGCCCAATGAATATTAAAA
>JBHPDK010000034.1:0-12425 GCA_042577965.1 Patescibacteria group bacterium
AACTTAGTTACCTTTCTGATACATATTCAAAAGCCAGAACAGACAGTATTCCGACTCCTGAACTTCAGACTCTTCAGGAACAGATTTTAGTTGCATATGAAAATGCCCAGACTAAATTCAGAGAACCTAATAAAGCTTCGGATATACCGGAAGACAATTTTAAAGCTGCTTTAAAAATTGAACTCATAAAAGAAATTCAACTCCTGGAAAAAGAAACAATAACTCCGGCAATAGTTCAGGAATACTAATTCAAGCTCAGCAGCGCTTCAACTTGTTAATAACAAAAATTTATCAAAATTCTTTTCGCAAAACACTGATGATATAAGGCTTGATTTAGACAAAGATGACAGCAAACTACTGACTTTAACTACTGAAGCTCTTGATATTCTTAAAAATGATTTTAGTAATGTGAGTGTTATTAAATCAAACCGAATCAGGTGGGCAGTTTTAATTAATGAAATTGAAAAAATCACAAAGGACATTGACACTTTATACAATACCGGCTTTTTTGAAGAGCTGGGAGGGATTAAATATTCAGCTTTTGATTTTGATGCAGAAACAAATCAAATTATTTTAATTGGTCAGGCAAAAAAAGATGACGGAAACACATTTACGCTCGTGGCAAATCTAATTGATGCCTTAGAACAGTCACTTATTTTCACTGATGTAGACAACAGGTCATTCCCAAAAACCGGTTCTGATGAAGAGGGATATATGTCTTCATTTAGAATTGAACTTTCACTTGAAGAAGATTACTTAACTAATATTTAATGGACGCGACATCAATCTTTAAATCGAACTATTTTCAATTAAGACTATATGCAGTCCTAAGCGTTATTTTATTTTTAATTATTGGATATTTCACATTTAATAATGTTATGAAATTTCTGGATTTAAGAACTGATATTACAACTAATAATTCAATTTTTACCTCACTTAATACAACTGAATCGCGAATATCTTCTGAGCTTGAAACAGTTAAAGAAGAAAATAAAGAATTAACTCAAAATATTCAAAGCGAGCTTGAATTAGTATTCCCGGGACAAGAAAGTCATACCAGTTTAACTCGCGTAATTGAACAATTTGCAGATGATATCCACAGATTAAAAGATCCGTTCATTATTAATAATCTTAATTACTCTAAAGCTGAAATATCAGAGCAGGGAAATTATTCAGTACTTCCATTTAAAATGACTATTCATTCCTCTTATACAAACTTCTTTAAGTTTTTAGAATTTGTTGAAGGCAGCGGAACTTTAAGTGATAAAACCAGACTTGTTGATCTTCAATCAATAATAATTAATTTTGTGAGCCCAAGCGGAACGCAAGGTAATTTAAGTGGAAGGGATGAAATTAATTTTAATGTAACAATGAATACTTATTTCAGGTCTGTTCCTGATACAACTAAAAAATAAATATGCCAGCAGAAAAACTACAATTATTACAGGATGCAATTCTTGCAGGAAATATACCTCAGTTAGTACTGAATACAATAAGCTATGCTTTAGACTCTAGATCTTCAGATATCCATATTGAACCGTTAGAAAACACTATTCGGGTAAGGTACAGAATTGATGGTGTTTTAAGGCAGATAGTTGAATATCCAAATAATATTCATCCTGCTGTTGTTTCGCGTATTAAAATTATGTCTAACTTGAAAATCGATGAGCAGAGAATTCCGCAGGATGGACGAAGCGCTGTAACTACACGTGACGGTCGTGAGATGGATTTAAGAATTTCTACCCTTCCAACTGTAAACGGAGAAAAAGTTGTAATGCGTATTCAGGATAAATCACGTGAAATTCCTGATTTGCCTGAATTAGGATTAAATGGTAACAGTTTAAAATTTTTAGAAGAAAGTTTAACTTCGCCTAATGGAATTATTTTAAATACCGGGCCAACTGGTTCAGGTAAAACAACAACTCTATATTCCTGTTTAAATCGTTTGAATAAGATTGATGTAAATATTTTAACAATTGAAGATCCAGTTGAAATTTCAGTTGATGGGCTTAATCAGTCACAGGTGCATCCGGATATTAATTACACGTTTGCATTTGGTATGCGAACCGGTTTAAGGCAGGATCCGGATATTATAATGGTAGGTGAGATTCGTGACAAAGAAACAGTTGAGACAGCTATTGAAGCATCTTTAACAGGTCATCTTGTATTCTCTACTATCCATACAAATAGTGCTGTTGAAACATTAACCCGTATTGATAATATGGAAGTTCAGCCGTTTTTGATGGCTGCAACCATTGAATGTATTATTGCTCAGCGTCTTGTACGAAAAATTTGTGAACATTGTAAAGCAGAGGTTCCTGCTGATGAACATTTACTTGAACATGTTAAACATATAGCTGCAAAAATCCATCCTGATGAAAAAGTTGACCCTGCATTATTACAGGGAATGAAATTTTATAAAGGGCAGGGATGCGATAAATGCGACAATGTTGGATATAGTGGCCGACTCGGTTTATTTGAAGTTATGAAAATGAATAATGAGCTCAGAAAAGCTATTTTAAAACGTAACAATTCTTTGGAAATTGAAAAAATTGCAATGAGGACCGGAATGATAACACTTGAACAGGCAGGAATTATTAAAGCTCTGCAGGGTGAAACAAGCTTAGATGAAGTTTATAGAGTTGCACGAAAGATGGAAGACGAGAGCGAGCTCAGCGCGAGCGAAGCGAAAAGTAAAAGTAAACCAAAACCTCAGCCTAAACCGGATATTCAAATAAAACAAGTAGCACAGGTACCAAATAAGCCAACACAAAATGAAAAAGGCTAAAGATTTCGCACAAAAAACATCCGGAGACACTTTTGAATTAGATAAAGCTCAGAAAGTTGAAGAAGCTGAAGCTAAACTTGAGGGAAAAGTTGTTTTAAACATAGGAAGAAGTAAAGAAAAAATTCACTTAAAAAAGAAGCTTGGTATAGAACAAACCGGGAATTTCTTTTTGGATATTTATAAAAAATTCAATGATCGCCTGATTAGTCTGAAAAGAATCAAAATGCAGGAAAAAGCCGTTTTCTTTAGGCTTTTAGCTGTTATGGTTGATGCAGGAATTCCAATTATTAGAGCCTTAGAAACACTTGCCGAGCAAAATAAAAAAAATCGAAGATTCGAAAAAATTATTAATGATATGGCCTTTCGAATTGAAGAAGGTGAAAGTCTTTCTGGTTCCATGGAAAAACATAAAAAAGTTTTTAGTGATTCAGAAGTTGGTATGATTAGAAGTGGTGAAGTTTCTGGTCATTTAAATGATATTTTAAGAGATCTTTCAAAAGAAACTGAAAAAACAGCTAAAACTATTGCTAAAGTTAAAGGCGCACTTACATATCCTGCAGTTGTACTTGTTATTCTTTCTTTAGTTTTGGCTTTAATGATGGTTTTTGTGATTCCAAGTTTACAAAGTTTATTTGAACAAACAGGCGCAGAATTGCCTGCAATAACAAGGTTTATAATTGCATTAAGTACTATTATCAGAACATATTATATGTTGATAATACTGGGGATTGCAGGTGTTGTTGCTGGAATAACTCTATGGAAAAAAACAAAATCAGGGAAATTATATTGGGATACTTTTATGTTAAATATTCCTATAATCGGTAATTTATTACGAAAAGCAACTTTAGCGCAGTTTGCACGAAGTCTGGGTAATTTATTAGGAGCAGGTGTTTCAATTACACAGTCATTAAGTATTATTTCGAATGCGATGAAAAACGAGATTTACAAGCGGAAAATCAAACTTGCAGGTGATGATATCAGGGGTGGTATACCTTTAGCTGAAACACTCCGAAACAGCAAAGATTTTCCGATTATGCTTGTGAATATGATTGAAATCGGCGAACAAACAGCGCAGCTTGAAGATGTAAGTAAAAAAATTGCAGGATTTTATGATGAACAGGTTGATATAGCAGTAAAAAGTCTTACAAAAATAATGGAGCCAATAATTATGGTGTTTGTTGGTGTTGCTGTTGGAGGCTTGGTTGCTGCGATAATGCTGCCAATTCTAACGCTTTCTAATGTAATTGGAGGTTAATTATTTTTTGCATTTATTTTTCAACATTGTATAATGTTTAATTGGTAACAGTCTTTAACCAATTTACTATGAAACGAAAAGGTTTCACACTGATCGAATTACTTATTGTAATTGCGATTATCGGTGTACTTTCTGCGGCTCTATATCCGACAATCAGAGACGCACTAGCTAGAGGCAGAGACGGTGCAAGAGCAGGAAATTTAAACAATATTTCAACAGTACTTGAAACATTTAATGCTGATTTTGGTGCATACCCTGATAGTGCTGTTGGTGGAGAATGTATTACAGATACATCAGTATTTATTCATCCGGATGGAACAACAGGAGCTCTTCATGAAGAATATTTTAAAGGAGGAAAACCAGCCAAAGACCCTACTTCTTCAAGAAGTTTTGGAACATTAACGGGTGGTGTATTTACTTGTGCGGAAGATGGTCAATATTTTTATGAAAATTTTAATGGTGTTGATGGAGTTGAATATATTATTGGAACAGTAATGGAATCAGAACAAAATAATAATATGACAGGTGCTTTTGATACCAGTAGTTATGCTCTGGCTGACGGCGGAGAATACTTTGTAAAAGTATTCTAATCCAAAAATCAATTATTAAAAGTCGGTTTTTCGTTTATTTCAAGCGTTAAATCGGCTTTTTTAATCCCGATTTCAAATTAAGCCAAAATCGCTATATAAAGGTAGCTTTTTTGGCTTATTAATGGTATAATATTAAGACAAATAAAAATGTCAGCCGGCTAAAGCAATGGACAAAACAAAAATAAAAAATAAGCTACAAAAAATAGTAGCTGGAATGCTTGTTTCAGCAACTCTTTTCGTGCAAATGGCTCAGGCTCCGATCGCTTCAGCACAATTCGGACTTTTTGATAATGAAAATGATCCAACTAAAGTTACTTCTTTAATCGCAATACTTGTAGATGAAGCTGTTATTGAAGACAACACTCAATACGAAGGTCTGATTCCGCAATATTCAGGAGATCTCTCATCACTTACCTTAAGAGATCGAATTTCAAGATTTGCAAAAGACACGCAGGTATCTGATCCATTCACAAAATCGCTGATAATCAGAGTTAATCAAAATCAGACTCCTTATGATATAGCTCAGGCACTTGAAACTTTATATTACAAAGGAGATGAAACTGAAACAGAGAAAAGCCAATTAGAAGGTGTTATTACTATTGGCGATGTTCCTTTGCCGGTTGTTAATAAAAAAGGGTACAAGTTTGTAAGTATGCTTCCTTATACAGACTTTGAAGAAAAATCTTATGTATTTAATTTAAATACAAAGGATTTTGAATATAATGACGATACTTTAACTCCAAAAGCTGAAGCCTGGCATGGTGTTATTAAACCTTCACGGGAAGGGGCTGAAGGTAAAATTCAGTTATCAGAATATTTTGATAAAAATCACCTCTACCATATAGCTCATCCGGACTTTTCGCAGTATGATGAAAAGCCTTTATATGCTGACATGATTTGGGAAAGCAGCCTTTTAGACCAGACTGTGCTTAAAAGGTACGAAAATTATGCAGCGCATTTAGAAGACTTTGCATACCATAGATACACAAAAGCATTACTGGAAGAATTAACTGATGATCCGGATCTTGAAGGAATTGTTGACCCTGAAATGTTTGAAGGACTGCCTGATGCACACAGCAGAACAATAATTTTAAATTATGCAGTTAAATTTAACGAGCTTTTTAAAAATTATCTTCAAAAAGCTAATGATTTAGTTAAGGGCAGCGGAAGATGGGAAGAATATGATTCAATTGTTGAGCTTATTGCAGTTAAAGATTTACACACGCAGGAATATTTAAAACAGGTTAATGATCAGATTGAACTTAAAGTTGATGAAATTGCAGAAACTTTGCAGTCACCTTTTAGCCTTGTTGAAAATTCTATAGTTTCCGGAATGATAACTTTAGACAACAATAATAATATAAATCTAAATTCATATAGTTTTATAAATAATAATAAATTTCTTGAAGGAGGATTTTTTACTATTCATTATTATGGAAAACCAGGAATTGAAATAACTGATCCAAAAGAGTGTACCTTATATAGAGGCAACACGCAGTTTAACAGGCTTTATAATCCTGATGCGACTGATGCCAGTGATTATGGTGGTTGTTATGCGGATCACGCAGAAAAACCTGAAAGATGTTTTACTGATTTAGCTATTAAAGAATTATTTGATGAAAATGGAGGAGTAGTAGTTGAAAATGTGCCTTTGCTTGCTTTAACCTACGCTGGTTGTTTTGATTTTCGTGAACAAACAAGATTTGATGATTATGTTACAGAGGCCACTGATTATCTTGCTCAGGTTACTTCAACAATACTTAGTGATGCTCAAAAAGATGCACTTCCATTGCCTGAATCAAAATATCGCCCGGCAGAAGAGATTATTTTATTTAATAATCCTCAGCTTACATTTAAAGACGTACTTGATATGTATGGTGGATTTGATGGAGAGGATAATGACTTGGATGGTCTTATTGATGAACAGGATGAATATAATCTGGCATATAAAATCGATGCTGATAATCCTTATGAAATCGGGATTAATATTTTAGGAAACCAAAAAAATCAACATATTCTTGAAAATCCTCCTTTTGCTGGAATTAAAAAAGTAAAACTCAATGTCAGCCGTTCATATACACCAACGCTTCATACAATTCCAAGTATTACATATCACAAGGAGCCAACCATTGAAACAATTCAAACACATTTAGAGGACGGAACAATTGATTCAATGCCTGTTAATGATCCCAGGCTTCTGGCTTTTCAGGATCAAAACTTCGATTATCAGGAAGTTATTTATCCGAATTCATTTAAAAAAGCTGATTTTGACGAATTTTTAACTGAACTCGAAGATTTAGAGGAGCGATTTATGAATATGCCAGGCTATGATCCAAATATTATTGAAGTTGAAGGTGCAATTGTTGATATGCTTCCTGAAAATGATGAAAAAGTAATAGATGCGATTGAATGGCTAAATTATACTATTGATCAAAAACATGCTTATGCAGTAAGAGCTTTTTTGGATAAAGATCAGGATTCATATATTGGAGAAACTGAAAATGGATATGAATATTTTTATATAACTGCAGAAGGAGATTCAGATTCAGTTGAATTTGCATTAGATAAAAATCCGGATATTACAGATAATGATCCTGAATGGTTAGATCCTGATGCGCAGGCTGACCCGGAAGCTAAGGCAGAAAAAGAAGCAGAGGACGCTGCTGAGGAAGATAAAGAAGACATTGGGCGGCCATTAATGGAGTGGTTTGTTTATATTGTTGGATATTTAACTGAAATTGCTGGCTCTGTAAGTAATATTAACTTCCAGCCGTCATGCGGAGAGTTCCCTGTTTTTGATCTTCCTGAAGATATGCAGGAAGCAATGAAAGATGAAAATGGCGATGGGATTCCTGATGGAGCTGAAAATTCAGTTTCTATTCGACTTTCATTTGAAAAACCTGATGGATTAATACTTACAGGTGGTATGCGAAGATATGAAGTTGAAGTATCTGTTTTAGATGGCGCAGGCAATACTAATCTTTTAGATTCATTTACGCAGGTTCAGCTGGTTCCTGATGATAATGGCCTTGTTATGTCGAAAATTGAAGGCGCTGATTCAATTAATGTTGTTAATGGCCGCTCCTCATTTTATATAAAGGCTACGCAGCGACCTGGTGATTTTAATCTTTCTGCGCAGTCAACGAACAGACCTGATCAACTTTTATCAAATATATTAAATCTAAAAAGTGAGGCACGAAAAGTAAAAGTTTATACATATGAATTAGAAACAGTTGAGCCGCCTTCATATACTGAAGAAGTTCTAAAAAATTATATTGTTAAAGGTTCGAATGGTGAAACTGTGGCTGAAATTGACGCAAATACAGGAAAAATCACAATAACTGATCCGGCTTATGGTATTGAGGTTTTGGAATCCCAGGCAGATAAAAGAATGCGAATTGCTATAATTGAGCTTCGGACAGGCAATATACTGGCCAGTGTTGTATTGGTTCCGGATGAAGGAGACCTGGAAGTACATGATTCCTCGTATAGTTTTGAAGAAAATGCCACAACCTTAGCTGGTGTGCATGTTAAAGATATCAGAAATGATTATATTATTACTTATCAAAGCAATGATTCTATTTATCTTTTAGATAATAGTGGAATATATTCTGAGCGAATTGCACGAATTACAAATGATGGAGATGTGTTTTTAGCAGAGGAGCATTTTATTATTGTTAAAAATCCTGATGATAAAGATGCTCCATATATATTTATTATTGAAGACGGAGCAGGTAATAATCTTGCTGAGTTTCATATAGGTTACAGGCTTGGCTCCGTTATTGTTGATACTGAAAATACTGATTTATTAAGTTCAATTATTAAATTTGCTGCAAATAAGGCTTTTGCACAGAGTAAACAGGAAGATGACAGTGATGGTGATGGATTAACTGATCTTGAAGAAGTTCTGCTTGGAACAAACAGAATAAAAAAAGATAGTGACGGAGACGGCTTTGGGGATGGTGAGGAAATGCAAAGCGGCTATGATCCTCTTAAAAAAGATTTGCGATTATTCGTGGATTTAAATCCGCAGCACCCTTCTTATCAGGCTTTTGCTAAACTATTACTTAGAGGTGTTATTGAAAAAGCAGCTAACAATACTGTGCGGCCTTTAGATTTAATAACACGTGAAGAATATGTTCGAATGGTTCTTGGAATAACATGTGTTAACTGTTCTAAATTTTCAGATGAAGCTAAAAAGAAAGTTGATGCATTATATATAAATAGTCCGTTCCCGGACCAGGATGTTTCTGCTGAATTCAACCATTGTGTTAAAGAGGCAAAGAATGAAGGAATTGTAAGTGGATACGCTCAGGGAGTAGATGCAGGTTACTTTAAACCTTTGTATAATATTAGCCGCGCTGAAGCTGTTAAGGTTATTCTGGAAGCAGCAGGGATAGACAGCCTCTCATATTATGAACAGGGCAAACCCTGGTATTACAGATACGTACTTAAAGCTCAAAGCCAAGGAATCTTCCCTAAACAGGGTAATCCTGCTTTGCAGCCATTAAATAATTTCACAGAAACAGATTTTAAAAACTGGATTGATACAGAACTATCAAGTCCTAGTAATGTTTTTGAAACATTTATTATCTCACCTGTTACACGTGCTGAATTTGCTCTAATGGTTCAAAAAATAACAGCGATCTTTGATTGTTACGGTGTGGATCAGGATGGTGACGGGCTTCCTGATAATCTGGAAATCTATCAATACAACACTTCAACCACTTTAAGAGATACTGATCAGGGTGGTCTTGATGATCTTTCTGAAGTAATTGCAGGTAAAGATCCTCTGGACCCTTCTGATGATTCGTTTTTAGACAGTGATGGTGATGGAATGCCAGATAATTGGGAAGATGAATATGGCTTTGATAAGTTTGATCCTGATGATGCTTTGTTTGACAGTGATGTAGACGGACTTATTAATTTACATGAATATGAAAATGAAACTGATCCGCGTGATCCTGATACAGATGACGGTGGAACTCAGGATGGTGATGAGGTATGGCTTCAGGATACAGACCCTTTGTATGACTTTGACGATTATGGGGTAGATTATTTTGAATCAGGAATTAATGCTTTTGGAAGCACTATTGAAAAAGACACAGCATTCCAGTTGGTAGTTGAAGGAGAAGAAGAGCAAATTCGAAATTATATAGACAATTTTACAGCAGACGGTGTGTCTACATTATACCTGGCTGCTGATGTACTGGACGATCAGGGCGATGTAGTGACATCTGATAATGACAGTATTGTTGAGTTCTTTTTTAAGGATTCGTCTACAACTGATGGGGAGTTTGCACAGACAAAAGTTAAAGTACAGGATGGAACAGCTTTAAATACTTTAACTTCAACAACTAAAGCAGGTTTAATTGATATTGATGCGCGTTTAGTTACTGGTAATCTTCCGGTTGAGATGCATCAGGTATTTGCGCAGCCTCAGGAGCCAGTGCGAATG
The DNA here is from genome assembly GCA_042577965.1 of Patescibacteria group bacterium. Lineage (GTDB taxonomy): Bacteria > Patescibacteriota > Gracilibacteria > UBA1369 > PNNO01 > JAUVDZ01. The sequence continues at coordinate 10,092 of JBHPDK010000034.1, forward strand.
GAAATTCAGCCTCGTTCAGATGTAATTAAAACTGGCGGGCTTTCAAAAACCCAGCTTTCAATTGTTTTATATGATGAGAATGACAATATAGCTAATAATGATTTCTTTGAGCTTGATATTGATATAGAAGGGCCAGGCGTACTTGATAAAAGTGTTGATAACAATCTGGAAAAAGATGGAATTCAGCTTCAGACTTTTGAAGGAATATTTAAAGTTGATTTATTTTCAAATGAAACTCAGGGAGACATTGCTATTACCGCAGCTCTTGTGGATAAGAATATTACTGCCCAAAATACTGTTCTTTCACGTGAAGGAATTGGTATTGAAATAATCCCGGAAAGAGACTTTGTTAGAGCTGACGGCTTGGACACAATTACAATTCAAGCTAAAGCAGTTGATTCAAATGACAATTTATTAAGTGGATTTAATGAAGATATTACTTTTAGCCTTGCAAATGAAAATCTTGGCGCATTTAATGAAGATCCAAAAACAAGTTTCAATAACGGCCTTTCTGCAATTACATTCACTTCTTCAAAAGAAGCTGGTTTATTAGAAGTCACTGCAACTTCAACAGGGCTTGACCCGGGAAGCTCCGGATTTTATGTAATAGCAAACGAACCTTATGAATTAAGACTTGAGACTAACTTTGATACATTTGATTCATCTGATTCAGTAACAGTTGAAGCCAGAGCTTATGATCAATATGGAAACTTTGTACAATTTGAAAACAGTCTGCCAATTAATTTTAGAATAACTGATGCAACTTCCAAATATGGAGAGATTGTTTCAGACACATCCAAAATCGTGCGAAATGGAATCGCCCAGGCAGAAATTGCAGGCAAAGGAGTTTCCGGTGAAGTACATTTGATTGCGCAGAGTCCGGGCTTAAAATCAGGCACATTAAGTTTATTAGCTGTTACAAAAGTTAAAGGTGAAGATTTAATTGGTGAAAATCCAAATGCTCTTTACGGAACAATGCTTGGTGGTTCTTTTGGTGACACAACCGCAGACAGGTACACAGCAGGTGAAGCATTGTTTAAAGGAACTGTGCAGGCAGTAACAGCGCTTACTGTTAAAGCTAATCCAAATATGCCGCTTTCATTAATAGGTGCAAATGGCGGCATTTCAATGACAGACGATAGTCCCTTTGAAATAAAATATAATCCTCCAGGCAAAATATTAATAAGAAATCCTGAAACTGATGAAGATGTTGCGCAGGTTTATTATGTATATCCGGAGGATATGACAATGAATCTGGTGGAATTTGCAAATACACAAAATCTTTCAGAAGGAATATTTGTAATTCAAAAAACCGAAGAAGAAATTTATGACTTTAAAAAGCTAAGTGATTCAGTAGGAATGACTATTGATGGCAATGAAGCCTTAAGAGTAACAAATTATGGAGGTATTCAGATAAGTGACAGTTTGGTAACAGTTGAAGTTAGTGATGTTGAAAGTCCTTTTCTTGTTCTTTCTGTTAATCATGCTGGCTCTGAAATCGCACAAATTATTTTTGCTCAAAATCTATATAAAGATGCAGAGGTTATAAAAAGCTTAAATGCTATTTCGCAGCCTGGAATTTATATAAAAGCTTTATCTTCTGATTATGACATGAAAAAAAGTGTTTCAGGTTCATCAACAAAAGAAACAAAAGGTATTTTGATTAGCGACAAAGAATTAACAGTTGTTGGTGAAAGTGCTCCGGGCTTTTCGTATTCTTCTTTAGAAAAGATACACGATGTAATGGGTATTGGCTTTGATGGGGATAATAAACATTCATTATTCTTTGCAGGTGGCAGCAATGTTGGAGTTTCAAATATCCCATATGCATCTGAAATCGGTATTAATTTTGGAGATCCAACAGTTAGGCTGGGAGTTCAACATAAAGCTGGTGGATCAGGATTCGGAAATGACATTGGTGAGCCAATATATTTTGGTGACGAGTCAGTTAAGGCTATGGTGCTTTCTGACTATAATAATGACTCATTAGATGACATTATTCTGGCATATGAATCAGGTAAGGTAAGATTGCTGCAAAGGCAGCTTTCAGCAAGGCCTTACAAAGACAAAGGCTTATTATTAGACTTGGCTAACGGTATATTCGATATGGCGTCAGCTGATTTTAATAATGATGGATATGATGATCTGTTAATTTCAACAAAAGATCCATGTGTGGGCGATGAAGTATGTTTTTATTTATACGAAAATAATGAGGGAGCCTTTACACGCACTCATCTTGATCTGGATTTAGAAGATAAAGTTTCATCAATTAAAATTGGTGATTTAAATAATGATGATTATCCTGATATTGTTCTTGCTGAATTTTCAGGAAAT
>JBHPDK010000035.1:0-12055 GCA_042577965.1 Patescibacteria group bacterium
GATTTTCAATGGGTGATGATATTATTATAGGATGGGATGAAGGGAAAATGTATATTATCGGGATAATGAGGGAGGGAAATACCAATTTAGCTTCTGAGGATATTATAAAAGAACGCTACGATTCAATTAGTATTAAACCTATTGGCTAGATTGTTCAGTTCGCACTTCGTTGCTTGAATATGCGGTGAACGTAGTGAGCCGGATAGTCAAGTACGACGTAGTGTTACTAAGGAGCTCCAAGGATTTTTGGCTTGCTTAAGCTATTTAAGTTTGTCTAATTTTTTTAGTATTTCCTTTTTCCTTTTCTCATCTGATGTTCCATTATAAAAAGCTATTAAACGACTTTTGTATTCTTTTTCTTGTTCGTCTTTACCTTGTTCAATATTATTTTGATCTACTACCTCTGATGATAAGATTATTCCATCCGGCCTATAGTTGATTTTATGAATTTGATTGTTATAAAGGAAGAAGCAGAATGTATATTTTTCATATTTCGTATTACGGTTTATTGATCCGACACCCTCAGGTATTATTTGAAGTCTTTTTAATACTATTCCGTGGGATAAATAGTTGCCTAAATTTTGTCCTTCCCTGATACGTTCCTTACCTTTAGGTACATCAAATCCTTCAAAGGGTATCACCATTCCTCCTTGTGGGTATTTTGGTGTAGCCGGGCCAGTATACAATAAACTGTAGATGCCCCTAGGTGATAATAAAATGCCATCCTTAGCGCCAATACCTTTACTAAGTCCAGAAGGATTTGGTATTTGAAATGAGGTACCTAAAATTTGCTTATTTGATCCGTCAACGAAATTTCCAAATCCAGATTCTTTACCTTTTTCTTCTAATTGTTCCGCTCTTTCGAAAGACGCTTTTGTAAAAACCCTAACTCCACGACCTTCGACTCCGAAATTGACAGACATTCTCTTTTTTTCTACTCCACTTAATTTATTTGAGGTTTTATCTGAAGGTAATTTTCTTGTGGTATAAAACACTTGATCTAATCCAATATGTTTATCTAGTATATCAAGCGCTTCATCAATTTTATAGTATTCTGTGGGATCCGAAGCATAATATGGACAAAATTTTCTATTGTTAGTTAAAAGACTTTGTTTAATTGTACCCCCATATTTTTCAAGCAAATTTTTAACTTGCTTGAAGGGCATATGCTCCCTGGCATTAGAAACAGCATCAAAACCACAGCGACCACACTTACCATGACATCCATAAGTTAATTGAAGGATATTCAAATTGTTTAAAATTGTTTGTAGTTCATCTTCATTAAATTTATGCTCTAATCCAAGTGGCAGTTCGTCAATTACTTCAGATACCTCTTGTTGTTGAGATTTAATAATATCATCAATTATTAACCTGTTTTCTTTATTTAGACTCATCTCAATCCATTTTTGATAATAACTAATATGAGCTTTAAATGCCTCATTTTTAAGTGCTTCTCGCAAGAAATCATTTAATTCTCCCGTATGTTCCAGTTGAATAAAATGCTCGGCTAATTGAGCAGGAGTAAGCTGCATAAGTCTTTGTAATTCCTCAGTTTCTATCTTATAAGAATCACTAGGTTGCTCCGATTTATTTTGTGATAATTCTCTGTGCATTAAATTGGTTTTTATTAATATATTATACCACAAAAGCAAGGAGAGGGCTATTACGCTAATCTTTAATTATTATAATTATCCCGGTTCGCACATCGTTTACTAAGGAGCTCCACGATCTTTTTGGCTTGTTTGAGCTAAAAGTTATATTTTTTCAATGACTATTTAAACAAAATTTAAAATCTTAACATTACACCAACTTGACATTTTAAAAAAAAGAGGTAAAATTTTATCCCTTACATAATCTTAACAATAAATTATCATGGTAAAAAACTTAACATTAGGAGGAGAGAATAAAGAAATCTTCCTCGAAGACTTATCTCAAGAAGACCTGACGCCACCATTAAAAGAGCATGTTTTTCTAGCTTCAAATATTTTAACTGATCCTGATATTCAATTTAATAATCCACTGCAAAAATCTAAAAGCTTTGTATTAAGTTTAGTGGATAAACTTAAAGCTGGAGCAGTAAGTTGGGGCCAAGCTGCGAAAGAAATTCGTGAGTTTAATGAAACTTATAATCAAAAACATGGCGAAAATAAATTTTGGGAAGGTGTTGGCATGCGGGGAGAGTTTGAAATCACCATGGAATATTTTAACTATACAGTAAAATTACTAATTACAAGTGATGGGCATGTTTATCAAGATGTGGATTTACAGACAAGTGTACCTCAAGATTCATCAGGAGAAACAACTCCAGTTAATGTAGATGAGTTAAGCCGACAAATAATTGGACTTGAATTTGGACGTTCTGATGTGATAGCTAGATTATTGGAAGAGTTAATATATGCAGGCAAAATAACATTTGAACAAGCGGAAGAAATTGTTGATCAATATAATGAAAATTTAGGTGAAGATGGAGACGAAAATCCTAATTTTGAATCTGTACCTATTCACGCAGCAAGAATAAGTCGTGGCTTGGTTTGTAGAGTAAATGAAACTCTCGGAAAAATTGCTAGTGAGGGAAATACAAAGTTCACAATACAAGCAACTTGTGATGAAAACGGAAAAATTACTTTAGAACAAAAATGGATTCCCGATGAGCAGTAGCCCATATGAATTTTAGTGCTTCTACTGCTTTTATTAAAACAAGAAACTAGTTTGAGTAATACCCGCTCCAAGGATTTTTGGCTTGTTTATTAAAACTTTTAATACAATTTATGTAAGAAATAAGGGTCTTTTTTTGTTTTTTGTTCGAAATCTTTAAATGAGAATGATCCTACAATAAGCGCACTTGTTGAACCACTTCTACTAGTGGAATATTTTGTTACATTTATACTTTGTCTTTTTGGGTTAATATCAAGTGAATAGACTTTAAATCTTTTTTTATTTGGATACTTACATGAATAAACAACAGAAATTGTTCCATGTTTGCTCATTCTTTTGGTTACTTGTACAGGGTAATCAAAACTTAATTTAATTTTTGATATATCGGGTTTTTTTACTTCTGGTTCATAAGCAGAAACAAGTTCTACTGATCTTTCAATATTGTTTTTTAAACTTATTTTAATTAAAGGGACTTTAGTTTTAAATGAGCCATCTTTATTGGTAGCAATTAATTTCATTAATGTGCTTTTTTTAAATATTGATATTGCTCTAAGAAATGAAAGAAGTACATTTAATGCCCCGCGAGGACCATAAATTGAGCTACTTTTAATTCTTGGATCTAAATTTGCTAATTGTTTGCTATTCCTTGGTTTTTTACTTGCTATAAGCTTAAGGATACGTGGCGATGCTAGCATTGTTCGCGTATCTTTAGTAAATAGACTTGGTCTTTTTTTATACAGTTTTAATAGCAGTTTTGCAGTACTTACAACCTTACTATAAAATGCAGGTGAAGCTATTTTATGTGAAAAAGGCTGAGGATCCGTAGATCCTGTAATCAGATTAACATAGTCTTTGCTAAACTTTTTTTTAAATTTTCTTTTATCTGCAACCGCGTGTTTGCCAGATTCAAAATTTACTTTATGTTTACGTAGTTTTTTTTGGACCTCAGGCACTTTTTTTTCTGGAGGATTCATTTTTATTTTTGTTAAATTACCATTAATATGATACCATAAAATGGAAGTTCATGCAAGTGTGCTCATGATTATAGCAAGTCAGGCGGTGGAGTACACGCAATTCCCAGTCCGCACTTCGTTTACTAAGGAGCTCCAAGGCCTTGAAATGTGGCTTGTTTAAGCGAAAAGCAGCAAGATACAAATATTGTGGACTTTAGTCGTGCACTCACGGAGATGTACATTGCTGCACTTCTCCGTGAGTGCGCGTACATGTATCTACTATGATATCATGTACCGTTCTGTTCCGTTTCCTCTTTCTCTTTCACCAACCTTTCAATTATTAAGGGCAAGCTCAGGACAGATACCAAACCTAGGAAGCAGACAAAAAGGAGGTAAAAGACCAAGAGACCAGCCGCCCAATTCGTCTTGATGCCCATTGCAATCCCTAATGCGATAGCATTCAGATAGCCAATCACTGCCATGACAATAATTACCACTTTTATTATTCTTCTTCCATCTTCTTCATTCAGATTTGTAGTCATTCTTCTCCTCCCTAAAGGCGTGGGTTGTTTCCAATTGTGAACAGAACATCTTTACATGAGAAGGTAAAAAACTCTTAAGATAAAAGGTTAATATGACACATTCTCACGTAAAAATGACTATCAACATTTTGAATATGTTTAAGATCAAATTAAAGGTTGTAATTATTACATAATTTTAATAGTTTGTCCAAATAGAGTGTAATTGTTTGCAGTCCGCACTTCGTTCCATAAGGAGCTCCATTAAAAAGGCGACTGGCCTTGAGTCAGGCGGTTTTTTAAAGTGGAGCGCACAACCTACAGGTTACCCGCTCCACCCTAAAGATTAAATTCAATTATGAAATGATATTTTTCCTTTTTTATTGATTTTAATAATTCCAGGCTTTTTTGCATTTCTTGAAAAAAACACATATCCTTCATTTTTTTTTGATTTCCAGTGAATACATGCTCTAAGTTGATTAACATCGTAACCATTTTTTTTCGCATGAGTAGAGTTGATCTTAAATTTTTTCAATTTTATAAGCACCCATTCCATATTAGTAAATTGGTCAGTAGAATTTAATTTTATAGATAAATTCCCAGGTTTTATTTGTAGGGTATTTAAATTCGGGAAAGAAAGCTTTAATCCCGGATGACCATCTTTACCAATAGCTAGAAAACTACGAAATCTAGTAAGTTTTTGTGTAGATGTTTCATTTTTCGACTTTGGTATAGTATCTATTCGTACGCTTCCACTAGTTAGGTAAATAAAACGCTGATTTGGTTTTCCTTTGCCATAAAACATTTTCATCAATATATCACCTTTCTTAGAAGCTGAAATTACTACTTTTTTTTCATTTCCGTCAAAAAGAGCTCCACCTAATTTTCCACCATCGATTTTAATATATCCTTTACCTTTGAGTTTAGTAAAAGTACATCTGTTCTCTATATGAGGTATTGCACTTGGATTATCTATTTCTATTTGAAAACCAGTTTTAGCTTTCATTTTTTTTTCTAAAGCTTTTTTCTTCATTTCATTTTTAGCAAATTCTTTCGCGTCGTTCCAAATATCAAACTTAAGCAGCTTTGAATAATTAACTAAATTAAGATTATCATCATAATAAGAATGAGTTGATTTATTATTTTCCATTTTATTTTAATTACATTAATATATTATAGCATAAAGTCGCAGTTTATGCAAATAGCTACGGAGTTTCACGATGAAAAGCACCAAAACCACCGAAAAAAGTTCTAACGTCCTTCAATGTGGAGCTCCAAGGATTTCGGCTTGTTTAAGCCAATTTACCCAAAGCCAATCCCATTTTTGAAGTACGAACTGATCTTAATCTTTGGAAAGTTTCCCCCTTTGGTTGAGATTGAAAATAAGTTAAATCAACAGACTCACCAAGTGATAAAATTGTTTTTATTAATTTAGCGGTTGAACTTCTATGTATTTCTACGTCCTCCGTAAATTCTTGTATTCCTTCAGGATGATCCATTTCATAATGATCTTCTTGTGGTTCACCTGCACCTAAATATTTCATAGCTAATGCAAAATAGATTTCACCATCTAAACTAAGAGAACCGATATCAAAATCAGGTAAAGCTTGTAGGGCTTCTTTTATTTCATCCGGATTATTGGTTCTGAATGTTAATGCTTCAATTTGTTCAAAAATGCTTCTCATTTGTTCATGTGCTTCAGGATCAAATGAACTTGCTGGAGATTCTTTCATTATTTATTGGGTTAAAATTATTAACAAGATAAAATCATATACTAATAAAAATAAAAGTCAATAATATATTGGAGGTGAAAAGTTGAATCTATAAATATAATTCTAACATTTTTCCAGTTCGCACTTCGCTGCTTAAGCATGCGGTGAATGAAATGAACCGGATGATTAAGTACGCATTAGCGTCACTAAACAGCTCCATTTAATGTTTCTAATTCTTCCTTACTTAGCTCCTGATCTATATTTACCTCATATTTAACAGCTAATGCATATATTAATTGAGCAATTCCAATATTAGTTTTTCTGAATCCCCCTTTTTCTAAGATAGGACTAAGTTCTTCAGCTAAATTAGTACTAATTTCTTTAGCAGCACGTTTCTTTATAGCTTCTCTCATAAGACGCAGAATTTTATTGCTTATTGTACGACCGTCCTCTAAACCTTCTTCAATTTTTTTGTCAGCTGTTATTAAACCTAAACCATAACCAAGTAATGGATCTGGATTTGTTAATACATCTTCAAGTGTATTAGTAATTGATTCTTCTAGTTCCTCTTGAATTGCACCATGAAGTCCAGGAACTGATTCGTAAGTGCCTGCTAACATTTGTTTTTTAATTACTGTAACAGGATCCTCAGTGGGCTCAGCAGGTTCAACTTTTAAATCCTTAATTTCTAGGGTATGTTTTGCTCTATGTAGTGTTTTTTTTCTTATTTCAGCTACATCAATATTATCTTGTTGTTCCTCTTTTCTTTGAAGATGAATTGCAAAAACTATTCTATCTAAAAATTGATTCTCTATTCTTTCTGCTTCTTTTTTAGATGGAATTTTGCCATCTCTCCATCTGGGAACTGCAATCATGTTAAAACCTAATTTGGCAAAAATTTTTGCAGCTGCTTCTATTTGATCTACTTCCAATACCATTGCTGGACGTCCAAATTTTTGCTTCTCAGCACTAAATAGTAAAGATATTCTAGAATCCATACCTCTTCCCAAATCAGCATCTTCAGCCTGAACTCCCAATTCGAAGGCCGTATTTAAATCTGCAAGTACGAATCTACCGCTATTTAAAAGTTCTGGTTCATCTAATCTAGCTCTACTCTCCAAGGTTTTTAAGATATCATCCATTCCATACGCTATTAAGTATTTACTTAATACTTCTCTAAAACTTGCTTTGTCAAACACCTTTAGATCTATTGATTCTGTAGGAATAGAGGATGATCTTTCAGGATTTTCAGGATATTGTTTTTGAGTTTTCATAATATATGGTTTATTAATTTAGAACTATTTATGTGCTGCAATAGCTTCCCTACTAAATCTCTCAACTAAATCATCAATTTCTCTATCTGATTGTGGGACATCATTAGGACTTTCCCTATTAAAAGATGCAGCCGCACTTGCTGTAGTTAATATGCTTGCAATCACTTCTGCTAAAAAAGTCAAATAAACTTTATATGTTCTTCCATCAGGATTTGCATCAATTGCTAATCCAATAGAATCAATTGAAGTAAAAAGATCTCGACTCATACCTAATATATCTGAAGGTAAAACATTCCTTACAATATTTAAAGTAGTTCTATAGGCTTCCTCTCCACTAAGATTTTTTTGATCTCCTTTTTCTTCGAACAACTTACTACTAACATTAATCGAATAAGCACCTCTAGCATCTAATACTTGAGCTAAATCCCAGTCTTCTACTTTATGATTAGAGTACTCAAATTGTTTAGAAACTATTAGAGCATTTATATATGCATGTATTCTTCTATGTTCATTTGAAATTAAAAGGTGATTATCTGACTTCTGATCTGGTGCTAAACTCTGTTCAAAATCAAATTGAGTTTCTAGCAAATTTCTTAAAAATTCCTGTTCCGCAGGAGTCAACTCAATTCCCCAAACAGATGAAGGTAATTCGCAAACAAATCTCTTAATAAATTCACGAAAGGAATAATATTTCATTGCTGCTTGCATACCAAAGCTTTTTTGTGTTTCATCCATCTGAATCGTAAGGGATTTCATTAAATCTTCAAAAAACTTCATAAATGACAAGCTTTCTCTTTCCCTTATTTGTTCTTTTGAATTTATCCTAGGTGTTTTCATATTAAAAATAATTATAAATTTTGATTAGTTTTCCTTTACGAGTTTAAATATAGAAACCGTAGCATCATTTAGGCTTGCTAAAAATTCAAAGAAAACCGGGCAACTTTTACCTGTTTTTGTTGCTGCAAAAAGTTCTTCTACTTTATTTTCGTCACCTTGCTGAAATCTGAATTTAACTTGATCTGCCTCTCTTGTAACTTTTGGATTATCACATGGATCCTTTGTATCCCATACTTGTATTCCTCTAAATAAAGCTCCCAATTCTTCGAGTTTTTGTGCTATTGGAATTGAACAAGCTTTCGAGTCAGATGTTGAAGCAATAAGAATGCGAAATGTTTCAACAGAAAGTTCGATTGGGCAGTTTAATCTTTGAAGAGCATCCAAAACTTTTTGTTTAAGTTCTACTTGAAATTCAGGATTAAATGCTACAGCATAAGGTTGATTATAACGTTCACTTAGTACTGTTTGCCTTTTCACTCCTTCAATAAATCCAGCATCTTCTGAAGTAGTTACACCAACCAAATCTTTAATTCGAGATTGGACTGTTTCAGGGATTATTGATGTGCCTGGAGTATAAAGATCTTCAGGATCTACGCCAGATGCTCTTAAGCATTGACGAACATAATGATGATTAGGTTTTACCCAAAACATGCAAGATGATTCGTTTGATCTGATTTTATACTCAACTCGCTGAGTATTATAAAATTTTATTTTTTCTGCTCCTCTACGAATATCCCAAGAAGATGTAGATAAAAGTATATATCCTTGTGCTCTTAATTCTTCTTGAGATTCAGTTGTGTGATTTGGGTGATTTTGTGTAAATACTTGCTCGCGAGCATTAAGTTCTTTTAGCCATTTTCCTCTATCCGATTCTGTTAATTTGGCAAGTTCAGCTTTAACAGCTCGCATATAAGAGTCATCCGTATAATTATCAGAGATGAGCTGTTCCCATACATCATCTGTAAGGATTTGTTCTGCTGAATCATTTTCGATTACAGAACTGTTTTCTGGATCTGTCATAATAATAGGTTAATTGTAAAAAGGAGTCTATAATAACATGATATCAAAATAAGTCAATACTAAAGTTTGGCAAAGTATCCAAAAATGATAAAGAATGGCAAGAATAAGCTATAAAAATATGCCAACAATAGTTTGGCAATTATGATGAAATATGCTAAAATTAAGTATATGATAGAAGACGTACTTAAACAAATAGGCCTTAAAGATAAAGAAATACAAATATATTTAGCATTGCTTCCTTTAGGATCTGCCCCTGCTTCAATATTAGGCAAGCATACAAATATTAAGCGAAGCATGGCTCAATACACATGTCATCAATTAGAACAAAAAGGATTAATAAAATCAATTTTTAAGAAAAATACATATTACTACACACCAGAGTCACCAGATAAACTTGAATATTTATTGGATAATAAGGTGAAAAAAATTAATGAAACTAAAGAAGAATTAAGTAGAATAGGTGCAGATTTGAGGAGCATGATCAATCCTCACACAACTCTTCCAAAAGTACGCTTTTATGAAGGTGTGGATGGATTGATTAACTTGTTTAATGATGAGTCTTTTTTAAATGATGATGAAGTTACGTATGGAGTGTATAGATATTATGAAGATGCTCCAAAAGAGTTATTAGATTATCTTCATGACGAATATGATTTTAAAAAAAAGAAAAGCAAAAATAAATCATTTATAATTCGTAATGATCTTCCTGGAAGTATAAGAAGAAGCAAAGCAGATAAGGAATTGCACCGTACTTCACTCTTTATTTCAACAAATGAGTTTCCATTTGAATCTTCATTTCAAATTTATAAAAATAAAATTGCATTTTATTCATATCAAAAATCAGATATGACAGGAGTTCTTATTGAAAATGAACATATGAGAATATCTTTGTATAGTTTATTTCGGATGGCTTGGAACTATGCAAGAACATTAAAGATTAACGAGAAGTATAAAAATATGGAAATTAAATAGTAACAATCCCAGTTCGCACTTCGCTGCTTAAGCATGCGGTGAACTTTGTGAACCGGATGATTAAGTACGCATTAGCGTCACTAAGGAGCTCCAGGCAAATCCTTGATGTTTTGAGTTTTGTTGAATTCTCTTAATTTATTTTCAACATTCTCTTGATCAGAATAAGGTAATTTAAATACATTTTTAATATCTTCTTCTTCAAATCCAACTTTAATAATAGTTTTATTTTTAATTGTATCTCGATATTTACATAATTCAGTTAGTACATAAATTAAATCTGAATAATCTGGGATATAAATTCTTTCTCCAAAAGATTGATGGGTCTTATTTGTTACAAACATACCATTAATACTAATTCTAAACGCATTATTATCAAGCATGAATTTACCTGTTTTAATTGCAGCTTCTCTTGCTTCTTCTTTTGTCATATCTAAACCACCCAATAAGGCATATCCATTCCATTCAATATTTTCTGCATTTAAAAGATTTACAGCTTCCTGAATTTGAGCAATATTCACTCCTTTTCTATGTCTTTCTAATAGCTCATCATCATAATATTCTATTCCTGTTCGTACTCTCAATTTTTTTTGACCTAAATTTGCTTTAATTTTTATGATGATAGCTTGAAGCTGCACTATATCATCAGGTCGAACTTCTAATTCGTATGCATTACATGTTGAATGTGATGAAATTAAATCAGGAATATCTTGAGCAATTGTTTCTTGATACATTTCAGCAGGTCTTAAGATATTGCCTCCTGTATATAAAACAACAGAGTCAGGATTATATTGATTTAGAAATTCATCTGTTTTACCTAATACTTCTGCTCCAAACTCATCATCAATACATAGTGCTTTATTAGCTGCATCCCTTATTCCACAAAACAAACATTTAGGAATGACAGTACAGCCTTTAAAAGGTAGACTTATATATAACACTTTTTCTTCCCCTAAATCTAAACATGAAACTTCGTAATCTTGCTGAATAACTTGTTTATCGGATGACATAAAATATATTAAAGGAGCCTATTATAAGATAACGTAGAGTGTATGTCAAGATGCTTCAATCTCCAGTTCGCACTTCGTTGCTTGAATATGCGGTGAGTGAAACGAACCGGACTAGCAAGTACGCTTTAGCGTCACTAAGGAGCTCCGGGACCTTGGGAAATGGCTTGTTTGAGCCACAAAGGTGTTGTTTTTGACATTCGTATTTTTTGTGATATTATTTTATACTTTAATGATGTCTTATGTCAGAAAAACAACCAACACCAGGAGAAGAGCATGTACGAGTTGTACATGGTGAAGTTGTTGTAAGACCAGAAATTCCTGGAGATGTTAGAGGATATGATGCACATGTTGCACAAGAAATATTCGATTTGCTTGAAACTTGGCCAGAAGCGGATGACCATGATGATTACACTTACCGTGCTGATGACCGCCAAATGCCAGTAGCTGGGACTGTTTCAGGTGTGAAGAGTGATTGTAATAGAGTTACTCCTTATTGTGTCGGACCAAAAGCTGTATTAGATGAAGGAAGTGAATATAATGAAAAACCTTTCCCATTAGAAAAATTGGATATACTTTCTGATGCATTTGTTGAAAGAATTAGAGAAGAAATGCCAGCTTTGTTTGAAGGAACAATTGATTCAGATTCTTATGAAACTTATGAATTTTTTGGTACAGGTGATAAAACGCTAGAAAAAGATGACTATGTTATGGGACTTGAAGAAGCTACCCCTTCAGTTTATAAAAATATTTCAGAAGTTCATGCTAGAGCTATTAGAAGACGACTGGTATTTATTCTTAAACTTATACAAGAAACTTATAAAAAACTAAGAAATTTAAAACAACTTAAGAATAAAAAAATCAGTTTTGAATTCAACGTGCAATTACCATATAGTGGAATTGAATTAGTTGTTGAAAAGAACTCATCTCCAAGTAGAATGATTATTCATGATGGGAACAGTGATGAAGGTTCTATCGAAATCCCATTAGATTTGAGAAGGAATTATGAGAAATTGATTGATGATGGATTTTCAGAAGAGTAGTTCGCACTTCGCTGCTTGAATATGCGTATGAGTACGAAGTACGAATCGGATAGTCAAGTACGATGGA
>JBHPDK010000036.1:0-11535 GCA_042577965.1 Patescibacteria group bacterium
TGATTACGGCAACACTGAAAAGATAGTTTTAGAAATTCTGGAATGCGATTCAATGGGTATTACAGTCTTGCCACCATCTGTTAATGAATCATATAAAAACTTTACTTATATTGATGCAAACTCAATAAGATTCGGACTTGCTGCAATTAAAGGTATCGGAGATGCTCCTGCTGAAGAAATAATTATTGCACGCGCAGATAAACCTTTTGAAAATTTAGAGAATTTTATTTCAAGGGTTCCTCAAAAAGTGATTAACAAAAAGACTATCGAAGCCCTTGCATATAGTGGTGCCATGGATGAATTCGGTGAAAGAAAACAAATAGCAGAGAGTGTTGAAGATATCACTAATTTCGCTAAATACAGCCATAAAACAAAGAATGAAGGTCAAACTGACATATTTGGAATGCTTGATACAGATGAAGAAGAAATTTCAGCTCAATTTCAATTAAAAGATGTTGAGCCAGCAAATAATATGGATAAATTAAAATGGGAAAAAGAATATCTTGGACTTTATGTTTCAAGCCATCCATTGCAGGGTCTTAAAAAATATTTTAGAAAAAAAGCGCATTTAATAAGCAATCTAACTAAAAAAGATTTCAAAAAACCAATAACAATTGGCGGAATTATTACTCAATATCGCAAAATTTTTACTAAAAGTGGCACATACATGGCTTCGTTTATTATTGAGGATCCAACTGGTAAACTTGATGTTATTGTCTTCCCTAAGGCATATCAAAAATACGGACATTTGTTTGCAGAAGACTTCGTTATAGTAATGGGCGGTAAATTAGATGACAGGCGTGGCCAGGTCCAGTTTGTTTGTGACGAAGCAAAAGCTGTTTCGTTAGAAAACATGATTAAAAAAGCTAAAGAAGATGGAATATATAATCCTGAAGAAAAAGTTGTTTTACTTACTCCGGATTTTTCTAGCAAAAAAGAGGAGGTGCAAGTTGAAGAATCGCCAGTAGAAGCAGTTCCAGAGGTAGAAAAAGTAGCTACAGAAAAGCCGTTTATTGTTGATATCCCTGCAAATTGCGATACTGCGGTGTTGAATACTATCAAGCAGGTCCTTTTGGATAACAAAGGCAAAACTCCCTGTGAAATTCACATAAGACAAAACGGCTCAATTAAAAAAATAAAAGTGCCATTTGGAATTAACTCAAATGACACTTTAGATAGTAAATTAAAGGAACTTATTCCTGGCTAATTATTTCTAATTTGTATGATTATCCCCTGTCGTCTTCGTATGTCTTGTTCAATGATATGACCATCAGGCACAACAGGTACTATTTGTACATCAGGCCCAATTTCTATGCCTGGATTATTTAATGGCGCTTGTTGTTCTTCAGAAGTTGGTGCATCAGGTTCTTTAATAACATCTTCGCCTGAATCTATATCGATTTCTCTAAAAGCCATTTTAAATTTTGTTACAATACACAGAAGAAGATTTTAACAAATTATTACAAAATGTCAAGTGTAATATTTCAACTATTAAACTCTAGCCAATTATGCTATTAATTATTAACGATTAATAATCAAAAATTAAAATGTATCGTACACATACCTGCAATGAATTAAATGTTAAAAATGATGGAGAGCAAGTTAAATTAGCTGGATGGGTTCATCGAAGACGTGATCATGGTGGCCTTATTTTTATTGATTTAAGAGATGGATATGGCTTAACACAAATCGTTTTTGACCCAGACAAAGGATCAGTTTTTGATATTGGTGACAAATGCAGATCAGAATATATTTTGGAAATTGAAGGAAAGGTTCGCAAAAGGCCAGATGGTCAGACTAATGAAAATTTACAAACCGGCGCAATTGAGGTTTTAATTGAAAAAGCTATGATTTTGAATGAAGCTAAAACTCCCCCATTTGAGGTTGATCAGGATAAAGAAGTAAGTGAAGAACTTCGTTTAAAGTATAGATATATTGATTTGCGACGCGAACGTTTGCATAAAAATATTGTTAATCGACATAAAATATTTAGTTTTATCAGGCAATATTTAGATAAAGCTGATTTTCTTGATATTGAAACTCCGATGATGATCAAAGGAACCCCTGAAGGAAGCCGGGAATACCTTGTTCCTTCTCGTTTATTTCCTGGTCATTTTTATGTTCTTCCCCAATCTCCTCAACAGCTTAAACAGCTTTTGATGATTTCTTCTTTTGATAAATATTATCAAATGGCCAGATGTTTTAGGGATGAAGATCTTCGTGGAGACAGGCAGCCGGAATTTACTCAATTAGATATTGAAATGTCTTTTGTTCATGAAGATGATGTTATGCAAATTACAGAAGATTTAATGATTGCTCTTTCTAAAGAGTTATATCCGGATCGTAAACTTGCAAATGAGCCTTTTGAAAGAATCACATGGCATGACGCAATGAATAATTATGGCAGCGATAAGCCGGATTTGCGATTCGAAATGAAAATGGTTGATGTTAGTGATGTTGTGGCAACATGCGAATTTAAGGTATTTTCAGGAACAATTCAAAATGGCGGCAAAGTTAAAGCCCTCAAAGTTGAAGGAGGCGCTGATTTTACCCGAAAAGAAATCGATGAACTTGAAGAAACAGCAAAAACTTATGGTGCTAAAGGTCTCGCATACATTAAATTTACAAAAGACGGACCTGACAGCGGAATAACAAAGTTTTTTAAAGAAGATGAGCTTGAAAAAATCAAGAAACATTCAGAAGCGCGCGATGGTGATATTGTTTTTTTTGCAGCTGATAAATTTCAAGTTGCCTGCGAATCTTTAGGTCAGGTCAGGCTTGCCTGCGGCCATAAATTAGGGCTTATTGATGAAGATGCACTTTGTTATTTATGGGTAATGAACTTTCCGATGTTTCATTGGAATGAAGAAGAACAACAATTATCTGCAGAACACCATCCTTTTACCCATCCATTAGAAGAAGATTTAGAAAAACTTGATTCAAATCCTGAAGAAGTAAGGGCATATGCATATGATCTGGTTATGAATGGAGTTGAACTTGGAGGTGGCAGTATAAGAATTCACGAACCTGATCTTCAAAGCAAAATTTTTGATCTTCTTAAAATTACAAAAGAGGATGCTGATAAACGATTTGGGCATTTATTAAAAGCATTTGAATATGGAGCTCCTCCACATGGCGGAATTGCATTAGGAATGGACCGTGTTGTTATGCTTTATGAAAAAGAGCCTAATATAAGAGAAGTAATAGCATTCCCTAAAGATCAAAGAGCACGCGATTTAATGCTTGATGCTCCGTCTGAAATGCCTACTGAGCAGGTAGCTGAAATGCATATTGATATCAGGAAGCCAAAAAACGTTTAGAATAGTTTTGTTCAAATTATTTTCAGTATTGACAACTTAGGGATTATCCTTGATAGTGTCATCTTATTTATAATTATCTGAAAATGACCGATAGTGAGAAAGTGATACCTAAACAATTCTTTTTCGATCAAGTTAGTCATGTTACTCGCTTAGCAAAAGAAGTTGTTGATGCGAAAAAAGATAAATATTTAAGTAATGTAGACATTTTAAAAAGAACAATAGATGGCATTGCTGATAAAATCAAAGGGGAAATACGAAGAGTTATTAAAGGTAAAGGAATAACAGATAAAACTCAACTTGATACTTTATGTAATAAAGTAAGAGGAAAATTAAAACAAGACAACAGCTTACTGCAGTTCAATGCTACAGAGATAATTGACGCTATTGATGAAGGTCTAGAAGATGCTGCAAGAGAATTAAATGAAAAATATGCAAAAGTTTTAGCTAAGCTACCTGAAGGCGAACCTGCTAATCAACGGGAAGCATTTTTTGAAGAACTTGCAGCTTACGGTGTTGAAGAAAAAAATGCCTTCGATGGAATTATGGCAAAATTGAATTCAATATTGCTTGGTTTTTCTCCTGAATTCTTTGATGGTGTAAAGCAATTTAATTTCAATGAACAATTATCAGCTGCTCAAATACGAGAAATTAAACAATTATTCAACACTGTATCTGGCGAGATTAAAGCAAATATTAAAGGTCATATCTCTGATAATCCACAACTTAGCTTTGAAGTATTAAAAAAGAATATTTTAGATGCTTTAGAACAATTCAACTTTATACCTCAAGAACTTCCAAAAGAAGTTGTTGAAATATTTGAGGCAGTAATAATAAATGATTTCAAACGGTACATCGATAGAACCACAGAATCACTTAAGGATTTATGGAATTTAACGACTGATTCACGCGAAGAAACAATTAGCTGTGATGAAATCCAAGAACAGTTATGTCAATATAAGCTTGCTTATTCCAAAAATGAGGATGAAGAGAAAGAACCGTATGCATTAACAGCAGAAGAAGAAAAATTTATACTACGTCTTTATTTAAGTATGGATAAAGGTTTTGAAGCTCAAACGCATCAGGAAAGAGTGGAAGCTATTGCAGCCCAATCAAATGATCAAAATCACGGAGGATTGGATATTAGAACAGCAGAAGATGTTGATAAATTATTGGATAGCATTCCTTCTTATGGGTCTGAAACTGTTGAAGAAATAAAAACTTCACCGATATTTGAATTAATGAAACGAGTAGACGGAGCTGCTAAACCTCCAAGAGAAATAGGACAAGCACTTATAAGACTCAGAGAGGGATTAGCAAAAAAGGCAAAACACTTTCATCAATTACGAGTTCCTTCCGCTATTGAAGTGAATAGACTTAACCAAGAAATAGCTGATATCAGAGGTGAAATTGAAGAAATCGAAAATATAATAACAGAATCTGTTGAGCAACTGACCGCTCAACATGAACAAATTGATATGGTTTCAGAATTAGTAGTATTAAGAGCTAGAACAGAAACAAAAACCGAGGATCATCAACTTAGAAATCAAGCTGAGCAACTTGAACAATATCTTCAAACAATAAAAAGAGTGCAGGAAGAACTTGAAAAAATTCAAAAGTTGGAAGAAGCAATTAATCAAATTCAATCTTCCCTTCAAGAAATCAATAATAATATTGATGAAGGAGAATTATATCTTCGCTCAACATTGAGAGAAGAAACATTTGGAGCTGATCCTAAAGCAATTTTAGGAGATGAATATAAACATATCTTTGATTACACTCCAGATAGAGATTTAGATATTAAACTTGGAACAATAGAAACAGCTTGTGGTCAATGTACTGCTAAAATTGAAGAATTAAAGAAAATTAAAATAGGGCAAATTTTTGAAATAACAGAGCAAGTTGTAACTGCATTTGTAATTGTTAAAGAACAGCTTGATGAGAATGTTCCTGAAGAATTGATAGATATACCTATACCTACAGCTATTGAAGCACAACCTGAAAGTATACGAGAACCTGCAAACGAGGAAACTTCACCTGAAAACACTAAATTTACTAGTATCCAGCTTCATTCCCTTTTATTTTCCACAGCAATTGGAGCTAAAAACCGTATTTGGGGTATAGAGCTAGATACACTTTATAAATTATTAATAGAATTGGATCATATGGAGATTACTGATTTACAAAGTTTGGTTGATGAAATATCAACACTTAGCGATATCGATGATTCTTTCACTGACGAATCAAAATTAAGAAAAAACCGTCCAAAGAAAGAAGAAAGAGCTGCCTCAGAAGAACTTTTTATTATATGGAAAGACAAGAAAAGTGCAATTTATGTTTTACCTACACATAAAGGATATAATGAAGTAGAAAAGTTACCTGAAGACTTGCGATTGGATGATGATCAAATAAGTAAAATACGTAAAAAAGTCAAAAGCATTCGAAATAACCAGCAATTAAGCTAAAAGCACACAGACCTTCCAAAAGACCTTATTTTAGGGTATAATATATATAAGGTTAAAAATAAATATGGAACTATTTTTAAGCATATTATTGGTTGTACTGGCTATAGGAGTGATTGGTTTAATCGCGTTACTTTTATTTCGCAAATATAAAAACTACACACGAACACTTGATATGGTGTTTTTAAAGGTGCTTATTCCTCAAAAAGAATCCAAAGAAGACAGGGAGCGGGAAGCTGAAGCATTTTCAACAGGTAAGGATTTTAAAGAAGTTTTAGGAGTAATGACGCACTTTTTTACTTCACTTCATAGTATTTACGGAAGCCGATTTAAAGATAAAATTAAAGGTCAAGACTTTTTATCTTTGGAATATGCTGTTTTGGATGGCGAAATTAACTTTTTTATTGTTTGTCCGCGAAATTTGGAAAGTCTGGTTGAAAAACAATTAACAAGTTTCTATCCGGAAAGTTTTATTGAAAAAGTTGAAGACTATAATATTTTTCGTGACAAATATAAATCAGCTGGCAATTATATGAGGCTTCAAAAACCTTCAACTATCCCATTTAAAGCTTATCAAAGATTAAATTCTGACCCTTTAAATACAATCGTTAATGTTCTTTCTAAATTTGAACCTGAAGAAGGTGCAGCAATACAAATAATGATAAGACCAAAAAAAGAAGGATGGCAAAAGAAAGGTAAAGAAAAAGCAGAACAAATGTTTAATAAAAAACAAAAATTAAGATCACCTTTAAATCCTCTATCATGGTTTACTGCTATTTTTGACCTGTTTGTAAGAGCAGATAAAATCACTGAACAAGCACAGGATACTGGAAGAACCACTCCAGCTGTTGAAGAAGAAGTAAAAGCTATTGAAGAAAAGAATTCTCAACCTGGGTGGATAACAATAGTAAGGATTATTGCTTCTGCAAAAACCAAAAATGAACTTAAAAATCACCTGACAAATATAAGAAGTGCTTTTTCTCAATATAAAAGTACAGAAGGAAATTCCTTTAAATATACTGTCTGGCATTCAGACAACAGACTAATTAAAGATTTTATTTTTAGAAATTTTAAACGTTCAATTATTTATTGGATGAAACAAAAAAAGGCAATCCTCAGTTGTGAAGAAGTTACCAGTTTATTTCATATCCCAAATATTAAATATAACAGAACACCTCATATTGCATGGCAGAGATTTAAAATTGCACCTGCCCCTGCAAATGCCCCTACAGAAGGTGTTTTGATTGGCCATAACTATTATAGAGGTGAAAAAAAACCCATTTATATTAAAAACGAAGACCGTTTTAGACACTTTTACGTTATTGGGCAGACAGGTACAGGTAAATCTTCAATTATGCAGGTAATGATTCGTCAGGACCTTAAAAACGGTAAAGGGCTCTGTATTGTTGACCCGCATGGCCAGCTTATTGAAGATATAATGCCTTTTATACCGCGTGATCGGGCAGATGATGTTATTTACTTTAATCCTTCTGATTTAGAGCGGCCAATTGGTATTAATTTATTAGAAGGAGACACTGATGAAGAAAAAGAACTTGTGGCTCTGGATGCCATGAATATTATGATTAAATTATTTAATGAAGAAATATTTGGACCGCGTATCCAGGACTATTTTAGAAATGGTTGTTTAACTTTAATGGATGATCCAGAAGGCGGAGCCTTAACTGATATTGTGCGTTTATTTACTGATGATGAGTATCAGAAATTAAAAGTGGAACACGTTAAAAATCCTATTGTAAAGTCATTCTGGGAAAACCAAATGGCTAAAACCGGAGCTAGAGAAAAGCAGGAAATGATCCCCTATTTTGCTTCTAAATTTGGTCAGTTTGTTACAAATACAATGATGCGTAATATTATTGGGCAGAGTAAGTCGAGCTTTGATTTTGCCGATGCAATGAACACCAATAAAATTTTATTAATGAATCTTTCAAAAGGTACAACAGGTGAAATTAACTCAAAATTGCTTGGTCTGATCATAGTACAAAAAATTCAAATGGCGGCTCTGCGAAGGCAAAAAGCAGGTGAACGTAAAGACTTCTTTTTATATATTGATGAGTTCCAGAATTATATTACTGAAAGTATTGAAACAATTCTGTCTGAAGCCCGAAAATACCGTTTGGGCTTAATTATGGCGCATCAGTATATTAAGCAGCTGGAAGGCGAAGATGGTAAATCAAAAGTAAAAGATGCAGTGTTTGGTAACGTTGGATCAATGCTGGCATTTAAAATTGGTGCTCAGGATGCAGAATATATGGCAAAAGAAATGGGCCCTGTTTTCTCAGAACAGGATTTAGTGAATATTGATAAATACAAAGCTGTGATGAAGCTTTCAATTGATACACAGCCTTCAAAACCATTTAGTATTATTCCAGTAAATCCATACCTTGTAAAAGGCGATCCTGCTATTGCAGAAGCGGTAAAACAGCTCTCAAGGCTGACGTATGGTCGTGATAAATCTTTTGTTGATCGTGAGATCTTACGAAGAATTGGTGCAATAATGTAAAAATCCCTTCAAAAAGCCGAAAAATACTAAACAATATGTTTTTAAACGTGTCTATTGATAGTAGAGGAAAAAATTCTCATTTTATGGCATAATATATAGATAAAAATAAAAAATTATCAAAACAAAAATGAACATAAACAAACAACAATACTGCCTTAAGCATAAAAGGCTAATACTAACAATCGTAGGACTGCTTGCATATTTTGCTTTTTATCAGATTGCTCATAGTGCATACCTGGATATGTTTACTATTAGTGCGTATTACTCGCCTCTTCCTGGCCAGGAGCGTTATGTAACTGGCAGCTATGAAGGCGACATTAGACTTAATGGTAGCGGAGTTAATAGTGCAGATGGAACACCTGTGTATCCTGGTATGATTGCTGCTCCGTCTACTTATGCATTTGGAACAAAAATGAATATACCTGGTATTGGTATGGTTGCTGTACATGACAGAGGCGGCGCAATTGTGAACGCGGGTGAAAGAGGTCAAAGTTATGATCGTTTGGATATTTGGATGGGTTATGGAGATAAAGGCTTAAGCAGAGCACTTAACTGGGGCAAGCGCAGTGTTGAAGTAACTGTTTATGGTATAGACCCAAACATAAAAGAAAACGTTTATTTAGAAGGATTTACAGAAGCAGAAAAATTTATTCGCAGCATTGTAAATGAACAAAAGATTTTTAAAGATGATTTATGGTTTGGGCAATCAGGCGATAAAGTAAAAGAATTACAGGATTATCTTGAAGACTTAGGATATTATAGAGGTAAAATGGATGGATATTATGGAGATGCAGTGTATAAAGCTGTAGTGCAGTTTCAGCTAGAACAAGCCATTGTTGATAATGAAGAAGAATTCGGAGCAGGTTATTTGGGACCTCAGACCAGAAGAAAAATCGAAGCTGTAATCGAAGAAAAAAGAAAAGAGCGTTTACCAAGATATAATTTAGGTAAAGATGATAAGGGTGATGAAGTTAAAAAGCTTCAAAATGCACTTAGAGATCTTGGTTATGATGTTGATGTAACTGGTGTATATGACCAAAAAACAGTTGATTGCGTATTTGAATTTCAAAAAGAAAATGAAATAGTGATTGATGAAAATGATGTAGGTGCTGGTTATTTTGGACCTCAGACTTATTCAGTTTTATCAGATAAAATATTCCAGGCTTTTGAATCAAAGGAAGAAGAAAATATGCAGGAACAGGTAATTGTTCAGGCTTCTTATGATCCTTTTGAAATAACACTTCAAAAAGGAGATAAAGGAGATGCAGTTGTAAAATTGCAGGAGGAACTTCAAAAATTTAATCTTCTTCGAATTGAACCAACTGGTTATTATGGAGATGTAACTGAAAACGCAGTTTATAAATTTCAGCAAAAAAAAGGCTTAATTGGTAATAAAAATGATGCAGGAGCCGGTGTTTTTGGCCCAATGACCCGAAATGTAATGAACAGTATTTTAGGATACAGAGCTAATACAAAACAACTTATAGCTTCTAAAACTGCTTCATTTAACGAAGATAATAAAGTTTTTGTAGCAGAAACAGAAGTCAAAACTGAATTATTTTTAAATGATCTTATAGTCGGAAATAAAGGTGACTCCGTTGAGCAGCTTCAAAATTCACTTAAACAACTAGGCTTTTTTGATGGAGTAATCACAACAGACTATTTTGGAGAAGTTACAAAAGAAGCTCTAATTGCTTTTCAATTAGACAAAGAAATTATTACTTCAGAATCAGATCTGGGTGCAGGCAGACTTGGCCCGCAAACAAGAGAGGTTTTGAATTCTATTCTTTAATATCCTCAGGTTTTAGATCAATAGGATCAAACAGCTCTTTTTCTAAATCAAAATAAGCATTATATATAGCTTCCTTTTGATTTGGATCTTCGTTTTCTTTGTTATACCTTTTTGCACCATCTTCAAATCTTTCTTTTAAAGATACTATGTTTTCGTGTAATACGCGCTTATCAGCATAAGTAAGTATCTTTTCTTCTAAAGTAAAAGCTTTATCATTTAGATCAATAATTGCAACAAAATAGTGTTTTTTTATTAAATTAGCTAATTCATCTTCTCCTTTATCCTTCAAAAACTCATAGGCAATCTGGGAATGAGTTTTGCCTTTATATCGCATTCTTGTTATGTCCCACGTGTTTTTATCATATTCATCTGCATTTTCGCACAATTTTTTGTAGCTTTCTTCAGAAATATCAACAATTCTAAACAAATCATGCAAAAGACAGGCAGAAACAAGATTTTCCACATTAATTTCCTGACCTTTTTGGATATAGCCTTTAGCTATTTGCTGCGCTACATTGGCTACAGCTTCGCAATGTTTTCGAATATGCATCGGTACATGAAATTCATTCATTATGGCTTTTGCATCAGCTATTAGCATATTTGATTTTTAACAGACGTTTAAATGGTTCTTCACCATGTTCGAATATAACTTCATTTCTGTTCAAAGGCAAATAATCCTCTACTCTTTCAGGCCATTCAATAACAACAACGTTTTCTTTATTATCCAAATATTCCTGCAGCTCTTCAAGGAGTTCAACATTCATATGGTCAAGCCTATAAAGGTCTATGTGAACAATTTTTTTGTTCAGGCCTTGATATGTTCTGAAGTATGTATATGTTGGGCTTTTAATTTGGTTTAAATCAGCGCCTAAAGCTTTAGCAAAGCCTTTTACAAATGTTGTTTTTCCTGCACCTAATAAACCTCTAAGTAAAACTAGTCTTGATTCATCATTAATTTTATTTGCAAGATCTTCTGCAATTTTGCAGGTATCAACTTCTGAAAATGACTCTAATATATGCGCTTTCCCAGAATCAGACATAGTTGAAATTATTTATGAAATTTGGTATAATACTATATTAGGAAAACAAAAATAAATCAAAACAAAATGAAAAATTTCAAATACCGAAAACATCCGGATTATGCAAGACACTTTATTAAAAAGGCTATTGCGTGGTTGGTAATGTTTGTATTCATGACTGCTTCGGTTTATATGGTTAATATGAATACAAGTTATTTCCATACAAGTATTATTCCTGCAAAATATGTACCGGTTTTTGATGGTACTGTATCCCCTGTTCAAAAAACACCTGACTGGGTAGCTTTAAGTTCAGCTGAATATAATTATTCATATACAGAATTACCAAGCAATAAGTTAATTAATATTCCAAAATATGATCCAAGTGAGTTAAAAACAAGCACAAGCTCATTAACATGGGGTAATT
>JBHPDK010000037.1:0-11253 GCA_042577965.1 Patescibacteria group bacterium
GGCTACTACTGGTCAGCTGACAAAATCCAGCGCATGTAATTAAACCAGTATTCGTTTCAGACAAAGCTATCATTTATAAAAAAGTTACAGGAGAAGATGGTAAATCTCAAACATTAGGTCAAGCTTTATACTCTTCAATGAGTGATTATAAATGGTTGAATCAATTTGCTGGCGGGATAAAAGGACTTGCATATTTACATAGAAATAATATTTCTCACAGTGATTTTAAACTTCCAAATGTTACGGTTGGTAAAAAAGGTGGTGTATTAATTGATATTGGAAGTACAGTAAATAAAAAAGATATTGGCAAGAAAGTACAGATAAAGTATAAACATGGGGAACAAGGGGCATATTACGTAGATGCTGAAGGGAAGGCTAAATGGGTTCCTCAAGATCCTAGGTTTACTGATTCAAAATTACTTGCGGCAAGTGTTGACGGGCGCTTGCCACTTGATGCAGCAGATAAATACTCTGTAGGTAAATCAATCATGGATTTTTTAGATATGAAAGGCTATGAAGTAAATGCTGATTCACCAAAACATGTTAAAGAGCTTCATGCTCTTGCTCATAATCTAATTAATGTAAAAAAACATCCATATAAATATAAAAATAATGATCCAAAAAATGGTTTGGATCCTAGGTATGTATCATTACAAGATTTGCCTGCGACTTTATCAAAAATTGCTATTAAATTTAAAAACTAATATTATTTAAACAACTTACTTATGGAAGAATCTAAACAAAATGAAATGTTCGAAGAAATATCAGGTGTACTATACTCTGAATCACAAAGAATTAATGGACTTCGTGATGCAGGTGAAAAAATCACTACTGAAGGCGTGGAACCAATAGCATTGGAAAAATATCAACAAGCATTCTTAGATATACCACCTGAATTCTTGTCTGATGAACATTTAGAACAGCAACTTCAACACTTTCATGAGCATCTTTATAAATTAAAAGAAATTTATCCTGAAGGTGCCTATATACAGCTGGCTGTTTTCCCATGCAATGATCTGGGGCTTCCTTATTCAGAAGAAAGCATTAACGAGAGAAGATATTTGATTACTCTATTTGTAAATGAAGAAACCGGACTTAGTACAGGTTATGGAAATATCTTTCCATCAACGCATGCAAAACTCCTTCCTACAGAAATTCAAAAACCATGTTCATTTAAAGTGCATTATGAATCAGATACTCCCTGGGCAGATGAAAAAGATTTTGCACAATTTTCAGATCAATATACAAAAGCATTTAAAGCGCTACAAAAACTTTTAAAGTCAGAGAATTAATAAACCAAGTAAGAAGTTAACCTTCTTACTCAAATCCCCTCTTCTTAAGCATTATCTCAAGCCTATGCATCGCGCTTATAAACGCAGCCTGGCGCATTGAGCATTTGTACTTTTCCATCATTTCTTTAACTCTTTGGTAAGCTTTAACCATAATTGGTTTTAACCTGCGCTGGATTTTGTCAGCTGACCAGTAGTAGCCTGCTTCGTTTTGAACAAGTTCAAAATAGCTAACTGTAACGCCGCCTGCGTTTGCAAGTATATCAGGTATAACTAAAACACCGTTTTTTTCTAAAATCTTATCTGCCTCAGGAGTAACAGGACCGTTTGCAAGTTCAATAATATATTTTGCTTTGATTTTGTCAGCGTTTTTATCTGTGACCTGGTTTTCGAGTGCTGCTAAAACTAAAATGTCGCAATCTTTTTCAATTAATTCTTCGTTTGTTATACGTACACAATTATCGCATTCGCTTTCGCATTTTGTTACTGTTCCTTTTTCAATTTTGCACTTAAGCATACAAGGAGCGTCGAGACCTTCTTCACAATAAACTCCGCCTTTTGAATCTGAAACTCCTAAAATTTTATAACCCTGCTCACCCATGATTCGTGCCATGTGCGATCCTGCATTTCCAAATCCCTGAATCACAACACGTGTTTCATCTGGTTGAGTTCCTTTTTCTTTAGCGATCTCTTCCCAAACATAAGAACCGCCCTGACTAGTCGCAGCATCGCGTCCTTCTGACCCTCCACATTCTAAAGGCTTTCCTGTTACAACCCCTCGTCTGTTTAAATTCCCAAGTTTCATATATTCATCTGACATCCATGCCATTACCTCAGCGTTTGTATTAACATCAGGAGCAGGCACATCCATCATTGGCCCGATATTATGCTGAACTCTGTCGACATATTTTCGTGTTAGTTTTTCAAGTTCCCTTTTTGAAAGTTCTTTTGGATTAACAATAATGCCGCCTTTTCCTCCACCAAGAGGAATTCCAACAACTGAGCATTTCATTGTCATCCAGGTTGCAAGAGCTTTAACTTCTTCCATATCTACCTGTTCATGATATCTGATACCGCCTTTAAAAGGCCCTGCTACATCATTATGCTGAACACGGAACCCTTCAAAAACTTTTACATCTCCATTATCCATACGAACCGGAAGGCTTACCTGTAAAATTCTTTTTGGATGGCTTAAAATAGTTAAAATATCTTGATCAAGACTCATAATGTCAGCAGCTTCATTTATCTGCTTAAGTGTGTTCTGGAAAAGTGACATTTTGTGGTTAGGTTAGGTCTAAGATGAGCACCGACACAGTACTCGTTTTCAAATTCGAAGGCAAGTCAAAGTCTAAAAAAACGAGGTGAGGAATTGGTACAAATCTGTTATAGGATTCGTTAGCTGCACTAGATTTACACCTAGAATAAAGGCAATAGTATGCCCTGCAAAAGCCGAAGAAATGGGGACAGTTAAATTATCATCAAGTTTGTAAGTTAAAAGTTCGACAATTGATCCAACAAATGCCATTCCTAAAACTATAAGCGGGAATTCCCATAAAAATATTGAGGCAACAATTAAATTCATTACTAAACCTCCTGCAAATCCTTCCCACGACTTCCCGCTTTTAAGCCTATGCTTTCCATATTTAATTCCAATTAATGCTGAAGCCAGATCTCCAAAAACCATAATCAACATTGCTGTGATTGCTATTTTAAAATCATAAACCGAAAAAACCACAATAGTTGAAAGCGCTACAAAAAGCATCGCACTAACACTCTTTTTTTCACGAGGCCGCATAATCCCAAATGGATCAGGAACCTTAAAATTTGTATGAAGCCTTAAAAATTCATATTCCAGAATAACCATTAAAACCACAACTATCGTCATAACAGCTATGCGCTCAGAAAAATAGAATCTAAGAACAACATAGCCAAGAATCATCGGTAATTGATACAGATGGAAAAGCTTACGCAAAATTTCTTGTCTAAGTTTTTTTGCTCTCATAAGAGACGAACGTTAGTGAGTCTCTCGCGAGCGAATAGTACAATCGCGAGCGTAGCATGAGCCCGCCTTTAAGCGGGCGAATTCCTTCGATACTAAAGTGTACCTTATTTCCAAATTTGATACCACTTCTTTTTTGGCTCAGCCAGCAGCTTAACCTGATTCTCTAAAACAACAACTCTATCCTGAAAAGTTTTGATTAGTCGGAAGAAGTTTTCTTTATCTTTTTCATGCTGGTCAATTAATTTTTGTACTGTGTCTTTAAACATTCCAAGGTCATCTTTTGTAAGGTATTGTTTTGTAATTTTTCGCCCTGTCTTTGAAATTTTATCCTTTTGTTCTGATTTTTTTTCTTTTGCCTGTTCATCAAAAATTGATCGCAAATCATATGTCTTTCGCAAACTGTCTTTATCGATCATGAAATTATAACCCTGTGGGGTCTTCTTTTTTCTAGCTTTTAGCTTTTTAGATTTAATTGCTCTTCGAATAGTCTGGATAGACTTATCAGCTATTTCAGCTGCTTCCTGAATGCTTAAGAATGTTTCTGCCATGTTTTTAAAGGTTAATTTTGATTAATCGGGCCTTTATTATAGGTTGGGACTTTTGATTAATCAAGAAAAATTTACACAATTATGCTAAAATATCTAAAGACCTTTTAACTTCCAAAAATGAAAACAATTTATAAAGCTTTAATAATATCCCCGAAGAATCAAAGTACATTAAATATTTATAAACCGGGATATTTGGTTATATCCAAAGATGGTGAAATTGAAGCTATCACAAAATCAAATCCTAAAGAAAGATATAAGGGTTATAAATTTTATGACTATTCAGATTATTTGATTTGCCCTGGATTTGTGGATGTGCATAATCACCTTCCTCAATATGCATTTGCTGGAATTGGCGAAAAAGAGCTACTGCCATGGCTTGAAAAATATACTTTCCCGCGGGAAAAAACTTTTAAAAATGAAAAGATTGCGAATGACTCGGCGCGAACTTTTTTCAAAGATCTCATCAAAAACGGAACAACTACAATACTCACTTATGTAACTATCCATAAAAAAGCAACTGACATCGCCTTTAAACATGCGGCAAAATCAAAGATAAGAGCAGTGATTGGTAAGGTGATGATGGATCAAAACAGTCCGAAATTTCTAACTGAAAACACTCAAAAATCTATCAAAGAATCTGAAGAATTAATTAAAAAATGGCATGGCCATAATGATCGCCTCTTTTATGTTCTTACGCCACGCTTTGCAATTACCTGTACTTTTGAATCAATGAAAAAGGTTGGAGAGCTTGCGAAAAAAACAGGTGCGTATATTCAAACTCATCTTGCAGAAAATCAAAATGAAATAGATTTTACAATGAATCTTTTCCCAAAATGCAAAAACTATACTGACGTGTATTACAAGGCCGGCATTTTAGGACCAAAGACAATTATGGCGCACTGTGTTTATATGAAAAAACCTGAACTCGACCTTATTAAAAAAACCAGGACCAAAATTGCGCACTGCCCTACTTCAAACAGATTTTTATCAAACGGAATTATGCCTTTTAGAAAATATCGCGGACTCAAACTCGATATGGGCCTTGGAACAGATGTTGCAGGCGGCTACAGCCTCTCTATGATAAATGAAATGAAAGAAGCAATTGAAAGTTCGAAATTCTCAAATATATTCTCAAAAACAGGCGAGCCAATGACACTTGCTGAAGCCTTCTACTTGGCTACACTTGGGGGAGCAAAAGTTTTATCAATGCATAAAAAAATCGGCAGCCTGGACATTGGAAAGAAAGCAGATTTCTTAATTATCGATCATAAAAAAGCAGACCCAATGGCAGCCGTTAGTAAATACATGGAGCCTGATCAGATTTTATCTAAACTTATTTATCGTGGTGATGCTTCGATGATTAAGCACGTTTATATAGAAGGAGAAAAAATTAAATAAATGTCCTTGCCTCTTAACCTATTCTTCTATGTCCTCAATTTCACTTGAAACATTCATTAAAAATATTCCAAAAGCAGAACTACATTTACATATTGAAGGAACCTTTGAGCCGGAACTCATGTTTAAAATTGCAAAACGCAACAATATAAAAATTAAATATCAATCAGTAGAAGAACTCAAAAAAGCATACGATTTTGATAATCTGCAAGATTTTTTAGACATATATTACGAAGGAGCTGGTGTTTTGATAAAAGAACAGGATTTTTATGATATGACCTGGGCTTATTTAAAAAAAATACATACACAAAATGTCATACACGCTGAAATCTTTTTTGATCCACAAACTCATACTGATAGAGGTATTAAGTTTGGCACAGTTATTCAAGGAATAAGTAAGGCTTTAGCTGAGGGCAAAAATAAATTGGGAATAAATTCAAAGTTAACAATGTGCTTCCTTCGACATCTTGATGAAGACTCAGCGATTAAAACACTTAACGAAGCATTAAACTACAAAAAATTAATTACTGCAGTTGGCCTAGATTCATCTGAAGCAGGAAATCCACCATCAAAATTCCAAAAAGTTTTCGAACTTGCTAGAAAAGAAGGTTTTTTAACAGTCGCACATGCAGGAGAAGAGGGTCCTTCTGAATATGTTTGGGAGGCGCTTAAGCTATTAAAAGTATCAAGAGTAGATCATGGTAATAACTCTCTTGATGATGATCAGCTTGTTAAAGAATTGGTTAATCGTAAAATGCCATTAACTATCTGTCCTCTTTCCAATCTCAAATTAAAAGTAGTACTTGATCTAAAAAAACATCCACTCAAAATTATGCTTAAAAAAGGACTTTTAGTAACTATAAATTCAGATGATCCAGCTTATTTTGGCGGCTATGTAAACGAAAATTATTTAGCAATTTCAAAAGCACTGGATTTATCAAAAGAAGAAATATATTTACTTGCTAAAAATTCATTTGAGGCGAGCTTTTTAAATGAAAAAGAAAAACAGGAAATGATCGAAAAAGTTATTAAATATTATAAAACAATATAATATGGATACTATGTTGTTAAACTTTCTTTTGCTAAGAAAAAAGCTTAAATTCTTTTTGACATCTTAGCAATTACTGATATAATTTTCTCCTTTAACTTATCAGTATGTTTGAACAAGCTAAAGATTATGAACCATATAGAGAAAAAATGGTAAGTAGCGCAACCTGTCCAGCTCCAATTCCACTTAGACATTATGCAGGGAATTTATTTGAAGATATCCAGACTACCGAAGATATTCAAAGTAGAACTCGTGAGCTTACCGGAGTTTTAATAGATTCAGGTATGCATCCATATGGAAAAGAAAGATATTCAACATGCAAAGCAATTGATATTCATAATTTTCATTTTGGAATTAACTGGCCAGTTCATGAAGTACAAGCTGATAAAGATTCTCCTTATGATACTGCAAAAGTAAAAAAAGGTGATACAAGATGGCGGGGTATTACTGATATTATTGCTCCAGATGAAGGAGAGGAATGGAAAACAATAAACGAGCCGCGCAAATCTGAAAAAAATCCAAATTGGGAAAGAACAGGCGAATTTAAAGGGCGAAGAGATTTAGTTAAAGAATTATTTAAAGCTGAAGGTTTTATTCAGGAATTAGCTAACAGACTATGGGTAAATGTTGAAGAAGTGCAGCGGGTAGTCAACTTAGCAATACAGGTTATTGGGGATGCTGAAGAAAATCCTGAAGAAAGCATGAGAACCGCACTTAAGTTGATAATTGATAAATTCAGTATTGGTGAAAATTTTGCAGCTTGTTCAGCCAGACAAAATGAAGATTTGGTTATTGAACAAGAAGACGAATATATATTATTAAACTGGCTCAAATGGCTAAAAGGAGAAGAGCGCGAAATGGCAGCTATGCAGATAATCGAAAGAATATATAAACTTTCAGATGAAGATCTAGACACTGCAGCTAGATGCCTAACAAGATTTTCAACTCAGATTTTTACTGAACTGGGAAACGACAAAGTTAAACCTCATCCTTACTTTGATTATAATGAATTATTCGATAAAGAAGTCGATTTACTTTGGTCAAAACTACTTGAAACAAAAGTTGAAGGAGCAGGAGCTAAGTTAAGAGAATGCTTAGGGGAAGACAGGCAGTTTTTAGGTAAGCATAGAGATAAAAATGACTTCAATTATGATGATGCTGAAAAAGCACTAATTAATTAGTAATGGCGGAACGGACGAGACTCGAACTCGCGACCTCCTGCGTGACAGGCAGGCGTTCTAACCAACTGAACTACCGCTCCATATGATTTATTTGTAAAAGCACGGTTAAAAATAATATACTTTTGCTTGAAACTCAAGTAAAATTTATTTCCTATAACTTATTTTACATGAAAATTGGGATTGATTGCCGGATTTATTCAAGCAAATTTACAGGAATTGGAAGGTATGTTTATGAGTTAACAGAGCGCTTATCAAAATTCGACGACGGGCACGATTACGTGCTGTTTTTTAATAAACCTGAGTTTGATAAATACCACGCGCCCTCTCCAAAATTCAAAAAAATACTTGCAGATGCACCAATTTATAGCCTCCGTGAACAAACACATTTTAATAAAATTTTGCGGGCTGAGAAGCTCGATTTAATGCATTTTACACATTTTAATGCTCCGGTTTTTTATAAAGGTAAATCGATTGTGACTATTCATGATCTCACTCTTTCTTTTTTCCCAGGCAAAAAAAAGCGGTCGATTCTGCATAGATTCGGATATCACTTTACTTTGAGAGCAGCTGTTAAAAAAGCCAAAAAAGTTATTACTATTTCGCAGAACAGCAAAAAGGATTTAATTGAACTCATTGGCACCCCTGAAGATAAAATCGAAGTTATTTATCAGGGAGTCTCTGAAAAATTTAAAATAATTGAGGATTCGCTTCGCATCAAAAAAACTTTAGAGCGCTATGGTTTGGCAAGGTCGCCATTCCTTTTATATACCGGTGTTTGGAGGTCTCATAAAAATATCCCAAATATGCTGCGTGCATTTAAAAAAGTACGCGAATTATGCGAAGAGGATTTGAAAATGGTGATAACAGGCAAAGAGGATCCATATTATCCTGAAGTTCGAGAATTGCCTAAAGAGATTGGGATTGAGGATCATGTTATTTTCACTGGCCTTGTTGATGAGAATGAACTGGTTGATTTATATAATGCTGCTTCTTTATATGTTTTTCCTTCTTTTTATGAGGGATTTGGCCTTCCTCCACTTGAAGCAATGGCTTGCGGGACTCCGGTTGCTGCATCAGAAACTTCTTCGATCCCTGAAATCTGTGGAAAAGGCAATGCAGTATTTTTTGATCCGAATGATCATGGTGATATGGCCCAGGTGATTTATGCACTTTATCGTGACAAGGCAATGCAGGAAGATTTGGTGCGGCGCGGCTTATTACGGGTTGGCGAATTTTCGTGGCAAACAATGGCAGAGCTTACTTATAATTTATATAAAGAATGTTTAAACAATTAAAAGACATTATTGAAGTTAGTGTGAATCGGGCTGGCCTGGGTGGTGAATTTGAAGCACTTACTGTTATTAATGAGTATAAAAAGGTTGCTCGGTCGATTTTAGGGGACTGGGCAGTTGAAAATTTAGTGCCTAAATATTTTAAAAATGGTTTGCTTTATGTAGATGCGAAAAATGCAAGTTGGAGTCAAAATCTACATATTAATCATATCCAAATAATAAATACTATTAATAAAGGTCTTGAAAAGAATCTTTTAAAAAAAATAATCATTAAGAACAAGGGATAAAATAAAACTTGACTTTGAAACATAGTTAGCTAAACTAGAAGCGCCCTTGAAAAAGGCACTATACTTACTAACTAAAGGAAAATTGCTTAGAATCAGACTATCTCGAACCGGGAGAAAAAATTACCCTTCATACAGAATTGTAGTTGCAGAACATGCAAGGCCGGTAAAAGGAAAATTCATTGAAATAATAGGACATTATATTCCAATCAGAGATCCAAAAGTTCTTGAATTTGATCAGGAAAAAATTAAAGAATGGATCGCAAAAGGTGCAAAACCAACAGACACTGTTGCGTCACTTTTAAAAAACGCTGGAATGACTGGATTGGATGCATATATTGAACCAAAAGATAAAAAGAAGAAGAAAAAGAAAGAAAT
Source organism: Patescibacteria group bacterium (assembly GCA_042577965.1). GTDB lineage: Bacteria > Patescibacteriota > Gracilibacteria > UBA1369 > PNNO01 > JAUVDZ01. Next base: position 9,418 of record JBHPDK010000037.1, read on the forward strand.
GAAAGAAGAAGAAGGAGGAACAGCACCAGCAGCACCAGCTGCACCAGCTGCTGAAGGCACCGAGGCGCCGGCTGACGAACCAAAGCCTGACGAACCAAAAGCTGACGAACCAAAAGCTGAAGAACCAAAGCCTGACGAACCAAAGCCTGACGAGCCAAAGGCTGAAGAACCAAAGGCTGAAGAACCAAAGGCTGAGGAACCAAAGGCTGAGGAACCAAAAGCAGAATAAGTATTGCAACTTAATCTATACCTCTCTTAAACCTAAAACCATACTGTTATGAATCCAACTAATGAAGCTGAAGGTCCAGATCGGGATTTTATTGAACACGTTGTTAAGCTCATCGTGGAAAATCCGGATGCTGTAAATGTTACTCGTGCTGTTGATGAGATGGGTGTTCTCATCACTTTGCAGGTTGCAAAGGACGACATGGGTAAAATCATCGGCAAAAATGGACAAACCGCAAAGTCTTTGCGTATACTGTTACGGGTAATCGGTTCAAAAAACAATGCAAGAGTGAATCTTCGAATTGTTGAGCCTGAAGGCAGTGAAGTTGAGCCTGAAGGCAGCGAAGTAGCTCCTGAAGCTACTGAAGAAGACGAAGAATAACACTCGCAAGCAGTAAGCCCGCAAAAGCCGTACAAACTAAACAAACTGAATTATGAATGAATCAACCTCTATAATTGAGGCTGCACAAGCTTATGACATAGTAACAATTATTAATATCGGACTGGCGTATGCAATTATTGTTGCTGGTGCGCTTTCGGTTTTCTTTATTTTCATTGGAGGTATTTCATTTATTTTGTCTGGTGGTCAGGAAGAAAAAATTAAACAGGCAGTAAGTACAATCAGGTATGCGATAATTGGCCTAATAGTAACTCTGTTGGCTGTTGTAATTATTCAGGTAATTGGAAGAATTTTTGGATTGGATGTAATAAAATACATTGATTTAGGAAGAATAGTTCAAACCGTGACGGATATCGGAGGAGATTTGTCCGGAGGAACAGATACTTTAGACTAAACCTGTTTTGCATGACCGAACAATGAATTTCCAGTCGTATGGGAATTTAAAAGTTTCAACTGCCCGAACTACTGCAGCAAATATTTCCCACTGGTTTGCGTTTTCAAAAACGAAAGCGTTTCCGCTTTCATTATTTGGATTGTAATCTGTGATTGAATTATCGAATTTTGCTGTGATTGGAATTACTCCGTTTTCCCAAGCTTTTTTAATTTCGCTTAAGTCATCGTTAAGCAGTACAACCATATGTGCCTTTTTAAGGCCATTTTCAAAATCTTCTTCAGTAATAACCTGTGCATTCAAATGGCTTAAGCCCTCGCGCAGGGTATTTAGCACTTCGTTTTTAACTGAAGCAGCAAGATAAATCACAGGAGTTTTTTCAGTTTTTGTATTCATAGTTGACTCCGAAATTTCAGTTTGGGTTTGCATTTAAGGGGGATTTTAGTTTTTATTTTCTCTATATTATAGCAAAAAACGCGCATTTTTGCTATTTCTTGTAATTGACAGTTAGTGTGATGATGATTTAATGTTTAGGCCATGAAAAAGCTAGTTTTAGTAGATGCAAATTCATTAATTCACAGGGCATTTTATGCGCTGCCTCCTTTTAAAACTCAGGACGGAGAGCTCGTAAACGCTGTTTATGGCTTCTATTCGATACTTTTGAACATTCTGGCGCGTATTAAGCCTGACTATTTAACTGTATCGTTTGATGTATCCAAAAAGACTTTTAGACACGAGCAATATAAAGAATACAAAGCAAAACGTACAAAAGCACCTGATGAACTTTATGCGCAATTTGATCGAATCCGTGAAATTCTGG
>JBHPDK010000038.1:0-7149 GCA_042577965.1 Patescibacteria group bacterium
AGCTGAAGCTGAAGAAGAGGCTCCTACTGAAGAGGGGGGGGCTGCAGAAGCTCCTGCAGAAGAACCGGAAAGCACTGAAGAACAGGCTCCGTCTTCTGAAGAACAGGCTCCGTCTGAGCCAACACAGCCTGCTGAAAGAGTAAAAGTGCCAGTTAAAAAATTTGTATCATTCTGCCCAGGATCGTCACCTGAAGTTAAATGACCTGTTCCTGTTACTGTTAAATTACCTGCATTTAAAGTACCGTCGAGTTCATAAAATCCATCTATAATAGTATCCGAACCTTCAACTGTTACTTCAGAATCATATCCGCAGTGCATTTCTCCACCTGATTGAATATGTAATAAATTAACTGCATCTAAACGATTATAGATTTGAGCATGACCATCAATAATAACTGCCCCTTCAACATCCACACCTTCAGTTAAAAGATCATCACTCTTGTCAATTAAACCATAAGGGGAAGGTGCAGTAACTTCTAATTGCCCGTCAGCATCATCAAAATCAAAAAAACCATCTGAACCAAGATTTAGTAATCCATTCCCATCAGGAAATATTATAAATCTAGCTGAATTCACAGGATCTTCAATTAATCTTAATGTTCCATTTACGTTTATTTGATTTTCTCCATCTGCAGGGTTATAACCAACTCCTCCATAAATAAAATAACCAAATCCCGGATCAGCCGGAGTTGTTAAATGAACCTCTACTCCAGGATCAATATTAATTGATGAAGTATAACCTGATTTTGCATTGTCTACTACCATTGTTCCAAATTCATAAACATCACTTGTATCTCTTAAATTGATTGTTGCACCACCATCGGTATTACCACCAAATGCTGACAAAGCTAAAGTTGCATCAATCTGCCCATCAGCATTAATAAGGCCATAACCTTCTACTATAATCTGATTATTTGCTGTTAATTGAGCTCCGGTATTAATATTTACCTCACCACCAAGATTTGCGCTTTGATTACCAACATCAAAAATATCAACATTTGTAATTGAACCACTTAATCCATTAAATATTGCACCTGGTCCGGCAGTATTAGATCTTACTCCAATTATATGTACATCAATATTACCGCTTTGATTTAATACAGCAGCATCTGATTCTATTTTAATATGACTACCATTAATACCGGTTATTGATGCACCTGTTTTATTATTAAAATCAGCATTTTCAGTTATATTTATATCCCCATCTCTTAAATCTATTAATCCCCCTGCACTATTATTAATAATTGAATCTGATCTATTCATTACAACAACAGGACAATCCAAAGGAGCTCCTGTTAAGTCAGTTTTATCAATTGTTCCTTCGTTATTAACCTGTCCATCAGAACCATCAGCATCCCATCCAAGTTCTATTTGATCAACACTAAGCAGTGCACCTGCTTCAATACTAATTAATGAATCTGAAGGAGCAGTAGTACTACGAGCTCTTACAAATCCATTATTTGGTCCACCTAAAAAACAACCTTCTGAATTTAATACAAATCTTCCATCCTGCAAATCCAATAAAGCATAATCACCTAGTGATATATCACTTATACCTGCATCAACAATCCCAAAATTCCTAAATACTGATTGCTCAGCAACTGTTCCTTCAACAACAGCTTTTGCATCATAACTAAAGGTAACAAGTTCTAAATTAGTATTACTATTTGTTACAGTTCCTTCAACTATTAATAAACTAACATCATCAGACATTGAAGAATATGCAATATTTGTTATCCCGTAATTATCATATTCTCCGCCATCCAAACCTAAAGCACCAACATTCATTTTATATGTATCTAAAGTACCGTTATTTGTAAAGAGTGTTCCGTCATCTATAATTAGAGTAATATTACCAACATTAACTTCTCCATCATTAGTAAAAGTTGCTCCTTCTTTTAAATTAAAGCCATCAGCTATTTCAAGAGTTGAAGTAGGATGTAAATTAATATCACCATTGTTTCTTAAGTTTACTTCGTTTACATTAATAGTTATGTCCGATTCTATTGTAAGAACTCCTCCATTAGCAACTGTGTCTCCCACATTAACAGCGCCGCTGAAATTATTGGTAGATCCTGTTTTTGCAGTATAAGTACCACCATAAAAAGGCCCTGCTGCCTGCCCTAATAACATGGATCTGATATTTAGTGATCCAAAATTATTAAAATTCGTGCCAGCATCATTAGCTTCAATTTGGCTCAAACCGCTAAGTTCACCAATAATACTACCACTCGCATTATTAGTGACAGTTGAATTGTCAAATAAACTAAATGCACCTTCATGTATATCTATATCTTTATTATTTGTAATTGTTGAAGTCCCATTAGTTGTTAATAAAACAGGACAATTTAAATCTGCTCCTGCTGTATTGATTTTTCGAATAGTTCCGTTATTTGTTAAAGAATCATCACTTAGAGGATTTGCTCCAACCGTAACACCGTCTACACCCAAGAAAGCTCCATCTTCAATTTCAAAACTTACGGTATGAGTGGCATCTAAACCTGATAAATATATACGTCCAATTTCCGGATCACCTAAAGGCGCACAACCAGAATTATTCAAAACAAATCTACTATTTGCACTGTTTTTTAAATCTATTTTTCCATAATTAACAATGTTCATTGCACGTTGACCTCCGTCTACTACTCCTGAATTTTCAAATCTACCCTGATTCACATCAGAAATACCATTAATCCAGGCTTTTCCCAGCCAGCTAAAACTGGTAGTTGCACCTGTATTATTGTTATAAATTTCACCACCATAAATATTTAATGCATCTACAGAGGCATTTTCAGTAATATTTGTAGTTCCTGTATTTGTATAAGTTCCACCTTCAGTTGGGAGTTGCCCAACATAAAGTCTTCTGGTATTTATTTGGTTAAAATTATTAAAACTTGATGCAGCATTTTCAACTCGTGTTGTCTGCCCATTTAGGGTATCTACATTAATTGTTCCATTATTATCAACTGTTCCGCCATTAGCAAGAGTCAAATCACCACTCGTTAAAGTTAATGTACTTGTTCCATCTATATCAAGATCACCATCAATATCAACTGGTCCACTAACACTTAAAGTAGCACTTGTAAGGTCCAATGTTCCATCACTATCTACAGTCACGTCAGTAGCAGTACCACCTCCTGTTAAAGTACAAGTCTGAAATGCAGTTACAGTTAAAGATCCACCATCAATAAATGCAGCACAATCCCCTCCCCACACAGCCATTGACTGCTGGTAATTTATAGCTAAAGATAAAGCAAAAGAGATTGCAAAAAGCGATAAAATTCCGCTTTTAAGAAAAAATTTATGCTTTTTATTCATTTTTATTTTTATTATTTGTTTTCTATGGGTATATTATACCATATTTTAGCCTGCTTGGCTAGGGTTTGAGATCTAAAGTAATTTCTGCTTTATCCCCTCTGCTTAAACCAATCTCCTGTACTACACCTGCATTTACTTCAAGAATGTATTGGGAAGCCCCATTAGGTACATAGTGAGGACATTGCACCTCTTCACAAAGCTGAAGATTTTCAAAATAATCAATAACTTCATAATTTTCATCCATAAAAATCATATCAAGAGAAATGTACGTATTTTTCATCCAAAATCCTAATTTTGGCTGAGGTTCATCATAAACAAAAATCATGCCCTTGCCTTGTTCAAGGGATTCTCTGAACATTAGACCACGTTCTCTTTCTTCCCTGTCATCAGCTACCTCAACAGCAAAAGAATGAGCACCGCTAGCTGTATTTAATACAACTTTTGGACCTTCTTCGCCACCAAAATTGATGCATCCTGTTAATAAAAATACAAGAACAATCGAAATTACTGCAATTTTTTTCATAATATTTAAGGTTAATTAATATTAAAGTAATATTTGCCAAAAATGCTTTGGTGCGGCACAAAAGGATCATTCCACGTACGTGAATCAAAGCTGTTTTTTCTATTATCTCCGAGCATAAAATATTTACCCTGCGGAACTTCGTAGCTTACTCCGTCATGTTCACGAAAATTAAATTCTTCATTATCATCTGAATCTGAATAAATTCTCATATATGGTTCTTCAAGCAATTCTTCGTCAATATATACTTTACCTTCCTGTAAAATCAAAGTTTCACCAGGCATTCCAACAATCCGCTTAACAAAAACTTTTTCTGACTCATCAGTTCCATAAAAAACAACAACATCGCCCCGAACAGGCTCTTCAACAATATAAGTTAAGGTTTCAAACATAATATAATCATCATGCGAAAAAGTAGGTTCCATTGAATCCCCCTGAATATTAAAAGGAGACATAAACAGCACTCCAAAAACTCCAATTAAAAACTCTTTCATTTAAATTTGATTGGTTAAAGTTTTAATCTGTGACTCAAGTGATTTAGTTGCTTCTGTCATTTCCTGCGAGCTTAAAGATTGTTTGTGATAGCCAGCTTTTCGCTCTGCAAATTCAACACCTTTACCTTTGATTGTATTACAAACAATACAATTTGGCTTTCTTGCTGCATAATAAACCTTATCAATTGCACTTAAAAGTTCTTCATAATTATGACCATTTCGAACCTTAATCACACGCCATCCAAAAGATTCAAATTTCTCAACAATTGGCTCTACATTCATAATACTTCGGGTAAAACCATCAGCCTGAAGCTCATTGTTATCAATAAATGCATAAAAATTGTCTAATTTATGATGTGCAGCTGACATTGCAGTTTCCCATATACTGCCTTCCTGAAGCTCTCCGTCACCCAAAACAGTAAAGACTTTATTGGTTTTTCGGTCCATTTTCAGACTTAAAGCAAGCCCGTGAGCAGAAGCAAATCCATGCCCGTGCGAACCTGAAGTAACAGGAATTCCTGGGATCTTTTGATGCGGATGCCCCTGCAACATTGCATTTAACTGTTGTAAATAATTTAATTCATCTTCATCAAAAAAACCGCGGTCAGCAAGAATTGAATAAAGCGCTGGTGCAGCGTGACCTTTAGATAAAATAAAATAATCCTGATCTTCCCATCCAGGCATTTTGGGATCATACTTCATAATCGGCCTTTTCTCGATTTTTCCGTAAAAAAGCATAACCAGAATATCCATAACAGAAAGTGAACCACCAGTATGCCCGGTTTTTGCCTTATATATAGCATTAATGGTTTTTAGCCTTAATTCTGTTGCCTTTTTTTCGAGTTTGAGTGGATCATTCATGCCCTAAATTTAGAGGTTTTTTGAGATTTTTCAATAGATAATTGATGGTTTTGTGTTGCGTTGGATGCTCTAAACGCGGTGCAATATCATTTAATGGTTCAAGTACAAATTTGCGCTTATGCATGCGAGGATGCGGAATTTTAAGGAATTTTGAGTTAATAATGAGATTTTCGTAAAGGAGTATATCGATATCTATTTTGCGCGGTTTTTCGTGATATTTGCGCTTTTTAACAATACGATCGCGGCCCATTTGCCCCTCTATTAACTGGCATATTTTAAGCAGTTTTTGAGGATTATGCTTTGTTTCAACTTCCAGGCACTGATTAAGGAATTTTCGCTGCAATATGCGCGAAACCGGCTTTGTTTCGTGTATTTTTGAAGATTTGAGGATTTTAACACCACATTCTTTTAATAATTCGATGGCTTTTTTAAGATTTTGCGGCCTTTTGCCCAAATTTGACCCTAGTGCGAGGTAAGCTTTAGACATTCCAGATGGTTTTGGTAAAGGATTAACTCAGTTAATTTTGCTTCTAAAGGCTCAATTTTTATATTTTTCAACTCTTGTTCGAATTTTTCATCATCAATATATTTAATTCTTGCAAGTGTAAGATGCGGTGAAAATGGCTTATCAGGTTCAAATCCCAGTGATTTTAAGCTTTTTTGCACTTCTTTTTGAAGCTCATTTAAAGTTTCCGAGGCCTCTAAAGAAGCCCAAACAACCTTTATAAATCCCTTTTTATCCTTAAAAACACCAATTTTACCTAATTTTATTGGGATTTTTTCAAAAGATATTTTTTTTAAGGCATTTTTTATATCATCAAGTTTTTCGGAATCAGTATGCCCTAAAAACTGTAAAGTAAGATGAAAATGTTTATTTAGCTTCATTTTGCCTTCTGGAAGGGATTTTTGAAGAGATTCCAAATAATCACTGATCTGCTTTGGCAGTTTAAGCGCTACAAAAAGCCGCATTTATTAAAAAGTTAAATTATTAAGCTCAATATCAGGATATTTCTCTTCAAGTAAGCCATTTATCGTATGTGAAGACTTTTCGTTATTCTGAAGACCAAGTTTTTCAATTAATTCTTCTATTTTTTGCGAATTTTCAGCTTCAATCTCAATAAAAGTAGGTATTTTTGGATATTCATCTATAACGATTTCGGCTTTATCAAGCTTAAAAACCGTTCTTTTTTTCTCATAATAGGTTGTTACTATAAATCCCAAATCCTCGAACATTTTAGTTGTTTCATCAAAATTTTCTGCTTTCAAATGCTGCTCATCATATACTTTAAATCCATCCTCGATCCGTTTATTTGCCTTATAACAAACCTCAACGCCCTGGCCCTCATATTCACGAACACGCAATAATTCGCCTCGATCGCGAATTTCATTTTTAACAGTGTCAAAATATCGCACTTTAAGCAAACCATCAAAAGTCATTTCAGCGCCTAAGTCAGCCATTTTCCGCCTTATTTTATCAGGATCAATTCCCAAAATTTTAACCTCAATTTCCTTCATAAGTAACGTATGAATTAGAAGATTCAAATACCTTAATTTGCTTTAAATTAAGGTCATTTTTAAGCTGATCCCATATCCACATAGCAATAAATTCAGCTGAAGGATTCTTAATGGTGTCATTAAGATTTGTATGATCCAGCTTATCCACAACCTTTTTATTAACAAGCTCTTTTAGCTGTGCAAAGTCATAAATCATGCCGTCCTCCTTATTTGGCTCACCTTCAATAGTGACCTCCAATTTATAAGTATGGCCATGCATATTTTCACACTTCCCATGGTAATTGGGAAGAAAGTGAGCAGAGTCGAATGTGAATACTTTAGTTAGAAGCATTTTAAAGCCTTAAAAAGCGGCTTAATTGTGCCCGAATCTTAATGAAAAATCAATGTAAATATATACTTGACAAACTTAATAAAATATGTAATAATCATCTTCTATCATTT
>JBHPDK010000039.1:0-6732 GCA_042577965.1 Patescibacteria group bacterium
CATGAGGTCCTGATAATAAAAAATTTATCAGTATTTTCCTGTATTAAATTTTCTCCTAATAATTTGGATTTTCCATAAACATTAATTGGGAATGTTTCATCATCCTCTTTATATCCTTGTTCCTTTGTTCCATCAAAAACATAATCAGTACTAAAATATATTAAATGTGCATTAATTTGATTGCAAACCTGAGCTAAATATCCATTTGCCTCACCATTCACATTCATAACAAAGTTTTTTTTCATCTCGCATTCATCAACATAAGTAAAAGCAGCAGCATTAATCACTAAATTAGGTTTAAAATCTTTTAAAATTAGTGAAATAGCGTCTTTGTCAGTTATATCAAGGTCTTCGCGACTTGTTGAATAAAATTCAAATTCTTCTGATTCTTTAAATACTGAATTTATTTCAGTACCTAAAAGTCCATTTTTACCAATTAGAAGGACTTTCATATTAATTGCTAGCAAATTTATTAATTTCGCTTATAACGTCATCTATCTTAATGTTTTTAGCGTCTTTTGATGCTCTTTCTTTCCATTCAACACTGTTCTGGGCAATTGTTCTTTTACTTATAACTATTCGTAAAGGAAGACCAATTAAGTCTGCATCATTTAATTTAAGACCAGGCCCTGCATCTCTATCATCAAATAAAACTTCAATTCCTTCGTTATTCATATTTTCATAAAGTTTTTGAGCAATTGTTTGCACTTCATCATCATCTCCTATTGTTACTAATTGAACCAAATAAGGTGCAACTGTTTTTGGCCAGATAATTCCTTTATCATCGTGAAAAGCTTCAACGATTGTACCAAGTAAACGAGTAGCTCCGATTCCGTAACAACCCATTGTTACAAGTTTTTTCTTCTGATCTTTATCAGTAAAACTTAAATCAAAATCTTCGCTATATTTAGTACCAAGTTTAAAAATATTACCAGCTTCAACTGCTTTTTCTTCTTCAAGCTGAGTATCACACTTCGGACACATAAATCCACCTTTAACTTCAACAAAATCAGCAAAATCCTTAACTTCAAAATCACGTCCAATGTTCAGATTCTGCCAGTCTTTATCAACTTCATTTGCACCGGTTTCAAAATTCTTCATTTCCTTGATTGAAAAATCTCCAATAAATGAAATCTTCTTATTTGCCTTACCATCAGCCAAAACAGGGGATATAAAACCTTCAACCAAATCATGTTTTTTTAATTCTTCTGAACTTGCCGGCCTCACACGTTTTTTAAAATACTTCTCAACTTTCTCATGATTAACATTAAAATCACCTCGTATTAAAATAGCAATCGGACCTTCATCCTCAACCATATAAACAACTGACTTCAAAATTCGCCATTCATCAATTTTAAGAAGATCAGCAGTATCTTTAATTGATTTTGGCCTCTTAATCTCCATGAGTTCTTTTTCTTTTTCCTTTTCATCTGATGAAGGATTATCATATTTACCTTCAGCTATTTCTAAATTTTGGGCAAATTTACATTTAGGACAATAAACCATTGTATCTTCGCCTGCATCTGTTTTTATTGAGAATTCATGCGAGATTTTGTCTGTAAATGCACCACCAGAAGCTTCAATAATGAAGGCTTCAAGCCCACATCTTGTATAAACATTTAAGTAAGCTTCAATAACTTTTTTGTAATATTCATCTAAATCTTCTTCGGTTGTATGAAAGCTGTACATGTCTTTCATTCCAAATTCACGTCCTCTTAGTAGTCCTGATTTTGCCCTTGGTTCATTTCGGAATTTAGTCTGAAGTTGATATACCGCTAAAGGTAAATCTTTATATGATTGAATTGATTTTTTAGCTAAGGGAGTAACAGTTTCTTCATGACTTGGCCCTAAAACAAAGTCTTTTTCACCTGATTTTAATTTATATAAAACATCAAATGTGTTTATTCTGCCTGTAGTTTCCCATAATTCAACTGGTTGAAGTGCAGGCATTAATATTTCCTGCGCTCCAACAGCATTCATTTCTTCTCGGATAATGTTGTTGATTTTATGCATACTTCGCATCCCAAGCGGAAGATAGTTGTAAATTCCAGCTGCAACCTTATCTATAAATCCAGCTTTAGTTAAAAGTTCAGCATTTTTACTATTAGCATCATGTGGAGTTTCATGTTTAGTACGCCCGAAAAATTTAGAATATCTCATCGTTTAGGTTTAAATTAAGGTCTAGAAGAGGGGAGTGGTTTGTCACTTTTTTCTTTATGTTGCCTTTCTTCGGCTTTATCTACAATTTTTTTCCACCAGTCTTTATGAGTTTCGTACCAGTCAAAAGTTTTTGCAATTCCTTCTTCAAAAGTAACGCTTGGCTCCCACCCGATTTCTTTTTTAATCTTGCTTGCATCAATTGCATAACGTCTGTCATGTGCTTTTCGATCATCAACATACATAATACTATCTTTATCTTTTCCTAAAAATTCAAGGATTCGCTGTGTGATTTCAAGGTTTGATTTTTCAAAATTTCCACCAATATTATAAACTTCACCTGGTTTTCCTTTTTCTAAAATCATATCTATTGCACGGCAATGATCAGTGACATAAAGCCAGTCACGTACATTTTTGCCATCACCATAAACAGGGAGTTTTTGGTCTTCTGAGGCCAATTTAAAGAAGTATGGAATTAGTTTTTCAGGGAATTGATAAGGACCATAATTATTTGAACACCTGCTAATTGTTACAGGCATTTTAAATGTCTCGTAATATGATTTTACTAGAAGGTCAGCAGCAGCTTTACTTGCTGCATACGGGCAATTAGGTGAAATAGGAGTTGATTCAGTGAACTTATTCTCATTATCAAGACCTAAATCTCCATAAACCTCGTCAGTTGAGATTTGATGAAATCTTGCTACTTCATGTTCTCTGCAGGCATCTAATAAAGTTTGTGTTCCTACAATATTTGTCATTGTAAATGCACTTGGGCTTTCAATACTTCTATCAACATGAGTTTCAGCTGCAAAATTCACAACAACGTCGAATTTTTCTCTTTCAAACAGCTTATTAACCATTGGGACATCCGCAACATCACCTAACATAAACCAAAAACGCTCGTTGTTGTCGAGATCTTTTAAATTATCCATATTCCCTGCATAAGTAAGGCGATCTAAAACAATCACCATATCTTCAGGGTGTTTTTCTAGATAATAATGTGTGAAATTTGAACCTATAAAACCGGCTCCACCGGTAACTAATACTTTTTTCATTGATTAACTTTTTTTAAAAATTGACCAAAGTCGCGAACATAATCAGACGGATCATAATTTGTTGACGACACCGCAAGTAGAATACCATTTTCTGAAAAATCTGTGAACTCATGCCATATCATATTATCTATATATATAGCATTATCAGGGCCTTGCAGCTTATGCTCCTGCCAATCTTTGCCATCGTGCACCTTTGCAGTCATTTCACCACACACGCAAATAAAAAGTTCTTTTTCAGTTCTGTGAGCATGGCCGCCACGAGTATCTTTATTATTAAATGCGTAATAAACGCGCTTTGCTTCCCAATTTATATAATCTTTAAGTTCAATTGGAACCAGTTGCCCTCGCTCATCAGTAAATAAAGGTAGATTAAAAGTTTTAATTTTCTTCATAATTATTCTAAAGTACGAATTTTTTTCTCAAGTTTATAAACTTCCAAAATATCTCCTTCCTCAATATCATGTTTGCCTTTTAGTTTAATTCCACATTCGCTATCTGCTTTAATTTCATCAACTGCTTCTTTAACTCTTTTAAGTGAGGCAATTTCAACTTCATCCACTTTTTCTTCTTTTCTCATAAGCCTTGCTTTAGCGCCTTTCTGAACTTTCCCGTTTGTGACTTTGCATCCGATTACCATTTCTTTTTTACTGGTAAAGAAGATTTGTTTTACTTCTGCTTTTCCAAGATCAACTTCAACAATTTCAGGTTCAATAAGGCCAGCAAGTAATTTAGTAATATCTTCAATTAAATTGTAGATAATTGTGTATTTAAGAATATCCACACTTTCTCTTTCAGCTGTTTTTTCAACCTGGGCAGGTACATCAACATGAAATCCAATAACAACACCTGCGCTTGCACTAGCCATAATCACGTCGCCTTCAGTTACATTCCCTACTCCTGAGTGAATTACTTTTATTGCAACTTCTTCATCTTTGATTTTATCAAGAGCCTGCAAAATAGCTTCAAGCGAACCTTTTGTATCCGCTTTGATTACAAGTTTTAAGGTTTTTAATTTTCCACTAATAATTTGCGAAATAATATCTTTTGCTCCAATACCAGCCAAAGCTTCATTTTTCTTTAATAAAGCAATTTTTTGAGCCTGCGTTCGTGCAGTTTTATCATCTTTAACAACCTGCAAAATATCACCACTAAGAGGTGCTTCAGAGAGCCCTGCAATAAGAACAGGTGTTGAAGGATCAGCTTTTTTCATGTTTTTTCCATTATGGTCTTTCATCACTTTAATTCTTCCGTAAGTCGAACCAATCACAACATTATCCATTATTTTTAAAGTTCCTGTATTAATTAGCACTGTTGCAATAGGTCCAAGATTTTTATCTAAATGAGATTCAATAACAGTACCAACTGCAGCTCTTTCTGGATTTGCTTTAAGATCCTCCATTTCAGCAACAATCAAAATCATATCTAATAAATTGTCCATTCCTTCACCAGTAATTGCTGAAACAGGAGCCATAATTGTTTTACCGCCCCAATCTTCTGGTTGAAGGTCATGTTCAGCAAGTTCACCTTTTACTCTGTCTGGATTTGCATTTTCTTTATCAATTTTATTAATAGCTACAATTATTGGAATTCCAGCGTCTCTTGCATGATTAATTGCTTCAACTGTTTGCGGTTTAACACCTTCATCAGCTGCAACAACTAAAATTGCTATATCTGTTGCTTTTGCACCACGTGCACGCATTGCAGTAAATGCTTCATGGCCAGGAGTATCTAAAAATGTAATTTTTTTATTATTTTTCTCAACCTGATATGCACCAATATGCTGCGTGATTCCACCAGATTCAGTATCAACAACATTTGCTTTTCGTATATAATCAAGAATTTTAGTTTTACCATGATCAACATGCCCCATAATACTAATTACCGGAGGGCGTTCTTCCAAATCTGACTTTTCATCCTCTTTTAAAAGTTCCACTAAATTTCCAGACATTAAATCTTCTATTGATGCTTCGTCACGAATTTTTTTAATTTTAATTCCAAGGTCAGATGCAACAATAGAAGCTGTATCAAAATCAATTTGTTGATTAATGTTTGCTAAAATTCCGTTTTTCATTAATTCTCCGATGATTTTAGCGGCATTTAATCCTGTTTTTTCAGCAAATTCTTTAACTGAAATAACAGCTGAAATTTCAATTGCACCTTTATTTTTAACTTCCGGCTTTTCTTCTTTCTCTTCTTTCTTTTTGTCTTTTGAATCCTTTTTACCTGCAGTTTTCTTCCGTTGTTTTTTAATAATTTCTCTATCTTCTTCTTTATCATAAATTTCTTCATATACTTTGGCTGCTCCTGCATCTTTTATATCTGTAGGGGCTTCTTCAGAAAACTCAGAAATTACAAGTTCAGCTACGTCATCTTCAACAGTTCTGGCATTTGTTTTAATTTCAAAACCAAGCTTATTCAACTTTTCTTTAAGCTCTTTTGATGAGAGCCCTAACTTATCTGCAACATCTTTAATTTTCTGTGACATATGAAAAAAGCTTTTACGTAGCTTAAAATGCGAATGTTAGTTTACTTCGTAAAACTGTAAAAGTAAAGTGAAAACGCTGCCCTTTTGGATTAATTTATTTGAGGAGTTTTTCCTCCTGCGTAGGCGTGGACAGAGATTCCACCTGGGTTAATTTATCAGAAAAACGGGAAAGCTTTTTTTCTGAGTTCTCATATCTGCCTCTTGCATGCCCTAAATGCTTACCAACAAGCCCGAAATCATCTCCGAATTTTTCAAAATCACCTCTTAATCTTGATAATGAGGTTAGAATTTCACCAGCTTTCTTTTCTATTTGGAATCCTTTGAGGCCAATTAAAATTGTTTGTAAATAAACATAAAAGGTATTTGGTGAAACAGGGATCACTTTTTTAGTAAACGCATAATTACTTAGATTTGTTGAATCTTCCTGGCTTTTAATGATCATTTCGTAATAAACGTTTTCAGCTGGTATATACATCAAAGCAAAATCAAAGGTACCTTCATCAGGCAGAATATATTTTGAAGAGATCTCATCAATTCGTTTTTTTACATCATTAATAAATGCCTTCCTATAATCAGCCCGTCCTTTTTCATCTTCTTCTTCATACATTTTTTTAAAATTCTCTAAAGGGAATTTTGAATCAACAGGAATTAAATGATTATCACGAACATGAATTACTGCATCTACAGTATCTCCGCTTTTAAAAGAGTATTGCATTGAATAATTTTCTTTTGGAAAAATTTGTGCAAGAAGATCATTCAAAAAAAGCTCTCCAAGACCTCCTCTGAGTTTTGGAGCCTTTAAAAGTTCCTGAAGTGATGAAATGTCCTTCCCGACATCATAAATTCGCTTATTACCTTCTTCTATTTTTGATAGCCTTGCAGTTACGGTATTTACTGCTTTAGCTGCTGTATCTAAACGCTCTCCAACTGATCTGTGCTCTCTTTGTATTGTAGTATTATTCTCTTTAAGTCTTTCATTAATTTGTTTTAATTTCAAAACCAAGCTTATTCAACTTTTCTTTAAGCTCTTTTGAT
>JBHPDK010000040.1:0-6557 GCA_042577965.1 Patescibacteria group bacterium
TCACAAGATATTAATGTTGAAAATCAAGATGTATCTATTGGTGATTCAGGAAGGCAGAAAGGGGATATCTATGTTAAAAATGGTAATGTGAAAATTGGGGGGAATGCAGTGATTAGCGGCTCAATAACTATCGAATATGGTGATTTGAATATTGGTAATTCTACTACAGTTGAAGGGGAAATTATTCTTACAGATGGTGAAATTGAGATTGGAGGAAATAGTCAGATTCGAGATGATATTGAGATAGAAAGCGGTGGTTTTGAGGCAGGAAACTCTAATTCTTTTGAGGCAATTTTAGTTAAAAATGGGAATATTGAATTAGATGGAAATAATGGTGTAAAAGGTGATTTAGAAGCTCCAAATGGAGAAATTGTTATTGGTAATTCGAATAATATTAAAGGCGATGTTGTTGCGAAGTCATTTGAGCAGGGTGGCAATAATGTGATTTCAGGGAGCCAGCCGTAAAATTTCTAATTAAAAGGCAGAAATAACAGTAAGTACATTATTCCAGCTCCGATAATAAAGCTAATTATCTGAAAGAACGATTGCGAAACTTTGGTTTCTTTATGAAGTTCAGGTATCAGATCCGCATTTGCTATATATAAGAATCCCCCGATTGTGATCGGAATTATTACTCCAGCTACATCTATGTTCGTTCCGATAAATAGAACAATCAGAGCACCGGCAACAGATGTTAAAGCTGATAAAAAGTTAAACATTAAAGCCTTTCGTGGCTTCATTCCCGAGTGCAGTAAAATTCCAAAATCACCCATTTCCTGTGGGATTTCATGCAAAACAACAGCAATAGTTGTAGCTATTCCAATTGGCACACTCATCATAAAGCTACCAGCTATTAAAATTCCATCAATAAAATTATGAACAGCATCACCAACAAGATTCATAAATGCCAGAGGATGAGTATGATCTTTACAGGCTGTCAAGTGGCAGTGCCGCCAGTGAATAATCTTCTCTAAAATAAAAAATATCAAAATTCCAGCAAGAATTAGCATTGAAGTATTAAGATTCAGATTACCTTCATGCGCAAGCTCAGGAATCATATGTAAAAATACATCACCCAGCATTGCTCCTGCAGCAAAACTCACCATTAAAATCAGAATTTTTTTAATAAATTTCTGCTTGATAATCATTACAGCTGCTCCTATAAGTGACAGCAAACTAACAAAAATTACTGCGCAGAGGGTGTAAATCCAGACTTCGTTCATTTTTTAATGAATTAATCAAAATACATTATAGAACTATTTTTTTAAAAATTGAATTGTATTTGTCGATATAAAATTTTAGTTTTTCTTTAATTACGTCTTCTGGAGCATTTTTCCCAACTAATCTCATTAATTCTTCAAGCATTTCCAATTCAACATCTCTTAAATTTTTATATAATTGCCAGGCTTTATTACTTTTTTCTGAATCAGGATCTATATATCTTTCTCTGTTAAGAGATTTTACATCAATACTTGTTTGGTAAATTCCTTTCATCCATTGATTTAAAAGTGGTTGTAATTTTATTATGCGTGGATCTTTGCTGATGTAATTATATCTTTGAACAATCCAGTCTTCATCTGTTCTTTCTTTAGGTTCATATAAGTACCCTTTTTTACGATATTGTTTTTGAATTCCGCTTCCTTCATAAATTGCTACTCTTTTAGTTAATTCTGAAACATAGTATAAAAGCCCCAATTCTTTCAATAATAAAATATTGAGCTTTAATTCTTCCAAAGTCACTTCCGCATCAATTGGGATAAAGCCATATTTAGGAATGATGCTGTTTTCTTCAAGAATTTCTCTGGATTTTCTTACCTGTGCGAAAAAAGTAAAATAGTCAGCTTGTGAAAGCCTGCTGTTCATTTTGTTGTAAAGTTTAAGCTGTCTTTTTATAAGAGATTCAAGGCCCAGATAGCATCCTGTTAAGCCTGATTCTGCCATTCTTTTTATTAAGGCATGATTATTAACTACTCCTTCAATTCTTGTTAAAATCCAGAATTTAATTTTTCCTTTTAATCCTTTCTCTTCTATTAAATCCAGTATCCTATGCCACTGTTCAGGATTATCTCCAATAGCATCATCATCCAAAATATCAAAATTTTCTATACCTGATTCATGAAATAAATATTCCAGTTCATTCACAAAGTCTTCCGGAGTTCTTTGCTTGACCTCCTGACTTTTATTATCATAAGCATAATTATGAACAGTACAAAAAGTGCAATGCCCCGGGCAACCAATAAGTCTTGTAACTTTTGCAGTATTATCAGAATTTATTCCATTTCTTTCAGGCCACGGTGTTTGAGATAAATCAACAGGAGCTCTGTCACCATTTAGGATGCCAGCTTCAGTATGTGTGATTACATTCGGAATTTTTGCGGATTTGCCAACTTCCAGAATATCTAATAAAGCTTGTTCACCTCGTCCGAGAACTACATAATCCGGGAAATTAGGATCAAGAAAATCAAATGTTTGTTCACCATATGAAGTAGGGAAGTATCCCCCTATGCATATTTCAATAGCCCTATCTTTATATTCCTGCCTTGCTCTATTAATTAACTGTTTGGTAAATTGAGCAACAGCAGGCAGCATCCCTATTCCAAGGAAATCTAAATCAGCAGCAAGTTGTCTTATTTTACTGATTATTGAATCAACATCATTAATTCCCTCAATTGCAGAATCTAATATATGAACATTCGAATACCCTTCCTGATTTAAAGTACTTTTGAGCGCTTCTAACCCTAATGCAGCAAGTGGATCTGCTTTATAAGGTAATGGAGGATTAACCAGTACAATATTTCTTTTCTTTTCCATAATGCGTTAAAGACAGGAGGTTGATTTTAGAACAGGTTTTAATATTAATCAATATGCTCGTATTTAAAAAAGCGGCCGGTGCATAGGGTGCACCGGCCGTAATAGTCCCCCCATTGGGAATTGTGGCCCTTTTCAGCTATCTCCAGGACGGAGATGCTGATCAGAAGCGGTGGCTAGTTGCGGGCGACGGGCTCGGAGTCGAGCCGCACTTCGATGAAGTTCGGCTCCTCGATGGTCATGACACCGTTGATCGTGGTGTCGGCGTCCACTTTGACCACCACGCCGCGGCCGCTGTTCTTCACGAGGCCGAAGTAGATGTGCGTGTCAAGGTCGCCCATGTCCACCTGCTGGAGGGTGTCCACGCAGAAGGTGTAGGACGTGTGCGCCATCGAGAACCCGTGGGAGATCTTGAACCAGGGGATCTCGGTGATGGCCGCCATGGTGATCTGCCAGAAGCGCGTCACGAGATCGCGGTTGATCTGGAGGATCGGAGCGATCGGATCCATGGTCAGGACCGGGATGTCGCTGTCCGGATAGGTCCCGCCCGTGATGGTGTCGAGCCAGGTCCAGTTGGCCAGGATCTCCACCGGGAACTCCGTGCCCGTGTAGATGGCCACGTAGCCGTCCGCGGTGAAGCCGATGTAGGGATCGATCATGAACAGCTTGTTCACCAGGTCGACCTTCTTGGTCTTCGCGGTGATGCTGCGGTCGATGATCTTCCTCCACTGGTCCACGGTCAGCAGGATGACGTTCTTCTCGGTCATCGCCAGCAGGTCTGCGAACTTGATCTCCGAATTGCGCGGTAGGTAGTTAAACATGGTTCCGTTTCCTTTTCCTTTGCTGTGCATGTCGCACAGACTGTGTGTCGCCCCATTGAGGCAAAAAATTGTTGCATCGCCGCATAGTAGCGGCCCTTCACCGAATCACCAAACCTTATGGTGTCCTAAGAGAACATCTACCTTTTATTATTGATATAAATGGCAGAAATCCTCCTAGGAATTATCGGGAAGAAAGTGATACAAAACTTTTTAATAACTAGCCAAATTTTTAATGATCTATATGTGCAAATTTGATGCACACACGACGACAAATTTACGCAAAACCAAACTAAAGATCAAGAGAAAATTTCAAATTTTAAAAATTAAAATAGACAAAAGTAATTTTTATTTATATAATCGAAAAGCTGTGAAAAAATTAACCTTACAAAACATGAAAAAATCACTAGCAATTCTATCAACTTTAATTCTTTTTGCAGGTTGCACAACAACGGGCCCGGCAGCTCCTGCAGATTCTGATCCTGTAACCGAAGATACTATGCAACCAAATCGTCACGCAATTATTGAAACAAATCACGGAACCATGGAGCTTGAACTTTATGAACAGCGCGCTCCTATCACAACAAAAAATTTCATAGACCTTGCTGAAAAAGGTTATTACGACGGTATAATTTTCCACAGAATCATTGACGGCTTCATGATTCAGGGAGGCGATCCAACAGGAACAGGCCGAGGTGGCCCAGGTTATTCTATAGATGATGAATTTCACTCGGAATTAACACATGCTGATGCTGGTGTATTATCAATGGCAAACAGCGGTCCGGATTCCGGAGGAAGCCAGTTTTTTATAACTTTAGTCCCTACACCTGGCCTTGATGGAAAGCACGCAGTATTTGGCGAGCTTGTTAAAGGTGAAGATATTCTTAAAGCAATCGGCTCAGTTGAAACTGATTCAGGGGATCGTCCTTTAGAAGAAGTAGTTATGGAGAAAGTTACTATTAAATAGCAGGCTCCCGCAACATAAGAAGGAAATCAAACATAATTCCGCCTTCTTCGCCCTCGCCGAGTTTTTCAGTTTTGCTGAAATGCTCAGGTACTTCTGGGTAAAAAACATCACAATCAAACACTTCATTTACTCGGGTAATGTAGAGGCCGGTAAGGTCTTCACGATCAATAGTGTGTTTGTATACTGAAGCTCCGCCAATAATAAAAATTGTTTCAATCGTGTCGTCGGCAGATTTTATTGCGTCATCAACATTATCAAAAACTTGCGCGTTTTCTGGTTTAAAATCTGGATTTCGGCTTAAAACAACGTTAATGCGGCCTTTTAAAGGTCTGTGTTTAGTTGGAATTGACTGCCACGTAGTTCGTCCCATAATCACCATGTTTTTTTTATCCGGATCCTTAGTCTCGGTTGTCACTTCCATAAAATGTTTCATATCCTGAGGAAGATGCCACGGAAGATCGCCATTTTTTCCAATGCCGTGCTGATCATCTGCTGCTACTACATGATAAATTTTGTGCATATTAATTGCTTTTAAACTGCGATTTTAAATTTAATAAAAGGTTCGTGAGTATAGTTAACAAGTTCGAAATCTTCGAGCTCGATTTTGTTAAAAGGTTTTTTTGCAAGTTTTAGTTGCGGAAGGGGATGCGGTTTTCTTTTAATCTGCTCTTCGAGTCCTTCAATATGATTTTTATAAATATGGGCATCTCCAAGTGTATGAACAAAAATTCCAGGTTCTAGATCACATTCCTGAGCCATCATCATAATCAAAGCTGCATAACTAGCAATATTATATGGAACACCAAGCGCAATATCAGCTGACCGTTGGTACAATTGGCAATCTAATCGCCCATTTACAACGTAAAATTGAAAGAAAGCATGACAAGGCGGTAGAGCCATTCGTGGAAGATCCGCAGGATTCCATGCACTAACAATAATTCTGCGCGAAGTTGGATTGTTTTTAATAAGGTCTAGGGCTTGCTGGATTTGATCTACATGAGTCTTTTTGCACTTGTCCGTCGCATCGTCGCACTCGTATTTGTCCCATTTTCTCCATTGATATCCATAAACAGGACCAAGCTCGCCATTCTCATCAGCCCATTCATTCCAGATTTTTGTATGAGGAAGCAGCCCGTCATTAATATTTGTTGCGCCTTTTAAGAACCAAAGGAGCTCTCTTATTATATTATCAATGCTAACTTTTTTAGTTGTAACAAGCGGAAATCCATCCCGAAGGTCGTATTTAGTTTGCGTTCCAAAAACACTCAAGATGCCGGTGCCGGTGCGGTCAGGCTTATCTTCGCCATTTTCAAGTACATGTTTTACAAGGTCGAGGTATTGCTTCATTTGGATTAGATTAAGCGTGATTAATATTAAAGGGCAGGCATGGGAAAGTAAAGGTTTGACTTTGTATATGGTTTTTGAAATTGCGCAAATCCATCCTGGGGCAGGATTTCCCCCAGGGGGAATTAAAAAAAACCAACCCGTGAAGGGCTGGTTTTTACAGCGTTTGCTGCGAAGATCTCATCATCTATATTATAGCAGCTAGCCCCTGGTGGAGACAAGGGGAGTCGAACCCCTAGCGATGGATTTGATAAGATCTCCGCTGCGCCTGCTGTCCCCCCGATGTGGGCTAGCTAGATCAACCATAACAATCAAAAATTAAGAAAATTTAAATTTTTTATAAATTTTCCCCTTCACAAAAATTCAGCCCCCTGCTATATTGGAGGGTGAGTACGTACTCACCATAAGTAATAATGCTGAAGTATGCGTAGAGGTATAGCAACAATGACGCTTGATACAGGCAAATGTCCTAAATGGCTGTTTGAAAGAATGGTCAAACTTGGGCGCGAAATGATGCAGGTTTTGATTGCAGAGTTTGGCCCTGATGAATTTATTCGTCGCATATCTGATCCTGTCTGGTTTCAGTCACTTGGCACTGTTTTGGCCTTTGATTGGAATGC
>JBHPDK010000041.1:0-5659 GCA_042577965.1 Patescibacteria group bacterium
CTCCTTGGCGATATTTGTTATGATATTAACATAAATCTTAATAAATTTAACAATGGATAAACAAATTCTAGAAAAACACATATTTGCTTTTTTAAAAGACATTAAAAAAAATCCAGAAAAATATAAACAAGAATACCAAGAACGGATCGATCACATAAATTACTATAGTGGTTACAGTAAAGAAAAAATCCTCAAAATGAATATTGATGATATGTATATTTATCTCTCGAAATTATGGGCAATGTTAATATGGGGCAATAAACATTATATTGTAGATAAAATAATTGAAGAAAATGGTTTTGATAAACTAAAAAAGAATATTGCAAATCTAATATGGGGCAATGAAGATATAGCCGAAAGGTGGGATGAATTTAGAAGTAATATAAAAGGAGTAGGACCTGCAATGATGAGTGAATTATTATGTAAAGCTCATCCAGATGAATTAACGATATGGAACAACAAAGCAAAAGCCGGATTTAAATATTTAGAAGTTGAAAATCTACCAACTCAGGATTATCAAGTAAATGGAGAAATTTATTCTTATTTATGTATAATATCTCAAAATATCGCCAAGGAGCTTAAAAAAGCTGGTATTCAAGACACTTCACTTCTAGCTGTGGATTATTTCATATGGAATCAACTCCAAATAAAAGAAGAGGATAAGAAAACTTCCAAAAAGAAAAAAGAACCAAAAACTAAAAAATTAGTTGATAATAAATTTATTCATAATGATATTAGAGATAAATTACGTGACATAGGTCAATGGCTAGGATTTAATGCTAAAATAGAACATAAAGTAGCTGCAGGTGCAAAGGTAGACACCATTTGGGAAGCAACAATTGCCAATATGGGACGGGTTATTTATATATTTGAAGTGCAAACAAAAGGTAGTATAGATAGCTTAACAATAAATCTGATAAAATCATTAAATAATCCTGCAGTTCAAGGTGTAGTTGCAGTTTCAGATAAAGATCAAATCGAAAAAATTAAAAAACATACAGATGAAGTTAAGGATCTTAAAGATAAATTGAAATTTTGGGATTATGAAGAAGTATTAAAAGTTCATGAAAGTCTAGAATTTGTAAATGCATCAATCAACAATCTAGATTTAGTACCAGAAAGCTTTTATTAATCCTCTCACTCCCCCTATGCACAAAAAAACATCCCGCTCCGCTTCGCTCCAAAGAGCCTCCGCTCGTCGCAAATCGCGACTCGCTGCGGCTCCGCCCTGGAAACTCAGCCCCAGCTCTCTCTACACTTACACTGAATGTAAGTCGTGTTTTTGGGTGGAAAATCACTTTAAAAGGGCTCCTATGCTTCCTTTGCGTCTTAATAGTGCAATGGATGGCGTCCTAAAGAGCCGTTATGATAAATATCGCAGTAAAAAGACTTTTCCGCCTGAGGCAAAAGAGCTTAAGAAAGAAGGGATTAAACCTTTTATGGATCTTGAGAAGCTGGAATTATGGAGGTCAAAATCAAGTTCGCTTGAGGTTAAGGATGAAAAAGCCGGCTATGTTCTAAGAGGTAAGATTGATGATGTCCTGGTTGAAAAAGACGGACGACTTATTCCCGCTGATTACAAATCATCCGGAGATCCCCCAAAACCTGACAAACAAAAGTATTATCGCGACCAATTGGCTGCATACGGTCTTATGTTTGCGCGGCACGGCTACAAAGTTTCAAATCGTGCATATTTGCTCCATTACTATGTTGCGGATTGGGAGGATCCTTCACTTGAGGTGAAGTTTGATGGCGAAGTTGATTTGGTTCGAATCAGCGTTGCGGGAATTGAAAAGAAGTTGCGCGAAATGGTGGCGTTTTTGAACGGGCCGTATCCGGGCGATAATGACAAATGTGAGAAATGTGTGTATTATCAAGGCAGAGAGGAAATAACCTAAATCCTATGAAAAAAGTCATCATCGGAATTGTTATTTTTATTTTTGTAGCTTTATTTACATTTAACGGCTGTTCGCAAACAACAAATTCAAATCAAGATTTGGCTAATAATCAGGAGGAAACTTTATCCCCACAAACAGGTAGACATTTGCATTTTGAAATTAAAGAGGAAGAGAGCGATCTTATAAATCCTAATAAATATTATTAATTGGGTATTATCAAGGCAGAGATAAGGCTAGTATCGAAGAATAAATCTAATTTAAAACACCCCATCCATATCCTCCTCTATTCATTCTTTGACTTTCTTCAAATCTCAATCGGTGTTGTATTAAACGACCTGTAACTTCATTTTCTTTTTCTAAACGCTCACCTGTTTCAGATTCAGCAAAAGCAATTTGAAGCATTTTCAAACGCATTTCACGTTGATGCTTACCTACATCTGAAAAATGTCTTAAATTCGGATAACGCTCATTCCAAATACTATTAATATCAGGACCCTGCATTTCTTCTTTAGGAGTTTTCATAAAAAATTTTAAATATCAATTTCATTATAAAAGATTTTTGATAGTTTTTATAGTTTTAAAAAATCTCGACTAATGAGTGATGAGGTTAAGGCAAGTATGGAGGAAGAGGATTTTTTATTGCAGCAAAGGTCACAAAAAGGTATTTTGAGATAGATGAATTAGAAATTACTATGCTAATTATTAAAAGTCTTTTCGCTATTCTAGGTCAGGCTCTGATATTCGGTGTTTTGCTAATAGTTCCAGCAGGATTATTACCTGAAGGTACTTGGCTCTGGCACCGTGCAATCTATTTTTGCATTGGATACTTTATCTTTCTGGTACCTGTTGTTATCTACATTGCTAAGGTGGCTCCAGGTGGTTTAGAGGCTCGATTTAAAAGAGCACCAAAAGATGAAAAACGGCCTAAAGCAGATAAAATTCTTCTGCCACTAGTATCTATCGCTATTGTTGCGATCTTTTTGGCCATCCCTTTTGATAGATTTTATTTTCAACTACTACCTATGCCTGATTTAACAACCAGCATTGTAGGAGTTGGGCTGGCAATGATAGGTTTGCTGATTAATAGTGCATCATTGGTTGCAAATGCTTACATCACACCTACTATTCAGGATCAAACACATGAAGGGCAGAAAGTGGCTGACACAGGTGTATATGGTTTTGTTCGTCATCCCATGTACACATCATTATTTATGTTATTTGCAGGGATGGCTCTTTGGCTTGAAAGCTGGACAGCTGTATTACTCAATATCCCTCTTCTGATTGTGATCATCATTAGAATCATAGTTGAAGAAAAAAAGCTGAAAGAAACTCTCCCTGGATATCCCGCATATATGAAAAAGGTAAAGTATAGACTTCTGCCATTTATATGGTAACAACAATAAGAAGTACTGATAACTGGTGTAGGCGAGTATGGAAAGGCCTTCGGGAGAATGTCTTCTTTATCTATTTTACAATTAATAAAATGTGTTTTATAATTTAACCAGCTTTAACCTTTTGTATGAGAACAAAAGCAGAAATTTTTGAAATTAGAGCAAAAAGGTTTAGGAATTTTGTTAAAACAATAAAAAGATATTTAGATGGGGAAAATGAAACCTTTATTTTTGAAAATACATGTGAAAAATGTGGCAGATTAGCAAGCAAAATTGAGATTACTCCACCTTTTAATCTTCCCTCTGTATGGAAAAATTATGAGCCTAAAACCAGAGTATCATATTCAACTTGTTGGGATACAGGATTATACAGAGGAATTTATAAAGGCACAGCTACAGGAAGTGGAGATTTTGGATATGAAATTAAAGAAGAAGAAGCCAAAAATGCAATCAAGGCATTTTCAACAAAACCATATCGATATGAATTAATCAGCAAAGCCGGATTTCATGATGATGGCGGATATTGCGGAGAATGCGAAAAATTCTACTGCTATAAATGCTGGACCGAAAATATACCATTGCCGCATCCGGGCTGCTGCGGTATTTGTCCCAACGGACATGATAAAGTGCTGGATCCGTATTAATTGTGTTATAATTGCGGCCGAAAGTTTTATTCAATCAATATGCCTGAAAAAATTATTATTGGAATAGTCTTTATAGGCCTGGGAATAGTATTCTTCTTTAATAATACAAGCATCGCTAAAAGTGCATTTAAATTTTATAAGAAGCTATACACAGAAAAAAATTTAACAATAATGTTTAGAGCCTTAGGAGTGATTCTTGTTGTTGGAGGATTAATTTTGATTATATTTAAATAATTATTACTTTTAAAAAACTATCACTATCAATCAAAATCTATATCGGGCTTATTTTAACGCTTGCAGTTTTGGCAGCAATAAGCGTCTTTATGCCAATTCCGGAATTAATGGGTGTGCAGGAACTTCCTGCTTCAAAACCTGTACTTGCATTAGTAAGCGCATGCGCAATTCTTATTATTTATGGTGGTTTAGGTTTTATTGGATTGAAACTTTCGCAAAAACTCGGTTTTGCTAAAATCTGGGATTCAAAAGTTTCAAATAAACAAAGGTTCCTTACTCCGGCCTTAATTGGCTGCGGGATAGGAATTCTTTTTATACTAATTGATCTTTTATTCAACCAATTTTTTGCATTTGGACCAATCCCTCACCCTGAATTCCCTTTTTCAATAATTGCCTCATTATCTGCAGGTATTGGTGAAGAAGTAATATTCCGTTTATTTTATATTTCATTTTGGGTTTGGCTTATTTCTCACGTTTTACTCAAAAAAAGATGGCAAAACCAAATCTTCTGGATCATCAGCATTCTTTCAGCCCTTGCGTTTGCCTTTGCCCATATACCCTCAGTAATGATCCTCTTCAACTACGCATCATTTGCTGACATTCCAACTCCCCTCCTCAGTGAAATAATAATTCTAAATAGTTTAGTTGCTATACCTGCTGCCTATTATTTCAGAAAATACGGATTTTTAGCTGCAATAGGAATACACTTCTGGACAGATGTCGTATGGCATGTAATCTGGGGATTGTTTTAGTTAGTTGCAGCAAAGGTCACAAAAAGGTATTTTGAGATCGATGAATTAGAAACCATGTCGTTTTAATAACTTAAATAATATGCTTCCTGAAAAACTAATTCCTGGAATTATACTAGCAAGTATCGGCTTACTTTTCTTCTTTAACAACAAAAACATTGCAAAAGGTGCAGCTAAGTTATATCAAAAGATATACACAGAAAAAAACTTAATAGTAATATTTAGAGTAGTCGGAGTATTGCTTATACTTGGAGGTTTAATATTGATTTTATTTAAATAATTTTATAGCACTGTAGAAAAAATGATCACGCTGGGTATGGCAATTACCCTAATCATTTGACATATAGGGCGTTTTTGCCTTAGAATAGCTTCCTTTAAGCTTTTCGTATGACAAATGAAGGAAGCCCTGACAATCCCGAAACCCGTACGCTAACTCCGGAAGAAGCAGCAGCTTTTATGAAACTTATAACAAAAATAGCACCTAAGCTAAAGGAAGAAGCTGACAGGCTTGTTGCAATACGTAAAGTAACTAAAGAAAGAGCCTTTGATATTATCGATACCAGGTTTCGTGACCCTAATAATCCGCCAATATTTCCAGCTAATATCAAAGGTTCTATAGCCATCAATCAGCAAAGAGCTTTAGTTGATGCTTTGACTCCATCAAATGATGGAACTTTGGAATTAGAGTCGTATACACTCTATTTTAATAAAAAATTCTGGAATAGAGTAAGTAGAGATCCTGA
>JBHPDK010000042.1:0-5124 GCA_042577965.1 Patescibacteria group bacterium
CTCTTAAAGGCTTCAAATTCAAATCTTTTAATTTCCCCTTATGTTTTATAAACTCTGCATGTTTAGTAGTATAATCAGACATAAAATTTTCAACTTCTGCCTGCTCAACTGTCATTCCTGACATTGCATCTTTATTCGCTTTTCTTTGAGCTGTAATTGCTTTATCAATGGCTTTATCTTCAGCATGAATAAGTGCTACAGCTGTTTTTTCACCTTCTGCAGCAATAACCTTACCCACCTGTTCTCTGATTTTCTTCAAAGCATCAAAATCTTTCTTTCCTTTTGAAGGATATTTAGTAAATAATGATTTTAATTTTTCGTTTTTTGTAAATTGTGCTAATTTTTTCTCGCTACCGCCCATTAATTTATACTTTCTGAATTTAGCTTCATAATTACGTAATCTCGAATAAGTTGCCATTGTTTCAACTTTAAGCACTCTTCTGTCTCTTCGATTTACAATCTTTTTTAAGTTTTTAGGCGGAGGTGCATATCTTACTGAAATCTTATCTCCATTTTTAAAAGTTAACCTTTTTCTTCTTTGCCGACCTCTTTTATCGAGTTTATAAGCTGTTTTTTGCCCAGGTATATAAAGACCCTTTTTAACTCTGCCTTTCTTACTTGTAATTGTAATATATACCAGTTTGCCTTTAACTGCCCTTAAATTTAAAAGTTTATGAATACGTGCTTTTCCAATATATTTCTTGCCTTCTCTAGTTGTTGATTTAACAGTAAATGATGTTTCTGAAATACGAGCTATTGCACCTTTCTCTATAGCGCCTTTACTTATCAAGTCTGTCGTAACCGCTATTTTATTTTCTGTTCCTAGTTTACTTTCTAATCGTCTTGATCTTCTTTCTCTAGCTTTTTTTAATGTGCTTTGATCTTTATCAAATTTCTTTGACTGTTCTGGTGACCATGCGCCAACTTCTTCGGTACCGTATTTGCTTGTCAATACGCTATTTTTATCAAAAGTAGCAATTCCTAATCTATCACTTGCAGTATTATAAAATAATGTTTTTTGTAATCCTCCGACATTTAAAATTATTTCAAATTCACCATGCTCTGGATTTGATGATCTGTTAAAAATTACTTTTGCCATTTTAAATCTAGCCATAAAAGTTTTCACATTCCTGCCTGAAAAACGAGCCATACCCTTTAAAGCCATCCTAAAGTCTTTTTTTGCTTGTGGATTTTTAAAGCTTATTTTACCCGGAGGGCTTTCTATCATCTGATGCATTGCCCTTGGCAAAAGCGCATTACATTTAATTATTTGAGCAATCCTAAGTGCTTGTTTACCTACACTATCAATCCTGCCATGCGGCCCAATATCTTCAGCATGATGCCATCCCATATAATCCTTATAACAAATTAACTTCTCTCCTTTTAAAATAACTTCTGAAGTAAATCCTGATTTATCCTTTGGCAATTTCATCTTAGCAACAGAATAACCATCAGGTAAATCAACTCTTTGAACAAAACCTTCTTTACCAGGTGGCATACTTTTAGTGATCCTACCAACTTCACGTTCTAAAACAGGCCTCATTTGATTAAAACCTGACCTCCCATTTCTATCAATATATTTTAAACTACCTAACAATTTCTTTTCAGCAGGGCCATTTTTTATTTCTAAAGGAGTATACTTGGCTGGCCTGCGCTTTGGGATTTTAGGAGTTTCTGCGGGTTTGGCAGATGATTTTTTTGCAGCTCCAGGTGCTTTTTTGGGCGTTGTAGAGGTTGTTCGTGGTGTTGCAGTTGGCTTTGCTGGAGGCTTTTTTGGCCTGAACTCTATTCGATGTTTCGTCATTTTTTTCCCAATTTTATTGTAAGTTTCAGTGATAATCTTCTGTTTCTGTTTTTCAGGAAGTGCATTAATAAATGCCAATTTTCTTTCAACATTATCAAGTTTTGCTTTTAATTTCTTTCTTTTTCCTTTATTTCTAACTTTACCTAATTTACCTCCGGCATGCTTAATCCTATCTTTAAGATCCTGCATAGTTGCCAGCTTTTTAGTTTCAGCAACTCGTTCAGGCTTCTTAGAAACAACTTCTCTACCACCAGGCTTGTCTTTATCGTAGACAAATTTCTTCTCAAAGAATAAATTAAATGTATCTGAAAATCGCATATTGTTTTTTTATTTTTATTTTCTTCTAATTATTTTACCATAAATAGCGCTAAAAATAAAGGGTTTCTGGCACTTTGTCGCTCACCAAAAACAATAGTTCGTTCAAGAGACCAAAATCCTTTATATTTTCGCTTGCAATAAGGTAATAATAATAATATAATCGCTATCGGAAAGGGGGCTTTTTAAAAGTGCACCCATTAAACTCCCATTAAACACTAAGAATATGGCAAAAAATGCATTCACAGATTACTTTTCAGGTAGTTTTCAGGAGCTTCGTAAAGTAACCTGGCCAACTAAAAATCAGGCTATTAAATTAACTGGTATTGTTCTGGGATTCTGCCTTTTTATGGCTTTGGTTCTGGGATTAATTGATGGCTTATTTAGTGTTGGATACAAATATTTACTTACTTTAACTTAAAGAAATGGCTAAGCAAGCTGCAGGAACAGGTCGGCACTGGTACGTTGTACATACCTATTCAGGGTATGAGGATGCTGTTCGTGAAGCGCTTCAGCAACGAATTGAAACAATGAATATGATGGATTATATTTATGATGTTGTTGTTCCTAAAGAAACTCAAATTGTAATTAAAAAAGGTGAGCCAACTACTGAAGAAAAACGAATTTTCCCTGGTTATGTTTTAGTGGATATGATTGTTACTGATGAATCATGGTATGTGGTTCGAAACACTCCTAATGTAACTGGTTTTGTAGGATCAGGAACTACTCCTGTACCTGTTAGTGAAGATGAATGGAAGGTTATTGAAAAACATATGGGCAAGGAAGAACCCAGATTTAAAATCGACTTTAGTGTTAGTGATACAGTTACAGTTCTTGATGGTCCATTCGCAAACTACGAAGGTTTGATTAATAAAATTGATGAAGAAAAAGGTAAAGTTACTGTTATGATTACTATCTTCGAACGTGAAACTCCTGTAGAGCTAGACTTCACACAAGTTAAGAAGAAATAATGAACAAGCTAACAATATTCTTTATAGTAGCTACAATTTCCATTGTCCTTATTATTGGGACTCTGCTTGGCATACAATATTTTTCATCAGATGAAGTAGAATCAACAATTCAGCCAGTAGAAGAAGTGGAAAAAACTGCAACTCCTACTTCTACTGAGCCTGAAGAATCTGAAGAACCTGAAGAAGAGGAAGAAGTTGATAAAGGGCCTGTTGATTATCCTGCTATTGTATCCCCTTTTGACTTTATTGAAGAAGAGCCCGAAGAAGAAAAACCAATTTTAGCTGCAGTAACAATTTCAAAAGTAATTGAAGCTGGATTTAAAATTCCTGATATGCGAAGCGAAGCATTTGGAGGAATTGTATTTACTGATATTGATATAAGTGAATATAACGATGATGAACATATCGAATATACCCTGACAGAATCAGAAGAATTTGCTGGAATAATTTCAGAATTAATCTTTCCGGATTCATTAATCTCAAGTGAAGTTTATGGCTCGCTTAAGCTGAAACTTATTGAAAATGAAAGATTTATAGTAAATGAAACAAATCAATATGGAGAAAGTTCGTTTTTTGCTAATCATACTGAGCAAAAAAACTTTGTATTTTTAGTTGTAAAGATCAAAGAGCGCTTGTATACTCTTCACTACCCAGCTAAGAACCACAATAAAATGAAGAATTTAATTAACCTATTATAGAAAATGGCTAAAACAATAATGACTGTTATAAAACTACAAATCCCTGCAGGTAAGGCTAATCCTGCTCCTCCGGTTGGTCCGGCATTAGGTCAGCACGGAATTGCAATCCAGGATTTTTGTACACAGTTCAACAATCAAACTAATCAAATGGGCGATACGATCGTTCCAGTTGAAATCACTGTTTATGAAGACAGGTCTTTTACTTTTATAATGAAGACTCCACCTGCTGCAGTGCTTATTAAAAAAGCTATTAATCTTAAAAAAGGCTCAGGAGAGCCAAATAAAGAGAAAGTTGGGACTATAAAAAGAGACCAGCTTAGAAAAATCGCAGAAGAAAAAATGCAGGATTTAAATGCAAATGATATTGAAGCAGGAGCTAACATTATCGCAGGTACTGCCCGAAGCATGGGTGTTGAAGTTCAAGATTAACAAAATCTAATATGCCACCAAAACCACACAGTAAACGTAGCAAAGTTTCAGTAATCAGATTCATTTATCTGTACTTAATTACTGCAATAACTTTTATTACTTTTATTATCGGAGCAGTTAATATAGTTGATACTGGTCTTAAATCTTTTGTTTTTCAGGTTGATGATTATGATTATGCCAGGCCCCCAATGCCAGATTTAATGTGTGAACAATATGCTGGACTAGACGATAAATCTTACGAAATTTGTTTAGAAAAACAGCGAATTGGTGTTGAAAAAGAAGAAATCATAGAAAAAAGAGGTTTAAGTAATGATGCTAAAAGAAGACTTTCAATAGGAATCGCACAAGTTCTTGTTGCATTCCCTTTATGGCTTTTTCACTGGAGAATCATTGAAAGAGATAGGAAACAACGACGTAAAAAATAAGTTTATTAATTTAGTGGG
Organism: Patescibacteria group bacterium; assembly: GCA_042577965.1. Taxonomy (GTDB): domain Bacteria; phylum Patescibacteriota; class Gracilibacteria; order UBA1369; family PNNO01; genus JAUVDZ01. The sequence continues at coordinate 4,661 of JBHPDK010000042.1, forward strand.
AGAGCAGCCACATTAATTCTGCTCGCCTTACCACTTAACCCAAATACTATGAGACGTAGTAACAATTACAAAGCAGCAAAAGATCTGCTAAAAGAAAAGGAATTCTACTCAATTGATGAGGCTGTTTCTCTTCTTACACAAATATCAAAAACTAAATTCGATGGATCTTGTGAAATTCATATGAATCTCGGGATTGATCCAAAACAGGCTGATCAGGCTCTTAGAGGAACTTTAACTATGCCTCATGGAACAGGTAAAAAAGTCAAAGTTGCTGCTTTTGTTCCTGATGATAAAGTAAAAGAATGTAAAGATGCAGGTGCAATTGAAGCAGGCTCAGCTGAGCTAATTGAAAAAGTCAGCAAAGGCTGGCTTGGATTTGACATTGCTGTTGCAACTCCTGACATGATGAAAGAAATTGGTAAAGTGGTAAGGCGAGCAGAATTAATGTGGCTGCTCTCCCACTA
>JBHPDK010000043.1:0-5076 GCA_042577965.1 Patescibacteria group bacterium
AAAAGGCGCTTCAGAAGATTTGCCTGCGTGGGTAAAAAGTGCAGGAGGGCCAAAAGAAGAAGAACAAAAAGCTGAAAAAGCTTTAGATGAACCAGTAACTCCTACCCAGGAATCTACTCAGGAACCTGAGAAAATACAGGAAAAAGAGAAAGTAGCTCAAAAAAAGAAGAGTTTTTTTGATAATATTAAAAATATTTTCTCGGTTACTGATAAAAAACAAAGTGAATTGGTTGAAAAAGTAGTTAAAGAGGAGGAACAAGCAAAAAAAGAAGGGAAAAAAGAGACAATGGCACCAGCAGAAAAAAAGAAACTTGAAGAAGCTGAAAAACTATATCAGGAAGGATTGTCTACAATTCGTGATTTGATTGCTCCGGCTTCAATGGAAATTGAATTTGATAGTTTGAAAGTTGAAGGCATGTATGCCCAAAGCTTTTATGTTTATGCTTATCCAAGATACCTTGATTCAAACTGGCTTTCACCAGTAATAAATTTTGATGTAACAATGGATATTGCACAGTTTATATATCCTATTGATTCTGAGTCAATAATGAAGGTACTTAAACGAAAAGTTGCTCAGATGCAGTCTTCAATGCGAATTTCAGAAGAAAAAGGTAATGTGCGTGACCCTGCTATTGAAACCGCTTTGCAGGATGCTGAAGAACTTAGAACTCAGATTCAGAGAGGGCAGGAAAAGTTCTTCCAACTGGGTATTTATTTTACTATTTATGCTGAAGATAAAAAGAAACTTCAGAGAATTTCTAAACAACTTTCTAGTTTATTAGCAGGTAAGTTGGTGATGACAAAAAGAGCTGATCTTCAGGCAGAACATGCATTTAATACAACAATGCCAATTTGTACTGATGAACTCGAGGTTACTTTAAATATGAATACATCTCCTTTATCAACGATGTTTCCGTTTACATCAGCAGATTTAACTTCAAATAAAGGAATCTTGTATGGACTTAACAGACACAATGATAGTTTGATTATTTTTGACAGATTTACTCTGGAAAATGCAAATTCTGTTGTGTTTGCCAAGTCTGGTGCTGGTAAATCTTATGCGGTTAAGCTTGAAATATTGCGTTCTTTGATGTTTGGAACAGATGTAATTGTGATTGATCCTGAAAATGAATATGAAGCAATTAGTGACGTGGTTGGTGGAAGTTACATGAAAGTTTCGCTTAATTCAGATAAAAGAATTAATCCTTTTGATCTTCCTGCGCCTTTGAAGGATGAAGTTGTGCAGCCAGGAGACTTACTTCGTGCAAATATTATTGCTCTTCACGGGCTTTTAAAAATTATGCTTGGAGGAGTAACTCCAGAAGAAGAAGGAATTCTTGATAAAGCTTTAACTGATTGTTACGCACTTCGGGGAATTACTATGGAGATTGAGGATCCTTCAACGATTGCTCCGCCAACAATGGGAGATCTTTACGATATTTTAAATTCAATGGAGGGTGCCAGAGAATTGGCTACCAGACTGGCGAAATTCACTTCCGGAACTTATTCGGGTATTTTTAATAAACCTACAAATGTTGATTTAGGTACAGGCCTTGTAGTGTTTAGTATTCGTGACCTTGAAGATGCTTTAAGGCCGATTGCCATGTATATAATCCTTAATTTTATCTGGAATAGTGTTAGAAGTTCTTTAAAAAAGAGAACACTTGTTATTGATGAGGCATGGTCATTGATGCAGCATGATGATTCAGCAAGATTTTTATATGGACTTGTTAAAAGAGCACGAAAATATTATTTAGGTGTAACAACTATTACTCAGGATGTTGAAGATTTTGTTCAAAATAAGTATGGAAAACCGATTATTACAAATTCTTCAATGCAACTTTTACTTAAGCAGGCTCCGGCTGCAATTGATATGCTTCAAAAAGTGTTTAATTTAACAGAAGGAGAAAGATATATGCTGCTTAATAGTGGAATTGGTCAGGGATTATTCTTTGCAGGTAACAAACACGTGGCAATTCAAATTATTGCTTCTTATGGCGAAGATAAATTAGTTACAACTAATCCTGAAGAGTTACTTAAAGCTGAAGCTGAAGAAGTTGAATATGAAGGAGAAGAAACAGAGGTTCCTGAAGAGTCTGATTTAGGGCCTGCTTCAGAAAATGTGGGAGCTCCGGTTGAGGAAGTGCCGGTTGAAGAAGCACCCGCACCACCGGTTGTGGGAGCTCCGGTTGAGGAAGTGCCGGTTGAAGAAGCACCCGCACCACCGGTTGAGGAAGCTCCGGTTGAAGAAGAGCCACCAACTGTTTAATTGGCTAAATCTACAGCTTTATTTAGTTGTGTGTCATTTCCAGCTTGGTAATCTGAATCTGATAATTCAATAAGATAATCTGGCGTAATACCTGTGTTTTCAACAGAAGTGCCATTTGGTGACGACCACTGTGCAATACTTAATTTAAGTGAAGATCCATCACTATAAATTATTATTTCCTGAATTTTATCTTTTCCATATGATGACATACCAACTATAGTTGCTCCTATTTGATCTTTTAATGCAAGAGTAGCTATTTCTGATGCAGAAGCTGATCCTTCATTAATTAAAATAACAAGAGGAATATCTTTTAAATCACCTGGCCCCATTGATTTTTCACTATATGATGAACCACTTGAAAGGGTTAACTTGATGTAAACTTCATCAACTGGAATAAATCGTGAAATTAACTGTTGAGCACTATATAAATATCCACCTGGATTATTTCGCATATCTAAAACAATACCTTTTGGATTAAAAGCAAGGATTTTTTCAACTTCCTGCATAAATTGTTGATGAGAATTATTGGTGAACTGGTAATAATAAATAACTCCAACATCATTAATCATTTCACTTTCAACATAAGGCACATTAATGTGCGACCTGGTAATATATTTTAAATAATATTTACCATCGCGCTGAATTTTTAATTTAACCTGAGTACCTGTTGCTCCTCTTAATAATTCAATTAATTCTTCCATTGTAAGGCCTCTAACTGAAACATCATCAACTTCAATAATAATATCATTTGGTTTAATACCCGCTTCTTCTGCAGGAGAGCCTTTTAATGGAGTAAGAACAATAAAATCGTTTTCTTCCTGAGTAATATAAATTCCAATTCCATCAAATTCACCTTCAAGAGCCTCAAGATAAGAATTTGCATCAATTGGCTCAAAAAATATACTGTAAGGATCATTCAGTCTTTCAACCATACCTGAAATAGCTCCATAAATAAGCTCGTTTTCATCAATTCCAGTTTTATCTATATAATCTTTTGTAACTTTATCCCAGACTTCAAAAAATAATGTAAAATCAGAACTTGAAGTACTTACATAAGCATCATCAAAGCCTGTATCTACAGGTGTTTGAATTTCAAGGTCATTTACCTGGATTTGATAGAAAATATGAACTGCCTCTGCTCTTATTAAAAGCTTTTCTGCATCAAATAATCGCATTTTATAATCATGAAGTAATTGAAGCTGGAATGCGATTTTTGATAGATTTGCATAAGGATCTAATGGGGAAACATCTGTATAATCCAAAGGCAAGTCAGATGCTATGTTAGGATCAACTCCATAAAATTTAACAACCCAATCAATTGCCTGGTATCTATTCACATTATCACCCGCATTAAAATTCGGATTATTCTCATCGAATTCAATAATCTTAAGTTCTAGTGCTTGTTGGACATAAGGAGCAAACCATTCAGATCCTGTTACATCATGAAAAGGAATATCAAAGCTTTCTCCTACTACATTATATCCTCCGCTAGCTATTAATAGTTTAAAATATTCAGCTTTTGTAACTTTATCTAAAGGCTTAAATCTTTCCCTGTCTGTAGCCAATATTGGCATTTCAGTAGTAAAATAAGTTACTGCGTCGTAAAACAGGCTTTGTTCAATAACATCAATAAATTGCGCCGCATTTGCTGTCTGTACAAAGAATAAGCTGCAAAATGCGCTAATAAGTATTGTTTTTACTTTAAATTTCATAAAAATTAATTATTAATTACTAATTAATTAGTATACTTAATTTTTTGTATCTTTTAAATTTACAGAAACTCAAAAAAATGCTATAATAGTAAGAAAATTAAAGGTTTTATATGGATCCTATAAACGCAAATAATGATCAACAAAATGCGGAGAACTCGCCGATGCAAAATGACGAGCTTGTTATTAAACCTCAAAATGAATCTGCTACTCCTCAGGCACCAGCTCCTGAAAATTTGACTACCCAAAAAAATAAGCACGATATTACAGTAACAAAAAAGGAAGTAAAAACCGAGGATGTGTTTGCTGTTAAGCTAAAAGAGCTGAGTAAAAAAAATGAACAAAAGCCAAGGAGAAAGAAAGAAGAAAAAGGTATTAAAGTAACAAGAGAAGAAGAAAAATCACTTCAAAAAGTAGTAAAGGAACCGCGATCTTTCGCTTCTGCATTAGCAAAAACAGTGTTTGTACTGTTTTTGGGATTTGGATTTTTTGCATTAAGTGTATTTTTGCAAAATGCCCTTAAAGTTGAAGCAGAAGCCCTTTTTGACGATAGATACTTGTTAAATATACCTCAAAATGAAAATGTATTAGTAGAGATTGAAGACAAGCAATTTCAGGTTCAGGGAACTTATGAATTTAAAGGTGGAGAAAAGGTGAATACTCAATCTGTAAGCGGTATTTATATTAATTTACCCTTAAAAGGAATTATACGTCTTGATCAAAATACAATAGTTGAGATAAAAGGTTTTGATTCATCATTAAATAAATATACCTTAACTTTAATTGAAGGAAATCTTTGGGGTAATATATTGAATAACTTTTTTGATCTTCGAATAAATGCCGGTGATGTTTCAATAATTCCGTCACTTTCTTTGTTCAGTATTGAATATGATGGAAATCGAACAAATATTTATGCTCAGAAGCATGATATATCAGTTGAAATAATGGCTGATGATAAAGTGATTAATAAACTTTGGATAGCCGAAGGGAATCAAGCTCAATTTTTGAATACAAAAATTGCACAAGAAGCTGAAACGATTGAACAACTTTTATATTCAAAGTTAATCAAAGAATTTAATTATGGAAGAGTATCAAAAG
>JBHPDK010000044.1:0-5058 GCA_042577965.1 Patescibacteria group bacterium
ATATCGCGCTTATTTGTTCCTTTTAAAACAGCCACACAATGGTGTATAGGAATTGCGAACTGATACTGAATTTTTAAATTAGATTTAAAAAGTGCATCAAAAGTCTCACGCACAGTTCCATGGATTGTGTTTTCAATAGGCACTATCCCCTTTTTTATTTTGCCTTTTTTAAGAGCATCAAACACATCCCAGATCGTCCCATAATAAATTTTCGCGCCTTGAGATTTCACACTTTTAATATAGTGATCTGAAGCATAATCACTAAAAGTGTGTTTTGGGCCTAAAATCCCTATTCTTGCATTACTTTCCAATTTTCTTTTTTGTAAATGCTTTTGCTTTGCGACCTGCTTTTTTAGCTGTTTTAGTTGCTCTTTTCTTTACTTTTGATACAGTAGTTTTAGCCTTTCTTTCATATTTTCTTACAGCTTTCTTAGCTCTTTTTTTACCTTCTTCCATATATTCTTCTGCTACATCTTTTGCTTTGCCAATTTGTTCCTGAACTTCATCAGTTTCGTAAGCTTCTTTTGCAGTATCAACAACTTCTTTTCCCATTCCTACGAATCCTTCTTTTACCGCTTCTAATCCATATCCTCCTTCATCAAGCTCTTTCTTGATTTTATCTCGCATCACTTTACCTTTTTTAGGTGCAAAAAGTATGCCAAGGGCAGTACCTGCAAGCAATCCTAAGAATAATCCTGTTTTCTTTGCCATGTTGAAAATTTGTTAGTTTTAGTAACTATAATTATAACCGTTTATTCTAAACAAGGCAAGTTTTTAGTGTTGTTAAATTATTAAAAAGAGCCCCTAGAGAATAGTAAACTTAAGGGGCTCTCACATCCGAATTTAATTTAAATCTTAGTGATTAATTTCTACTACAATTTCTTCTTCATCATCACCAAGTGTACTTTCTGCCTGTATAACAATTGTATATTGACCATCATCTAATTCATCTCCATCTCTATCTTCGCCATCCCATTCAACAACATGAGTTCCGCCTCTTAAGTCTTCTTCATCAACTAGTCTAAGAACTAAATCATTATCATCGTCATATACCTTGACTGTTATTTCAGCAGTTCTGCTAAGTCTGAATTTAATATCAGTAGTTTCATTATCAGGATCAAATTCATCAGGATTAACTTCAAGATCATAAACATCTACTAATTTACCCTCATCTCTGTAGTCATCGTCATTACCACTATCTTCAACAACATCAAAATCTATTTCTTCTTTGTCTGATCCATAATAATTACGGGCAACTACCATAACTGTATATTCGTCGCCTTCTCTTAAATCATCACCGTCATCATCTTCACCATTGAAGTAAATTGAGTGACGACCCTGAGACTGACTTAAATCATCAGTAAGTTCTCTAACTGTGTCCCCATCATCATCCAGAATTTCAACAGTTACATTAGAACGAGCATTTAAAGTGTAATAAATGGTTAGAGATTCTCCTTCTTCTACTTCATCTTCTGATAATTCAACACTTGATAATTGTGCAGAAGTTCCGTAGTTGTAATCATCGTTGTAATAATTATCGTTGTAGTAATTATCGTTGTAGTAATTATCACTGTAATTTGAACCTACATATAAACCTCTGTTTGCAAATCTGTAGAATAACTCAGCTACATCACCGCGAGTCATTGGTTTTGCTGGATTAAAATGACCATAATAATCAGTATCCATTAAGTTATTCATTTTTGCATAGCATACATATGGTATGTACCATTCAGTATCTGCTTTAATTGGTGTATCAACATATGGCGAAGTACTGCAATGCGGTAATGATACATTTGCTGATTCCAGGAAGATTTTTAATAATTCCACTCGGTTTACTGTTCTTGCCGGCTGGAATGAACCATCCGGATATCCCTGTAAAATTCCATAAGCTTTACCGGTTTTAATATAAGAAATGTACCATGCTTCTGGTAAAAGATCCCAGAATCCTAAATTTGTTCCGTCTGGCGAAAGTATAGGATAATCAAATCCTTTAATAATAACTTTTGAAGTTTCAGCACGGTTAATTGCTTGGTAAGGTTTAAATGTTCCGTCTGGATATCCATCAAAGATTCCTGCATTGCTTACATATTCAATTGCCTCGCAATACGGATCATTTATGCTTACATCATAGTAAGCTGAACATCTTTCGTTGTTATTAAAGCTGTAACCATCGTAATCTACTTCAACATCAGCTCTTTCAGTATCAGAACCTTCATCGTTTCTAGCTCTGATGTAGAATTCATAATCATCTTCTCTTACATAATCATTATCTTCATCTTCTCCATCCCATTCATAATCATAGTCACCTTCACATAACCATCTATCATCAAGTATTTCGTAAACTAAGTCACCATCATCATCACGTACTTCGATTGTTACATCAGCACATGTATTTAATTCAAATTCAAGTTCTGCTTCTTCATCATATGGATTAAATCTTGATGGATTTACATCAACGTCAGTGATTCTTGGAACTTCGTCTCCATCTCCTCCGCCTCCGCTTCCATCTGTATCAACTTCCACATATTCTCTTTCTGAATCACTTCCATCATTGTTTGAAGCATAAACTTTAAAGTAATAAGTACCATCATCTACTTCATCGTTTGATGAATCTTCACCATCCCAGGTAGATGAATAAGTACCTTCACATCTATGCGGACCATCAAGTAAATTTACAACTAGATTATCATTATCGTCGTAAACTTTAACATATACATCAGCACAACCATCTGTACTGTAAGTAAGAGTAGTGGTTTCACCATCTGAAGGATCAAAAGGGTCACGGTTTGTTGATAAACCATAAACATCAGGTCCATTTCCGCTTCCTCCTCCATTATCATCTCTAATTTCAACAAATTCTACTTCTTCATCATCACCTTCAGTATTATTAGCAGTAATTACTATTTTATAGTCGCCGTTATGAACAATCACTCCATTTGAATTTGTACCATCCCAAACAACTGAACGACTTCCTTCACATTCAAAATTATATTGCTGAAGAGTAGTTACATATGCATCGTTATCTGATGGATCATATACTTTTACCTGAACATAAGCGCAGGTATTTAAAGTATAGTGAATATTCATAATTTCACCCTGATGTGGATCAATTGTATCAGGACTTGCGTATCCGTTAGTGATATTTGGCACATCAAGAACATTGCCCGGAGTATAATCTGCGAGAATTGATCCTGTTTCTAAATCAGAACCATAAGCATTATTTGCAGTAATTTTATAAGTATAAACGCCTGACTGTACAATCACTCCATTATTATCAGTACCATTCCAGGTATAAGAATAAGATTGATTTGATAAAGAGCCATCACTAAGTAATGTTTTTACTAAAGTGCTTCCTTCATAAACTTTAACACTAACTGAAGCATCAGTATTTAAAGTAAATTCAATATCTGTTGTTTCAGTTGTTGGATCAAATGTAGAAGGAGAAGCATAATCATTTACAATGTCAGGAGCATCTCCTGTTGAAGGTTGATTTTCATAATATAAAATAAAAGTTCCTTCTGCATAATCACTTCCATTTGAATTTGAAGCATTAATTTTATATTTATATGTACCTGCAGGAACTAAATCATATATACTATTACGACCATTCCATTTAACATACTTAGCACCACTCGTAGTTGATTGACTGTTTATCATTTCAAGTACCAATTCATCATTAACATTATAAATACTAAAATCTAAATCTTCTACATCTTCAGTCAAAGTAAAATAAATTTTTACATTCTGCTGTGTTGGATCAAATGATGTTGGTGTTACGTAGTCATTTTGAATTAAATCAACTGTTGGGTCCGGATCCGGGTCAGGATCAGGATTAACACTGTAATTAACGGTGAGGCTTCCTGTTTTAAATAAAGTAAAAGTGTCACCAAAATAGATAACTCTTACAATATAATTACCGTTTCCAACTTTTATTCCGTTTCTGTCAGTTCCATCCCAGGTATAAGTTTGAGGGCCAGAAGTTACATCATCTCTTAAAGCAAGAACTTTAACCTGCTCTGTTCCTTCATGTATTTCAACTCCTACTTTTCCTGGTTGATTCACATTAAACTCAATACTTGTAGATTGAGAATTAGGATTAAAAGTTGATGGATTCACACTGAAATTGCTGATTGCAGGTGTTGATGCCTGAGTCGACAAAGCCTGTGCAACCATTAGGGTAAACGCAAAAATAACCAGAACAGCAACTGTTCCTACGCGTTTAAGTGTGAGTGCTTTTGAGAGGTACATATTAGTAATTGTTAAATATATAATTGGTATATATTAAGGTTTAATCAGTATTTATAAGTCACTTAAAACAAATCCGTTACAAAAATTTTAATCACTAACAAAGGCAGCGATTATAAATACCTGATTAGAATTTGTCAAGGTCTAATTTATATTTATTTTCTAAGCTCTAAAACATTTACTCCAATCTGCTTCATTAAGTGATAAAACCGGAATACCGGAAAGCCCACAACATTAAAATAATCACCCTCAATCTTCTCGATAAATAAAGCTCCAAGGCCCTGTATACCATAACCACATGCAAGCCCTTCCCAGTCGCCAGTATCTAAATAAGCTTCGATTTCATTATCTGACATAGTGGTAAATTTAACTTTTGTGGTTTCTGCTGCAGCTACTTTATCTTCAGAATCAGCATCAATAATACAAATACCAGTTATTACATTATGTGATGTGGAATTTAAGAGATTAATCATTTCTTTTGCATGTTCTTGGTCGCGCGGCTTTTCAATCACCTGATTTTCATATTCTCCGATCGTATCCATACCAATAACAAGCGCATTTGACTCATTTTGAGCTATATCACGGGCTTTTCTTTCTGCATTAGCAATTGCAAATTCTGTTGGTGTCATTTGGCTTTCTTTAAAACTCAATTCTCTACATTGGCTCGGTTTTGTTTCAAAGTTAATTTTTAGATCTTTTAGGATCTCTATTCTTCGAGGACTCTGCGAAGCAAGTATGATTTTTTTATCATTCATATTTTGTTGACATTAAAGTAAGTATCACCTATATTTTATGGGCAATTTATTTAGAAGC
>JBHPDK010000045.1:0-4702 GCA_042577965.1 Patescibacteria group bacterium
AAATTCTTCTGGGTGCATTTTAATTATTGATTGTTAATTTTTAATTTTTAATAAATATGGCAGACAAAGATCCGGAAAAAGATAAGAAAAAGTCACAGTACAGTGCCGAACAGATTCAGGTTTTGGAAGGTTTGGAAGCAGTAAGAAAAAGACCTGGGATGTATATTGGAACTACAGACATAGCCGGACTTCATCATCTTGTATGGGAAATCGTTGATAATTCGATTGATGAGGCAATGGCAGGCCATTGTAAAAATATAATTGTAATTTTACACAAAGATGGAAGTTGCAGCGTTGATGATGATGGACGTGGAATTCCTGTTGATACTCAAAAACAGACAGGTAAATCAGCATTAGAAACAGTGCTTACGGTTTTACATGCCGGAGGTAAATTTGGTGAAGATGGTGGATATAAAGTATCTGGTGGTCTTCATGGTGTTGGTGTTTCTGTTGTTAATGCTTTATCTGAAAAAACAGTAGCTGAAGTATTTAGAGACGGAAAAGTGTACAGGCAGGAGTATTCAAAAGGTGATGTAAAAACAGAAGTTGAAGAAGTTGGTAAATCAAATAGGACAGGTACAAGAATTACTTTTGTGCCAGATAAAGGAATGTTTGAAAGTACAGAATTGGACTATGAAACAGTTAAAAGCCGAATGCGTCAGCAGGCTTATCTAACTAAAGGAGTTACAATTAATATTATTGATGAAAGATTTGATAAAAAATATAAATTTTACTTTGAAGGAGGAATTAGATCTTATGTTCAGCACTTAAATAAGAATAAAGAAGGAATCGGAAGTGTTGTTTATATTGATAAAGAAGTTCCTGAAGGAAATGTTGAAGTTGCGCTTCAATATACAGAAAGTTATCAGGAACATGTTTTCACTTTTGCAAATAATATCCACACAATCGAAGGTGGAATGCATTTAACCGGGTTTAGAACAGCTTTAACAAGAACAATTAATACTTATGCACGTAAAAATGCAATTTTAAAAGAAAAAGACACAAATTTAACTGCTGAAGATGTACGTGAAGGTTTAACTGCAGTTCTTTCTGTAAAATTAAGTGATCCGCAGTTTGAAGGTCAGACAAAATCTAAGTTAGGTAATGCAGAAATGAGAACAGCAGTAGAAAATGTGTTTTATGAACTCTTTAGTGAGTTTATGGAAGAAAATCCTACTGATGCCAGAGGAATTATTGCAAAATGTAGTTTAGCTGCACGTGCACGTATTGCTGCAAAGGCTGCAAGAGAAACAGTAATAAGAAAAGGTGCTTTAGAAGGCATGACTTTGCCTGGAAAACTGGCTGATTGTTCGTCAAAGGATCCTTCTAAATGTGAACTTTACATAGTGGAGGGTGATTCTGCGGGTGGATCTGCTAAGCAGGGAAGAGATCGTGAAACTCAGGCAATTTTGCCGCTTAGAGGTAAGATTTTAAATGTTGAACAGGCACGAATGGACAGAATTTTAGCTAATAATGAAATTAAAAATACAGTAATTGCACTTGGTGTTGGAATTGGAGAAACTTTTGATATTGAAAGGCTCAGATATCACAGAGTTGTGATTATGACGGATGCGGATGTTGATGGAGCGCACATCAGAACGCTTTTATTAACGCTTTTCTACAGGCATTTTAAGCAATTAGTTGAAAAAGGACACATTTATATTGCTCAGCCACCGCTTTACAAGCTATCGCTTGGTAAAAAGTTAATTTATTGTTATTCAGAGGATGAAAAAGAAAAAGCATTAAAAGAATTTGCTACTCCACCAAAAATATCACGTTATAAAGGTCTTGGTGAAATGAATCCTGATCAGCTTTGGGACACGACCATGGATCCTGAAACAAGAACACTTCATAAAGTTACAGTTGAAGATGCAGAAGCTGCTGATGCAATTTTTGATACATTAATGGGAGCTGAAGTCCCACCTAGAAGAAAGTTCATACAAACACATGCAAAAAACGTAAAGAATTTAGATATATAATGGAGCAAGTTTTAAATTGGAATGATTTATTAAAAAGAAAATTGAGAACTGAGGGTGAAGTTTCTTTTGACGAGCGCTTTGTTATTCAGCGTGTTATTGCTAAATTAGTAGTAACAGCAAGAATAAAACCACAAGAAGATCAGTATAAATTGCTTAATCGTGTTGAATTGCTTAGTAGTACAGAAAGAGATGATGAAATAATGAGATTAGTAGAATATGCAGCTGCGATTCAAAAACAAGAAGATCCATATGAACAAATCGATATAGAGGTTTGTTATAATATAGCTTTTGAAGTTTTTAGAGCATGGATACAAATAAAGAGTACATTAAAGTGTTAACATTTTCCTTTACATTAGTGAGCTAATCTATATAATAACTCATGCAATTAAATATTAACTATACCTTGAAAGGAGGTGCATTAAATGACAGTTAGAGTTGTAAAAAATGAAAAAGAATCAGTTGATCGTGTAATATCCCGCTTTAATAAAAAAGTACAGGGAAGCAGAATTCTTTTGAAAAAAAGAACAGGAAGATACAGACAGAAGCCTTTAACTAAAAGGCTTGTTAGAAAAAAAGCAGTAAAAAGAGAAGAATACAGAGCACTTAGAGAAAAGAATCGTTTTGCTTAGCTAATCATATTAATTTTAAGCCGCTTCTATATAAATTGCGGCTTTTTTTTATTCATGTATATCAAAGATTTATTACAAACAGGTGGAAACAGCTTGGAAAAAGAGGTTCTTTTAGCTTATATACTCCAAAAACCTCGTGAATTTTTACTGTCTAATTCTGATTATGATGTTTCAAACGAGAATTGCAGTAGTTTTTTTGAAATGATAAGAAGGCACGAAAGGGGAATTCCTGTTGCTTACCTTACAAATCATAAGGAATTTTATGGTTTGCCGTTTTATGTGGATAGAAGAGTTTTAATTCCACGTCCTGAAACTGAATTTTTAGTAGAAAAAGTGCTCGAACTAGTACAAAACGATATTAAATTAAACAGAATTATTGATATTGGAACCGGAAGTGGCAATATTGCAGTAACTTTAGCTACTCATTTAAAAGATATTGTAATAAGTGCCACTGATGTTAGTGAAAATGCTTTAGAAGTAGCTAAAATGAATGCAAAAAGAATGAATGTTGAAGATAGAGTTCGATTTATTGAATCAAATTTAATGGATGATATTAATGAGGATTTTGATATTATAGTTGCTAATCTTCCTTATATTGGGGAGGAAACTAATAATTTTGTATCTAAAGAGACAGACGAGCACGAACCGCATGTTGCGCTTTATGGAGGGCAGGACGGCTTAGAATTATATGAAGAATTATTCAAAAAAATAAAGAATTTCAAATATTTATTAGGTGAGATTGGATTTATGCATCGGGAAAAGCTGGAGGAATTGTTTAAAAAGTATTTTCCTACTTTTAAATGTGAAATTATTAACGATTTAGCAGGTTTAGATCGTTATTTTATTATAACTACTTAAATATGTTAGAAAAACTTCAAAAAATTAAAGAAGAATATGAAGAACTGCAAAATACGGCATCACAGCCGGAAGTTGCCAGTAACCAGGTTGAATACACAAAAATAATGAAAAGACTTAAGGTTCTTGAGAATGCTTATAATCTTTATAATGAATACAGCGCAGTTTTACGTGATTTAAAGGATTCTGAGGAAATTTTAAAAACTGAGAAAGATGAAGAAATGATTGAAATGGCAAAAGAGCAGTTAGATTCAGCAAAAAAAGCAAAACAAGAATTAGAAGAAAGAATTAAAATTGAGCTTTTACCTAAAGATCCAAATGATATTAAGGATTGTATAATTGAAATCCGCGCAGGAGCAGGAGGGGATGAAGCTTCACTTTTTGCTGCTGAACTTTCACGTATGTATATGAGATATGCTGACAATGCAGGTTTTAAAACTGAGCTTATTAGTAAAAATGAGACTCCGGATGGAGGAATGAAAGAAATTATTTTTAGATTTATGGGAGACGGAGCTTATGGAAAAATGAAATATGAAAGCGGAGTTCATAGAGTGCAAAGAATTCCTGTAACAGAAAGCCAGGGTAGAGTTCATACTTCTACAGTTTCGTGTGCAGTGCTGCCTGAAGTTGATGATGTTGAAATCGAAATCAAAGAATCTGATTTAAAAATTGATATCTTTAGATCAAGCGGACCAGGTGGACAATCAGTTAACACAACTGATTCAGCAGTTAGAATGACTCATATTCCTACTGGCATTGTTGTTTCAATGCAGGATGAAAAATCTCAATTAAAGAATAAGAATAAAGCTTTGTCTGTTTTACGTGCCAGGTTGTTTCAGTTAGAAGAAGAAAAAAGACAGAAAGAGTTAGGTGAACAGCGTTTGAGCCAAATAGGAACAGGAGATAGGAGTGAGAAAATTAGAACTTATAACTTTCCGCAAGATCGCGTAACTGACCACAGAATTAAGCAAAGTTGGAGCAATCTGCCTGGAATTATGGATGGTGAAATTGAAGATTTAATTGAAAAACTTACTTTAGAGGATCAGGCAAAGAAATTAATGGGAATAGGAGAATAAAAAAATCCCTCACTACTTTAATAAGCAGCGAGGGCTAATTTTATTTATTAGAATTTCCTCATCGGAGGTAAAGGGTTTGAATCCATTACATAATCCTGAGGTAAAAGAGGAGGTAAAGGGTTTGAATCCATTACATAATCCTGAGGTAAAAGAGGAGGTAAAG
>JBHPDK010000046.1:0-4520 GCA_042577965.1 Patescibacteria group bacterium
AAGCGGCCTCACTACTATCCTTACTGCTGCTTTAAAAGAAGCAATTCGAGGTATGGAGCGCGACTTTGGCATTTTTATTTGTGGTGGGAAGGGCAAAACTTCGCTTAAAACTCCTGATCAAATTGCGAATTGGGGAGCATGGCTAAGTTTACCGGACCAGCATGTAAAAAATCTTGTTTATAATTCGAAAATGAGTGCAAAGGTTGATACAGCCCTTGTTCAGGATAGCTTTGATATTTATCATCATGCATTTTTCTTTTCGCGGAATGGCGCATGGGCTGTGATTCAGCAGGGCATGAATAAGGTCAAAAAAGCAGCAAGGCGCTATCATTGGTCATCAGATAAAGCTACTGATTTGATTGTTGAGCCTCATAAAGGCATTGTGTCTGACCCGTGGCAGCAAAAAACTTTAAATATGACTTCGCGTGATTCATCAGGCAATAAACAGCTAACTGTAGACATTATTTCAACTGGCAAGTATTATAATTTAATGAAGGATATCCAGGTTTTGCGCCGCCATTCTTCACATTTATCTCAAATGGTTAGCGTGAAGGTTAATAAAGATCAGCTCACTTTGTTGAATTTGGAGCATCGTGAATTCAAAACCCATCCTGTGATGGTTGAAAATTTTGCTAAGTCAAAATATTTAGATAAAATTTTATGGAAGATTTGTGATGAGCAGCCAAAATCATACGAAACATTACTGGCAATGAAAGGAGTCGGACCAAAAACAATCCGGGCACTCTCTTTAGTTTCAGAAGTTATATATGGAGCACCGGCATCGTATAAAGATCCGGCTAGATACAGCTTTGCACATGGAGGCAAAGACGCCACACCATACCCTGTAAACCGCAGAAGAATGGACAATTCAATTGATTTTCTTAAAAAAGCTGTTGAAAAAACCGGCATAAGCTATACTGAAAAGAGAAAAGCAATTAACCGTTTAACTAATCGTCAAAATGGATAAATATACTAAATTTGCTCTTAAAATAGCCAAAAAAGGTGCAGCCAGACTAATGAAGGATTTTAAAAAGTTTGATCCTTCGACTCGCGGAACTCCAAAAGAAATCAAAACCCGCTATGACGAAATAATAGATAAAATGTTGATTCGCGAAATCACACGTGAGTTTCCAAATCACTCAATGCTCACTGAAGAATCAGGCTGGATTCGCAAGGGCAAAAATTTTTTATGGATCATCGACCCACTTGATGGCACCGGCAACTACATGAATGGCAATCCTTTCTTCGCGATCTCAATTGCGCTGTGGATTAAAGGCAAACCTCACTGCGGCGTAATTGAAGCACCGGCACTTGGTGAATCGTTTGTGGCAGAAAAAGGCAAAGGAGCATTTATGTATAAAGGTAGCCAAAAATCCAAGGCGAAACTTAGCAAAACAAAAGATCTTAAAAAAGCATACCTCGCATTTTGCGAAGGCGGAACAAAAGAAAAAAAGCGGGTTCTTAACTATGTAACGCAATTTTACACAGCTGCAAAAGACATGCGAAAACTCGGTTCAGCAGCACTTGAATGTGCATGGGTTGGTATAGGACGCGCAGACGTATATATAACTCCAAGCATTTCTTTGTGGGATATTGCTGCAGGAATGATTTTTGTAAAAGAGGCAGGCGGCCGAAATCTCGATTTTAAACTAAAGCCGCTTACACCAAAAAGTTTGATTGAAAATTTTGAATCAATAAATTTAGCGTGCGCTAATAAAGCGCTTAAACTAAAGCAAATAAAGTACTAACATAATGGCCGCAAAGTCTATTCAAATTACAGACGTTTATTTAGCATCCTCAAAAAAAGGCAAAAAAGTGCCTAGCTATGGGGGTGTGGCTGCGGGTTTTCCTTCTCCGGCTGATGATTTTTTGGAAGACAAACTCGACCTCAATGAAAAGCTCATCCGCCACCCTGCAGCAACTTTTTTTGTAAGGGTAGCAGGCAATTCAATGATAAAAGCAGGCATTCACTCTGGTGATCTTTTAATTGTTGACCGCTCTCTTGAGCCAAAATCCGGCAATGTTGTGGTGGCTGTTATTGACGGCGAATTCACAGTTAAAAGAATCAGCAAAAAGGGCGACCAGCTATTTCTTGTTCCTGAAAATCCCCGTTTTAAACCAATTCAAATCACAAACGACTCAAATTTTCAGGTTTGGGGAGTTGTCACGAATGTAATTCACACAGTATGATTTTTGCGCTTAGTGACTGCAATAACTTTTATGCATCAGTTGAGCGGGTTTTTAATCCAAAACTCGAGGGTAAACCTGTGGTTGTTCTTTCGAATAACGACGGCGTGATAATTGCGCGTTCTAATGAGGCAAAGGCTCTTGGAATCAAGATGGCTACTCCGATTTTTAAAGTTCAGCATATTATCGACAAGCATCGTGTGCATGTTTTTTCATCAAATTATGTTTTATATGGTGATATGTCACATCGCGTTATTTCTGTTTTGCGTGAGTCTGCGCCTGAGATTGAGATTTATTCTATTGATGAAGCTTTTTTAAAGTTGGATGGGATTCAGGAGAATTTTACGAACTTTGGTCGAAATTTGCGCGATAAAGTTAAAAAATGGACAGGGATTCCTATTTCAGTTGGCATCGCTGATACAAAAACTCTAACAAAAGTAGCAAATGAATTAGCTAAAAAAGATCCAAAATATAATGGCGTGCTTGATATTTCTGGCCTTAAAGATGCCAAAATCGACCCTTACTTAGAGCGTCTCGATATAAGTGATGTGTGGGGGATTGGCCGTCGTCTTTCTCCAATGCTTAGGGTCCATGGGATTAGAACTGCTCGCGATCTTAAATATGCATCAGATCAGTGGATTAGAAAATGCATTAATGTTCTTGGCCTTAAAACTGTTCATGAACTTAGAGGAATTTCATGTATTCAACTTGAAGAAAATCCAGCTCCAAAAAAATCCATAGCAAGTACGAGGTCATTTGGCCGCCCAGTCCAAAGTCTAACAGAACTCAAGCAGGCAGTTGCAATGTACGTAACTACAGCAACTGAAAAATTAAGAGAAGGCAGGCAGGTGGCATCAGCTATTCAGGTTTTTATTCACACAAATTACCACAGACAAGATCAAGCGCAATACGCAAATTCAACCGCAACTATGCTTCCTCAGCCCACATCCCACTCTCCAACAATTGTGCGCTTTGCCCATAAACTCCTCGAACAAATCTACAAACCTGGCTACAAATACAAAAAAGCAGGCATAATTCTCACCAAACTCATGCCAAAAGACCAAATCCAGCTCGATCTATTCAAATCTCACAAATCAAACACACATAATGAAAGAATCATGCAAACCCTCGACAAAATTAACGCAAAACACGGCCGCAACACGCTAAGCCTCGCAGCTTTGGGCCTAAGAAAGCCATGGAAAATGCGGCAGCTCCAAAAATCCAAAAGATTCACAACAAAATGGAACGAAACAATACGCGTGAATGTTGACAGGTAGGGTAAAAAGTGGTAAAATATAAAATAGAATTAACACAATTAAACTATGAATACTGATACAAGGTCAGAATCACCTGATCAACCTGAAGAGCTTCCTTTAGCTTTGCGGCTTGCGCAAGGTATGATTGAAGAAAAAAGGGAAGAAATAGAAGAAAAAGCAGAGCAGACGGAAGGAGAATTTGAAGAAGTAAAAGAAAGGGCAGAATTAATAGGATCTATGAAAGCCTGGCTGCATGGAATAGGGGAATATTTGGATCATGAAGAGCTTTTAAATCCATATGAATGGTTAGAAAAAGGAATTGAATCGTACAGATCTCAGGGAATGGAATTTTCAACAATTGTAGATGGTTTTTTGCAGGAATTAAAAAAAGAATATGACATTATTGATTCAGCAGTTGAGCAGGTAGCAGCAAGTGGAGCTGGTACTGCTGAAAGCGCAAGAAGAATGATTATGGGCAATGAGCAGTTAAAAGCAACGATTAAAGCAAAATTTGAGGCAGTTATGGAGCAAATGAAGAAAGAAATGGATGAAGCTCATTATCAAGTTGATGTAGTAGAGAAAGAGGAAGCCTTTGGAAGAACTGGAGAGTTTACAGAAGCTCTTGAAGCAATGGGTGAAGGTGTTCAAATGCCAGAGGTGGCACCTGCAAATTTAGAGACACAACGAGAGATATTTAGACAAAAGCAGGTAGATCACTTTTTTGGCCAAGATGCAGAACGAGATATAAGAAATTTAAATGAAAAGATTGATACAGAAGCTAAAAAACGGGTTAGATATAGTGGTCCTGTAGAAGAAGAAGATAGAAAAGAATATATTGAAAAAACTAGCCAAGGTAAGCGGTTAGCAGCAAAAATAAAACAAATGGAATTAATGAGGGATGTTGTTGGACCTTATTTAGTAGATATGATGATAAAAAGAATAGAGAAATATTTGCGTGAACAAAATCTTGAAAATGCAGATGAAGTATTGAAAGAATTTTTTAGCAAACAGAATTTTGCAAGCGAGTATAGAAGAAAAATTATGAGTGGTGCTTTTGAAATAGTAGATGGGAAGGGA
>JBHPDK010000047.1:0-4241 GCA_042577965.1 Patescibacteria group bacterium
TAGGTAAATACGGACACTTTTTAGGATGCACAAATTACCCTAAGTGCAAACATATCCAACCGATTATTAAATTCTCAGGCGTAAAATGCCCCCGATGCAAAAAAGGCCAGTTAGTTGAAAGACATGCGCGAAAAACCGGCAAAGGATTTTACGGTTGTAATAACTTTCCGCGATGCAAATTTGCAACCTGGGACAAGCCTTTGGTAGACAAATGTAAGGATTGCGAAGGCATGCTTGTTGAGAAAAAAGACGGAGAAATAGTATGTAATGGTTGTAAAAAGCAAATTAAAGCAGGTGAGAAGAAAAAGTAGAAATGTTTGTAAACACTACGCTATACAAATTTCTATAATTTTTCTATAAATTTGTATAGGGCAGTTTTAAATCACCATACTACCTTGTTGTTGAGTTGATTTTTGCCTTAAATAATGGTAAAATATTAGGATGCAAAAATAAAAACAAATTATGGAAGAGGAATCAATCCTTGATTTAGAATCACCAGCAGAAGCTTTAGAAGAAGTTTTAGAAGAGGCTTTTGTGCCATTAAAAAAACGTAAGTGGTTCAGCTTCAAGCTATATAAAAAACGTGCAAAAAAACAAATTGGACAGTGGTTGATTATAGGGGCGGTTTCAATTTTTATACTTGGATTTTTTACTGCAGCAGATGCTTTGGCAGCTGCGTCGTATGCAGATATAAGCGGAGCTTCGAATGATCTTGCACCTGTAACTGATGGTGATGCAGGGGTAATGGATTTTACTGATTCAGCTGATCCTCCAACGGAGTCATATAAAGCTCAATTGTATTCAACAGGGCAACCTGATGATTTTGAAATAAGAGGCTGGGTATGGGATGCCAACTTAGGGTGGGTTAGCCTTTATTGTGATGAAAATGGTCAAAACTTAGGACGCGACTGCGGATCAATTCCTTATATTCCTTATGGAGTAAAAGTTGATATCAGTAATAATGGTGAACTTACTGGCTGGGCATGGGGAGAAAATATCGGCTGGATTAGTTTTAGCTGTAGAAATGGATTAAATCAGGGCCATGAGTGCGGCGGCGTAAATTACAGAAATAAATTAAATATTCATGTAGATAATGATTTAGGCAAAATCACATCTTTTGGAGATGTTGCGACTCCGGCTTATGCATGGGCAGACACTGTTGGATGGTTTGAACTTCAAACCGTACGTTCAAATATATTGCCTGTTGTGGTGCAGGAAAATACTGCTGAATCTCAATGGGGAGTCTGGACAAAAGGTGAAATTGCAGATGATGGATTAACTGCAACTGAAAAAGATGCAGAGCCTACTAAAAACACAATGCCGGTTGCTGATGGAACAGATGGCTACGACATTTTTGTGCATGTATCAGACATAACCGGAACCCCTGTTTTAAATGGAGGCGGTATAACCGTTGATATTGAAACAGATTGGACAGATTCAGTGCAGTTTGATCAAACTGTTGAACCTCTAACTACTGATTTTAATTTAAGCAATACCGGACCAGTACAAAAACCAGGCGTACAAAATAGTGGAGGATACGAGTTGATCTATAATGCGCTAAATCCTACTACTGGCGGATTTGCTCAATCTTATGGAAATGTTGCCAATTCAATCGCTCCAACTGATGGCGGCAATTGCTTTGATGGTGATGGTGATGGTTCATGTTATACAGGTGAGGATAACTGGTTTTATAGAAAATTCGGCGAAGACATTACTGATCAAAAAATTACTTACACAGGTGCGACAGTTACAATTACAAAAGCAGGGCCACCTTTAGAAACTGCTACATTTATTTTGAATCCTCTTGGCGGTGCCAAAGTTATGGAATTTTTGCCTTTGATTGAGATTCCTACTTTAAACTTTATGCTTCCGGGGGATCCTCCGAAGGCAGTAAATATAATTCAGGCAACAAGAAACAAAGAAGATGTATTTGAAATTCAGGGAGCTTTGAATTCAGCATGGGGAGGTGATTATTCTATTGAATTAGAATTATTGCACGATGATCCTACCAATATATTTTATCAGTTTGTAAGAAATTTGGCTTCGGTTCCTGTGGCAGGAGCTGTAACTCCTTTGACTTTTAATAAGCCGCGTCTGCCAATAGGTAAATATTATGCAATTCCATTTGCTCCGGATGTCAGCTTGGCAGAAGAAATTTCAGGGGCAATGATAAGATCAACAATAAATTTACCTGGCGAAGGTGTTTCATATTTTAATAACGGACTGCCCAGAACAGCAGATTCAGTTATTTTAAATCAGGCAGCTCAGATTGTTAGTGGAAGCGTATTCTCGCCTGGTGCAAAAGAAGCAACAACTGCAGAGGTTCCTTTATTCGGAGACACAGCGGTTTATAAACTCCGAACTCAGATTTTAGAAGATGTAAGTAGTTTGGTAAGAGGTGTTGATACAGTTGGAGACGGAAGTGAGATTGTTGTTAGATCTGCGAATGCTACTGAACTTGCAAATTATGCACTTAAAGATGGTCGCGTTTACTATTTTAATAATAGAGATGTTCGAATCAGAAATCTTAATGTTCTAACAAATATTGAACCGGATCGTCCTATAACAATTATTGTTGAAGGCGGCGACATTTATGTAGATTCAAATATAGATACAGGTAATGCAATCGGACTAATTGCCCTGGAATCACGAACAGACTCATCTCAGGCTACAGGCGGCGGACACATTTACGTTCGCGACAATGTAACTGACATGATTAATGTAAGTATTTTCGCAGACGGCCCAATGTTCAGATACGATTCGTCTGTATGTTTCTATTGGGGCAACGACGGAACAGGGGAGCCTTCCCTGCGGGCACCAAACTATGTTACTTCAGCTGGATGGTGCAGCAGCCCAGGGACATCCGGTGAACCAATTTCTTCCTTTCCAAACCAATTTTACTTACTCGGTAACGCAGCCACTTTAAACTGCATCGGATGCTCTATAGGAGCGCAGCCAATCCGCGGCGACAACAAAAAACTCGGCGCTCCAACACCTGAAAACTATGCAGTTGCACGCCTTTACGATCTCAACTATTTCAGCTACTACCGCGAAGACCTTCTCAATCCTGGCACATATCCTGGAAACGAATCTACAGCAGTTCAAGCTCACCCAACAATCAGCAACAAAAACTTCCCCGTATACTTCGAATACGCACCTGCCCCAAACGATCTTCTTGGGTTTAGAACATTTTAGACTTAATCGGTAAGTATGACTTACTCGGTAACTCTACTTTCGCGATTTTTTTGTAACCTTGTATTCAAGGTGCTTGCCAAACATAAGGCGGGTTTGTGCATCAAGCGCTGGGATCGCGCTAAGAAAAATCGAAGTTATCGGGACTAAAAGCCATTGGAAAAACAATGACACAGTCATCCAAATGCCGCGCTTTTTTTGGCGAGGTACAATCACTACACTAATTATTCCGCACATAATAATTCCGATTGCAGCCACTGTGAGAATTTGGCTTGTTATGTTTGGAAGATTGTACGCGAGAACTGATTCGCGAAATTCTGAATTCATTAATGAAGGAAGCCATCCAGCAAACATTATTATAATAGGGCCGGTTGCCCAGAAAAATGCGCTTTCTAAAAAGTAAAAAATTCTGTAAATTTTTTCACTAAGTTTAATTTTTGGATGCCTTGCAAGATTGATTGCCATAAAAGGAAAATCCACAACCCCCCAGGCCCACCGCCTAAGTTGCACATACTGACTTTTAAAAGTTTCTATATAGCTGTCTGACAAAACAGCATCCATATAAACCGGTGTATAAATCCAACTTACAGTGTGCTTGCCATTGTACTTTAAAAAGGCTGTCCAGAACTGACGCGAATCTTCAGGAATAATCGAAGGATCCCAATAATTTGTATCAATTACAGTTTGAAAGCTCATTGAACGCGAAGAAAAACTCTTATATTTATGCTTATCCAAAGCCTCTGACATCCGCCAAAAAGTACATGACAGCGCAACCATTCTAATCATCACAGGCACATCCCAAATATTATTATGGAACATATGCGTTGGCTGATATGCTTTTTTGGCTCGATTTTTTGTCACTAAATATTTAAAGGTCAGCTCAGAAAAATACGCTGGATGCGCAACAGTATCAGCATCAAAATTCGACAAAATAACATGTTCATAATCAATGTCATGTTTATCCAAATATCGCTTCAATTCCCTGCCTGCAAATGAAGCATTTGCGCTTTTACCCGGGATCTCCCCTGGCAATCCTTTTGGATGGACTG
>JBHPDK010000048.1:0-3756 GCA_042577965.1 Patescibacteria group bacterium
AATACCTTTTATTATGCAAATGCAAGAAAGCATTCCGCAAAAAACTTTTATTCCGCCTTCAAGAGATCAATTAATAGGTACTCAATTAAGTAACGGGAGAGCCCAGAATATGTCTGACCGTGTTACCCGTTTAACAGGAGTGGAAGTAGGTGCTGATCAAATCATTGAGCTTGGTATTCGTGCTTGTTCTAATGAATTGAATCTAGGAAGAATAGGTGCGGACAATATTTTAGAAGCTTTAGGAATGGAGCCAGAAATGATTGAGAGCGTTGATGATACTGCAGAATTTCACATGGATAAAGTGGGTGAACCAACAACTACTCCAACTGTGGTAGGTGTTCAAAAATTAGTAGCATTAAAAAGTAAAAGAATTGCTAAAGGGCCAAAATATCGTCAAGACCGCAATATTAAAGGTAAAGATGCTGGAAAAAAACGAGCAATGAAAAGACGAAGAAAAAGACAACAGTGTAGTGAAAAACAGGAAAGATATGACAGAGAACGAGCACGAGATGTTAAAGCTCGCGAACGAAGAATTGTAGATTATGAAAGCGAATTAAGCTTAACTGACGAATATGAAAGCGCGCGCGAAGAATCATACCAGCCAATGCCGCTTCCTAAACAACCTAAAAAACCTTCAGAAGTTAGAGGCTTGGCAAAAGGTCTATTAATCAGCCTTTGCAAAGCTAGACAAAAAAACCTTCACAGACAAAGTCCAGAAAGATTAGTAAGTTTAGCTGAACAATATGAAAGAGTAACAGGCCGTGAAGTTAATCCAATAGAATTATTTACTGCAGACTTACAAGTATTAGCTGATGAAGTACTAAGAGCTGCATAAGGCGCAGTGTAAAACAATTAATCAATAACCTAAATATTATGTCACAGCAAAATGCAGAATGCAGAAGGCCTCTATCTGATTGCTTAGAACCTGAATTTCGTGCAACTCCAGAAGATCCGAATACACAAAAAACAATTGGAAAAGGAAGAAAATCATTATCTGCCCAAGTAAGCAGAATATTTAGAGGCGGATACCAAAGACAACTTTGGCAAGCACCTAAATACAGAGGTTACGGTAAAACTTATAATGGTCAAAGGCCGGTTTAAGTGTACATACTGAGTAAGTATTAAAAGTAGCATAAAATATTTGACTAAAACGTGTTTAATAAGTATATTGCCTTCTTGGAAATTACTACTTTTTTAACAAAATTAAAATGCGCTCACAAGAAACCTCACCAGGATCAAAACCAACAGTTCGAATGTTAGGTTCATTAGGCTTAAAACCCGAACACAGTGCTGCTCCGGATGACAAAGCACCAGCAGATAATTCTGTACAAAAAATTGTCCGTAATGCACGAATAAGTGAAGAAGTACAAGCTATCATGACAGATGAGCAAAGAGGAATAAAAGGATAATTTAGGCATTTTTTAGTGCCCAAACCATATCTACTACTCTTCTGGTTTCTTTAACATCATGCGCTCTTATTATCGAAGCTCCGTTTAGCACAGCTGCGGCGCAGCATGCTAATGATCCTTCAAGTCTTTCTTCAATAGGAAGGTCGAGAGTTTCACCAATAAATGATTTTCGTGAAGATCCAGTTAAAACAGGATATCCAAATGCTTTGAATTTTTTTAAATTTTTAAGTAGTTTAAGGCTTGGCGCAGGATCCATACTCACAAAAGCTCCCTGGCCAGGATCCAAAACTATTTGCTCATCTTTAATTCCTGCTTCTTTTGCTACTTTAATACGTTTTTTGAGGAATCCCTGAACTTCTGTAACTACATTTTCGTACTTTGGCTTTTTGCGAGATGTGCGGCCAGTATCGTCTTTGGAATACATGAGTACAACCGGAACTTTTTCTTTTGCAATAAGCTTTGCCATTTTTTCATCACCCCGAAATGCTAAAACATCATTCACCATATTTGCACCTGCTTTAAGTGCAGCTCTGGCAACATCTGCTTTATAAGTATCAATCGAAATCCACACACGAGCCGGCACTTTTAAAGCTTTTAATACAGGCAAAATGCGCTTAAGTTCCTCTTTTGAATCAACATCTTTGCTTCCAGGGCCAGTAGATTCGCCTCCGATATCAATAATATCAGCGCCATCTTTCACCATTTGCTTTGCGTACTTAACGGCATCTTCAGGAGTCTCGAATTTACCTCCATCATAAAATGAATTTGGAGTTAAATTTAGAACACCCATTACTAAAGGTTTGTCGAATTTGAGAGTTTTAGAGCGGCTTTTTAAAATCATAAAGGTAATAGTTTAATGATATTTTGCGTTATCCGACCTATTTTACCATTTTTTATAGGGCGTCCGTCAACTTTAACTACAGGAACCACGAAGTTTGTGCTTGAAGTAATGAAAATTTCGTCGTATTTGTGGATTTTTGCGAGCGGAATGTTTGCTATGCGAACTTTTGGATATTTTTTTAAGATGAAATTACGCGTTGTGCCTTCAAGGATGCCATCTTTCGGAGTTATTAGCTGACCTTTTTGAACTACAAAAATGTTTGAAAAAGCACCTTCAGTAATATTATTGTGGCGATCAACAAGAAGCGCTTCGAATGCTTTATGTTTATGTGCTTCCTGGCGAGCCAAAATCGAAGAAAGCATATTTGTTGACTTTAGGTGCGGCGCAATGCGTTCGATTTTATAAGTGATTGTTGCTATGCCTTTTTTTATTGCGCGCGGCTTTGAAAGTTTTGTTGCTTCAATTAGGAGGGTCGGCTTTTTACACGAATTGAAGTCAAAATTATTTGAGCCTCTTGTTAGAGTTATTCTGATTCGCGATTCTTTGTGATTGTTTTTTTTGAGGAGGCGGCTGATTTGAGATTTGATTTGCGCATTAGTGAGTGGAACTTTAAGTCCAAGTTCTTTTGCTGATTTTCTTAAACGAACTAAATGTTCGTTAAGTAGCCATGGCTTGCCATTAATAGTTCGCATAGTTTCATAGATAGCATCTGCAAATTTAAAACCATGATCCATCACAGATATCATGGCTTTATTAGAAGGCAGCAGTTTATTATTTAAGATAACGTACATCTACTTTTCATCCTCTGCATAAACATGCTCGTACTCAGACTTAGCGTAATCGTGAATCTCTTCTCCCTGAAAAAAGTTCTTAACTTCAATTTGTGCATTTTCAACAGAATCAGATGCATGCACAACATTACAACTCACACTCATCGCAAGGTCGCCTCTGATCGATCCAGCTTCAGCTTCACGCGCTTTTGTAATACCGCAAAGTTCCCGAACTGCATTCACAACTTCAAGACCTTCCCAGCACATCGCAATAACAGGCGAACTCTTCATAAATTTAGTTAAACTCGGAAAAAAAGGCTTATCAGCCAGGTGAGAATAATGTTTTGTAAGGATCTCATCATCAAGACCCATCATTTTCATTCCAACAAGTTTAAGGCCTTTGCGCTCAAAACGCCCAATAATTTCGCCAATCAGACTACGTTGAATTGCGTCAGGCTTTACAAGCACAAGGGTTTTCTCGTTTACTCCATCAAAGTTCATATATAAGGGGGTTAATTGTATTTAAGTACTCGGTACTTCGACTTACTCGGTACATTTAAAAAGTCCACCTCGTAGTTTACGGGATGGACCCAAGCTTTTGCAATGTTAAATTCGCGCGATTCGCGCGAGTGTCGCTCGCAGTCTTACTGCATTGCTTCGCCTTCACCACGGGTTAATTCGTAGTGGTCGTTAAATAATGTTACTGCAGCGTAAAGTACGTACAGACTGATAAGTG
>JBHPDK010000049.1:0-3512 GCA_042577965.1 Patescibacteria group bacterium
AACCTCTTTTACTTCTTCTTCTTTTTTGGCAACTTTTTTAACTGGAGCTTTGCGTTTTGGCTTTGCATCTTTAGCTTCCTGTGGTTTTCTTTCTTCTGATGGAGCCATTAATTCCTCAAGTTTCTTAATCTCATAATTTTTTGGACTTTTAACAAAAAGATGTCTTAAAATTTTTGCATTTAAAAGGAATTCCTTTTCCATTTCTTTTAGATGCGCTCCATCGAGAGTGAAGTAAAAAATCACGTAATATCCTTTGTCGTATTTCTTGATCATATAGGCAAGATCACGAACATCCCATATATCTTCGTGATAAATTTCACCTTTATTTTTTGTGATTTCTTTGCGGATTTTGTTGAGCTCTTTTTCAGTTTCCTCCTGAGATATATCAGGCTTAAAAATCATCATTAGCTCATACTTTGTAAGCTCCTCCTCTAAAGCCTGATCTTGAGGCGCAGCTGTATCTTCTTTTGTTGGATTCATACTTCTTTGGGTTAGTGTAGCTCTCGTCATTTTTCAGCAAGAGCGAAAGCCTATTTGTAAATATTGCAGACGAAGATTAACAGATATAATTGCTAAATTCAAATGTTTTTTTCATAATCTAATGCATCTTTAAGTAAACTTCTTAAATCATCTTCAGTCCAGTCAGAAAAAAGTTTTTGTCTATCAGGATGGTCTTCATCCTTTATAATATTCTCCATCCATATAATCGCCTGCCTAAATCGTACAATATCACCTTGTTTAATATTTTTGAAATGGGCAAGTTTTGCTGCGTAATCTTTTGGTCTTTCTGGTTCTCCACTTGGGTTTTCCATAATTATTTTTTATCAAGAGTTTCTAATGCGTCTTCGGCATCTTTTTTTGTCCATTTTTCATATCCAATTGGATTTTCTCCAGCTAAAACTGCTTTTATATTCTGACGAACATCTTCTAACCGAACAGGAGAAAACCTTTTGCTATTCTGTAGTTTATCTAAAACTTCAATATAATTGGGTGGCCTTTCTGTCATATTTATTTATTTACAGGAGCGAAATTATAACAATCTACTCTGAAATTTCAAGCATTTCCTTTTGAACCGCTCTGTATGCCCTTCGCATTAACTCAAGAGTCAATTGAAGCTGCTCATCAGTTAAACATAATTCGACTTGTAAATCCTGAAGCATATCATTTACATCACCTAAGGCAATATCAATACACTTTCTTGTTTCATCTCCTATTATTTTTATTTTTGATGCTTTTTCAAATTCAAGTTTCTCACGAAGCAGATTACAAACCAAACCTTCGTCTTGTTTATAAAGGGCTTTATTTATTCTTGCAAAAAATCCATGTAAAAGCCCCATTCGTGATATCCAGAATAATCGTTGTTTTGTCTGAGAAGGCAAGCATGGCATTACCATTTTACCTAACAATAAACCAATTCGATCACAAATAAGTTCTTTTGTAAGATTTGGATCAAGCTCATGTTCATGTGCACCTCGTACTTGCTCTGTTAATTCTGGTATTTCAACGTAATCAAAATGATGCCCAAGCTCATGTAAAAGCACAGAATAAGCTCCCATGTATGCTGCTTCAATATCACTACATTCTTCAATATCAATACTACCTAAAACCTGTATTGAAAGATTTTGAACTAATTGCTGTTGTAAAGATAAAGTTTGAACCAGGGTCTGACTCAGACTAAAACCCATACCTCCTCCAAAATACCCAGGAAGTTCGATTGAAGCTATTGCCCCGCTTTCTTCGCTTGAACTACTGTCATATTTCATACTTGCACCAGTGGCATCTTCAACTCTTTCAACAACAAATTCAATAAGCTTTTTAACATAATCTTCAAAACCATCTACTTCTAAATCATCGCCTTTTTTATATTTAGGCAAAAAGGGATCAATCAGATACTCGCGATATTCCTCTTTGTCTGGTTTGTATAAATACATAATTAGTAACCGTTACCATATCTTATTGGCTGCGTTTTTTTAGATGCTACCCATCCTTCAAAAAATCTACTTCTGGCCCTTTGGTAATATTCTTCAAATCTTTTTGGTGCTTTTCTCTTAACTTGCCTTACAAATGCTCTGACTCCCTGAAGTGTATGTGCAATTTTAACTGGATCAGGTTCACCAGATCTGGTTTTCAAATCTTTAGGTAAATCTTCTGGATTTAGAGCTGCATCTCTGGCAAGTTTAGTATATAACTGCATTGCTTTTTTAGGAATCCCAAGCCTACCGTCTTTTGAAATAGTTACACCTGTTATTTCCCTTACTGTAGGGCTTGATGGCGTCCAAACCTTTGTTTTGGAATCATTAATTCTAAAACCGTTTCTTGCTACTCTTGCTCTAATATCTTCCTGGATATCAGGAATAATTGCATCATCAACTTCAATCTCACTAATTACTAAATCCAGTTTACCAATTAATGCATCTAATGCATGGTAAATATCATTATTTCCATCTTCAAGAGCCTGAGTCTTGGTATCTAATAATTCTTTTCTTGCTGCTGAAAGTTTACTTCGAAGTGTTTTAGCCTCAACTTTATCAGCCAAATAAATATGCAAACTTTCTAAAGCTTTAATTGCTGATGCAATATCAGGCAAACAACGTTTTTGGAAATTATCAAGCATATACATAGTGTTCTCTGCTTTTTTGTAAATTTTTTGAGCTAATAACCATGGTTCTAAAAACTCTTTTGTAGCTTTCCAACTAACAGTTAAATCATCAACATAACGGGTAAATTGGGGCGAATGCATTCTTGATTCTTCACCATGTATCAATTTAAAAATATCCGCATCAGTCTTTGCCATTACAACATTCAAAAGATGAGTGCTTGTAGGAGCTCCTTGTGGAAGCTCATCATCTTTAATAACCAAAGTAATAATAGCCTGAACAAACTGTTCTCTTAAGTCTTTGCATAAATGTGGAAACGACATCTCAAGCTGTTTATGCAAAAATCCTTTTAAATTAGCGGTTATCCTCTGTCCATCCACACTTGGAAAGGCATCTTTAAGATCCATGGCAATTGTGAATCCATTTGGAATATGCGGCTTAACATTATCAATAATACCTGTTTTAGGCTCACCACCTTTTGCAGCCATTGAAATTGGAATTTGTCGGAAAATATTTAAAAGTCTCGATTGGAGATCTTTAAGAATCGGAGCAGGATCATTAATAGTCCGCATATCAATTCCATTTGGTTTTGGAGTTTTGTATGTACAATAACCACGGTCAAATGTTTTTGTTACTTCTTTACCTGTTTTTTTGCTTGTATAAGTAATTCTGACACCTTCAGTTGCTCTTAATTTAAGTGCTTCTTTGATATCTTTTTGAGTGCAGCCTAAAAATTGAGATAATGCACGAACCAACTCAGTATTTCTGCTGAGTTTAATAATCTCGTTTGGATCATCCCATAAAGGGATTTCAGGTTGTTTTGATTCTGGTGATGACATATTTTAATTAATAAATTTAGTTTTTTGGGAACCCATATATTTCAATGAGTTCCCTCTCATGTCTTAAATCCTGCTG
>JBHPDK010000050.1:0-3408 GCA_042577965.1 Patescibacteria group bacterium
GAGCTCTTCCTGAACCTCGGGCTTCACAACATCCTTAAAATGATCAACCATAATCACATCATCAATGCATCCACGCCCATCCGGCCGCGATTTATAGTATTGATTGTACGTTTTTTCACGGCCTTTCATGCAAACAGCCAAGGTCTTAAAACCGGCTTTTTTAGCGCCATGGCAAACATCAAGAGCACTGTGGCCGCCAAGTACGCCAATTGTTATATCTTCAGTGTTATAATTTTTGAGAATTTTTGAGATATCCATATGGATTGTAGGTTTAATTTAGTGGGTTCGATTATAACATAACTCCCCTCAGGGGGAAATTCTATAAAACACTTGACAAATTAAAAACAGCACGTATAATACTAACCAACTTTTAACAAAACTAATTATGGCTGATACTCGATTAGATGAATTAAAACCAAAATCAATTACAAATCTTACTATTCAAGAAGCGGAAGATTTAGCTTTTACATTTAGTCACGATTTACGTAGTAAAGTATATGATGAAATGGATGCTTCTGATGACGATCCCGTTAAAGTTGATTCTTTAGATCCAGAAAAATATCCATTCCATGCTGATTTTGTTGGTACATTTACAAAGATGATTTCTGAATTTTTATCTAATGAAGAAATCCAGATTTTGTTACGAATGAAAATCAAGGTTGCATCTAACTGTCACGATACTTTAAATGATCTTTTTGAAACAATTCAAGAGGATATTACTTCTGTAGGAGGTAGTAGTTGGGATTTTGAACCAGTGTTTTTAAAAGATTTACATGCATTGCTTGTAGAATTACATAAACAAAGAACACAGTATGCAGAAAGTCAGCAAAATGTGAAATTTGATGAATTGGCTGAACAAGTTTCTTCACTTAGAGAATTAGTTGAGCAATTACAAGCTAGAGTTGAGCAGGTCGTTCCGAAAGAGTAAGATCAATACTTAATAAAATTACTTATGGCTGAATTTAAACGTATGGATGAGTTATATAGACTACAAAGTAATGAAAAAACCAGATCTATTACTAATCTAACACCTGCAGAGGTTTTGGAATATTCAGAAGAATTTCCTCAAGGATTAATTAATAATATTGAAGGGGAACGTAAGAGCTTAGCTATACTTCAAAATCTTGATCCTTCTCAAATTGCACCTCGCCATGATGATTTGTTTAAAATGGTTAAACAGCTACTTCGAAGAAACAATATGAATGGAGTTGAAGTTGAAATGTTACTATCAATGGAAGTAGAAATATCAGACCGTGAAGGATCTGAATCAGAAACACATACAGTTAATGAGTGGTTGAAACCACTTAAAAAGAAGTTAAAGGCTGGATTGAAAGAAGGAGGATATGAATTAACAGAAGAAGATAAAAAATTGATTAGAGCTGTATTGTATAGATCTATATACGATCTATACAAACAAAGAATAGACGAAGGAGAATTATCAGAAACAGTAGAGGCCCAAGCAGCAGAAATAGAAGCTTTAAGAGAACAAGTTGCTAGGTTAACTAACCAGATTGAAGTACAACAACATGCTTCAAATACCTTTGTAGATTTTCCAGATGTTGAAAAAGGAGAATTGCCTTTAATTACTGATGAAATGCGTGATATTGCTCGAGCAGAATTAGGTGAATGGGCTGAAGAATATGATGTTGATTCAATTGAGGCGCTTTATGATTCTGGAGCTCCTACTTTTTCAATTGGTTTAATGCAAGCATATTATAATAGTGATCAATTTAATCCAACATGGGAAAATGCATGGGCTCAATTTATTTTAAGTTTAAAACATCTTGTTTTTATTAAGGAGAGAGATTTATCCTAAAACCACTTCCAACATATCCTGCTCAACAGCTTGACAATTTACCACTTTCTGGTTAAATTTAAATCTTAATATAATTAAATTATCAAAATGTCATTCGAATTTGATCCATCAGAATGTTTTATTGATTGGAGGGGTGATGAAGAACAACATAGAAATGGAGACATAATTATATCTCCGGAAGACGTGCTTCCATTAAGAGTTTATATTGAAATGATGGTGAAATGGGTATTGGAAAATCAGGTTTTATATCCTGAAGAAGGGAAGCTAAAAGCTGATATTCATTTAGGTGGGATTGGAGAAGTCAGAGCTAATTTAGGTCACTCATATATTAAACCTGATTCTGTATGTGATCCTGGGAATGATTGTAATCCTGAAATGAGAATTAGTACTGATGATGGACCAAAATTTATTGTTAAACCAGATCACGAAGGCGGTCCAAAAATTATAAACAGAACAGATCAAGTTAATTGGAACGAACGTGTAAATGAAATATCGCGAGCAATTATAAAGGCAATAAACGATGAACATAAACATCCATTAGATGGTTGGGAAGAAATTATAGAAAAGATAAATTTAAGTGCCAAAGCTCTAAAACGTAGGTATAGAAAAAATACGCCTAATGCTTTTAGAGTTGAATTATTTAGGTGTAATAGACCTGATATGCCGGAATTTTCATTATCTAAATCTAGAAATGGTGATGAATTTTTAACAGCAGTTGCAAAAAGATTAGTTAAAAGTATGAATAAAAAATTAGAAACTTTTCAGGATTTTGAATGGGAAGTTCAAAGCCTTAATATAGGATTTGTTGGAAATCAATGGCCTGATATGAGATTTAGTGGGACAATGCGTAGAAAAGAATATTAGCCTAAAACCTCTTCCAACCTATCTTGCTCAATTGCCTGTTTAATATCACGGCAAAGTCTTCTTCCTGTGCTCATCGGTTCGTCATATCTAAGCCA
The DNA here is from genome assembly GCA_042577965.1 of Patescibacteria group bacterium. Lineage (GTDB taxonomy): Bacteria > Patescibacteriota > Gracilibacteria > UBA1369 > PNNO01 > JAUVDZ01. The sequence goes on from JBHPDK010000050.1 coordinate 2,776, forward strand.
AGTATATGGTGACCCATTAACAAAAGGATTAGTGCCAGCCACAATTCGTGCGCTAATTTCGAAAACATAAAAATTTAGGTTAGGATCAATAATTGCTTCGAGGCAGAATGGCCCGTATAAGCCTTTTCCTGCTAACTTTCGTGACTCTTTTACAACATTTTCACCCATTTCAAAAACCTGAGGGAGGATTGATTCGCGAATTACCATTGGAATATTGCCGGTAATCGTATATGAAGTTCGAACATCTGTATCTAACTGGTCTTGAGCTGCGATTCGTCCGATAGAATCTGCATTTGATTCATAACGTTTATCAAAACTCATGATCTCGAGTTCGCCACTCAAAGGAGAGTAAAAATAATGAGTGTACATTGGAACTCCAACTATATATTCCTGTAAAACGTATTTTTCGTCGCCAGGGTAGTCTTTTATACCTTCATAAAAATCTTTAGTGTTTTTTGCAATAAAATAGCCCTTTCCGCCTTGCGCTCCATGAAATTTAACAATCACTGGTGCATCAATATCTTCTGGTGTATCAAACATTCGAGGCATTTTACATCCAGCAGCTAGCAGCCATTCACGTTCTTTTTCTCTGTCTGATTCGAATTCAAGGATTCCTTTGGTTCCGTAATGCAT
>JBHPDK010000051.1:0-3055 GCA_042577965.1 Patescibacteria group bacterium
AAGGTGAAATTGATTTAGATAATGATTTTTATAACAGATTCGTTCAAATTGAGCTTTTCTGTGCATATTACAATTATATGAAAGGCAAATTAGAAAAAAGAATCGAAAAACTAAATAAAAGAATTAAAAAACTTGATCCAGCTTATGAAGGAATTAAAAAAACAATTATTCTAAGTGCTGCATTTAATGCAGGATACTCAAAAATCAATAAATGTATCGATAGATTCCTAAAACTAAGCGATGCGGATATAAAAAAGAAACTCGGCAAGCCTCCTTATGATTCAAATGTATTACTAGGCATATTAGCTAATTCATTCGGGCAGGACAGAGTTGGAGGACACGTTTTATTTTACGCAGTTAAAGTTGAAGCATGGAGCAAGCTGTTAGACACACCAATTGAGAAACAAACAAATATGGATGTAGCAGAATTAGTAAGTAGATCTGAAAAAGGATTAGATAAAAAATATGCGAGATTAAGAAGTGCTGTTAAAGATTCAAAAGGGAGATTTAAAATTGGATATTTTTTAGGATCAGAAGCAAGAGCAGTAAGAGGTCAAGATGTAATTATGCCTGCACAAGTAGAAATGCTTTTACCGACTATTAAAGAAGTATTCGCAAAAGTATTTAAGAAGAACAGAATAAAACAACGATGGAGTACCGGGAGAAAAAGAATAAAAATGATTAGAAGTTGTATGCGTAGACGTAAATGCTGGAAAGAAATGCAAAGAGAACATACTAAATGGAAAAAAGCAGAAATTAAAAAAGGTGATTTAGTTCAAATGAAAGAAAATGATCCTAATAAGCCATATTTCTGCCAACAAGTTGGTAAAGCAGGTGGGACATCAAATAATCCTGATGATATGTATATGGATCAAGATTTTGAACCAATATTAGAAGCGCTTGTTGAACTTGTTAACCATCAAATTGATTTATTTAATGAAGATCCGGAAAGTTATGGATACTCACAATTTAAAGGTGAAAAAATTCCCCATGTAGATGCAATTAAAATTTCAGGAGCTATGCGTACTCCACATTATCAATATAAAGTTTTACCTAAGAGCCAAGGAGCTGCTACACGTGACTTCTCAGCTCATTTATTTGGACATGCACTTGATATCGGAGCTTTAAAACCAGCAAATTCCAGAGCAGCACTAGTAAGATTCAAAGAAGCTTTTGAATATAATGGTAAAAAAAGAATTCCTGCAGGTGGATATTTAAGAACTAAATATAAGCCAAAATTTGGCGGAGCAACAAGAGCAATACTATCAAAAATGATAGGAAGAGCTTTTTTAAGTATGCGGAGTCCATTACGAGATCAAGGAATAGAACTTAAGCCTCTTTGGGAAAGGAGTCCTAAAAACTGGCACATAGCAATTGGAAAGAAATAAATTGTTTTGTGTGCTACTATTTAGCCATGAAACAATTTGATTTTGTTGTTATCGGATCAGGAATTTCAGGACTAAACTTTGCGCTCAATGTATCCAAAAAAGGTAAAGTTTTAATTGTTACAAAAAAGAAAATTATTGAAGCAGCAACAAATTACGCACAAGGCGGCATTGCAGCTGTTTTAGATAAACTTGATGACTACAAAAAGCATATAAATGATACTTTAAAGGCCGGTGCTTTTCATAATAACAAGCAAGCTGTGCAGTACATGGTTAAAAACGGCCCAAAAGAAATTCAAAAACTTCAAAGTATAGGAGTTCCATTTGCAGAAGAACAAGGTAGACTTAAATTAACAAAAGAAGGAGGACATTCCCGTCGCAGAGTTGCTTTTGTTGGTGACAGAACAGGCCATTCAATTGAAAAAGCACTTATCAAAGCAGTGCACAGTAATCCAAATATTGAAATTTGGGAAGATACATTCGCAATTGACTTACTTAGTACATCGAACTTACTTAGTAAGTCTAACAAATGCTACGGCGTTTCAATTCTAAAAAATAACCGTGCTGAAAACATTTTCGCCTCAGCTGTAATACTTGCGACCGGCGGTCTTGGCCAGGTTTATAAACACACTACAAATCCACGAATTTCAACAGGAGACGGAGTAGCAATGGCAGCAAGGGCAGGAGCAAAAATGCAGGATCTCGAATTTATTCAGTTTCATCCTACAGCCCTAAATGTACCCCGAAAAAGCAAATTTTTGCTTACTGAGGCCTTACGAGGTGAAGGTGCAAAACTGCTTAACCACAAAGGTAAAAGATTTGTTGATGAATTATTACCTCGCGATAAAGTTAGTCGTGCAATTTATAAAGAAAGCAAAAAAGGACCTGTTTATTTGGATATTTCTCATAAAAATCCAAAAGAAATTCAAAAAAGATTTCCGCATATTTATAAGGAATTGAAAAAACGTGGCTATGATTTAAGTCGAGAGCAAATACCTGTGTCCCCTGCTGCCCATTATTCATGTGGAGGCGTAAAAGTTAACTTAAAAGGTGAAACTTCTGTTCAAAATTTATATGCTTTTGGTGAAGTTGCCTGCACAGGTGTTCATGGAGCAAACAGGCTTGCTAGCAATTCTTTACTTGAGGCAGTTGTTTTTAGCGAAATTATAAGTGAGAACATAAAAAAACGACTACAGAAAAATCCATCCAAATTTCCAAAACCTAGATTCGCACAAACTTCAAATCATCAATCCTTAAAACAGAAAATTAAAAAAATTATGTGGGAAAAAGTTGGAATTGTTCGTAATAAATCTGACCTCGACGATGCGCTTTATAAACTTGAACAAATTCAATTTGCTCCATCTAAAAATATCGCTGCTCTTGAAACAAAAAACCTTTTAGAATCAGCAATTCTTATAACTAAAGCTGCGATTAAAAGAAAAAAATCAATTGGGTGCCATTTCATTAGCTCCTAAATGCTCCCATAATTTCTCAAAAAACTTTTTACCTTTTTTATTAAAACGAGCACGGCCTCTTTCTTTATCATTTTCTGCATTTATATAGAACTTACAAATTTCTCTTCCAAGTTTTTCCTCTGTTAACTGTAAATTATGTTCTTTTCCTTTGCCAAGCTCTTCAAGATATTCAGCAAAACCAATTCCGCATACTTC
>JBHPDK010000052.1:0-2780 GCA_042577965.1 Patescibacteria group bacterium
ACATTTCTGCACATATTCATCTATTTCAAATTTCGGATGTTCAATTTCAGCATATTTACATCTTTTCTCTCAGTCCGGTCCACCAACGCGGCCGGGCCTCATCCAAATTCACACGCGCCAAACCTTCAACCTCAACCACGCCTTCCTCCAAAACCTTGCCAATCTCAAAAATCTCTCCAATTCCATGCCCTTTACAAATCTCACGAAATCGATCCGAATCGTTTACTTCAACCACAAATCCACCTGTTTCGCTAAATAATTTCACGTAATCAGGCAAATCACCTTCAATCGCAACCCGACATCCAAGAGAGCCTTCGGCTCTGCCCCCAAGTGCCATTTCAACCAAACATACAGCCAAGCCACCTTCACTAATATCATGAGCTGCATTTATGCAACCTGCACTAACCGCATCAACAAGCGAATAAATCTGCGCTTGCGCTTCGCCCAGACCAGGTTTTGGAACATTTGCGCCTAACTCACCAATTAATCTATAAAATTCACTACCACCTAATTCGTTGCGACGTTCACCCAGTAAAAACAACTTTGAACCAGCCTTTTTAAATTGCATAGTCACTGCTTGCCTATAATCCGCAATCCGACCAGCACAAGAAATTATTGCAGTAGGTGGAATTGCACCATTTTTCGAATGATTATAAAGTGAAACATTACCTGAAATAACAGGAGTCGGTGAATCCGGATGCGATTTTAACCGCACACCCTCACATGCTTCTTTTACACCTCTTACACCCTCTACGAATTCCCACATTTGCTCAGGTTTTTCAGGATTCCCATAACATAAACAGTCTGTAATTGCGATTGGCTCAGCCCCCACTGCTGCAACGTTTCTCATAGATTCAACAACAGCATTTAATGCCTGATAATAAGGCGAGATTTTGCCGTATCTTGGATTTGCATCGCATGTTAAAGCAACGCCTACCCGTTTATATTCTTCAGGTACATCTTCGCCTAATAAAGGTGCCAGCACACCTGCATCTGCTTCACCTGCTTCAATTATTGTATCGCCTCTAACCTGCTTATCGTATCTTTCATAAATCGGCCTTCTGCTAGCGATATTTTCACTCACTAATAAATCCAGTATAACCGCTGTATAATCATCCCGCTCATCAATTTTTGGCTCTTTTAAATCCTTCACAGGCTCTTTCACCTCTCTGTCATATTGAATTCCCTCTGTTAAATCAACAGCAGGAGCATCTGCCTCAACATCACCTTTATAAGTTAATTTGTAATTACCATGTCGAACTTTCCCCACTAAAGTCGCACGCGCATTTTCAGCAACGCTGGGCAAATCCCATTTTTTGTTATAATGGTCGAGAATCATTTGTGTAAGGTCTGGATGGCATGTCCAGGCGAATCTTTCCTGTGTCTCTGAGCAAGCGATAACTGATGGATGCAGCCCTGACATTCCAGTATGGATTTTATCAATTTCAACATCTGCTCCAAAGCCTCTTTTTGCTACCTGCTCAACTGTCGAGCATACATTTCCGCCTGCCCCATGATCTTTAAATGAAACGCGGCCTAAATCCCCGTTTTCTTTTAAAATTCTAAATAAATCATAAGTACTAACAAGTAAATGCCTTTTTAAAAATGGATTAGGCTCTTGAACTGCGCCTTTATTGGCTTCTTTATCAGCTTCATCAAGCTCAACTGAAGCAAATGAAGCTCCGCCCATTCCACTATTATCTGTAGGTTTTCCAATAATTATTATGTCGTATCCAACATCAGCTGCTTCTTCAGGTACGTATGAATGAATCACATCGCTCTCTTTAACAACTCCGAAACCAGCTACATTAATAATGCAATTATCATTATATTGCTCATCAAAATAGCAATCCCCTCCTAAACAAGGCACACCAATTGGATTTCCATATCCTGCAATTCCAGCTATAACTCCATCTGCAATTCTTCGTGCCTGATTTCGCTTGATATCTCCAAATCTAAGAGGATCAAGTGTTGCAATAACCTTACCACCCATGCAGCAAACATCTCGCACAACTCCTCCAATACCTGTTGCTGCGCCTTCATACGGCACAATTTGAGATGGATGATTATGGCTTTCATGAGACATAATAAGCCCCCAACGTTTACCATTTACATTTGCAAATTCAACAATCCCGGAATCTTCAACTGGCCCTAAAATTACATTTGGGGCATCTGTTGGCAAAGTTTTTAAATATTTTTTTGTTGATCTGTAAGCGCAGTGCTCTGAACACTGAATTCCAAAAATCACTGCCTCAGTTAGAGTTGGTGGCCGTCCTAAAATTTTCTCAACCTGTTTTGCTTCATCTACTTTCAGCCCTATTTTATTTTCAGATAGGGATTTTTCGATCTCTTCATCTGTCATTTGAGAAAAAGGGAGTGTTTGAGGCATAAATTATCGAATGTAAGGAGTTAAAGCCATAAACCGTGCTCTTTTAATTGCTTTTGCAAGCATTTTCTGATGTCTTAAGCAAGCACCAGAGTAATATTTAGGCACAATTTTTGAATATTTTGTCTGATAAGGTCTTAAAGCTTTTAGATTTTTATAATCTATATACTTTTCTTTATCCTCACAGAATTTACATGGTTTATTATACTTATTTTTAACCATAATTTAGGAGAGTTATATTATAATTTAATATCTATATCCGGATCATCAAGGATGCTCTCAAGTTTTGAATCAAGATCAGAGATGTCCATTGGTTTTTTCTCTTCTTCTTCAGCTTTTTCAACTTTTTCAGGTTTTTCTTCAACTTCTTCGATTTTTTCGATTTTTTCTGGTT
>JBHPDK010000053.1:0-2669 GCA_042577965.1 Patescibacteria group bacterium
CAATAGGATCATCCGGACCTACAACTGCAAAATCAACGCCTTCTTCAACTGCAAGTTTTTTAAGCTCAGTGAATTCATCTAAAGGCCCTGTTTCGTATCGATCCGCCAGTTTTGCAATACCTGGATTTTTGGCTTTACCATAAGTGATAAGCGAAACTTCTTGTGGGCTTTTTTTAAGTGCTTCTGCGATTACATGTTCGCGAGCACCATTCCCCACTAATAATACTTTTTTCATACCATCAAGTGTCAAATGTTAATAGTCAAAGGTCATAAAAGCGTCATTGGCTCTCCAGCCTCTTCTTTTAAAGGATGAGCCTGCCTACGAACTTCCTCAGCAGCCTGAAGTGTTTTTTCAGTTACATTTTTTGTAGGATATTTGCCTGAAAAACAAGCTCCGCAAAATGTTTTAATATCTCTATTTCCTTTATGCGCAGCCTTTTCCAGATCTTTCAAATCCTGATAGAAAACTTTGTCAGCTCCTATTACTTTTGCTATTGTTTCATTGGTTAAATTGTATGCAACAAAGTCTTTTCTGGTTGGCATATCCACTCCATAAACACATGGGGCAACAAGTGGTGGAGCACATGAAGCAATATAAACCTTTTTAGCTCCTGCATTTCGGCACATTTCAATAATTTTTTTGGATGTATTTCCACGTACAATACTGTCATCTACAAGCAAAATATTTTTTTTCCGCAGTTCAAGTTTAATAGGATTAAGCTTAAATTTAATAGATTTTCGACGAATTGCCTGACCAGGCATGATAAATGTTCGTCCAATGTATCTATTTTTGATCAAACCTTCACGATATTTAACTTTCAATTTATGAGCCAGAGGAATTGCAGAGCTTCTGGCACTATCCGGAACAGGAATAACTACATCAATATCAAGTTTTGCTGCCTTGATTTTATCAACTAAATATTCGCCAAGCCTTAAACGTGTTTTATAAACATTAATTTTATCAATTGTTGAATCAGGCCGCGCAAGATATACCCATTCAAATAAACAATGAGCTCTGTCTTTTTTAGGAGCACATATTTTTCTGTGAATATTGTTTTCTTTATCTATAAACACAACTTCACCTGGTTCTATATCATTAATGAGTTCAAAATCCAAAGTATCAATTGCAACACTTTCAGATGCAATAATATAATCAGTTTTAATTGTAGATTTTCTTTGTCCGATTACTAAGGGCCTAATTCCATATGGATCTCTAAATGCGACCATTCCATGATCTCCCACAAGAGTAATTACACTGTAACTACCTTTAACTCTTCTAAATACATTTTCCATTGCTTTAAAAATATGCTCAGGTTTCATTTCTTTAACTTTTTGAGCTCTAAATTCGTGCGCCACAACATTCAACAGTACTTCTGAATCGCTGCTGGTATTTAAAAACCTTTTATCATGATCAATTACTTCTTTTTTAAGCTGATTGTAATTAGTTAGATTTCCGTTATGTACAAGCGCAATCCCATAAGGGGAATTTACATAAAAAGGCTGAGATTCAGCTGCTTTGTAAGTTCCAGCAGTTGGGTAGCGAACATGAGCAATCCCCATTGGACCAGTTAGCCTCATCATATTTTTTGTTCTAAAAACATCACGTGCAAGCCCATTGCCTTTTTTTAAATGAAAATGATCATCAAGAGTCATCATACCTGCCTGATCCTGACCACGATGTTGGAGAGTAATTAGTCCATCATAGAGTTCTGGTGCAATATTTCCCGATCCCATAATTCCTATGATTCCACACATGAGCGCATTTGGTTAAGTTATATTATTAAGGCGTTTAGCCGCCTTTACTGTGTTTTGCATTAAGCATGCTACTGTCATTGGTCCAACGCCACCTGGTACGGGAGTAATATAAGACGCTTTAGGCGAAATTCTTTCAAAATCACAGTCGCCACACAGCTTGCCATCATCTTTTCTGTTCGTTCCGATATCAATCAAAACCACCCCTTCTTTCACCATATCTTCAGTTATCAAATTCGGCTTTCCCACAGCCACACAAACCATATCAGCATTAATAGTATGGCTTTTAAGATCTTTAGTTTTAATATGGCACACGGTTGGAGTTGCTCCGCGATTAAGTAGCATTGTACTTAGCGGCTTCCCAACAATATTTGAAGCTCCAACAATCGTTACATTCATTCCTTCCGGATTAATATCATAATATTCCAACATCTTTATAACACCAGCAGGAGTGCAGGGTGGCAAATCTTCAAATTCAGTTGATAAAAACATTTTCCCAAGGTTGTAAGCGGTAAATCCATCAACATCTTTATGAGGATCAATCGCCCGAATCACCTTTGGAACCTCAAAATGCTCTGGCAAAGGTAATTGTACGAGGATTCCATGAACTTTTTCATCCTCATTTAATTCTTTAATTTTATCTAAAAGTTCAGCCTGAGTTAGCTTTTCATCATAATCAAATTGCACCCATTCAATTCCTGTTTTTTCACAAGCTTTTCTTTTTTGCTTAATGTAAGAAAGGCTCGCACTGATTTAACAGAAAAAGAAATGTCAGCAGTTTTAGCATGTATTGCAGCATCTACCCCAGCTCAGCCAAGTAGTGTTTTAACAGATGAACAAATTACTAAGCTATCTAATTGTGATTATACAGAAGCTGAATTAAATGCATTGCTAGGATTAGCAGGTTTAACTGAAAA
>JBHPDK010000054.1:0-2620 GCA_042577965.1 Patescibacteria group bacterium
GTTGTGTTGTAGAGCTCGATCCATTCGTCATTTATTGAATCAGCACTGCCCATCCAAGCAATTTCATTAATTATAACACTACCTGGTGAAGCTGCATTTGCAATCTGAATTATGCCCACTGGGAATTTAATTAAAAAGAGTGAGAAAAGAAGAAGCCCAATTATGAATTTTTTCATATAAAAAGGATTAAAAATTAAGGCTTCTGCGCAAAAGCACCTCTATGATAACAAGCAAAAATTAAGAAAACTTAAATTTTTTCTAAAATATTCGTTGGCGAATTTGTTTGATTTAAGAGGAAAACTGAATATAATGAATTCGCATATAAAAATTTGCCATCGTAGCTCAGTGGTAGAGCACACCCATGGTAAGGGTGTACCCCTCGAGAGAAATCTCATTCTACCACTAACCCATAACAAAAACTCAAACAATTAGGTTGCTCCAGAGGCACACTCTACAGGGAAGTGCCCATCGAGGACGTTACAGTATGCCACCGTAGCTCAGGGGTAGAGCACTTGCATGGTAAGCAAGGGGTCTCGGGTTCAAATCCCGACGGTGGCTCCATTATCGCTTAGTGTAGGGGAAAACTAGAGACACGCCCATCGTATTATTAACCCAAGTTACGATGGAAAATCTTACCTTACAAGATTTAATGGACCGTTATTTGCAGTTCGGAAAAGTGATTAGGAACTACGCCTCGGCGACCATAATGTCCTACAAAGGAACATTTAAGCTATTTCTTCAAGAAACAAAAATTGAAGACCCAAAAGAATTAAGTAAAAAGGTGATTGAAGAATGGTTTTATAATGGAAGACTTAATAGGAATTGGTCATCAGGTACATTTAGAGACCATTTAAAGCATCTTAATCCACTCTTTAAGTGGTTGGTCAAAGAAGGTCATATACCAGAGAATTACGCTAATGAACTTGAAAAACCACGCTTAGAGCATAAATTACCTAAGACTTTATCAAAAGTGGAAGCTCAGCTTATTCTTGAAACCTCATTTAATCTTCCTTACACCTATCGCTTTGAGAAGTATCGTAATTTCGCCATTGTAGCAATAATGCTTTTAGCAGGTTTACGTAGAAATGAGGTGATGAAATTGAAGTATGGCGAAGTATCTTTAGACAATAAGAGTATTTTTATCAATCAAGGTAAGTGGGGCAAGGATCGTATTATACCAATGAACAATAGGCTCCAAACGGTGTTGTTAGAATATATACAACGGCGTAAGAAAATGAAAAAGGAGAGCATATATTTCTTTACTGGTGTTCAACGAGATTTACCGATAGGGGTGAAGCTGATAACACGCTTAATGGCACGTTTACGTATAGCTACAGGCATTCAATTTTCAGCTCATACACTCAGGCATGGATTTGCACGTTTAATGCTAGAAGGTGGATGTGATATTTACACCTTATCTAAGCTAATGGGACACTCTAAGATAACAACTACTACGATTTATCTGTCATGTTCAAATCAGCAGATGAGCAAAGGTGTTGAGATGCATGTGTTGAATTGATTGCCAGAAGTTGACAAAGTTCTTGACTTGTTGCACAAAATGCGATATTATTTACATGTAGTAGTGGGGAGACCCACCCAATAAATGTGGCTTTCAAACCACTACTTCATACAATTATATTGTATATACACTCTGGTAACTGCCAGAGTGTTTTGTTTTTGTTGTTTTTATAAATCCTTTATACGCTTTTACTAAATTAAGCTTAGCCTTACTCTTTGTTCGTTTTTTTGTATTTATATATGTAGTGACACCCAACAATAAATCGGCAAGTTGAATCAAATCATGTGCTCTACTATCAACCCGATAACACCTAGATAAATTATTGGTGTTTCTTACTATTTCTTCGAATTTATATCCTGCAGGTGTATTAAAGGAATCTGTAAACAGTATTGATTGTGAATAATTTAAATATTTTAAAGCATCCAATTTTAAATCTTGTAAGTTATTATAAAAATCATTTATTGATGTTAGGTGATTTGTATTAAATGGAGCATTGAAAAACATTATTGGCAATGGTCCTTTCCCCCAATAATGGAAAAAATGTTGAATGAATCCTTGTGCTATAAAAGATCGCATTAGGTTTAAATTAGACCATTTTGGTTCTCGTAATTGTTTTTTTATTGAATTAATTTTTTCTTTTTTCTCAGCTGAAGTAAGGGTTGTTTTCCCTTCAATTCTTTTAACATGATATGATTGGGCATCTTCTTTAACTCTGAACAAAGCTTGGCATAAAGCAGGTGTTAATTCTTTTTCCAAACATAATATCCCAATGCGTTGAGCTCTTACATCTTCATCTAAAAAGAAATCAAATTCTCTGATTGTATGTGGTGATTTTATTGCCAAATCGTTATATTAATGATGTAGGTAGTATAAACCTTTATTTTATATGTTCAAAATTTATATTGTATACCCTTAAAATACTTCCCCCATCACTCCAGCACATACATCAGTTAATACACATGATCTTTCTATATATCTTAATGTTGTTGTTGGTCTGGTATGCCCAAGATATTGCTGGATGTCCTTAATATCTTTACCTTTAGTGTTTAAATGAGTTGCTACATACCTTCTAAAAGCATAAGCATTTACTCTAAAGCCAAG
>JBHPDK010000055.1:0-2585 GCA_042577965.1 Patescibacteria group bacterium
AATTGCTGAATTTGACGCTAAATTGAGATAATTTAAAAGATAAATAAAAAGAGCTTATTGAGTTTTAACTTCATAAGCTCTTTTTTGTAATACCTTGTTACTTTATGGCTTATATTAAGCAGTTAACCACTAAATTATGTCTAACGAAACTCCAAGTAATGTTTTTTTAGATCAATTAAGACAAAATCCCTTTTTTCAACAGCTTCCCCATGGTCTTCAGCAAAGATATGAATCACTTAATATTGATAATGCAGTGGATTTATTAAAAGATCTCTGCTTACAGGCTGGCATTTTTTTAAATCGCGGTAATAAACAAGTAGCAAAAACTGCTCTGGAACTGGCTTTAGAACAATCCCAATTCATTGGAGATTCAGAAAAAACCGCTCAAATTGGTGCATGGCTTGCTCTTATTGAAGATCGAGATCCCCAGCTTGTTAGAGAGGTAATTGATATGATTCAGGAAGCAGTAAGAAAAACTCAAGACTTTACTGCTTTTGAAGATCAGGTACTTCGAAGCCAATAAAAGTTGGTTAATTTTCCCTATAATTGTTAATATGAGGTCCCTTAAGTTTTTTTAATGTGTCTCACAATCCCTGCAAAAGTCATTGAAATTCGTGACCAAAAAGCCATCATTGATAAAGATGGCCAAAAATTTGAGATTGATATTCGCTCTCTCGATTTATTAAATGTTGGAGACTGGGTTTTGTATATGTCGGATATTGCTGTGCAAAAAGTCTCTGCGGATGATGCAAAGGAGATTTTAGAGCTTTTGGAACATGTTCAAAAGACTGATCCTGATAAGCTAAATAAGCGTTTTATAGAAACAGTTAAGGCGTCAAAAAAGCGCAAATTAAAACAGGAAGAAATCGAATATTTATTGAATATTAACGGTCCGGAACTCGAAGCATTATTCAGCGAAGCAGAAATGATGAGAAAAACGTACATTAAAGACTTTTTTTGCATTCATGGGATCATTGAATTTTCGAATTATTGCGTAAATGACTGCAATTATTGTGGCCTTTGTTGCGAAAACACTGCAATCAGGCGTTATAGAATGACAGATAATGAAATTATTGAAGCTGTAGGAAACGCTGCAGATAAAGGATATAAGCTTTTTGTACTTCAGTCAGGCGAGGATCCTTATTACACAAAGGAGAAACTCGTGAATTTAATAGGCCGAATTAAAGAAAAACATAAAGTTTTTGTGTTTATTAGCATAGGAGAGCGCGATTTTGACACATATAAAGCATTAAAAGACGCGCGCGCTGATGGTGTTTTGTTTAGATTTGAGACTTCGAATCCGCAGCTGTTTGCGAAAATTCACAATTCAGTACTCAGTACTTCCTCAGTACCCGGTACTCACAAATCTCTAAAAACCCGCTTCGAGCACTTAAAATTCATGAAAGAATTAGGCTATTTTATTGCATCTGGGTCGATTGTCGGGCTTCCTGGGCAGACAATTGCTGATTTAGCCCAGGATATCATTACAATTCGGGATAATGAGTTTGATATGGTCTCAATGGGGCCGTTTGTACCATGCCAAAATACGCCTTTTGCCAAGGAAAAGCCTGGTTCAACAGATATTATGCTTAAAATGATAGCTATTTTGCGTTTAGAAATGAAAGATACAAGAATTCCTGTGGTTACTGCCCATGAAACTCTGGACCCTGAAAAAGGCCGTAAAAAGGCAATAAAAGCAGGTGCAAACGCAATGATGTTCAATATAACACCTGAAAAATACCAGCCTCATTATGAAATTTATAAAAGAAAAGAGGCATTAGATCGTGAAATGTGGGAAAAATACGGATTATATAACAGTGAAGAAAGCTATAAAATGCTTGAAGAAAAACTTCGAATAGGGTGAAGAGGCGACATTTGCATGTCGCCTCTGTGCGCGAATGCGCGATTGACAGGTTGTCACATGAGGAACTCGAGCTGGAGCCCGAGCCTGTGGAACCAGAAGTTACGCTCCTTGGGCTCACCCACCTCGTACACCTGGCCAAAGGCGCAGGCGGGCTTGTAGACCACGGCGATCATCAAAGCCTTGGTGGGGCGGAACCCGAGGTGGAGAGTGAGAGGGACGATCAGGTACATCCGGTCCGTACCTTTGATCGCCATGGGCACGTTACCCGGCCCTGTGAACCGTTCCTCCTCCATAAGGAAGTACCTTCCTCCGAGCCCGACTCCGAAGCCGAATTCGATGAACTTCGCCGGAGCGGCCCGCAGCTTGGCCTCGAACACGAAGTCGAAGGCGTTGCCCCGCATGTAGTCGAGGCCCGGCACGTTGACGGGGAGGTTGAAGGTGTCGAAGATCACTTCGCCACCGATCCCGAAGGTCAGGACCTTGTTCTCCCACAGGTCACCCTCGAGGCTCAGGAAGCCTCCGCCGCCCATGTCCGTGTTCGCGGTGATGAAACCGCCGAGGCTGAAGCGCCAGTTCTTGTCCTTGTCGTCTTTCTCATCGGCACTGGCGACCGTTGAGAAGGTTAGGGTGAGAACCAGGGTTCCCAGCGTTAAGATCGTTCGCATTGTGTTGCCTCCCGTTGGTTGATCCTCAGAAAAAACCTGTCAAATAGCTCAAGCCA
>JBHPDK010000056.1:0-2563 GCA_042577965.1 Patescibacteria group bacterium
AATTAAAGCTGTTAAAGCTGAAATTGAAAGACATACTGCTGATAATCAGGATGAATTTGCTCAATTTGTTCATCATCTAATTTAACTGGTCTGACAAATAATACTTTTTCAACATTTCTCCTCATATCAACAATACATTTTAAAATAGCCTTTAATGCCTGAGGAAGATCTGTAAGTTGCTCTTCATAAGATTTTCCACTAAAGATTCTAAGTACTTTCCTTTGAAGTTTCATACATAAATCTCTAATTTCCTGATTTGCTTCAGGATCAATTCTATCAACATCAGGTTCATTAAAATTTAATGCTAATGATAAATCACCTTTTACCTTTTGCTTTATCAGATTACGAATATCAGCAGTATGTCTTTCAATTTCAGCTTTAACAGCTTTAATTACATCATCTCCGTGTATTTCATCCAAATCCTGTACCAGGCAAAGTGCAGAGTCGCAATATTTATCTGAATATCCATGTAATAAGTGCGGCACTGATTCTATTGTTAATGTTCCTTGTAAAGCCATTTTGAAATATATTAAAATAGGAGGGCATTGTAGCCCCCCTATTCATCTTTTGTCAAGTTACTAACTCTTAATATTCCAGCATTTCGTAAGTAATCTTCGAATCTACCATTGCACCTAAATAATCTGCTAAAGTTTCGTCTTCATATTTCATGATTCTGGTGATCATTTCAGCAATTTGCCCTCTTGTTAAAATATCATCAAATTTATCAACATCAAGAGGAATCAAATTAGCTTCTGAAGCTTCTTCTACAATCTTTCTATACCAGGGATCCCCTTCTTCATATCCTATTCCAAATCCAATAAGAGCAAGTTTTAGAGCTTCAACAAAATTAATCTCATTAGCAGGTTTAAATGATCCATCTTTATATCCTTCAACTATATATTTACTTAATGCAAAACAAACATATTTTGAATACCATTGGCTTGCAGCTACATCAGTAAAGCATCCTTGGCTATCATAAGCTTCAAATTCGTTATTATATTTTGCTTCTATAATAATTTTTAAAAGCTCAGCACGATTAATTGTTTGATCAGGTTTGTAAGATCCATCCTCATAACCCTGAACAATTTCATTGTTATAAACATACCAAATAGCATCTTCATATTTATGACCTCCAATATCACGCATTGCTACATACTCAACTGGTTCCGGCTCAACATATGGCTCTGGTTCCGGCTCTGGCTCCGGTTCTGATGGATTAAATGGTTTACTTGTTTCTGTTAGAAAAGTTTCCCAAATCCATCCTTCAGTGCCATCAGCACGACGAACTTTATGCCATCCTTCTGTTGTTCCGATTACCTGAACGATTTCACCCCCTGAAAGAGTAGTAATTACTGTTGATTCCTGCATGCAAGATACAGTTCTTAAATGAACTGCAGATGTAATTTCTGCATTGAAATTACGCACTGTTAAAGGCTCAGCAGCGCAAATGTCAGTTGCGAATGTAGTTGGCAAAAATGCTGCCAAAATCGCCACTGAAATCACGAGTGCAAATAATTTTTTCATAAAATATAGTTAAGGTTATTTACAATTATAAAAACATTTAACTTATTATAACATTACAGATTAAAGTTGCCTACTTTGCAAATTCCTCTTCTCTGGTCTCTCGAATTACATTTACTTTTATCTGACCAGGATATTGCAAATCATGTTCAATCTTCCTTGTGATGTCATGCGATAATTTAACAGCAGCTAAATCATCAACATCACCAGGATTTACAAATATTCTAACTTCAGTACCAGCTTGAATTGCGTATGCTTTTCTTACCCCTTCAAATGAGTTACATACGTTCTCAAGTTCATCAAGCCTCTTTATATAGTTATCTAAATTGTCTTTATTTGCGCCAGGACGTGAATTTGCAATTGCATTAGCAGCTGCAACAACCATTGCTTCTTTGGTTTCAGCTGCAGGATCTCCATGATGAGCTTCAATACAATGAATCACCTTTGGATCTAATCCAAATTTCTTACCAATATCACGACCTATCGCTGCATGATGACCCTGAACTTCATGATCAACAGCTTTACCAATATCATGTAATAAACCTGCACGTTTACATAAATTAAGATCTGCGCCAAGTTCGCTTGCCAGATTAGCTGCCAAATACGAAACCTCCATTGAATGTTTTAGAACATTCTGGCCATAGCTAACTCTAAATTTAAGACGTCCCAATAGTTTAATTAAATTCGGATGAAGGCCTGCAACTCCAGCATCAAACGCTGCTTTTTCACCTAATTCTTTTGATTTATTTTGAGCATCTTTAATTAATTGCTGACTTTTTTCAGCTAAGTCCTTGTTCTTTTCTTCAACTCGCTTTTTTCGGTACACGTAACCAAGTGCTACGCCCCCAGCAAGCCCGACTAGTGTAAGGACTATTGTTAGAGTTTCCATAAAAAAATAGTTAGTGTTTTAACACTGACCTAAGTAATATACGCGCTTAAGGGCACAAAATGTGCCTCAATCTAGATATATCTTAATTTATTCAATTAATTATTAATATTATTTAATCAATCCAAATTCCTTTATTTAAGCGATAATTTTCTA
>JBHPDK010000057.1:0-2241 GCA_042577965.1 Patescibacteria group bacterium
CCCATAAATAATGAACAAAATAAGTCTGTAACAGCTATAATGAAAATTGTTGTTCCTGTGGCAAATGTAGCAGGGTATTTATTCTTTATCAAAAGATAATAATTGTTTGTTTCACCAATCCCCACGCCTATTGCTCCTGCAAAAAAGCCCCCAATTGAAGTTAAAAAGCCCCCAAGTTTTTTATGTTTTAAAGCAGGATTTTTAATGTCTCTTTCCTTATGGTGATCTTCTAATTCTGCCCGGCGAAAATTGCTAAATGCTAATACAAGACAGATTATTGCAATTATAGATATCAAAAAATTAATTGGAAGAATTTTTGAGATATAGGCGCCCAAAACTCCCAAGGGAATAGTAAATATCAGAAGAAAGGCGCCCTGCTTAAATAACACTTTTTTTCGCTTAGTATAGCCGTAAAGGCCGGATCCAAAGCCAAAAAGTTCTATAAAAATAGCACATGCAACTGCAGCTGCAGGTTCTACACCATAAAGAAGCAATAAAACAGGAGCCCAAAATATGGCTCCATCAACACCTGTACTCATTGCCGTCGTAGCAATCAGAATGCCAATAAAAAATATTCCCCAATAGGTCCCAAAATCGATTTGCGAGAGTAAAGCACCAATGTCCATTTTGTTTCTTTATTTAATTTTTATTTTTTTATACTAAAAATATTATATCACTTTTTGTAAGATATGTCAAGGATATTGCTTACTTGTGATGTCCTGAATTAGCAATACTTTCCATAGCCCTAAGTGCTTCAATTGGCATCATCCAAATTGTTGTATTTGATTGATCTGATGAAAGATCATTAACTGTCTGAAGAGTTCTTAAATGAAGCGCACCTGGTGCTGAGTTAAGCGTCTTTGCTGCATTTGCCATATTTTCTGCAGCTTCAACTTCACCAGCTGCTCTAATAATAACTGCTCTTTTTTCTCTTTCTGCTTCTGCTTCTTTTGCCATTGTTCTTTTAAGATCCTGTGGAAGAACAATATCTTTAAGTTCAACTGATTCAACTTTGATTCCCCATGGATCCGAAGCTTTATCAACAATACCTTGAATTCTATGTGCTATTTCATCTCTATTCTTTAAAAGATCATCTAAACTAACTTCACCAACTGCATTACGCATAGTTGTTTGTGCAAGTTGAGAAATCGCATAATAAAAATTCTCAACTTCAATAATTGACTTGTCTGCAGCTGAAACCTTATAATAAATTACTGCATTTATATGGATTGATACATTATCTTTTGTGATTGCTTCCTGATCAGGCACATCAACCGCTTTTGTACGAATATCAACACGTCTCATACTTTGAAAGACTGGGATAACTAAACGCCAACCTGGCATTTTAGTACCTGTATATTTACCTAAAGTGAACATAACACCACGTTGATATTCATTAACCTGGCGAATGCTTATTAGAAGCAAAATACCAACAACAATAACTACCGGGTAAAACATAATTAAAGATTGCATAATAAAAAAGTTAGGAATAGAAATTTAACTATTCCTAACTTTACTTTAGTCATCTGTATAAATCAATGGAATGATTAATGCTAAGAAGCTGCTAAATTACAATCATCTCCATCAAAATCCCCATCATTATCTACATCAGATATTGGGATTATATCATTTACATGCGCAGAATGATCACTGCCTCCTAATCCATCAACTGCCTTATCATCTACCCAAAGAATATTATAAGCTCCTGATTGATTGTAATGACAAATTGGGAATTGAACTTCACATTGGTTATTGCATAAGTCATTATTATTGTTATTACCATCATCACATTGCTCACCTGCAGTTACACAAACAATGCCATCGCCACATATACTTCTTGTGCCACAGGTTAAGCCTTTATAGTAGCTTGATTGTAGGAAAACGCTTGCAACTCCTGCGACAACTACAACAGCTACCACAATAGCAAGGATTTTTCCAATCTGGGATTTTACTACTTTTTGTCCCGCTTCTTGTGGAATATTTTTGTTTTCATCCATTTTTGTTTTTTGTTTAAATAATAATTAAAATTCAATTCTAACTTAGAATAATTAGTTTGTTGTCAACATTTATTTAGTTAGTTTCTCAGTTTCAGGAGGAGGCTTAGTTAGTTTCTCAGTTTCAGGAGGAGGCTTAGTTAGTTTTTCAGTTTCTGCTATACAACTAGCAGAACATCCATCTCCATTTACAATATTTCCATCATCGCAAGATTCACCACCTTCAAGTATAAAATTACCGCATTCA
>JBHPDK010000058.1:0-2068 GCA_042577965.1 Patescibacteria group bacterium
AGCCTCTTCTGCGGGTGTTTCAGGCGCAGAAGAGGCTAAAAAGGCTGATGAGGCTGCTACAGATGAAACGCCAAAGGAAGAAGCTAAGGTTGAGGCAGCTCCAGCACCGGAGGCTCAAGCTCAAGCTGCACCTACCGAAGAGAAGGCCGAAGAAAAGGCTGAGGATGTAAAAGCTGAAGAAACTGAAACGCCAAAGGAAGAACCTCCTGCGGAAGAGAAGGCAGAAGAGGTTGCGGCGCCTGCAGAGGAAGAGGCTGGAGTAGAGGAAGCTAATGCGGAAGAGAAAGCTGAAGAACCACCGAAAGTGGAAGAAGCTAAAGCTGATGAACCTGCGGAGGATCCTGACACTGCTGAGGAAGAAAACAACAAATAAACTTAAATATACTTCTAATTATTCTTAACAACATTAAAAATGGCTGATGATGCAACAAAAGAAGAAGTAAAATTATCAAAAGACGCACAAGACATTCTCGACAAAGTTGAGAAATTATCTGTGCTCGACCTTGCTAACCTTGTGAAAGCAATGGAAGACAAGTTCGGTGTAAGTGCTGCTGCTCCTGTGGCTGCGGCTGCTGCTCCTGCTGCTGGTGGTGAAGCCGGCGCAGAAGAAGCTGGCGGAGGCAACAAAACTGTAATACTTGTTGCTGCTGGTGATCAAAAAGTAGCTGCAATTAAGGCAGTTCGTGAAATTACAGGTCTTGGGTTAAAAGAATCAAAAGATTTAGTAGATGGTGCTCCAAAACCAATTAAAGAAAATGTTCCAGCTGATGAAGCTGAAGAATTAAAGAAAAAATTGGAAGAAGCTGGTACAACTGTAGAGTTGAAATAAGACTTATCAAGAAATGCTTAAAAGGCCGCCGACTCGCTTGGAATCGGAGGCCTTTTTTATAACAGTGATTCCTCCTGATCACTATATTTTTTGTCCTGCCCTACCTTGAGCACCTTCTTTTCTTGGCCACAACAACTTCTCCGAAGAGCAGCCCATCCCTCCTTTCAATATGCGCCAGTTTGAACTGCAGCTTTCTGACGAATCGCAAATCATGCATTGCCAGAAACTCTTGTGAAGTGAGGGTGGAAACCTCAGAGGCAAAAGCGTGTTTCATCTGTGATGTCAGCTCTTTCCCGAGCCTTCCATTGATCTGGACCAATCCCAGTTTGAAATCGAATTTGGATTTCGGGATTCTGACATCCTCTACAAGGCATCTCTTCACAACTACACCATCACTGGTTTTAGCTGTGGCCAGTGTGCCAACTTCAATTATTCGTGAAGCAGTCTGAACCTGGCACAAATTTGTGCGATATACAAGATCACCCCCAACTCTGGGCATTCTTTTGCCATCGCAGTAGATTATTTCACCATTATTGGTACCAACCAGAAACAAAGAACCGACATTCAAAGGAATGTATACTAGAAGCAATATGGCAATGATAGCCAAAATCCTCCACCTATTACTGGGATTCCAGCTCTCATTTCGAGCTACCCAGGAAACTCCAATCATACCTATAAGTGAAAGTATGGCTGTTATTACAGGAGTCATCGAAATATTCCCTGTTTTGAAATTCATAACAAAACAACCGATCACAATCACCAATATGATGGTGTTGATCAGCCACATGCTCACGCGACCCAGGCCTCTGTTCCACTCTCCGCGCTCAGAATTACTCATCTCTTCACTCCTTGTTTTTTAGCAGGCAGGACATCTGCCTACGATTTTTGCTGTTTCAGAAGCCATTGATTCATTTTCAAGATTTCTGAAAATCAAGAAAGAATCATTGGCAGAAAAATACCTGCTAATTATTGTCAAAGATCTAAAACATGACGTAAGTTTATATTTATTAGTACTCTCAGTCAAATAAACACCCTACCTATCCTTTACTTTTCGCCCAAAATTTGCTAAAATATAAGGAAATTATCAAACGTGTGACTTGGCGAAAAACACACAGAAATAAAAAAATAAAAATAAAATGCCTAAAGAACCAACTAAAACAGACAAAGGCGAAAAAGAGGCTGGAAACCTCTATACAAACGTGTTCGAGAAGAAAGAACCTTCGGAAGATGCTCCAAAGG